>NZ_JBAKIA010000010.1:0-189692 GCF_037783265.1 Roseibium algae
GCTCGGTCACATCGGCCCATCTGCTCGATCTGTCTGATCGCATCAATCCGGGTCATGCCTTGCCCCATCAGCACTTCAACCTGTCGCAACTTAACGACAATCTCTTCCGGTTTTGGTCGCTTCATAGTCATCTCTGGTCCTCCAGTTTCCTAACTACAGGTGAGGACCAATTCAAAGGGGGAGGAGCATGGCTGCCTGATGCTGGAAACATGGCCCGCCGCCGTGTTTACGCCAACCGGTAGAGAATCGGCATGGCCGCCGTGTTGTTTTTCTGGAAATTCGCCAGAACGAAACTGCGGAAGGTCCGGTTGAACAGAAGCGCTGGCAGAATATCGCGCAGCCTGTCCCATCGGCAATGATTGATGATTGTGTAACTGATGCCCGGTTTCGGATCCGGCAGCAGGAGCGTGGAATTGTCGAGGCCTGTCTGGTCTTCAAACCAGCCGGCTGTGTAATTCCAGACCTGCAGATTGAGATCCAGACTGTCCGCATAGAAGTAGTTGAACAGGAAGACACCGTCGCGGGAGTGATCAACCGGCCCGATCCGGCGCGCGTTTGAGGCTGTCACAGTGATTGATTTGCTCGCCAATTTGTCAGCTGACGTCAAGGCCTCCTGCCATTGAACGCTGGAAGCAAAGCTTTGGGCTGCCTCTGGGGTCGTGAACTCCACCAGCAGCGTGACGTCAAACCGGGCGATATTCACCTCTGGGCGGTCCTTGAGCAGCGCGCCGCGTCCGGGCGGCACGATCATCGCCTTGAAGACGGTCGCCTCCAGAACGTCATTGCTGTCTAGCAGTTGTCGTGCCAGGGCCTTGAGATTCTTGATCAGTGTCTTTTTGCGCTGGCTTTCGACAAAGAAACCCACAGGCGGGCGATGATCAACTTCAAGGGCCAGAAACAGGTAGCCGGATTGTGTTGGCTCAACCAGAGTGACTTTCGGAAACTTGTCTTTTGGGCCAACGATTTGCAATTTTTCCTGATGGCCAGTCATGCTGCTCTGTTCACTCATCTTGCTCTCGTCGTTCATTGCGTTTCTTCTTCGCTGGAATTGAGGCTGCGTACGACCTGTGCGAGATGGGCATTCGCCAGCGTCACGGCATGGGCAACGTCTGCCTCGCTCGCAATGCCATGCAGATAGGTCATCCGAAGCCCGGAAAGTGGTCCGATCACTTGCCAGACAGCGACTTCTGCCGGGATGTCGTTTCGAATGTCTCCACGTGCCTGCCAGGCACTGAAGGCGGGCTGTAAGCGTTCAGACACTTCTCTCAAGGCGTTGCCGATGCCTTCTGGTCCCATGCGAAGCATCAGGGAGGTGAAGGCGCGTGCGCGGGGCTTTGTCCAGGCCAGAACGATGGCACCGAACACTTCTGGGATTGCCGTGCGCGCTGGCATGTCAATCAGCGGTTTATCGCCAGCAACCACCCCAAGCAGGTCCGGGCCAGCTTCACGCATCAGCGCTTCGAAAATTGCCTGTTTGCCTTTGAAGTGGGCGTAAAGCGCCGGATCACTGACGCCGACCTTGGCCGCTATCTGGCGAACGGTCGCCCCGCCAAATCCGCGCTCGGCAAAGATCTCAAGCGCAGCATCCAGAATCCGCTCCTGCGTTGCCCGTCCATCCGAACTCGGGGGGCGCCCGCGCCGTGGTGTCTGTTTTGTATTCATATAATTTAATTAGCGCTCATTAATTTATGAGTCAAGCCATGCTTTTGGTGTGTATGGACACTGCGTAAGAGGGGAAACAGCCAATGACTTGGAACAACCCGGCCAGCTGCAATTCTGCCGAATTCATGCCTCAGCGCGAACCTCTTGCCCAAAGCTTCAGGTCGGCGATGACCTTTACAGTCACCAGTACGACGAGGGCGCAGAGGGCGAATTTTGTCATTGTTTCCATCGTGCCTTCGATCAACACTGCGTGTACAACGCTGCCAAGGACGATGACAGCTGCGAGCGCAGTGTGGGCGATGCGCCACGTCTTTGGATGGAGACGCAAACGCCGACGGAAGGCTGCTAGCACTGCGGAAGCGAACACCGCCCACATGGCGATAACGCCCCAGACAGAGAACTGCGTTGGAGAGGAGAACAGCAGAGCATCAATTACGTCCGGCGGACTGGTGATCCAGAGACCTGAAACATGAATTACAACGACCGCAACCAGAAGGGCCCCAACCCAGCGATGGGCGCGTCGTCCTTGCAGGGCGGAAAGTCCGGGCAAATGCCCACCTGCCAGCAAAGGCTGAGCCAACAACAGGGCCAGGGCGACAATGCCTGCAAATCCCGCTGCGATGTAGACCGGATCCCGCCAGGCCAGCAATGGACTGAAAGCGGCTGCGACGAGCGGCACGGCAATCGCAACTGCTAGAGCTATCCAAATGAAAGACCTGCGTCTCAAGGAAGGTTGTTCGAGCCTCACTGTTGTCAGGCCGGTTGAAGCACGAAATCCGCATTGAGGCTTGTGTCACGTGCACTGGTCATGACGGGACGCAGGAACACAGTTTTAAACGCCTGATCATCATAGGCAAGGTGAGCATGCGGTTGGCCGAAGGCCGGGACGATCTGAGGCATCTCCAGGCGAAATACACCCTTTGCGTCAGTCAGCGTTGCACCATGGCTCCGCCGGTCGCGTTCGCTACCCTCAGTCGTATGCGCCCAGATCTGGATGCGCTGGCCGGCAAGTGGCAAGCCATCGCCCTCACGCCTGACAGTGCCTGTCATCCAGAACCCTCCGCCACCGATCCGGTCGACAATGGGCGCACCGGGGCGGTAATTGTTCGACCCGCCGCGCATCGAGGGTGTTGGGGCCAGACCATTGGCTTGGGCCGGGACCAAGAGGCCGGACACGCTAGTTGCCAACACGGCACCGGTTGCGGCGAGAAGGCTGCGGCGGGTTGTGAGAAACTCGGTCATGTGGCTTCCCTTTCGGACGATGATGGATTGTATCTATAAAGTGAATTATACTTGGCACGCCTTAAATCTAGCGAGTTTTTGAGCGATCCCAAGGTGGGGAGGGCATGAGCCTGGATAAACCACAGTCACGGTTTCGTGAGTTTGCGGCTGAGGTGATCAAACGCCGACAAAATCTTAGCCAAATTTCCGTTTTCGATTGAGTGTGACAGCCAGACGCGCTAATCGGCCTGCTTTGTGATATGCGCTGTGTGCGGCTTCGGAAAAGGGCACGACATGATCCCCACTCCCTACTATCTGATCGACAAGTTGAAGCTTCTGCCGAACATGGAGAAGATTGCCTGGCTGCGGGAGCAGTCCGGGGCGAAATCGCTGCTGGCGCTGAAGTGTTTTGCTGCCTGGTCCGTTTTTGATTTCATGAGTGAGTATATGGACGGCACCACTTCGTCTTCGCTCTATGAGGTCAAACTGGGCCGTGAGAAATTCCCTGGCGAAACACACGCTTACTCGGTGGCTTACGGCGATGATGAAATCGACGAGGTTGTCGCCAGCTCTGACAAGATCCTGTTCAACAGCATCGGCCAGCTGGAGCGGTTCGATCGCCAGTCGGCTGGTCATGTTCGGGGCCTGCGCGTCAATCCGGGCGTCTCGACGTCCGAGTTTGATCTGGCAGACCCTGCGCGGCCGTTCTCGCGCCTTGGCGAGCATGAGCCTGAGGAGATCGCAAAGGTCGCAGATCGCATCACTGGCTTCATGTTCCACAACAACTGTGAGAATGATGATTTTGACCGGTTCGATGGTATGCTCAGCCATATCGAGCAGCGCTTCGGCTTTTTGATCCGTCAGATGACGTGGATCAGCCTGGGCGGCGGCATTCACTTCACCGGAGAGAATTATCCGCTGGAGAAGTTCGCTGAACGGCTAAAGCGCTTTGCGGGCGAAAACGAAGTGCAGGTCTACCTGGAGCCGGGGGAGGCGGCGATCACCCGCTCCACCACGTTGGAAGTCTCGGTGTTGGACACGCTGCACAATGGCAAGAACCTGGCCATCGTCGACAGTTCTATCGAAGCTCATATGCTCGATTTGCTGATTTATCGCGAAAGCGCCAAGATAGCGCCGGATGCTGGACCGGAAGAGTGGATGATCTGCGGCAAGTCGTGCCTTGCAGGCGATATCTTCGGTGAGTTCCACTTTGGAAAACCGCTGAAGGCGGGCGACCGATTGTCAGTGCAAGATGCCGCCGGTTACACGATGGTCAAGAAGAACTGGTTCAATGGCGTCAAGATGCCGTCCATCGCGGTGAAGGAGCTGGATGGCTCCGTGCATGTGGCGCGCAGCTTCGGCTATGATGATTTCGCAGCCGCGCTCTCTTAAACCGGGGGCATAACGTGGCGGTAAAGCAGGGCCGCACAGCGTCCTGAACAACTGGAATACCCTTTTATATCCAATAAGGAGGACTATGGGCCAAATGAAACGCAACGTATTGATTATTGGGGCCGGCGGCGTCGCGCAGGTGACCGCCCACAAATGCGCACAGAACAACGACCTGCTCGGTGATCTGCATATCGCTTCGCGAACCAAGGCAAAGTGTGATCAGATTATTGAGAGCGTCCGTGAAAAAGCCAGCCTGAAAGTCGACGGCGTTTTTAAAGCTCATTCCCTCGATGCGATGGACACAGCCGCTGTGGCTGATCTGATCCACCAGACCGGCGTTCAGATTGTCATCAATGTCGGCTCGCCCTTCGTCAACATGACTGTTCTGGAAGCCTGCCTTGAGACGGGCACGGCCTATATGGACACGGCGATCCACGAAGACCCGGCCAAGATCTGTGAGACGCCGCCCTGGTACGGCAACTACGAATGGAAGCGCCGCGAGGCTTGCGCTGAGAAGAAAGTCACCGCCATCCTCGGCATTGGCTTTGATCCGGGCGTCGTCAACGCCTATGCCAAGCTGGCTATCGATGACTATGTGAATGAGCCATCCTCCATCGATATCGTTGATATCAATGCAGGCGATCATGGCCGCTGGTTCTCGACCAACTTCGATCCGGAAATCAATTTCCGCGAGTTCACCGGCACGGTCTATTCCTGGCAGCAGGGTGCTTGGCAGACCAACAAGATGTTCGAGATCGGCAAAGAATGGGATCTGCCTGTTGTTGGCACCCAGAAAGCCTATATGACCGGCCACGATGAGGTCCACTCGCTGGCCACCAACTATCCGAACGCCGATGTGCGCTTCTGGATGGGCTTTGGCGATCACTACATCAACGTCTTCACTGTTCTGAACAACCTTGGCCTCCTGTCAGAACAGCCGGTCAAGACAGCTGAGGGCCTCGAAGTCGTGCCGCTGAAGCTGGTCAAGGCCGTGCTGCCGGATCCCAGCTCCCTTGCACCTGACTATGTCGGTAAGACCTGCATCGGCACGCTGGTGAAGGGCAAAACGGAGGGCCAGGACGCGGAAGTTTTCATCTACAACGTGGCCGATCACAAGGACGCCTACAATGAAGTCGGTTCACAAGGCATCAGCTACACGGCAGGCGTTCCACCAGTCGCAGCCGCCATGCTGATTGCCGATGGAACATGGGATGTGGGCACGATGAAAAACGTTGAGGAACTGGATCCGAAGCCGTTCCTGAACATTCTCAACCGTATAGGGCTACCGACCTTCATCAAGGACGCCAACGGCGAGCGCCCGCTGACGTTCTGATCTTCGGATAGAAATCTTTACTGAAAAAGCCCCGGTGATGAACCGGGGCTTTTTTGTTGGGGCACTTAGAATGATGCGAAAATACTGTCAGCCAAATAGTATTTAAGGTGCCTCAGGCACCTTCATATTGTGCCGAAAGCTCCAGCCATTCCTCTTCGATCTTGCCGAGCTTTTTCTCGCAGAAGGCCCGTTCCTTGACGAATTTTGCCGCCCTGGCCGCATCGGCAACATAGAAACCGGGATCAGACAATTCCTCGTCGATCATGGCCAGTTTCTTCTGCAGGCGTGCGATTTCTTTTTCCGCGTCCTGGATCCGCTTGCGCAAAGGTTTCAGTTCGGTCCGCTTGACGGCGGCATCCTTGCGTTTTTCTTGCGCTTTGGCAGGCTTCGGCTTTGGTTCTTCCTCGGCCTTGGGCTTCTTTTTCTTTGCGTCAGGGCCTTTGAGGATCAATTGGCGGTAATCGTCCATATCGCCGTCATAGGGAGCAACACCGCCGTCACCTACCAGCCAAAGTCTGTCAGCACAGGCTTCGACCAGATGCCGGTCATGGCTGATCAGAATGACAGCGCCCTGGTATTCGTTCAAGGCAATGACCAAGGCTTCCCGGCTGTCGATGTCCAGATGGTTGGTCGGCTCATCCAGGATGATCATGTTGGGACCATCAAAGGTTGCCAGCCCAAGCAGAAGACGGGCTTTTTCGCCCCCTGACAGATCCTTGGCCGGAGTGGTCATCTTTTCCGTTGGCAGGCCAAAGCCCGCCACGCGGGCGCGCACCTGTGCTTCGGATGCCATCGGCATCAACGAGCGCACATGGGCAATGGCATTTTCGGCCGGGCGCAATTCATCCATCTGGTGCTGGGCGAAAAACGCGATCTTCAGCTTGGACGCCTTTGTGATGTCCCCGCCCATGGAATCCAGGCGGCCGGAGATCAGCTTGGCAAAAGTCGACTTGCCGTTGCCGTTCGCTCCCAGGAGGGCGATCCGGTCATCGGGATCGATGCTGGCCGTGATCTTTCTCAAAATAGCCTTGCCATCATAGCCGACAGAGACATCTTCCAACTTCAGGATCGGCGGCGACAAACGTCCCTTTGGATCTGGAAAATGGATCGGCGTGGAACTGTCTTCCATCATTCCTGTGAGCGGCTCCATCCGCTCCAGCATTTTCAGGCGCGACTGGGCCTGACGGGCCTTGGACGCCTTGGCGCGGAACCGGTCAACGAAAGCCTGCATATGCTTGCGCTGCACATCCTGCTTTTCCTTGGCCTTCTGCTGAAGGATCATGGTTTCGCGGCGTTGGCGGTCAAAACTGTCGTAACCGCCCCGGTAAAAGGTCAACTTGCGCTGATCCAGATGGACAATGCTGTCCACGGCCTTGTTGAGAAGGTCCCTGTCATGGGAAATCAGCAGCACTTGATGCGGATAGCGCGCCACGTAGTTCTCCAACCACATGGTGCCTTCCAGATCGAGATAGTTGGTCGGCTCATCCAGCAACAGCAGATCCGGTTCGGAAAAGAGCACAGCGGCAAGAGCAACGCGCATCCGCCAGCCACCGGAAAAGGCAGAGCAGGGGCGTTGCTGAGTTTCTGCATCAAAGCCGAGACCCGATAGGATCGCCCCTGCGCGCGCTTCTGCGGTGTGGCTGTCGATGTCCGCGAGACGCACATGGATTTCTGCAATGCGCTGCGGGTCGGTTGCCGTTTCAGCTTCTGCCAGTAGAGCGGTGCGCTCCGTGTCGGCTTTCAGCACAACGCTGATCAGGCTCTCTTCGGTCCCCGGCGCTTCCTGAGCGACTTGGCCGATCCGCGATTGCTTCGGGATCGTGACCGATCCACCTTCGGAGCTGAGGTCCCCGGTGATCAGTTTGAACAGGGTCGATTTGCCTGTGCCATTGCGCCCGACAAGACCAGTCTTGGTCTTCGCAGGCAGCGTGACGCTGGCATTTTCGATCAATAGGCGACCGCCTATGCGGTATGTAAGGTCGGTTATCTGTAGCATGGGCGGAGGAATGGCTCAAAGTGGCAAAAGACGCAAGAGGCAAGGCGCGGCTGCAGTGAAGATTGCCAAATCTTATTCCGCATTTTTAAAAATATTGCGCCAGGTAGCGGTTAAATGGTCACAATATTTTCCACCTCCGCCTTCAGATCTTCAAATTCTGTTTTCAGCGCTTCACTTTGGTCATCGCTGTTTGAGGGAAAGGGGGGCGTCTTCCAGGTCTTTGCGTACTCTGGCGATTGTCAGTTATTTACTGACCTGAGTTATAGATCCCCAGTTGCCAATGAATTCATGTAGATCTCCGCGAAACCTGTCAGGAGTTCATAACACAGGGTCATTTCGCGTTTATCAGGGTCCCAGTAGGCATTTTCCTCGCCGCAACTGGTTGCACGGAAAGTCACCGGCGCAGGCAATTCGTAGAGACGATCGAGTTCCTCTGCGACGCTTTCCATCAACTCGCTCTGGTACAGCAAGATCGACATGGCTTCAAATTCGGGTGAAGCCGGATCATGCAGCACGGTGATGCGCTGTTTCGTATCGGTATCTGAGCGCAGAAACGGTTCGGTCACCGAATCCCACGATTGGACAGCCTGATCATAGTCCCATGCACAGGTTTCCGCGCGTTCTTTCGGTAGACCCAGATCTGCGGCAAGCTCGGTAAAGGCATCCGGATCGCTACCGGCCATCATGCAGAGCATCGTGTAACCGCGTTGTTCATCAAGGTCATGTTCGCCGTAAAAGACGAGGTCTTCCTCATTGTCATCGGCGATTAAAAACCAGCCGATCATGGCGTTGGTCAGCAACAGATCCGTGTCGTCGTCACCTGCAGACAACATGGTGATGGTCGCTAGATTGTCGACGGCATCTTCTTCCTGGCCGAGGATTGGCAGCTGGAGCTCAGACACAAGCATGTGTCCGGCTTCATGATAGAGTGTGAATAAGATGTTGCCGCTGACAAAGACGAAAAGCTCTTCAAGGCTTTCCCTGGTCAGGGATTCCATGCGTGGGGTTAGATCGTCGTCAGCTCTGGCTGGGTGTGGCACCCAGGCAATACAAAACAGAAGTGTGGCGATCAGCACATTTGTTGGGTTCAGTCGCAACGAAGTTGAAAGACTGGCAACATTTTTGCGTCGACAAATGCATTTACTGAATAACACCCGTCTTTATCCCTACGACCAATGTGCCCAATTGCAGCAAATATTTCTGCACCTTGGAAAGATAGCGATTGTACCTAACAAGATCTAGCAGTGCGACACCCGTTCTCCCTTGATATTAGCGTCAGGAGAACGCCGCTGAATTTTAACGTTGGTGATAATAACGGCCTTCACCCGATGGGACAAAGGTCTGCCTGAGCCCGCCGATTCTGGCATGGGGCCCGAAACTGACGGCTGACATCAAATTGTCACGGGGCTTACCCCTTGCGGATGGCACGCAGCGAAGATATAGCAAGCGCAAATTTGTAGCTGCTCCGGCTCTATGGTTTGGGCAGAATGACTATCAAACGGCTTTCATAAGCCGAAACCTGGAAAGACCAAATACCATGGCGATTGAACGCACGTTTTCGATGATCAAGCCGGACGCAACCAAGCGCAACCTGACAGGCGCTATCACAGCAAAGCTGGAAGAAGCTGGCCTGCGTGTTGTTGCTTCCAAGCGCGTATGGATGTCCCTTCGCCAGGCTGAGGCTTTCTATGCTGTTCACAGCGAGCGTCCTTTCTTCGGCGAACTGACAGAATTCATGTCGTCCGCACCGACAATCGTTCAGGTTCTGGAAGGCGAAAACGCCATTGCTAAGAACCGTGAAGTCATGGGCGCAACCAATCCAGCAGATGCTGCTGAAGGCACGATCCGCAAGGAATTCGCTCTGTCCATTGGCGAAAACTCCGTACACGGTTCTGATGCTCCAGAAACAGCTGCTGAAGAAATGGCATTCTGGTTCGCAGGCAATGAAATCGTCGGCTAATCGCTGACTTTTTTGAAACTGCAGAATACCTTAGAAAAGGGCTGGCACCATTTGGTTGTCGGCCCTTTTTGTATTTTGAGGCAAGGAGCAGGTCAGTGTGTAGGGTGAGCGCGGAAGGGACGAAAGCTCTCAAGAGGAGTCCGCGGTAGCGGTACATGATAAGGGATGCGCCTGGTAAAAACTTGTAACCATGGCAATTGATTACCTTGACCCTTCGGAATGAGACGGTCACCTTGACGTCTCATATTTATTTTCGAAAAGATCCCCGATGAACAAGCCCTTGCCGACCACAACCTTTTCCGCCTGCCCGCATGATTGCCCTTCAACGTGCGCACTGGACGTGGAGCTGCTGAGTGATGGCAAGATAGGGCGTCTGCGTGGGTCTTCGCTCAACAGTTACACGGCTGGGGTCATCTGCGCCAAGGTGGCCCGCTATTCCGAGCGGCTCTATCACCCGGATCGTTTGCTTAAACCAATGCGCCGAATAGGCCTAAAGGGCGAAGTCAGGTTCGAGGAAATTTCATGGGATGCGGCGCTGGATCTGGTTGCCGAAAATTTCCTTCAGGTCGAGCGCGAACATGGCGCGCAGAGCATTTGGCCCTATCACTATGCCGGAACAATGGGCATGGTGCAGCGGGATTCGATCCATCGCTTTCGCCATTCCAAGGGTTATTCCCTGCAGTTCGACAGCTTTTGCACGAACATGGCCTGGACCGGATATGTGGCGGGTACGGGCAAATTGGCGGGACCTGATCCGCGCGAGATGGCCGTCTCCGACCAGATCGTGATCTGGGGGACCAATCCGGTCGCGACACAGGTCAACGTCATGACCCATGCGATTGCGGCCCGCAAAAAGCGCGGCGCGAAAATTATTGTCGTCGATGTGTATCGTACGCAAACCATGAAGCAGGCCGATATTGGCCTTGTTCTGCGTCCGGGGACTGATGCTGCGCTCGCTTGCGCCATCATGCATGTGCTGTTTCGTGACAATCTCGCCGACCGCGACTATCTGGAAAAATATACCGACTGCCCAGCGGAGCTGGAGGCGCATCTTCAGACCAGAACTCCTGAATGGGCAGCAAAGATCACCGGTCTGGACGTCAGCCAGATCGAGGAAGTCGCCAAGCTTATTGGTGTGGTGAAGAAAACCTATTTCCGCCTCGGATATGGCTTCACCCGTTCGCGAAATGGCGCAGTGGGCATGCATGCGGCTGCCTCCATTGGTGCGGTAACGGGTTGCTGGCAGTATGAAGGCGGCGGCGTCTTTCACAACAACGGCGCGATTTATGATCTCGACAAGTCGAGGATTGAGGCAAGTGATCTAAAGGATCCCACGATCCGTGCGTTGGATCAAAGCCTGGTTGGGCGGATCCTGACCGGCGATAAGGACGCGCTGTTCGGCGGGCCTGAGGTCAAGGCCATGTTGGTCCAGAACACCAACCCGATGTCAGTCGCACCCGAGCAGGAGTTGGTCAGGCAAGGCTTTGCCCGCGAAGACCTCTTCACCGTCGTGCATGAGCAATTCATGACTGAAACCGCGCAGATGGCAGACGTTGTCTTGCCCGCGACCCAGTTTCTGGAGCACGATGATGTCTACAAGGGCGGCGGTCACCAGCATCTGATGCTTGGGCCAAAGATTGTCGATCCGCCTGAGGGGCCCAAGGAAAACATCTTCGTCGTCAATGAACTGGCGAAACGTCTCGGCGCGACGGATCATCCAGGCTTCCACATGACGTCCCACGAGCACATCGACTGGATGCTGCAACACTCGGGCTATGGCACACTGGAAGAGCTTGAGTCTGGTCGCTGGATTGATCTGCAGCCGGATTTTGATACTTCGCACTTCATAAAAGGCTTCGGTCACGCCGACGGCAAGTTCCATTTCAAGCCGGACTGGGGCCGCTCAAATGCACCCAACAAGCCGCTGGGCAGCCCAATGGGACCGTGGAACGCCATGCCGGAGCTGCCTGATCAATGGGATGCAATTGAAGCCGCCGACAGCGAACATCCGTTCCGTCTGGTCACAGCACCTGCGCGCTCGTTCCTCAACTCGACCTTCAACGAGACGGACAGCGGCAAGAAGAAGGAAAAGCAACCGGAGATCTGGCTGCGATCCGAGGATGCTGCCCGCTTTGGCATCGGGGATGGTGATCAGGTCAAAATGGGCAATGCCCGTGGCGTCGTGACTCTACATGCCAGGTTCTATGAGGACCTGACGCCGGGCACCGTGATTTCCGAAGGCATCTGGCCGAACGAGGCTTTTACGGACGGCAAGGGCATCAACACGCTCACCGGCGCGGACCCTGTAGCACCCTATGGCGGTGCGGCATTCCACGATACTGCGGTGTGGCTGAAACGCGGATAGCGATTTAGCGCCAATGGCTTAACGCGGCGTGCGGCCTCAATCTCTCAGCAGGTTGAATTATTATGTGAGCAGCGGTGTTGTTTTTTGGCGCTGCCCAGATTGAAGTCACGCCTTCGGTAAAACTTCTAGCTCGAACTCAGCTGTGGCGAAGCTTTCGCCGTTGATCTGAATTTCCAGCATATGCGTGCCGCTGTAATAGGTTCGGGTGGTGATCGGACGGATAGCGTGGCGTTTGCTCAACGTAATCTGCTGATCTTGGCCAAGTTCGAAGGTCTTCCACTTGAATACCTTCGGTGACGTCGTGCCATTAGCCTTGCGATGATGAATGATATAGTCGACGATCAGTGGCTGGGCAGTTTCTGCCGTTGAGAGAATGTCGAGCGAAAAGTCGATGTGCTCGCCCAATGTCAGCCGATGAGTGACTTGAAGACCCGCAACTTCCACGCTTGGCTTGCCATATCCGAGCGCTGCCAATGTGGCGGTATGTCCTTGTTTGATCAGGCTGCGGCAGGCGTGTTTGACAAGGCGGCTCCGGGTGCGATCAGCGCACTTGAGCCAGTTGCCCGCAATGCCTGCCACGAGGTCCGGGTGGTCCTTGGCAATGTCATTGAGGTGATTGGCCACAGACCGACGGACATATTCCTCGTCGTCATTTTTCAGCGCTTCAAGCAGCGGCAGGACCGGGGACGGGTCCTCAATCAGCGACGGCAACCGCATGGCCCATGGCAGACGTGGTCTTGTCCCTTCCGAAACGAGGCGGCGAACGTGGCGGCTTGGATCGTCTGTCCAGGTGGCCAGCAGATCAATCGTGCGCTGCGGTTCTCGCAGCAATATGTGCCGAATGCCGAATTCTGATGTCAATCTCTTGGTCAGTTCCTTCATCAGCAGCATGGATGTGTCGAAATGATCACCGCCCAGTTGTCCGGCATATTCTGTCATCGGTACAATCGCCCAACCGGCAATACCTTGGTCCGTGACTGTCGCGCCCGCAAGATCGCCGTTGTGATCGGGCGCAAGGGATGCGAGCATGATTTCGGCAGTGCGGTCATAGTCATTTGGCAGAAACCGCTCCATCATCTCCCGGACGCGGTTGGAGCGCTGCTTCAATTCAAGGTCATCAAAACCGTTCAGCACTGCGGCGCAGAATCCTTGCCGGTCAAATTCCGACCAGTGTCTGACAAAGTGATCGGCCATTCCGATCACCAGAGCTTCGTTGAAGAGATATTTAAGAGGCTCTGCCATCGGGAAACCTTCAGTTGAAAGATTGGCGGGTGAGGTGATCCAGACCCTCCTTGGAGTCACTTGCCTGATGACACCGCCTGCAGGCTTTGTGCAAGACGTGAAATGCTTATTCCACGTCGAGCGGCCCCCCCTTCCTGACAGCGTCATGTCAGCAGTCACGCTGCTTGTAATTTGAGCGGAATGGATTGAGGTGAAGCTATGAGATGTCAGCCTCACAAGCTCGCTTTATTTTCGGCCTGCCATAACTTGATCAAGGCATCCATATCGGTACGTCTCGTCAAGCGAGAGGGATCCGATGTTGAGTCCTTAAGGGCAGGACCCTCGGGATGGGGGATAAGGAGATCGGATCGGGCGGCGTATTCGCTCAGTCCTGTTAAGGCACCAGAAGCGTTTTTCCGCTTAAGTCGTCTTCATCGCCGCTGATCGCGACTTTCTGGCCTTTGACCTTGGCTTTTCCGGAAGCAACCAGTTCCAGCGCTTTGGGATAGATCAGGTGTTCGATGCCGAGGACGCGCGCGCCGAGGCTTTCTGCTGTGTCGCAATCAAGCACCGGAACCGCTCCTTGGGAGATGATCGGCCCATCGTCCATATCGGCTGAAACAAAATGCACGGTCGCACCATGGAGCTTGACGCCTTCGTCCAGTGCCCGCTCATGGGTGTTAAGGCCTTTAAAGGAGGGCAGGAGAGCCGGGTGGATGTTGATCATCCTGTCGCGCCACTCGTTGACAAGATAGGGGGTCAGCAGGCGCATGAAGCCCGCCAGCACCACAAGTTCGATGCCATTGTCCTTCAGGACGGCATTCAGGGCCCGTTCGAAAGCCTCCCGGTCGCCCTTATAGTCCTTGTGATCGACAACTTCTGTCTTGATGCCCAGCTCTTCAGCTTTGGCAAGACCACCTGCGTCCGGCTTGTTGGACAAGACCAAAGCGATCTCCGCCGGATAGTCTGGCGACATGGCCGCTGCAATCAGCGACATCATGTTGCTGCCACGTCCGGAGATCAGAATCGCGATCTTTTTGCGCGTGCTCATTTTGCTGCTTGCCCAGAAGACGCAGATGAGAGACCCAAAGTGTTTTCAAAGGCAACAGACGCTCCGTCCGTGTCTGTGATTTCGCCGATGCGGAAGACTGTTTCTCCCTCTGAGGACAGAACCTCTGTGATGGTGTCAGCGTCTTCGGCTGCAACAACGACCACCATGCCGACACCGCAGTTGAAGGTACGCAGCATCTCGCTTTCGGCAACGCCGCCTGTTGCTGCCAGCCATTTGAAGACGGCAGGAGTGTCAATTGCGGCAAGATCGATCCGGGCAGACGTGTTGTCTGGCAGAACGCGGGGCAGGTTCTCTGGAAGTCCGCCGCCGGTGATATGGGCAAGTGCCTTGATACCCGATGTTGCCTTAAGCGCAGCCAGCAAAGGTTTGACGTAAATCCTGGTTGGGGTCATCAGTGCTTCACCAAGGGACTGGCCCTCAGCAAAGGGAGCAGAGTCTTCCCAGGACAGGCCGGACAGCTCGACGATTTTGCGAACCATCGAATAGCCGTTGGAGTGAACACCAGAGGATGCCAGACCCAGAAGAACGTCGCCTGCGCCCAGATCCTTGCGCGGCAGCATTTGACCTCGTTCGACGGCACCGACAGAAAATCCGGCCAGATCATAATCATCTTCAGCGTACATGCCCGGCATCTCGGCGGTCTCGCCGCCAATTAATGCAGAACCTGACATTTTGCAGCCCTCGGCAATGCCGGCGACCACATCCGTCGCTGTTTCCAGCTCAAGGGAGCCACAGGCGAAGTAGTCGAGGAAGAACAAAGGCTCAGCGCCCTGAACGATCAGGTCGTTCACACACATGGCCACAAGGTCGATCCCGACAGTGCGGTGCTGCTTGGTATCTATGGCGATCTTCAACTTGGTGCCGACACCGTCATTGGCAGCCACAAGGATAGGGTCCTTGAGACCTGCGCCCTTGAGGTCGAACAAACCACCGAAGCCGCCAATGTCGCTGTCTGCTCCTGGACGGGAGGTCGCCTTGACCAGCGGCTTGATCCGCCGAACCAGTTCATTGCCCGCGTCGATGTCCACTCCCGACTGGGCGTAAGTCAGACCGTTATTTCCAGAGGGCGTGTTATCGCTCATGGGGCTCTCCGATGCATGGCATTTGGATCCTGAAGGTACGCAGGCGATTACAGGCTGTCGCATTGGAACACAAGGGGAGGGCGCATGGAAGCAGGGAAGAAGTTTAGGGAAATCGTCTCAAAAGTGTCTAGAAGCGTTTTAGGATCCACAGGTTGGCCGTTAACCGGTTGATATACCGACTTGTCCGTGGATAGTCTCAGCAATTACGTGTGCTTTGTTGACCTTTGCCTGTCCACATTCCTAAGTGCAGGGCAATAATCGTACGCAGCGTAAGTCTGGTGCGCGTTGAATTATTTCGTTCTGCTTGGGCAGACAAAATTACGGTACGTGGAGTGAGAGCATGAACCTGCGCGGACAAATGAAGTTCTGGCTTATATCATTGGCCCTCTTCATTGGTTTCATGATGGTGTTTTCCGAAGTTATGTTGCCATTCGTGGCGGGCATGGCGCTGGCTTATCTGCTGGACCCGGTCTGTGATTGGCTAGAGGCCAAGAGCATGGGGCGCTTGACAGCGACGTTGACCATCCTGTTTGTGTTTCTGATTGTTCTTATTTTGTTCTTTTTAATGATCCTGCCGGTCTTGGGCAGTCAGTTGGCCAGTTTCCTCGACAGTCTGCCCGAGCTTGTCAAAAAGCTTCAGCAGTTGGTGTCGAGCAATTTCGGCGAACGACTGCTGAGTATGTCCGGATTAAGTGGCGAAAGCTTGCAGGCGTCCATGGGGGAGTTGATAACGCAGGGAGCAAGCTGGATGGGCGGCCTGGCGCAATCGCTTTGGAGTGGTGGGCAGGCCTTGCTGTCGATCCTGTCGCTATTCCTGATTACGCCCGTTGTCGCGTTCTATCTTTTGCTCGACTGGGATAACATGGTTGCAAAGATCGACGGTTGGTTGCCGCGCCAGCACCTGGACACACTGCGCGGCCTTGCCAGTGAGATGGACCGCGCAGTTGCAGGCTTCGTGCGGGGGCAGGTGTCTGTCTGCGTTTTGCTCGGCCTGTTTTATGCTATTGGGCTTGCTGTCGTTGGCCTCAACTTTGGTTTGTTGATCGGCCTGGGAGCCGGGTTGGTCAGTTTTATTCCGTTCGTTGGCGCTGGGCTCGGCTTCATGGTGTCGCTTGGTGTTGCACTTGTACAGTTCTGGCCGGATTGGACGATGATCATTGGCGTCGGCATAGTCTTTGCGATTGGCCAATTCCTTGAGGGGAATGTTCTTCAGCCCAGGTTGGTTGGCAAAAGCACCGGGCTTCATCCAGTCATCTTGATGTTTGCGCTGTTCGCTTTTGGCTATCTGTTCGGATTTGTGGGGATGTTGATCGCTGTTCCTGCCTCAGCCATGATTGGTGTGCTTGCACGATTTGCCTTGAAGCAGTACCTAGCGAGCCCACTGTACACAGGAACCGGTCGCTCAAAGGCGACTCAGGAAGAATAGGCGCCTCAAAAGATGGTGGAACCTCCGCGCCAGTTGCCTTTGGATTTGCCTCATGAAGAGGCGCTGGGCCGCGACGACTATCTGGTAGGAAGCTCGAACCGGGCTGCGCTGGACCTTCTGGAGCGCTGGCCTGATTGGCCTTCTGATGTGATTGTACTTGCAGGCCCGGTCGGATCGGGCAAAACGCATTTGGTCGAGGCTTGGCATCAAGAGGTTGGCGCTTCTACCATTTCTGCGGTGGATCTATCGGTGGACAGTGTGACGGATCTGATTTCCGCTGGAGCGGTTGCCGTTGAAGATGCCCATCGGGGCGTGGAGGAGACTGCCCTGTTCCATCTGCTGAATGCCGCCCGTCAGGCCGATGTGCGCGTTTTGATCACAAGCAGAACATGGCCGACTGCATGGTCGCTCAAACTGCCCGACCTGATATCGCGTCTGCGTGCTGCCACACCTGTGGAAATCCTGGAACCGGATGATGATCTGTTGCGGCAGGTTTTGGTGAAACTTTTCTCGGATCGTCAAATTGTCATCGATAGCGGAGTAGTCGACTATCTCGTTGTTCGCATGGAGCGTTCACTGGGAGTTGCTTGCCGTGCCGTTGAGGCGATTGATCGGGAGGCACTTGCAGGCCGCGTCAAGATTACCAAGCCGCTGGCTGGGCGTGTACTCGAAGTTGTGCAGTCCAATGATGCGCGCTAAAGGATCAATGCGCGCTGGGCGTCTATTGCGACTTGGACAAGAATTGGTGAGGCGGCAAGCCTCACCTAAAAGGAGACAGGGATGAACGAGAACGTCGATCTTTCCCATGCGGTTCAAGCTGCAGCCGGTGCCCCCAATTCCGTGGCAGCTGCGCAAGATGACCAGATGACGGATCTGATCAATTCGCCAGCTCGCTTCATGAACCGAGAATTGTCGTGGTTGCAGTTCAATCATCGCGTCCTGGAAGAGGCGATGAACCGAAATCACCCGCTTTTGGAGCGCGTGCGCTTTCTGTCGATTTCAGCCAACAACCTGGATGAGTTCTTCATGGTGCGGGTGGCTGGCCTGCGCGGACAGCAACGGGCGGAGGTCACCAACAGATCTGTTGACGGGCTGACACCAACTGACCAGTTGAGGAAAATCTCGGAAGCAGTGCTCAGGCTCCAGGCCTCCCAGCAGAGCATTTGGCGCGAATTACGTACCGAGATTGCAGAACAGGGCATAGAAATCCGCGATGGCAATACGCTTCCGCCCGAAGATCTCAATTGGCTGGAAGATCATTTCCTGTCGTATATTTTCCCTGTATTGACGCCTTTGGCCATCGATCCGGCCCATCCGTTTCCATTTATTCCAAACCTCGGGTTCTCCATCGTGTTCCAGCTTACGCCGATTGGCGGCGGGCGAGGCATGATTGCGCTTCTGCGTATTCCAACCCAGGTTGAACGGTTTGTTCAATTGCCGGACAGTCCGGAAGGCGCTACGCGCTTCATCGCTATTGAGCGAGTGGTTGGTCTGTTTATTGGACGGCTTTTCCCGAACTATGAGATTATCGGCAAAGGCACTTTCCGCGTCATTCGTGACAGTGATCTTGAGATCGAGGAAGAGGCCGAAGATCTGGTGCGCCTGTTTGAGAGTGCACTCAAACGCCGCCGCCGTGGGTCGGTGATCCGTCTTGAAATTCAGGACACCACTCCAATTGCTCTTCAGGAGTTTGTCGCCAATTCGCTGGATATGCGGGAAAATGAAATCTTTCTCGCCGATGGTTTGCTGGCGCTGAACAACCTGTCGCAGCTTGTCGATCAGGACCGGGATGATCTTAAGTTTGAGCCCTATACGGCCCGGTTTCCCGAGCGCATCCGCGAACATGGCGGCGATTGTTTTGCCGCGATCCAGCAAAAGGATCTGATCGTCCACCACCCCTATGAATCCTTCGATGTGGTGGTTCAGTACTTGCGTCAGGCGGCGCAGGATCCAGACGTGGTGGCGATCAAGCAGACGCTTTACCGAACCTCAAACAACTCGCCTGTCGTCAAGGCGCTCATAGAGGCTGCCGAGGCGGGCAAGTCAGTGACCGCGCTGGTGGAACTGAAGGCGCGATTTGACGAGGCGGCCAACATCAAGTGGGCCCGAGATCTGGAGCGTGCAGGCGTGCAGGTCGTCTTCGGCTTCATAGAGCTGAAAACCCATTCCAAGCTATCCATGGTGGTTCGCCGGGAAAATGGTGAACTCAAGACCTATTGTCACATTGGCACAGGCAACTATCATCCGATCACCGCCCGGATTTACGAAGATCTGTCGTTCTTCACTGATGATCCGAACGTCGCTCAGGAAGCTGCGCGCGTGTTCAACTACATCACTGGATACGCAGAGCCTGCAGAATTGAAGTATCTGGCTATCTCGCCGGTTAACCTGCGTCCGCGTATGCTTGAATTGACAGAAGCTGAAATCGACCATGCCAAGGCTGGGCGTCCGGCACAAATCTGGATGAAAATGAACTCTCTGGTGGATCCCCAGATCATTGATGCCCTTTACCGGGCAAGTCAGGCGGGCGTTCAGATTGATCTGGTGATACGCGGGATATGTTGTTTGCGTCCGGGCATCGCAGGACTGTCGGAGAATATTCGCGTGAAATCCATCGTTGGGCGTTTCCTGGAGCATTCCCGAATTTTCTGTTTCGGCAATGGGCATGGCCTGCCATCACCAGAAGCTCATATCTACATTGGGTCTGCTGATTTGATGCCGCGTAACATCGATCGCCGTGTCGAGGTGCTTGTGCCGTTGCAGACAGCCACAGTTCATGAGCAGGTGCTGGATCAGATTATGGTTGCGAACCTCAAGGACAATCAACAAAGTTGGCGTATTCTGTCTGATGGTAGCCATGAACGTGTGGTTCCAGCGCCAAGTGAAGAACCTTTTAACGCTCACCGGTATTTCATGACGAACCCATCACTATCCGGGCGGGGGAAATCGCTTAAAAGCGACAGTCCACGTCCGTTCCTGAAACGTCCCACAAGGGGTTGAATACATAGTGGTTGACATGACAGGTCAGTTTTTGCCGGCAAGGGGCCGGTTCAATGGCTCAGGGCCGATTGCAGTCGTCGATATCGGCTCTAACTCTGTGCGTCTTGTGGTCTATGAGCGCAAGGCTCGAACGCCGACGATGCTGTTCAATGAAAAGGTGCTGGCTGGACTGGGGCGTGGCATTGCCGCCACAGGGCGCCTTGCTGATGAATCCGTTGACCTTGCGCTGGAGGCCATCGATCGGTTTCGAGCGTTGGCCGATCACATTGGCGTCAAGGAAATTTATGTGATTGCCACAGCGGCTGCACGGGATGCAAAGAACGGCCCTGAGTTCGTGGCCCGCGTCGAGGAGGCTCTGGGTGAGCCAGTGCGACTTCTGGATGGTAATGAGGAAGCCTATTACTCCGCCCTTGGCGTGATTGCGGGATTCTGGAAGCCACGCGGCGTCGTGGGCGATCTGGGCGGCGGCAGTCTTGAACTGGTCCGTGTTGCAGGTGTGAAACCTGGCAAGGGAACAACATTTCCCCTTGGCGGGTTAAGACTTCAGGAAGCCGCAGAAGGCAAGATTTCCAAGGCAAAGAAGATCGCAGAAGAATGCCTTGCTGACTACAAATGGCCGGACATGCCAGAAGGCGAGCGGGTTTTTTATGCAGTTGGTGGCACCTGGCGGTCTCTGGCGCGGCTGCATATGGTTCAGAACAATTATCCTTTGCACGTCATGCACAATTACGAAATCCCTGCAGGCGAAGCGATTGCCTTTTGTCGCTCTCTTCAGGAGCCCAATCTGGAGGGTGTCGATTGTGCAGATGTCGTCTCCAAACAACGCCGTGCGCTCGTTCCATTCGGAGCCGTCGTGATGGAGCAGATCCTGCTTTCGATGAAAGCCGAGAAGGTGATCCTGTCGGCTATCGGAGTGCGTGAAGGGCTGCTGCACGAAAAACTCCCTGAGGACATTCAGGGGCTCGATCCTGTGGTGGAGGCTGCTCGAGAGTTGGCGATACTGCGCGCCAGGTCCCCGGAGCATTCCGAAGAGCTGATCGAGTGGACGGACAGCGTCTTTGCTGAATTGGGTGTAGAAGAGACAGAGCAGGAACAGCATTTGCGCCATTCCGCCTGTCTTCTGGCGGATATTGGCTGGCGCGCCCATCCTGATTATCGCGGTGAGCAAAGCCTCAACATCATCTCGAATGCGGCCTTTGTCGGGCTGGAACACGCCGGACGGGCTTATTTGGCTGCAGCGGTCTTTTATCGGCACGAGGGACTAAGGGACGGGGGCTTGTCTCCAGTCATCAAGCAGCTCTCCACAGATCGCCTGAGAGAGCGTGCAAAGCTTCTAGGTGCAGTCCTGCGCGTTGCGTCTCTGATCAGCGCCTCAATGCCGGGGGTCTTGCTACAAACGTCCGTGCTGGCCGATAAGGATATGGTCTTGCTGCGGCTCCCGGCCACCCTATCGAAGTTCGACGGCGAGCGTCTGCGCAAGCGGTTTGGCCAATTTGCCAAGCTTTACGGCAAAAAGGGAATGGTCGCGGTATTGCCGACCTGATGTGATTGGGCCTGTCCTGATGAGCTAAAACTAAAAAAACGCGCCCTTTTGAGGCGCGTTTTAATGGAACGGTTGAGCAATCTGGATTGCAAAGAGACCTTATTCAGCAGCTTCCGTTTCCGCTTTTTCTTCAGCGGGAGTCTGCTCAAGAGCAACGATCTGACGATCCCTGAAAGCAAGGGCAACTTCGCCGCGTTTCAGTTTGAGCGCGGTTTCTCCAAAGAGCTCCCGGCGCCAGCCCTTCATGGCTCCGACATCCGCGTGATCGTTGGCTGCGATCTTTTCCAGATCATCCACGGTGGCAATGACCTTGGAGGCAACGCCATTTGCTTCACTGACCAGTTTCAGTAGAACTTTCAGAAGATCCACCGCAGCGGCTGATCCATCCGGTGCCTGACGTCCCTTGGGCAGCTTTGGCAACTGGTCACGCGGGATTGCAACAGCCCGTCGCACGGCTTTCAGAATTTCATCGGCAGACTTTGACCGCTCGAATCCGCGCGGAATGGTGCGCAAGCGTCCAAGAGCTTCTGCTGTCTGTGGCTGCTGGGCGGCAACCTCGTAGATGGAGTCGTCCTTGATCACCCGGCTGCGCGGCACATCGCGCCCCTGGGCTTCGCTTTCGCGCCAGGCAGCAACTTCCATCATCACAGCCAATTCAATCGGCTTGCGCACCCGCATCTTGAGGCGCTGCCAGGCATTGGCCGGTTCAGTATGATAGGTCCCTTCCGAAGTCAGGATCTTCATTTCATCTTCGACCCAATGGCTCCGGTTCTGCTCTGCCAGGTTGGCCTTGAGGAACTGATAGACATCGCGCAGGTGCGTGACATCGGCCAAGGCATAGTCCAGCTGCTTCTGAGTCAGGGGCCGACGGGCCCAATCGGTGAAACGGGACGACTTGTCGATGTGAGCTCCGGAGACCTTGTGGACCAGCTGGTCGTAGGAAATGGAATCACCAAAACCACACACCATGGCTGCAACCTGGGTGTCAAACAGAGGTGCCGGGATCAGCCCCCCCATATGGAAGACAATTTCAACATCCTGGCGGGCGGCGTGAAAGACCTTTGTCACGCTCTCGTCACGCATCAGCGTGAAGAACGGAGCAAGATCAAGCCCTTCAGCAAGGGCATCCACGATGAAGGCCATGTCCGGCCCAGCCATCTGAATGACGCAAAGCTTTGGCCAAAAGGTGGTTTCGCGCAGGAATTCCGTATCGACCGTGACATAGTCATGGGCGGCGAGACGTTCGCAAGCAGCGGCGAGTTCTGTTGTACTTGTAATAACATGCATGGTGATTGGGAGCTATATCCCAGTCTTGCCACTTTGTCGCCACGAAATCACACCCAAAACGGTCTGAATAGTTGAATAGGCGCATTTAGTGCGTTTATTGTAATTTCAGACTGCTGGGTGTTGCAGGAACGTGACATGAGACTGGTACGGTGGTGAGCGATAAGTCGGGTCGTCGGACACCGTGAACTGCAGGAACAGACGAGAACAGGGCGGACACTGCGATATGCGCAAAATACTGGTTGTGAACTCAAAAGGCGGATGCGGGAAAACGACCCTCGCGACAAACATCGCAACCTATTTCGCATCGCGCGGAGAAGCCGTCGCGCTTGCAGACGCGGATCGCCAGAAGTCTAGTCTTGAGTGGGTCAAGCGCCGGGACAAGTCTCAGACTGACAGCCAGAAATATGCACGTATTGTTGGGCTGAACTGGAGCAAGGCTGATAACATTGGGGCGGACAAGGGCCGCGATCTGGATGTTATCGTCATTGATGGCCCGGGTGGCTTGCGCAGCGAATTGGCCAAGACATTGATTTCAGAGGCAACCGATATTGTTGTTCCTGTTCTTCCGTCCGTTTTTGATTGGGATGCAACGCTGAAGTTTCTCGATGGGATCTCTGAAGTGAAAAGGGTCCGTAAGGGCAAAGCCGAAATTCTCGTGATTGCGAACCGCGTCAGCCGTCGCTCGACTCAGCTGGCAGCACTTGATGAGGTGCTGACGGAACGCGGCTATCCGGTGCTTTGCAGGATTACAGACCGTGTCATTTATGCACGGGAAGCGGCATCGGGGACGGCGATTTTTGACCGCACAGATGCTGCGTCCATGGAAATTCGCGGCCAGTGGCATCCCTTGCTGCAAGCGCTGGATTGAATGGGCCAAGGCTTGTTCCTGATCTGAACGAAGCTGCCTTCCGCGAGCGGGCAGGCCGTATTTAGCTCCAGATGTCTCCCCGGATGGCTGCGACTTGTTTACTCAAGCAGTCGATAAACGGGCGGAAACTTGGGCGCTCCCTTGACTTTGGCTGTCCAACGTGGCTTTTCCAGCCAACGTGTTCTGCCGTCCGGCGATCGCGTAAATATCCTATTGGCTTTCGAAACTGTCGAGGACTTCATGCATCCCTACCGTAGTCATACGTGCGGCGACCTGCGCGCAACCCATGTTGGCGAAACCGTTCGTCTGTCCGGTTGGGTTCATCGCGTTCGCGATCACGGTGGCCTGTTGTTTATCGATCTGCGCGACCATTACGGTATGACGCAATGTGTCGTTGACCCGGACTCATCAGCTTTTAAACTGGCAGAAACCCTGCGCTCCGAATGGTGTATTCGCCTTGATGGCGACGTGAAGAAGCGTTCCGACGATGCGGTTAATCCTGAAATCGCAACCGGTGAAGTCGAGATCTTTATCCGCGACCTCGAAGTTCTGGGCGCGTCCAAGGAACTTCCGCTGCCGGTCTTCGGTGATCAGGAATATCCGGAAGAAATTCGCCTGAAATACCGCTATCTGGATTTGCGCCGCGAGAAGCTGCACAACAACATGATTCTGCGTTCCAACGTTGTGGCTGATTTACGTCAGCGCATGTGGGGCATTGGTTTCAACGAATTTCAGACTCCGATCATCACGGCGTCGTCGCCGGAAGGCGCACGCGACTTTCTCGTGCCGTCCCGTTTGCATCCGGGCAAGTTCTACGCTTTGCCGCAGGCACCACAGCAGTTCAAGCAGCTGATTATGGTGTCGGGTTTCGACAAGTACTTTCAGATTGCGCCGTGTTTCCGCGATGAAGATCCGCGCGCAGATCGCTCGCCAACTGATTTTTACCAGCTCGATCTGGAAATGTCTTACGTCACTCAGCAAGATGTTTTCGATACGATTGAGCCCGTAATTGCAGGCTGCTTCGAGAAATTTGGCAATGGCCGTCCGGTCAACCGCAACTGGCCACAGATCTCCTATAAGGATGCTGCACTTTGGTATGGCTCCGATAAGCCGGATCTTCGTAACCCGATCAAGATGCAGATCGTGTCCGAGCATTTCGATGGCTCAGGCTTTGCTATCTTCGCAAATCTGTTGAAGCAGGAAGGCACCCAAGTCCGCGCCATTCCAGCTCCAAAGGGTGGAAGCCGCAAATTCTGCGACCGGATGAACAAATTTGCTCAGCAGGAAGGCCTGCCGGGTATGGGCTACATCTTCTGGCGCAAAGCTGAAGACGGCTCTACAGAAGCTGCCGGTCCACTGGCCAAGAACATTGGCCCAGAGCGCACCGAAGCCATTCGCCAGCAGCTTGGCCTTGATGTCGGCGATGCGGCATTCTTCCTTGGCGGAAAGCCGAAGGCCTTCGAAAAGGTCGCTGGCAAAGCCCGCTTGATCATTGGTGAAGAGCTTGGTTTGACCGACATGAACCGCTTTGAATTCGCCTGGATTGTTGATTTCCCTATCTACGAGAAAGACGAAGAAACCGGCGAGATCGATTTCGAACACAACCCATTCTCCATGCCTCAGGGCGGAATGGAAGCGCTCGAAGGCGATCCACTGGAAGTTCTTGGCTATCAGTATGATCTGGCCTGTAACGGTCATGAGCTCGTGTCTGGCGCGATCCGGAACCACAAACCGGAGATCATGTACAAGGCCTTTGAAATTGCCGGTTATGGCAAGGAAGAAGTCGAGAAGCGCTTCGGCGGCATGGTCACTGCATTCCAGTATGGAGCACCTCCACACGGCGGTTGTGCGGCTGGCATCGACCGTATGGTCATGTTGATGGCCGATGAAGCCAACATTCGCGAAGTCATCATGTTCCCGATGAACCAGAAAGCGGAAGATCTGATGATGAATGCACCGTCTGAGCCTCAATCAGCCCAGCTGCGTGAACTTCATTTGCGTCTGAACCTGCCGGAGAACTAAGCCGGTTGCAGGCTGGCAGATGGGCATAAAGATGGTCATCCATCTGGTATCGCTCCGCTGATCCGCTTATATGGGGCAAGTCATTTGATTTGGCCGATGAATATTTCTAGGGCCGGGAAACCGGCCCTTTTTCGTGAAAGAGGCAGTTTTGCTTAATCCAGCCAAGTGGCAGACGTTCAACGATCCGGATGGATCGGTGCAGTTGATAAAGCGTTTGATGTGGGAAAACGCGCGGCAATATACGCGCAGTTATGCCATCGCATTTGTTTTCATGGGACTGGTGGCAGCCTCCACGGCCGCAAGCGCCTGGATCATGAAAGATGTCATCAACGAGGTCTTCATCAATCGTGATCAGCAGATGATCTACCTGATCTCTGCGGCGGTCTTGGTCATTTTTACGGTCAAAGGCGCTGCAACCTTCGGCCAGACGGTTATCCTCAGCCGGGTAGGCAATGCCATCGTGGCGGATTGTCAACGTCGTCTGTTTGGCCGTGTGCTGGAACAGGATCTTGCGTTTCATGACCGCACCCCGCTTGGCGAGCTTGTCACGCGGATGCAGCACAATACCTCTGCGGCCCGCAGTGTGATCGACATGATTGTGGTGACCCTTGGCAGGGATGTTCTGACCATTGTCGGTCTTTTGAGCGTCATGGTCATTCAAGACCCGCTGCTGTCGGCTTTTGCACTCCTTATCATGCCGCCGGCCGTTCTTGGCGTGTCTTTGCTTGTGAAGCGAGTGCGCAAGCACGCCAAGTCCCAATTTGTTTCGACTGCACGCATTCTGTCAGTGGTTCAGGAAACGGCGCTTGGCGTCCGCATCGTCAAGGCCTTCGGCGCGGAGCCCCGCATGGGGCAGTCCATGAATGTCGCTGTGTCCGAAGTTGAGAAACAAGCCAACAAAATCGCGTCTTTGACGGCCCGAACATCCCCCTTGATGGAAACCCTTGGTGGTTTTGCCGTCGCCGGGGTGATCCTTTATGGTGGCTTTTCTGTCGTGCAGCGTGGTCAGGACCCCGGAGCATTCTTCGCTTTTATCACTGCCTTGCTGTTGGCCTATGATCCCGCCAAGCGCCTGGCTCGTCTCCACATCAATTTGAACAACAGTCTGGTGGGTGTTCGGCTGATGTACGAGCTGATTGATGATGTGCCGGTTCTCAAAGATGTTCCCGGTGCCATTGAGCTCGAAGTGTCCAGGGGAGAAATCCGGTTTGATGATGTGCATTTCTCCTATGGCGAAAGCACCGCGCTCAAAGGTCTGACGCTGACTGCCAAAGCTGGCCAGACGACGGCGCTCGTTGGCGCATCTGGAGCAGGCAAATCAACCTTGTTCAGCCTGATCGAACGGTTCTATGACCCTCAGCAAGGCCGGATCAGCATTGACGGACAAGACATTACACAGGTGACACTTGTTTCCTTGCGCGCACAGATCGCTTTCGTGACTCAGGATACATTTCTGTTTGATGGTTCCTTGCGTGATAATATTTCAGTAGGTCGCCCGGAAGCCTCGGAAGCAGAGATCGTCCAGGCGGCGAAGGATGCCAATGCTCATGATTTCATTCTTGCCCAGCCCGGCGGTTACGACGGGCCTGTCGGCGAGGGCGGCGGCAATCTCTCTGGTGGCCAGCGTCAGCGCATCGCCATCGCTCGCGCCATGCTGAGAAATGCACCGATCCTGCTTCTGGACGAGGCAACCTCGGCCCTGGATGCAGAATCTGAAGCCAAGGTGCAGAGCGCTTTGCTGCGTCTCATGAAAGGCCGTACGACCTTGGTGATCGCCCACCGTCTAGCGACTGTTCGCGATGCAGATCAGCTTCATGTGATGGATGCCGGTCGCAGGATCGAAAGCGGGACCCATGACAGTCTCTATGCCGAAGACGGCATCTATCGCCGTCTTTGCGATCTGCAGTTCCGCGACAACCGGAAGCCTTCCGAGGCATAATTGGTCAGACTCTTTCCAGCCGTGCGAGGTCCAGATACCGGGGCGTTCTATTCGCCGGCTGGAAACACACTTGCCCCAAGGCGGGCAGGGATGGCATCTGGATTGGTGACATAGAGCCCGAGCAGCTCAGTCATGGCTACTGGGGTCTCCGGCGACAGCTTTACGACCAGCTCGTCCGGGTCCAACAGGAAGGCTCCAAACGCCCTGACCAGGTCCTTGCCGAAGCGGGTTTTTGCCACAGTGCCCAGTTCTTCGCTCAAGGTCTCAGCAAAGATCTCCGTCAGAACCTCTTTGGGAATCTGGCTCTTTGCAGCCTCATTTGAGATGAAGGCGTCAATCAGGTATGCACCAGAAATTCTCAGTCGAGCGGACTTGAAGGTCGCCGAAGCCATCGCAAACTGGGCCATGTCAGGGTTTTCAAATACTGTTTTGGGAACATTGCCGAGAACAAGGGACAGGGACATGGTTCCGCCGCCAAGCATATGGACCGTAAGATCGTTCAGATGAAGATCCTTCGTCTCTGAATCCCATTGAATAGAGACCGCTTGATTGAGCTCTACATCCGGAATGTCCATCTTCTCAAGGAACTTCACCAGTTCAGGATCGCCAAGCAAAGGTGTTTGTATGTTCAACCCGTCGACAACCAAAGCGCTGCGGGTCGCAACATTGGAAATAAAGCCACCCTGGAGGACTTCCAGCAGGGACAGACTGACGTTGTGGGGTTTCGTCGTTCCATTCGGATCTGCTGGCTGCCCTGATGCCCAGAACTCGGAGGTTATATCAACGGAGCTGACGACCAGTTTTCCCATTGTTGGTAGTGCAGCCAGTATCTGCTCCATTGAAGGCTCGTCGACCTCATCGAGGGCAAACAAGGCCTCAAGGGGGGGGAACCCGACATCGCCTATTGCGAAGTGACCGACATTCACATGGTTGTTGGGGCTAGTTTGAAGAAACAAACCATCGAGGGACAACACCCCTAAGCCATTTCCGCCAAGGTCGCGGGTTTGCAATCGTCGAAGAGAGCCTGTGTTGTCGCCAGCTTGAATTTCGACGCCGTCAATTTCGACGCGACCGATATTGAACGTTCCTATTGCAGCGGCTGCAGCTCGTGCAAGTTGGTCTTCATCAACCGTGTCTCCAGCGGAATCCTTGTCGATCAGATCCAGTATGGCCAACGGGTCCTGGTTCAAGACACCGATATCCTCGACAAGTATGTCTTTAACGGATCCGGTGACTGTGCCTGCGGAAAAACGTAGGTTCGAGATTTCCTCGCGGGCAAGTATGATGTCGCGGTCCTGGGTTGATGAGCCTCCCAGGAGCGCGATAAGCGGCGCTATATCGAGACCGCGAAAAACGATGCGGTCAATTGTGGTGTCAGTCTTGCTCGTGTTCTCGACAGTGTTGTTGTCCAAAACCTCTGTGTTTTGGAAGTTATCGACGCTGTATTCTGCGATCCGTCCGTCATCAAATCTGATCAGAAAGCTGTTTTCATAGGTCGTGGCGCTTGTGTCGCCTGCGCTGAAACGGCGTGTCTCGGTGACCCGGTCGATGAATGCTCTGGAAATCTTGACCTTGCGAAGGGCGTTCAGGGCAGCAAGAGCAAATCCGGATGGGCTCGTGCTTTCACCGCTCTTCTGGAGACTGAGGGGCACGGTAAGGCCTTCGATCAGAAGATCTGTATATTCAACATCAAAGGACCCGGCCAAGTCTGCCAGATCAACAGAGGACTGCTCCTTGCCGACTACGGGCAGGAAGGTCACGCTGACCTCAAGTGCTTCTGCAACTTCCAGATTGTCTGCAAGCAAGAGCCCATCAGCAAGGCGAAGGCCCTCAAAATACATTTCGTCGAATCTGATGGTCAGTGAGAGGTCGCCACCTCCCAAAAAAATGTCACTCGGAACGTCATAGGTGATGACCACATCTTTCAATGTGGCCGATCTATTGCGATCGCCTGCGAGGATGCTGCCGACGTGTGTCGAGACAGATGGTATTGCATTCAGCGTATCAACCCAGTCGTTCAGCATATCTGTTGCGGCATTGCCGGGGCTAAGTTGGTCCCCGTTCGCTGTCGGGACTGCTATCGCATCTCCTGACAGGGAAGAGGCTTGATCAGTTTCTGGTTGTGCGGAGCTCTCCAGAGCATTGGCGGGCAGCGAACTGCCCAATATGCCAAGAGCTATCGACATGGCCGCAATTGTCTTGCGGGCGTCCCGCATGATCAGGCCAATTGGGATAGAGTGCACCATGTCATCTCTCCAGATTTCAGCCGGGTTGACCAACTTGATCCCGGGAGTTTGATCAAGGTCACTCGGTCAAGCAAGCCGCGCCAAAGAAACCTGCTCAATAAAAAGGCCTGCCAGACAGGCAGGCCTATGTTGTTATTCGCCGCTATTGGCAGTGATATCGAGGCCCAGAACTTGCGGTAGGGTCTGAGGGGCCATCATCGCAGTTCCCATGATCTGTGCAACAGGAACCGGCGCTGCCGGAGTTGCTACCAGGTTCAAGGACACGGGATTCTTAAGGAAACTGCCAAGGGCCGTTGCCACTTTGGTCTGGAACTCCGGATTTTGAAGCAGTGACAGCATCATGGGCAGGCCGCCTTGGAGCTGCGCAACCATACCGGCCCGGTCTGTTCCGATTTCCTTTGCCTGCATGTCCAGAATACGCTCGATAAGGCTGTCATTGTCGACGGCTAGGGAGATTGAATTCACCGTGATCCCTTGAATAAGGCCAAGCGCGTCTTCAGGTTCACCTTGTGTTTTGTTCAGCTCGTTGACCACGTCACGGGTGACACCGCCCAGCATGAATGACATCTTCACTGTTCCAGCGTCATCTGCAGTGATCTCAAGATCGTCGACGTTTACGGTCGCAGCCTCTGGAACCCATTTTCCGGATCCTGCTATGGAAATGTTGATCTGCTCATAACCAAGGTCACTGAGCGTTTTTTTCCCATCGTTATCCAATGATTCTGGATCGATCAGCAGGCCATCGATTGCAAAACGGGATGCGGTTGGAAGGTCCCCGTCCATTTCATCTATCGCAATGAAAATACGCGATGCGGTTGCCTGATTGCCGTCTTCGTCCTGAATGACAGTTCCCAGAATTTCGAGCTCGCCATAGGAGGGGGCCATCGGGGGGACATCATCGCTGCCCGTCAGCTCAGCTGCCGTGGGAAGAACCAAATCCGTCGAAGAGAAAGACGCAATCGATAGAGAGCCGTCATCTGCCGTCATGTTAAGGCCGGACAGTGCCATCTCGCCGACTTTCATAAGTCCGCCTGAGACCGTCTCTGCATTTGTCAGGTCGGTTCGCGCAATCGTAACTCTCAGGTTGTCAGCACCCTCATCGGTGAGCTTAATACCTTCGATGGTAACTGTATCGCCGGAAGTGTTGACTGCGGAGTAGCTCTCGACTGTGCCCTCCTGAGCTTCCAATAGGTTCAGGAAAGCATCTGCGACATCATTGCCGCTTGGCTCAAATGCTCTTGCGGGCAGGCTGCCTGCAGCATTTGCGATGAACAAGCCGATCGCGAGTGCGGAAGCGGAACGGCGGAAGTGGGTCTTCATGATAATCTCCGGGGCATGCGGCGAATTGGGGCCCTTGTGAAACGGCAAGATGGGTCACGTGGGTATCGGACACAAGGTTAGATGAAGTCCTGACGCTGCTTTTTCAATGGAATAAGCAATCATTGGCTTTTTAGAAAGCCGTAATTAAAGAACGCATAGGCGGAATTCGCTGTGCAAGCCTGTTGTTGAATGCTGGTATCGGGGAGGGGAACATGTATTGATAACAAGGAAGCGCGAGCCATTGTTCAGCGCTTGTTTACGCATCTGGCGCAAGATTATTAGCAGTCTGCTCACCATAAAGGCCAAGCGTTGTCCAAACGTTACATCATATTTCTTCGAACAGTCGTAATCGCCGTCTTGCTGGCGACTGCACCCTTGTTCGTGGCTAATATGGTTCTGAATCAATATGCTGAACGTCGGGCTGAGACCGAAATGGTTGCCATGGCAGAACGGTATATTCAGCGCGCCGACAATGCCATCAGCGATACAGTTTCAGCTCTTCAAAGACTTGATCGGGATGATATCCAGACCTGCGATGCGATTGATCGAGAACTGTTTCAAACCGTTGTTTCCGGTGAAGGCTACGTTGAGGCGGTTGGGCTTGTTGACCGTGATGGCAAGCAAATGTGCGTTGTTCCAGACATGAGGCTGAGCGGGAAATCGATTCTGCCGATCCTCAAGCAGGATGGACCTCTGGTTGGCATCGGCATGTTGGATCGGTCTTTCCTCGGAGCAAGGGCCGCTGTGGTCAGTTGGGACCTTCGCAATGGCTATCGGTTGTTTGCCGAGGTGACACCCGCGGCGATTGCGTCTGATCCAGGTCCAGAATATTTGCGAGCTTATCGACGTGCCGAGCTGCGTCTTGGCGGTGACATTCTGTGGTTTGCCACCGGCGGCTACAATTCCGAGAGCTCAAATCCTGACCATGCAATCGTGGTCAAAATGCAATCGGACAGCTACCCTCTTGAGGCGACGATTGTAGCTCCCAAGTCAGCCGCCATTCATATGGTTCAGGAGCTGAAGGTGATTGCCGCGACCGCCTGCGCCGCGTTCGCGCTGCTGTTTGTCGCAATTGGTGTCTGGTTCTCTTGGAGGCCGGAAAGCGAAGCCAATGATGAATTCATCGCGGCGATCAGGAACGGTGAGTTTATCCCATATTATCAGCCGGTTATGGATATTGAAACTGGTAGCATGCGCGGCTGCGAAGTGTTGATGCGGTGGCGTCGTCCCAACGGCGAGATCGTACCGCCTGGACAATTTATGGAATATGCCGAGCGCAACGGTCATATTTTTGAAATGACACGCCAGCTGATGGTGCAGACCTGCGATGAAGTTGGCCAGCTGTATCTCGATAACCCGGACATGAAGCTTTCTATCAACCTCTTTGCAGGACATTTCCGCAATCGCGAGGTGGTGACAGACATCACTTCGATTTATGAGAACTCCAATATTTCCTTCCAGCAAATCGTTGTCGAGGTCACAGAGCGATACCCGCTAGAGGATATGGAACTAGCGCGCAAGATTATGGCCGAAATGCAGGCACTTGGCGTGCGTGTCGCCCTGGATGATGTGGGGACAGGCCATGGCGGGATGGCCTATCTGCAAAAACTTGGTGTCGACATCATCAAGATCGACAAGATGTTCATCGACGCGATTGGAGATGATGCCAGTTCGACCACGATTGTCGATTCAATGGTTGAGTTGGCCGACAATCTTGGCATGGGGATCATTGCCGAGGGGGTTGAGCATGAAGAACAGGTTGAGCGCCTTCGGGAATTGGGCGTGACTGCTGCTCAGGGCTATTTTTTCGCAAGACCACTACCTGTTGACCAATTTATTGAATTTGCAGAACGTATTGGCGCGGAGGGCTTCAAATTTTCCAGCAGTCTTGATGGTGAAGAAGACGTCGAGGAAGCTGTCGCTTAGCGTTCTCACCCATGAAATGATTTGCTTTAACCGACCTGAAGTCGGTCGAACTGTATGAGCGAAAATGATTGACCCTGCTACGGTGCAACAATCTCCCAACCGCTTGTGAACTTAAAAGTTTACCTTTTTCTGTTTCTTATAAACAATTGAATATTATCGATAAAATTGGAATTGCCTTTACTTTTTTGAGGTGGGTTTTGGGCCAGATACAATTTTAGGCTTGTCTGCTTTAGCTGAACCAGTTACCCGCACTAGTAAGTTTACTTTTGGCTGGGGATCTTCGGAGATGCCTGCGTTTTGGAAGTTCGATGCGTCGTGGGAAGCCAGACGATGAATGCATTGTATTAAGCGTGGGTTGCTCGCTGTTCTGCTTTGTACTTGCAGTCTACTTATGTGCCGGGCATGGACCTCCTTCTCTCAGTCCGATGGGGCGTGCGTGGCAACGTATAGCCTGATTGAAACTTGCGATTATCTAAGGGGGCGGTTTGCCCAACCCTTGGCGGAATGAAATGTACCAAAGCCCATGGCATGGGCTGCGCGCAGCAGAAGACGATCATGCGAGGTTCGCTGAGCTCGGAAATCAGTTGCGCAGGGATTTGTTATGACAAGGCATGAGGACGGAAAGACGAAACGATGACGAAATTTAAAAACAACGGCGCGCGTCTGCGTCTCCTTCCTGTGTTTCTTCTGGCTGCGCTCGTTGGCGCGTGTCAGGAAGATATTCCCGATCCGGTTGCCGTTGCCGAAGCTGCCTTGAGCGCCAAACCGCGCCCGGCGAAAATCTTCACTGTCTCGGACCAAGTCGGGCTTTTATCTCGCCGCTTTACCGGGCGTGTTGAAGCCGTACAGACCGTTGATTTGTCCTTTCAGGTTGCCGGTAAATTGATTGAAATGCCAGTACGAGAAAGTCAGGAAATATCAAAGGGTGAGCTTGTGGCAAAGCTTGACCCGACAGATTACGAACGGGCAGTGCGGGAAGCCAAGTTGCAGTTGCAACAGGCAAAACTGGATCTCGGGCGACTGGAAACGCTTCGTGCCCGATCAGTTATCTCCGAAAAGAGCTACGACGATCAGAAGAACGCTTATGACCTAGCCATCGAAGCTTTGGCCGCAGCAGAGCAGAATCTCGAATACACCCAGATACATGCGCCTTTTGATGGCATTGTAACGCGCAGGCTCATCGATAGTTTCACAACTGTGAATGTTGGCACAGCCGTGGTGCGTGTGCAAGATGTGTCTGAGGTTCAGATTGACATCAATGTTCCCGAATCCATGTTTGCCAAGGTGTCGGAAGATCTCATTGCGTCTTTGAATGTTGAGTTCCCATCCTTACCGGGCAAGATGTTTCCTGTAACCTATCGGGAGCATTCCACTGAGGTGGATCCAGTCACCCAGACCTATCGCGTCACTTTGGCGATGCCCCGCGATCCGGAAGTCCGGATTTATCCGGGGATGACAGCTGCGGTGGTTGTCCAGGTGAAGCCGGAAGGTTTTGACCTTGAGAACAGTTTTCTGGTGCCGGTCGGCGCCGTCGCTGTTGATGGCAGCCGCAATGCATATGTCTGGCGATTTGATGATGCCTCTGGAGCCGTCACGAAGACACCTGTCCAGGTCGGTGTCGTGACCGGTGACTACCTGCCTGTGACGCAGGGTATCTCAAAGGGGGACCAGATTATCTCCGCTGGTGTCGCCTATTTGAGTGAAGGCCAAATCGTTCGGCCGCTTCGCTAACCCTTCAACGTCAGCCATTACGGATACACACTCGTGGATATTGCGCGATACTCAATTGAAAAGCCGGTCAACACATGGATGATTGTGCTGCTGGCACTGTTGGGAGGTCTTTGGGGCCTGAGCACAGTCGGTCGGCTGGAAGACCCGTCCTTTACCATCAAAACGGCACAAGTCATAACTGCATACCCTGGTGCAACTGCTTCCGAGGTTGAAACCGAAGTAACGGAAAAACTGGAAACTGCGATCCAGCAAATGCCGCAACTCGACAAGTTGACCTCGGTCTCACAGCCTGGGTTGTCGCGCGTCAAGGTTGAGATCAAGAACACCTATGACGGGGCAGAACTTCCGCAGGTCTGGGACGAACTTCGCCGCAAGGTGAATGATGAAACGCGCAATCTGCCAGATGGTGTTCAGACGCCTCTGGTTTATGACAGCTTTGGCGATGTATTCGGCCTTTATTATGCCTTTACTGCAGATGGTTACTCGCGCCGTGAAATCCGGCAGGTTGTTAAAAAGGTCCGGCGCGAACTTCTGACTGTCGATGGGGTTGCCAAAGTCGAAGTTGCCGGTGAACCCGAGGACAATATTTTCCTCGATATTGATGATGATAAAATCGCGGGCCTTGGTGTATCCATCGCCGACGTCGCCAATGTTCTTGCTGCTGAGAATGCAATTCAGACCAATGGGTCCAGTTTGGCGGGCGATAAGCGGGTCCGCTTGATGACTGCCTCGGCCTTTGACGAATATGGAAGGATCAGAGATCTGGTGGTCGGCAACCCGGGGTCGACAGCGATGATCCGCTTATCTGATGTCGCCACGCTGACGCTTGGTGAACCTGAGCAGCCGACCCAGATCATTCGGCATGAGGGCCAGGAAGCTGTGACCCTTGGGGTGTCACAGATTGCAGGGACCAACATTGTTGATGTTGGTGCGTTGGTAAAAGAGAAACTCGCAGAAATTCAGGACAACCTGCCGCTCGGCATGGAAATCCATCCGATCTACGAGCAGAATGTTCTCGTCGAAAAATCAGTCAATGGATTTATCGTCAATCTGGCCATGTCCGTTGCAATTGTGATTGGTGTGCTTTGCCTCTTCATGGGGTGGCGTGCCAGTCTTGTCGTCGGAACCGTGTTGCTGCTGACGGTGATGGCGACCGTATTGTTCATGCGTATTTTTTCGATTGAGATGGAACGAATTTCCCTTGGGGCCCTGATCATTGCCATGGGGATGTTGGTCGACAATGCCATCGTTGTGGCCGAAGGCATGATGATCAACATGCAGCGCGGTCAAACGGCGATCCCGGCGGCCAGCAAGGTTGTCAGACAGACCATGTGGCCTCTTCTAGGGGCGACTGTTATTGGGATTATGGCCTTTTCCGGAATTGGCTTGTCGCCGGATGCGACAGGAGAGTTCTTGTTCTCGCTGTTCGCGGTGATCGGGATTTCACTGTTGCTGTCATGGATATTTGCCATCACGGTGACACCGCTTTTCGGCAAGTATTTTTTCAGAACCACATTGGGTGGCGAAGCGCATGATCCCTACAAGGGCATTCTCTATAGGGTCTACCGAACGTTTCTGATCGGAACTTTGCATGCAAGGCTCTTGACTGTTGTGGTGCTTGTTGGCGTCACGGTTGCCTGCTTCATCAGTTTTGGCAACGTAAAACAGGCGTTTTTTCCAGACAGCAACACTCCTATTTTCTACGTGAATTATTGGGCTCCTCAGGGAAACGATATTCGGTCTACAGAGCGCGATCTGAAGGCAATGGAGGCAGTTGTCCTTGACGATCAAAGGGTCGATAGCGTTACGAGTTACATCGGTCAGGGCGCATCTAGGTTCATGCTGACGTATAATCCGGAATCGGCCAATCCTGCTTATGCGCAGATGATCATAAGGACGAAAAACCGGGACGATATCAATATGCTCGCCGTTGAGCTGCGGGATCGGTTCAGCACCGATTTTCCAGATGCTCAGATCATGACGCAGAGGATTGTGTTTGGCCCAGGTTCCGGTGCCAAAATAGAAGCACGTTTTTCCGGTCCCGATGCTGATGTTCTCAAGGCACTGGGCGATGAAGCGCAGGCGTTGTTCGCGATCCCTGACAATAAACTCGGCGATATTCGTACAGACTGGCGGCAGCGTGAGTTGGTTGTGCGTCCTAAATTCGACGAGGACAGGGCCCGAATTGCCGGTATTACGCGCCAGGATCTCTCGGCCGCATTGCAGTTTGCAACCGATGGCATCCGCGTTGGAAGCTATCGTGATGGGGATGAAAGCATCCCGATCATTGCGAGAAAAGAACGTAAGGAAGGCGTCTCTGTAACCGAGACGATCAACGATACGTTGGTCAGGAGCAGCAGTCAGAACCTCTACGTTCCGGTACAACAGATCGCTTCCAAATTCGAGATGGAGCCCCAGGACACTTTGATCCACCGGCTGAACCGCGTCCGAACCCTGACTGTCCAAGGAGACACGACAGGAGGCGAAACTGCAGCTTCTGCTCTGGCGCGTATCCGGCCACAGATTGAAGCCATGCAGTTGCCTGCAGGTTACAGTCTGGAGTGGGGAGGAGAATTTGAAAGCACCAGCAAGGCGCAAAAATCCTTGGGAGGCCAGCTTCCGCTTGGATTTCTGATTATGTTGATCATTTCGATTTTGTTGTTTGGATCGGTCCGTCAACCGCTGATAATTTGGTTGATGGTACCGATGTCGATCAACGGAGTGGCGCTTGCGCTTCTGGGCACTGATACGCCATTTGGCTTCATGTCGCTTCTTGGTGTGTTGTCGCTGACAGGTATGTTGATCAAGAATGCGATCGTGCTTCTCGAGGAGATCGACTTGTTGATCGGTGAAGGTCAGGAAAAATACAAGGCGATTGTGGATGCGAGCGTGTCGCGTATGCGGCCTGTTATGTTGGCTGCAATCACAACCATCCTGGGCATGGCTCCGCTTCTATCTGATGCATTCTTCCGTGGCATGGCAGTGTCGATTATGGGTGGTCTGGCGTTCGCGACCTTCCTGACCCTGATCGCAACACCTGTACTTTACGCGCTGTTTTTCCGTATTCGCCCCCCGAAGAAAACCAAATCAGCGGAAGATGATACAAAGATCGTGACGGCTTGACCCACCGAGCCGGCATGTAGAAAAAAGGCGGTCAATTTGGCCGCCTTTTTTTAAGTCTTCAATCTCTTGCTCGAATCCTGGAAATAAGATCTGAAGTCCGAAACAGCTGGGAATTCAGTTGGCGGACCAGATTACAGGATAGGTTACAGGAGGGATGTAATCGCCCGAGCAGTCAGTTTTCTCACGCCTTTCTACCAAGTCATAGGCGGTTCCGTCTTCGCTCAGCTCATGAGTGTCTAGCACACCGCAATTGGCGTCCGGCCCATAGAAGGAGTTGCTGCGCACGATGAGACCGTTCTTGAGAACTTCCGGGTTGATTGCTGTTTTATAGGCCTCTGCGTTGTCGCCTGGCTCAGTTGCGAACGAGAAGACCGTGACACCACCGTCTGGCTCTAGCTTGGCTATATAGGCTTCAATGTTTACATCTGCGGTCTGGCAAGGAACGTTAAAAAGCGTTCCGCCATCTTCAAGTTCGAGAGCCTGGAAACCAAAGGAGGGTATGGCATCATCCAGGTCGCAGTCCAGCTCCCCAGTCCCAATGGCAGCTATTTCAGTCGGTAATGCTGAAACTTCATAAGAGTCATCCTGAGCATGGGCGAAGGACATTAAGCCTGTCGAAACGAATATGGCCCCGAGGCATGTAGCAGCGAAAAGGGTAGAGCGGATGGACGGAGTAGCGGCCATGAAATCAGATCTCTAACTACCATCAAGGGTTTTTACTTGCCCTTTGAAAAAACAGTGAACTACCTACGTCAGGCTTTGGCAATGACATAAGGCGTATCGAACCAGACTTCTTCCAGATTATCCCCGTCCCCGATCCGGTCAATCACCGCAAACTGTCCAGGCTCTGACAAGGGCGTCAAAACGCCGTGCCAGGTGCCCCGGTGAAAGTTGATGCCCTGTCCGGGGGAGGTGAGAAAAGCCATGGGATGCCCCGGCTTGCCATTCTCATCCGGGCAGACAATGACGAGGAACGGGTCCTGGCTCATTGGCAAAAACGCCTGACTGCCCAAGGGATGCCGTTCAACCATTTCCAGGCTGTAGGGCAGGGTCCGCTTCTGCGACTTGAACAGGCTGATGCCGACACGAGCATCCGCCCCGGAAAAATCAAGGTTTGCCAGGTCGTGATACCGTCCGCACAGGCCCTGATTGATCAGTTTGTCCGGAGTTCCATCTGTGTCCAGAACCTCTCCAAAGGGCGCAAAGGCCTCTTTGGTCAAAGGCTTGATGTGGATTATGTCACTCATGTCCGGTTCACGGCAGCTTCATGTGACGGTTGACGTCTTTGTAAAGAAGATAGCGAAATTTGCCGGGGCCACCTGCATAGCAAGCCTGCGGGCAAAACGCGCGTAGCCACATATAATCGCCAGCTTCCACTTCAACCCAATCCTGATTGAGCCGGTAAACAGCCTTGCCTTCCAGAACATACAGCCCGTGTTCCATCACATGGGTCTCAAGAAAAGGGATCACTGCACCCGGTTCAAAGGTCACGACGGTGACATGCATGTCGTGGCGCATGTCCGCTGGATCAACGAAACGGGTTGTCGCCCATTTGCCATCTGTCTCGGCCATGACGGTCGGCGCAATGTCTTTCTCGTTGGTGACGAAGGCATCAGGCATTTCCAGTCCATCGACGGGCTCATAGGCTTTGCGGATCCAGTGAAAGCTCACCGGCGCATCGCTTTCATTCTTTACCTGCCAGTCGGCCATCGGCGGAAGATAGGCATAGCCGCCTTCTTCCATCTGGAAGGTCTCACCGGCAATCGTCAGGCTGAGATGACCGCTGACCACAAAAAGTCCGGCTTCAGCTTCTGGATCAGATTCAGGCCTGTCGCTGCCGCCACCCGGCTGAACTTCCATGATGTACTGCGAGAAGGTTTCAGCGAAACCGGACAGAGGTCGGGCGATGACCCAAAGCCGTGTCTTGTCCCAAAACGGTAAGTAACTGGCTGTGATGTCGCGCAATGTGCCCTTCGGGATGACCGCATAGGCTTCTGTGAACATGGCACGGTCCGTCAGCAGCTGAGTTTGCGGAGGATGCCCGCCCGTCGGCGCGTAGTAAGAGCTCTGGCTCATCTCCAAGTCCTTGTCGTTCCTGGCTGAATTGGGAGATTTCCGGGCGGCTCGTCACAGCCATTGGAAAACTCTATTGGATGAAGGCGATATTAGGGAGAAGCACTGGTGCCGTCCAAGCTTTTTTGCCCACTGCAGCGTGCTAGCCAAGCTCGTTGCTGAACACCTCAAGCAATTTGTGTTTTAGGATCTTGCCGGTGCTGGCTGCCGGCAGTTGCTCAGTCGGGACGATGCGGGACGGGCGTTTGTAAGCGGTCAGTCGTTCAGCTGCAAAGGCCTCAAGGCCGACAATATCAAGCTTTGCTGGTACGGCGCACTGGACGAAAGCTAAAATGTCCTCGTTGCCATCTGAGGTGCGACGCCCGATGACTGCAGACTGGATGACATCTGGATGATCGTTCAGCGCTGCTTCCACCTCCGGCGGGTAGACGTTGAAGCCGGATCGTATGATCAACTCCTTGGCACGCCCGACCACATGCAGCCTGCCGTCCTCGTCTATCTTGCCAAGATCTCCGGTCCGTAGGTAACCGTCTGACGGCAGAGCCTTTGCTGTCTCATCAGGATTCCGGAAATACCCAAGCATGACGTGTGGGCCTTTGGTCAGGATTTCCCCAACGCCGTTTTCGCTGCCAATAGCCTCGTCCAGGTCGATCTCAACACCGGGCAAGGGAGGGCCAACGCTGATATCCGGGGATCCGATCGGGTTGCGCGTGCCACAAATGCCTGCGGTTGATTCTGTCATGCCATAACCGTTTTGAAGCGGCAATTGATAGAATGCCTCTGCCTTGCGTTTCCATGCCGGATCGAGCGGCGCTGCACCAGACGAAACATAGCGCAGCTGCGTGTCTGAAAGCCGGGTGAGGCCCATGTCCTCGGTCAATTTCATTAGGAGGGCGTGCATTTGCGGAACGGCCGGGAGGATCGTCACCTTGTCCTGAAGTGCAGCCAGAAGCCGGTCCGGCTTGAACCGTGCCTCTAACTGGACGGCTGCACCAATACTGGCTGAAGCGATGAGCATGGAAGCAAGGCCGAAGACATGTGTCAGGGGCAAGGCGCCATAGACAACGTCGTCCTTGGTCATGCCTCTGTAGCTGGCCGATGTTTCTCCTGCGAACAAGAGGTTTTTCTGGGTCAGCATGACGCCCTTGGGCGCGCCAGTGGTGCCCGTCGTGTAGAGTAGAACGGCCAGCGGTGTGGTGCCTTGAGGTGTTGGTTCTGGATCATTGATCCCGGTGACGTTTAGTTCAACCCGTCCGAACGCTTCGTCCAGTTCTTGCGTTGTTTGCTCTGCAGCATGTCCTGCGGCATCCTTTGAGACGCCGGTCGTATACATAATGATGCGGGGATTTGCGTGGGCGGTGATCCGTTCCAGCTCGCGTGCGCTCATGCGGGCATTGACCGGTACTGTGATGGCCCCGAGCCGACTGGCTGCAAACAGGAACGCTGCTACCGAAGCAGCGTTCTCCGCAACAATCATCAGCCGGTCTCCTGTCGTCAAACCGCCCTTGGCCAGCGCGGCCTCCGCCTCATCCACGCAATCTGAGAATGACTGCCAGGTGAATTCGCGCCCATCATGATCGATCAGGGCTAGCGAAGACCCGAACTGCTGTGCATTGCGTTCGACCAACTGGTGTATGGCTGTGACCGGTTCGCTCATGCTCTGGTTCCTTCTTCCGGCAACTGGTTTGACAGCCGGGCAAGACGTTGCAGGGCCGTGCGGGTTTCAAATTCCAGTTGGCCGACAATGTCTGCCAAGGGTTGAATTTTGTGGGTAAGTCCAAGCGACTGGCCAGCAGACAGGAGGCCTTGTCTGACATCTCCGGTTTCATAGGCTTTGCGGCCGATTTTGCCGGATACATGCGGCAGCAGGGCCTCAATGCCGATGTCGGGATCTTTGGCTTCCAGATCCGCGACCAGCCGTGTTGTCTCATTGCTCAGACTGCGCACTGTGTTGTGCACACTGGTCAAGGTCAGGTCAGTGTCTGTTTCCCGCGCAGTCGCTAGTGCTTGTTTATAGTCGTCATGGGCGTTGATTTCCTTTGAGACAAGGAAGCGCGTCCCGATGATGACCCCATCTGCCCCGGAGGCCAGACATCCTGCGATCTGGCCGCCTGTACCAACGCCACCGCCAATCAGATAAGGGATCTTGAGCCGCTGGGAGGCGAGCCCCTGATTGACGAGACTGCCGATCATGTCCAGGCTTGGATGACCGCCGCATTCCGCGCCGACGATGGACACCATATCAACACCTGCAGCCTCCGCGCTTGCTGCATAACGAACACCGGGAACCTTATGCAGAACGATGATGCCGGCCTTTTTCAACTCGTCCAGATAGTGGGCAGGGTTGCGGCCAGAGGTTTCAACAAAGCGAACACCTTCATCAGCAATCAGCCGGAAAGTATCGACGACCTTGTCTCCTGGTACGAGCTTGGGCAGCATGGAGACATTGACGCCGAACGGCTTTTCGCCACTGAGCTCGCGGGTGCGGCTGATTTCACGGCGGAGATCGTCTCGATCTGGAAAGCTGGCAGCCGTCAGAAACGACATTACGCCTGCTCGCGCACCTGCGGAGACATAATGAGCATTGGAGAGCCACATCAATCCACCGGCAACAATCGGTAAGCGGGTGCCAAAATTGCGCGTGACTGCAGTGTCAAACAGCGGGGCAGTCGCTGAAGAGGTCATTGATCAACCTTCAGGGTAGCCCGCACTGATTGAAAATCCGGCGTGCGCTTTTCCAAAAATGCCGATATGCCTTCGCCTGCTTCCGGCGCGCCAAGTGCCTTCGCCATGGCGTCGCGCTCAAGATCCAATTGCTGGAACAGCGCCGCGTTATCGGTCTTGGAGACCAGAGCCTTGATCGTGACTTGTGCCTGTCCTGCACCCTCACAAAGGCGCTTTGTCGTCTTCAAGGCAGTAGCGAGGCTTTCACCCGCCGGTGTAAGTTCCGAAATCAGGCCGACTTTGAAAAATCGCTCAGCTGTCAGGCTGTCGCCCAAGAGCAGCATTTGCATTGCGACCGCGTGGGGAAGGGCCCGTGTCAACGTGTGAGTCAAGCCGCCATCGGGCACCAGGCCTGCCTTGACATAAGAGGCCGTGAATTTGGCGTCTTCCGCTGCAACAATCAGATCGCAGGCGAGCGCGATGGACAATCCAGCGCCTGCAGCGCCGCCATCAACCGCGGCAATGATCGGAACACGGCAAGATCGAATGGCTCGAATGACAGTGTGCAGGTGTTCGATCCGGCTTGCACGTTCTGACAGGGAAAGTTCACGTCGTGCGGCCAGCATCGTGAGGTCGCCGCCAGAGCAGAAGAAACCGCCTTCGCCCCAGATAATAAGCGCGGCAATTTGAGGGGCCGCATTGGCGCGCGTCACGGCACTGATAATGGCATCGTAAAACGCCGGGCTCAGTGCATTGCGCCGTTTTGTGTTGGCATTGATGATCAGGAGGTGATCGCCATGGTCTTCAACGCGGGCAAGCTGAGCGGGACTGTCTGAAACTGTCATTTGCCTGTCTCCGCGCCTAAGACAGAGGCAGGATTGGAGCTTGTCAATTTGTGGGGTGGAACTCTTTTGAAAACGCCATTGGCCGTTGCGATCAATGTGCCGTCCTCTGCTTTCAGAGTTCCGTCTATGAACAAAAGAGACCGACCTCCACCGACGACGCGGCCAATGGCGGTCACCCTGGTGCCTGATTTGGCCGGGGCCAGGAATTGGGTCGTCATTGAAATCGTCAGGAACGGCTGCTGACCGGTGTCATCGAGGCTCAAGCTGCCCGTCGCGCCCATGGCATTGTCGAGCAGGGTCGAGGCAATTCCGCCATGCATCACACCATGGCGGTTTGTGTGCGTCTCATTGATGTCCAGATGGCAACGGGCAGAGCCATCACCCTGACCAACATCAAGAACATAGCCGACCAGACGTTGCGTGCCGGTTTCATTACGGATGATCCCCGGTTCGTCTTTCTGTGGTGCATCGCTGGTCATGGTATTTCGCTCCTGAATTTAGATGACGGCCAAATCGATGAACCGTTGAAGGTGATGGATACCGTCACCAAAGCGGTGATCCACCATAGTCAAACGTTTTGCCAGATGCCCGAGTTCATATTCCATGGTCATACCGATGCCGCCGTGAAGTTGGATGCTTTCCTCGGCAATCAGCTTGGCTGTCCGTGAGATCAGGTTCTTGGTGGCGGCTACGTGGATGTCGCGTGTCTGCGTATCTGCCTCCAGATGACCGGCGAGATTGATCACCGCAGAGCGTGCCTGTTCGATCTCGATCAGCATGTCTGCCATCCGGTGTTGCAAGGCTTGGAATTTGCCAATGGGCTTGCCGAATTGCTGGCGGGTTTTGAGGTAATCGGTGGTCAGCGCGCAGATCGCGTCCATCAAGCCGACAGCCTCGGAACATTGCGCCAGAACAGCGCGGGCATGAACCGTGGCAATGGCTTCATAGGCCTGACCTTCGCTGCCCAGGAGCGCCGTCGTCGGCAGTTTGACATTGGCCAGCACCAGCTCCGCAGCACGGCCGCCACCGGCCAGTGGATAATCTCTGATCTCTACGCCAACAGCCTGCGGGTCGACCAGAAAGACCGACAGACCATCATTCGCGCTGCTCTCGCCAGATGTCCGGGCGCTGACCAGCATAGTGTTTGCAGCAGATCCATTCACGACCACGGCCTTCCGGCCATTCAGCACGTAGTCATCGCCGTTCAGCATGGCTCTCGTCTCGACGCGGGCAAGGTGATAGCGACTGGTCGGTTCACCATGCGCCAGAGCGAGCTGTGTTTCGCCGTTCATCACCTGATCAATCAGGGCCTGTGAAGCTTCGCCGCCCAGAAGGTCGAGCAAACCGCCAGCCAGAAGGCCCGTGTCCAGAACCGGCTCAACAGCCCCAGCCCGGCCAAGCGCTTCAAAAACCACGGCCAGGTCAAAGCCCTTGCCGCCGAAGCCGCCTCGGTCTTCGTTGAACAGGGCGTGCAGGACGCCAATTTCCGTCAGTCCGGTCCAGACGTCTGGAGAGAAGCCGAGACCCTCGGCTTCCGCTTTTTGGCGCACGTCCGGTGTGGCCTTATCCTTCAGGAACCGACCCAACGCATCGGCGAGCATCCGGCGTTCGTCTGTGAGTTCGAAATTCATGTGCGTGCCCTCAAAGACCCAGGATTGCCTTGCTGATGATCGTGCGTTGGATCTCATTGGATCCGCCGTAGATCGACAGCTTGCGATTGTTGAAATACGAGGCGGTGGCCGCCATGGCATAATCCGGCCCGATGGGGGCTTCGTTCCAGCCCTCTTCAAGCGCTTCCGAGACGAACGGCATGGCATAAGGACCAACTGCGATCCGTGTCAGAGCATTGATTTCCTGGCGAACCTGGGTGCCCTTGACCTTGAGCATGGAGCTTTCAGCACCGGGTGCCTCGCCAGCCGCAGCCTTTGCCACAACGCGCAGATTGGTCGTGGCCATCGCCATCAGATCGATGGAAACCGTCGCAATGCGCGCCGCGAAATGAGGGTTCTCGATCAAAGGCCGGTCGCCGTCGCGTTCAAGCCGTGCGATGCGCTTCAGGTTTTCAAGGCCAGCAGAGGCAAAGCCGACACCGGCGATGTTGGTCCGCTCGTGGGTGAGTAGATATTTTGCATAGGTCCAGCCTTTGTTCTCTTCACCCACCAGATTGGCGATCGGAACGCGGACGTTGTCGAAAAAGACTTCATTCACCTCAGGCGAGCCATCAATCAACACGATGGGCCGAAGGGTTATGCCCGGCGTGTTCATGTCGACCAGCAGAAAGGATATGCCTTCCTGCGGCTTGCCGGTTGTCGATGTGCGCACAAGGCAGAAGATCATGTTGGCGTATTGGCCAAGTGTGGTCCAGGTTTTCTGGCCATTGACCACATACTCATAGCCGTCGCGTACCGCAGAGGTTTTGACCGAGGCAAGATCTGACCCGGCACCGGGCTCAGAGTATCCCTGGCACCACCAATCATCGCCATTCAGGATACGCGGCAGGTAGTGATCCTGCTGCTCCTTCGAGCCAAACTGCTGAAGCACAGGGCCGAGCATGGCCAAACCGAAGGGCACAATACGCGGTGCATGTGCGTGGGTCATTTCCTCTTCGAAAATGTGCCGCTGAACCGAGGTCCAGCCTGTGCCGCCAAAGCGGGTTGGCCAGTTTCCTGCCAGCCAGCCTTTCGAGTTCAGGATGGCATGCCACGCCTCATGGTCAGCTTTTGTGATCGACTTTCCAAGCCGGACCTTGTCGGCCAGTTTGGCAGGTAAATTGGCCTTGAAGAATGCGCGCACATCATCGCGAAACGCACTTTGTTCCGCCGTATAGGTGAGATCCATAGCGTGTTCCCTTCAGAATATTTCAAACAGACCGGCAGCGCCCTGGCCGCCGCCGATACACATGGTGACAACACCCAGCTTCGCGCCTATGCGGCGCCCCTCGATCAACAAATGCCCGGTCATGCGTACACCGGTCATGCCGAACGGATGGCCGAGCGAAATGGCCCCACCGTTAACGTTGCAAAGCTCCGGATCAATGCCTAGGTGATCTCGGCAATAGAGCGCCTGACTTGCGAAGGCTTCGTTCAGCTCCCAAAGATCAATGTCCTTGACGCCGAGACCTTGCCGTTCCAGCAGGCGTGGTACAGCGTGGATCGGGCCGATGCCCATCTCATCCGGTTCACACCCGGCAACAGCAAAGCCACGGAACGCACCGAGCGGCTCCAATCCGCGCTTTTCAGCTTCCCGTTCGCTCATCATGACAAGCGCAGCCGCGCCATCGCTGAGCTGGGAGGCATTGCCTGCGGTGATGAATTGGCCTTCGCCGCGCACCGGAGACAGGCTGCTCAAACCATCCAGCGTTGTCGTCGGCCGGTTGCATTCGTCCTTGTCAAAATGCCGGGCGACTTGAATGATCTCGCCGGTCGCCTTGTCCTTGACCGCCGTTGTCACATCAATCGGGGTGATTTCGGCGTCGAACCGGCCCGCTGCTTGGGCGGCGGCTGTTCGCTGTTGGCTTTGCAGGGCCAGTTCATCCTGTGCGTCCCGGCTGATGCCATAGCGTGCGGCGACAATATCTGCGGTCTCGATCATGGACATGTAAAGGTCCGGCTTGTGCTCATCAATCCAGGGTTCACGCGCCGAGCGGACAGGGGGCTGGTTCATGGAAATGCTCTCCACGCCGCCTGCCAGAACAGCAGTCGCTCCTTCAGCGGAAATCAAGTGACCACCCATGGCAATAGCCTGCAGACCGGAGGCGCAGAACCGGTTGACGGTCGTACCAGCGATGCTGACGGGAAGGCCTGCCCGGATGACAGCCTGACGGGCAATATTGCCGCCAGTGACATATTCCGGGTAGCCAGTGCCCCAGATGCTGTCCTCGATCAGGTTAGGCTCAATACCGGATCTTTCAACGGCTTGTCGGGCTGCATGGCCGCTCATGACAGCGCCATGGGTCTGGTTGAACGCGCCTCGTTGGGCTTTGCCAACGGGAGTCCGGGCAACGGAGACAATGACAGCGCGGCTCATGAATTTGTGTCCTTGGTGCTGGCTTTGTTGAGGTCGTTAAACGTCTGCCCATTGGCCACAAGCTCTTCAAGCAGCGGGGCCACGGACCAGAAATGGGCGTCATCGCTTGCGAACGAACGAATATCGTCGAGAACTTTAGCCAGGCCCTGACTGTCTGCGAAATGCATCGGACCACCGCGCCAGCGTGGAAAGCCATAGCCGGACAGAAACACCACATCGATGTCTGATGGACGTTGTGCAATGCCGTCTGTCAGAACCCGCGCTGCCTCGTTGATCATGGCTGCCATGTAACGGCGCTGGATCTCTTCCATCGAGAAATGGCGCGGCTTGATACCAGCAGCTTTCCGTTCGGCTTCAATCAGCGGCAGGACATCCGGATTGATCCGGCCCTTCTGACTGTTTGTGTCGTAGATATAGAAACCGCGTCCGGTTTTCCGACCAAGCCAACCGTTTTCGAACAGCCTGTCCGCATAGTCTGCAGAGCGTTCAAGGGCGTGGCGGAATGGCTTGCGACGTTGGCGGGCAGCATGACCAATGTCGATTCCGGCCAAGTCTGACACCTGGAAAGGCCCCATGGCGAAGCCAAGGGCGGTGACTGCGGCATCGATGTCGTAAGGCGAGGCGCCATCCATCACCATGTGATCTGTGGCGGTCTTGTAATGGCTCAATATGCGATTGCCGATGAAACCATCGCAAACACCGGCCCTGACGCCGATTTTACCGAGACGTTTTGCCAAGGCAAAGGCGCGCGCCGTATGCGCCGGACTTGTCTTCTCGGCGACAACGACTTCCAGCAGCCTCATTACATGGGCTGGCGAGAAGAAATGCAGGCCGATCACGCCCTGCGGGCGCGTTGTCGAGGCGGCGATCTCGTTGATGTCCAAGTAGGATGTGTTAGTCGCAAGTGTCGCGCCCGGTTTTGCGACCGCATCCAGCTGAGCAAAGACCTGCTTTTTGACGTCCATGCTCTCAAACACGGCCTCAATCAGAATGTCAGAAGTCGATAGAGCGTCATAGCTGGTGCTGGTCGTCAGCTTTTCTGCCAAAATGCTTTGCCGCGCTTCTTCCGACAGCTTGCCGCGTTTCACAGCACCTGCCAGATTACCGGAGATTGTTTCAAAGGCCTTGTCTGCAGCGGCCTGATCCCGTTCAATCAGGGTCACTGTTAGCCCTGCGGAGAGGGCTGCTGTGGCAATCCCTGCGCCCATGGTGCCGCCGCCAACAACGCCAATTTCCGTGAACGGTTCTGGCATCAGGCCTGCAACATCAGGTTGGTGCGCGGCTTTGCGTTCGGAGAAGAACGCGTGAATGAGAGCAGCTCTTTGCGGCGTTTCCATCAGTTCCAAAAACAAACGCCGTTCTTCGGCCAACCCTTCAGTGCGCCCCAGCTTGGTGGCGGCTTCGACCGCATCAATGGCCTTCAGTGCGCTCACTTGGCCCGGAGCACTGGCCTTGACCTTGCTGCGGATGCTGTCAAAACCGTTCGCAGGCTGGGCGGGAAGGGCTCTGAGGCCTGTTGCCTGCGGCGCGCCTGCTTGCGCGATCTTCTCGGCAAGACGAAGAGCTGCGTCGAGCAAGTCAGGCTGTTCGGAAACCTCATCCATCAGACCAAGTGCAAGGGCTGTATCGCCTTTGACCGGCTTGCCTGTCGTGATGATGTCGAGAGCTGCGTCTGTCCCGATGAGCCTTGGCAGACGTTGTGTTCCACCAGCTCCTGGCAACACGCCCAGTGTGACTTCGGGAAGACCGAGTGACACGCTGGAGACGGCAACCCGCCCATGCGTTGCCAGCGCAACTTCAAGTCCGCCGCCAAGCGCTGCACCATTGATTGCAGCGACAATAGGCTTCGGGCAATCTTCAAGCCGGGTGAGCACTTCGGTCAGGAACGGAGCCTGTGGGGGCTTGCCGAATTCCGAGATGTCCGCCCCGCCAATGAACACTTTGCCAGCGCCGGTGATGACGGCTGCAACGGCATTGGTGTCTTCGGAAAGCCGCGTGACGGCTGCGTCCAGCTCGGCGCGGACCTTCTGACTGATCGCATTGACCGGCGGATTGTCGATGGTCACGACCGCAATGCTTCCCCGAAGCTGATAAGTCACTAATGCGGACATGTCATGGTCTCCAAAATTTGTTTCAAATGGCCCTTTGGGGGCAATGGTGGACGCAAGTCAGCAGGTGTTATCTGGAGGTCAAGCATCAGATGGGTTTCGGATTGGGCTTTGGCCCATCAGGCGCTCCAGCTCTCGGACAGCAGCGTGAAGCTTTGGCCCAACCTCGCTCTGCATCCGCTCCATTGTAAGGTCGGTTGGCAGGGCACCGCAGGAGAAGATTACAGGTTCACTGAGGTCCCTTGGGTGGAACGGCACCGATACGGCGTGGACATTCGGCGAAAAATAATGGGCAGGATCTGCGATCACAAACCCTTGGGTAATGATCTGGTCTTGAGCGCTGCTACGAATATCGCGTGCGCGTTGCTCGTCAAGTCCGTGCTCCCGGCAATCATCCATCAATCCGGCAAAAGCGTCTTCCGACAGCGCAGCCAGCAAGGCCTGTCCGGAGGATGATCCGTCAAAGGGCAGGCGATGCCCGACGTCGAGCCAAAGGGAGGATACGCCACTTGGTCTCCACGTCTTGACCAGCATCGCCTTGCGGTGGTCCCGCACGGCCAAAAGAGCGAGCGTTCCCGTATCATCGGCGAGCCGTTGCATCAGAGGCGCGGACAGGTCGACAAAGGAAATGGCGGCACTGGCAATGTTGCCAAGCGCCAGCAAGGCCGGTCCGGGGCGGTATCGGTCGTGACGCCTTGCGTGATTGAGATATCCCAATGACTGCAGTGTGAAGGTCAACCTCGAAACTGTCGATTTGGGCAGGCCTGTCCGCTCGGCAATGTCCGCATTGCCCAGACCGTCATCGGATTCTCGAAAGGCACGCAGAACGCTCAAACCGCGTGCAAGGGTGGTTGCGAAACGGCGATCGTTTTCAATGTCGCTCATAGAAATGTTCCCCTATCGCATCGTGTTTGGGATGAGGGTGGAAATGATCGGGAAGGCCATGATCAGCAGCAGCACGAGCACATCCACACTCAAAAACCGCATGATCCCGGCGAAGATCTGGTCAATTCTGACCGACTTGCCAACGACATTGCCTATCACGAAGACATTCAGGCCGACCGGTGGTGTAATCAGGCCGATTTCAAGCAGTTTGATGATGACAACACCAAACCAGATAAGATCGAATCCATAGGATTCCACCAGCGGGATCATTAGCGGCAGCGTCAAAACCATAATCCCGATAGGATCGAGGAACATGCCGAGCAGAAGATAAATCACCGCAATTGCCGCAATCAGGGCAAAGGGCGATAGATTGGCAGCCGTAACTGCCTCGCCAATGCCGTTGGCAACACCTGTGAGGGCGATGAAGGCGACGAAAATTTTAGCGGACGCGGCAATCAGGAAGATGCTGGCTGTCTGAATAGCTGTTTCACGCAGGCTGTGGATCAGCCCTTGAATGGTGAGTTTACGCTGAAGAAAACCGATTGTGATTGCAACAGCAACACAGATTGCAGCAGCTTCAGTTGCGGTGAAGAAACCACCGTAAATGCCACCCACGATGATGACGAAGATCATACACGCAGGCCATGCCGCAAGCGCGGCTCTCCTGCGATCTCCGCGCTCCAGCTTGCCGTCAAAAGCAGGGGCCGCAGACGGATCGCTTCGCACCCAGAGGTAAATCACAAGCAGGAAACCGACAAGGCTCAGAATGCCCGGCAGAATGCCTGCCAGAAACAGCTTGCTGATCGATGTTTCGGTAAAAATGCCATAGATAATGAACAGAACGGATGGCGGGATCAGTGAGCCAAGTGTGCCGCCAGCGGCAACGCTCGCCGTTGCCAGCCGCTTGTCATAGCCTAGCCGCAGCATTTCTGGTGAGCAGATGCGGCCCATTGTTGATGCGCAGGCAATGGACGATCCGGTGATGGCCGAAAACCCGGCGCAGCCGAACACGGATGCCATGGCAACACCGCCCGGCACCTTGACCAACCAGACCCGGGCCGCCTGATAGATCGCGGTCGTTATTTCTGCACGGTAGGCGATATGCCCTAGCGCGACGAAGAGGGGGATCATCGACAAATCATAAGAATGAACGAGGTCGTAGAAGTTTGAAAAAACCAGAGACGTCGTCGGGTTGATCGCCCGTTCAGGCGTGAAGCTTCCAGTTCTGAAGGCGAACATCACGAATGCGCCGGTAGCGGCGACACTTGCCAGCGCAAAGGCAATGGGAACGCGTAGGGCCAGAAGCCCCAGAACGGCGCCAAAGGCGCACAGGCCAACGGTTGTTCCGTCCATCAGTGGTTATCCATCTGCTTGGAGCGCAAGTGGACACCGTCAACCAGTCGTCCTTCTATGGCTGCCTTTAAATCTGAAATGAACATGATGAAAAGCCGAACCCAGCAGAATGATAGGCCGAGGAGAAACAAGACCCGCCCCGGCCATTTGGGAACATTCAGATCGCCAAAGTAAAACGAACCGTTTGAAAGGGTCTTCGCTGCTTCGCGCCAGCCTGCATAGAGCAAGGGCATGAGGGCAAGAAGGCCAATCAGACTGCCAAAGACGATCATCCAGACCTGCGTGCGCGGGGGCAGCATGTTGGCCAGGAATTCAACGGCTATGTGCGCCCGGTTTGCAGTCGCTGCGGCCAGAGGCAGCAGGATTGCTGCGACCATCAGCTCCCGCACCAGCACAACGGTATCTGGAATGCCGGAATTAAACAGCCCGCGTGACATAACGCTAAGGGTGATCAGGAGGCCAAGCCCGAAAATGGCGCAAACGGCCAGATCAAGCAGAAGACGTTCCACTCGGTGCAGCATCATATGATCTCCGCGAAACTCATCAAAAATCAGGACGGCAATATGAAAGTGTTTAGGAGGGCGAAAGCGTTGGCATTCGCCCTCCTAAACGCCGGATCCGATGGGGGCAGATCCGGTCGTCTCAGATAGGCTTTGTTATCCGCGCGTCCACGGGTAGCCTTTTTCTGTGCGTTCGGTGTCGTATTTCTTTAAGAGGTCCTGATACTGGGAGAGCAGGGCCGTACCGTCTAACCCGGCAGCATTGGCGCGGTCGGACCAGTCCTGAACGTATTTCTCTCCTGCGGTCACCAGCTTGTCTCGCTCAGTATCAGGCAGCTCTATGATCTCAACACCAGCAGCGCGCATTTTCTCAATGGCTGCTTCATTGTCTGCGGTGATCAGCATGCCCAAAGTGTCAGACATGGCAGCTCCAGCTTCCATGAGCTGTGTTTTTGCTGCTTCATCTAGGCTGTCGTAGCTGTCCTTGTTGATGAACAAGCCAACGCCGCCAACCTGTCCCCAGTTGAGCAGGGTATAGCTGGTCATGACTTCTTGTTGCTTGAGAGCGGCAACCGCATAGGAATAGCCTTGCGAGCAATCGAGCAAACCTGTGTCCAGGCCTTGATAGGCCTTGTAGATCGACATGCTTACCATGTTGGCGCCATAGTCGCCGAAGGTTTTGCCGTAAGCGCCTGTGCCGCGAACTTTCAGTCCGGCGATGTCATCGGTGCTTCGGATTGCCTTGTCTTTACAGCCAATGTTGACCTGAGACGTGGTGAAAGTGCCGACATAAACAAGGTTCTTGTCTGCAAGGTCAGCCTGAATGGACGGGGCAGTGCGCATCAACTCATCGGTGGCGCGCATGCCGACCCAGGCATCGTTGTTGAGCAAAGGCAGATCGGCAATGCCGTAGCCGAGCATTTCTTGCGGGAAATAGACCGCAATCACGGACCCGATGTCTGCCACACCGTCAGCAATGGATTGAACAGCCGCTCCTGCCTTGAACAATGCTCCACCCCATTGCACGTCAATTTTTAAATCGCCTGACGAGCGGGCCTCCACGTCATCAACAAAACTCTGCAGCGCTTTTGCGCGCGCCCCCCTGTTTGGACCGGCTTCCCCAAGGATCAGTGTTGTTTCGGCCATGGCAGCTGTTGCCGAAAGGCTCAGGATGACCGCTGTTGTAGCTGCGAATAGTGACTTCATTAGGCTTCCTCCCAGAATTCCACTATGCGGAATTCGAAACCGCATGTTGAAATAGTACTGCTTGGGACTGTCCCTGGCAATCCCTTTCCCCGAAAAATACCGAGTGGAAATGACGCGGAGGTGCCTATCAGCTCATCACCGATGATAAATGATGTTGGATCTTTTGAGGGAGTGTTGTTGTCGGGAGGGCAGTCGAAGCGCGGTCCAAACGTGCCAAAGCGGATTCGGTCACTCATAGGAGAAACGGAAATCGGAGAGGCTTGGATTTCAAGCCAGAATTCAGAAGTGGGCCGTGAGTAGGACTGATCGGTGGAGACGGGCGCTGTTAAGGAGCGATCAGGATCTCGATTCCGCGCAGCTCAAACTCACGGGCGTCCTTGTCGCTGATGCCGTCATCGGTGATGAAGGAGTGTACGACTTCAAGAGAGCTGAGGCGGGTGAAGGACGAGCGGTTGATCTTAGTGGAATCTGCCACCAGATAAACGTGGCTTGCCGCCTTGATCATGGCTTCCTTGAGCTGCAGATCCGCAAAGCTCGGATAGGTCAGACCGGTGTCAACGGCTACGCCGGCGGTCGCCAGAAACAGCTTCCCGGCAAAGATGTTGCGGAAATACTCGACCGATTTGTCACCAGAAAGAGACAGGGTCGGGGCCTTGAATTGACCGCCCGGCATATGGACTGCAAACCCGGGCACTGCGCCCAGAACCATCGCAATGTTCAGAGCATTTGTAATGACGGTCAGGTTTTTGCGCGCTACCAAACGGGTTGCGATTTCGGTCGTTGTTGTGCCTGCATCCAGAATGATGGTTTCGCGGTCAGAGACCAGGTTTGCGGCAAAGGCCCCAATGCGGTACTTGAGGTCCATGTTCTCAGCATGATGCAGTGTCATGGTTCCGACTTGCGCTGGAACCGTGTTCAGGAAGGCGCCGCCATGCTCGCGCGTGATGAGCCCTTCGCCTTCGATCTTCTCAAGGTCTTGCCGAATGGTTGCCTCGGACACTTGAAAAGCTGTCGCCAATTCGCGCACCCGCGCGCTGCCTTCTTCCTGCAGCCACTCCAGGATCCTCTTGCGCCGAGGAGCGGACAAAAGTCCGGTCAGAGCACCGTCGGTCTGTTCACTTGATTTCAGCGGTAGTGATTTGGATGGTCCGGATTTTGGCGACACTGATTTCGGCGACACGGGCAGATCCATTTTTCTGTGCCATCCGCTCGGGCGAGGCGAGCGAATGACCTTGTTTTCTCAAGCTTCTGTACAGCACCTGCGCGGTTTTTAACAGGGCCGGAAAGAGGCACTAGCGCTGCTGTGCAGCCTGCTGTTGCATGACCATCTTCGCCTGCAGTTTCTGCTGTGCCTGATCGATGACCACAGCGGCAATGATCACGACGCCCTTGATGACTGTCTGCCAGAATGAGGACACACCCATCATCACCAGCCCATCCGACAAAATCCCGATCACGAAGGCCCCGATAACCGTACCGATGATCCGGCCGCGCCCACCTGACATGGAGGTGCCGCCCAGAACTGCCGCAGCAATGGCATTGAGCTCAAAAGTCTCGCCCGTTGCGGGGTGGGCTGCCTGCAGTTGAGAGGCAATGATCAAACCAACCAGCGCCGCGCAAAAGCCGGAGAACATGTAGACCGCCATTTTGACCCGGTTCACCTTGACACCGGACAGGGCCGCACCGCGTTCATTTCCGCCCACTGCATATATGTGCCGACCAAGTGGCGTGCGCCGTGCCACATAGGCCGAGATCAAGGCGACCACAACCATCAACCAGATCGAAACAGGAATGCCTATGACTTCACCTGCACCTAGCACTCTGAAGCTGTCGGAGCCGTACTCGGCGTTGCCTGTCAAATTGGGAAAGGTGCCACCATTGGACAGCAGCAAAGCTGCACCCCGAGCCACATAAAGCGTGCCAAGGGTCGCGATGAATGGCGCGACGCTGAGCCGGGTGATCAGCAATCCGTTTATCACTCCAACCGCAATCCCCACCGCCATGACAATCAGGCATATTTCGATGGTGTTGAACTGGATTGACCAACCAAAGCCCGGATCAATGCCGTAAAGCACCAGCCAGCCTGCGACCATTGCACAGAGCCCGACAATCGAGCCGACCGACAGATCAATGCCTCCGGTAATGATCACAAAAGTCATGCCGATGGCCAAAAAGGCGTTTAGCGCCACATGTTTGGACATGATCAGCACATTGGCCGCCGACAGGAAGTTTGGAGCTGCAATCGCGAAGAAACAGAACACAAGGATCAAGGCGACAAAAGTCCGCATCCGCAGGATGGTCAAGAGCGCCATGGTCATGGAGTCGGTGGATTTGCTGTGGGACGCAGAACTCATGCTGCCGTTTCCTTGACTTTTTTTCTGTTTGCGGCGGCAACAACCTGCGCCGGATCTGTGGATTTGGCCTCAAACGTGTCAACCACACGGCCATTCGCAATTACGAGAATTCTGTCGGACAGCGCCATGACCTCATCGAGGTCAGAGGTGACAAAGACAATGCCCAACCCCTGAGCGGCGAGATCGCGCATGACCCTGAACACCTCAGCCTTTGCGCCAATGTCGATGCCGCGTGAGGGTTCATCCATCAACAGCACCTTGGGCCGGGTCATCAGCGCCTTGCCGATCACAACTTTCTGCTGGTTTCCACCGGACAGGCTAGAGACCGGATTTTCAGGGGAGGCGACCTTGATCGTTAGCCGTTTGATGTAGTCCAGCGCGGTGCGCGCTTCGGCCTTCAGATCCAGATCGAAGAACCGTTTGAAGTCGGCCAGAGACGAAAGGGTAATGTTCTCCCGGATCGCCATGATTTCAATCAGCCCATCAATCTTTCGGTTCTCAGGGATCAGGGCGACACCCTGATGGATCCGCCCGGATACATCCTTGGCAATCAGGGGCTCGCCGCTGATAAAGAACTTGCCCGCATGATTAGGGTGCTGCGCCATCACGCATTCAAGCAGCTCGGAGCGTCCAGCGCCCATCAGGCCGTAGATGCCCAATATCTCGCCGGATTTCAGAGAGAACGACACATCGTCCACAGCCATACCGCCGCCAGCGCGGGGCAGGGAGACATGCTCGGCCCGAAAGACTTCCGGCCCGAATTCTATTGCCTCACCCCTCGGAAAATCCTTTGAGGCGGCCCCGATCATATTGCGCACGATCCAGTCCATGTCGACGCCCTCCATCGGGCGTGAACCTGTGATGACCCCGTCGCGTAAAACCGTGATGTAGTCACCAATGCGGATCAGCTCTTCAAGCCGATGGGAAATATAGACAATACCCACGCCCGAGGCCGTCAGATCACCAATCACCCGAAACAAAACCTCGACTTCCGTCGCAGATAAGGCCGAGGTTGGCTCATCGAGGATCAGGATACGGGCATCTTGAGCCAGGCTTTTTGCGATTTCGACAATCTGCTGTTGTCCGATGCGCAGCTCGCCGACCAGTGTTTCCGGTGCAATGTCCTGTTCAAGGCGTTGCATCAGGGCGCGCGTTTCCGAAATCTGCGAGGCCGCATCGATATCCACACCACCGCGGGTTTTCTCGCGGGCGATGAAGATGTTTTCGGCCACGCTCATGTTCGGAAACAGGTTGAGTTCCTGAAACACGATCCCGACGCCATTTCGAACAGCATCAGCGGTGGTGTTGAATTGGACAGGTTGCCCATCCAGAGTGATCTCGCCTTCGGTCAGCTGCTCAACTCCGGAGATGACTTTCATCATCGTGGATTTGCCAGCGCCATTTTCTCCCACCAGCACATTGACCACGCCCATTCGAAGGTCGAAGTCGACCTTGTTGAGCGCAACGGTGCCCGGATATACCTTGGTGGCGTTGCGTAACGTCAGGCCAATAGGGTGCTGCTCGCTCACTGTGCAACCTCAAGCTCTATGGGCAGAACGCGGATTGGATCAGACGCAGAGCGCAGGGATGTCGCGCCCACAAACGTAACAGTCTTGCCGCTTGGATCGCCCGCAGGGGGCGTAATGCCTGCAAGAGCTGCAGTGTTCAGTGCGCGCCCCAGTTTCGCAAATTCGATTTGGTCGCGGAAATTCGTAAAGACGTAAGTCGGAGACACATCTCTGAGGGCAGAGCCTTTGACGACGGGGCCGAGTTGAAGAATTATGTCGCCCTGGCCATCACTGTTCGTGTCCAGGTCCAGCGTTGCGGCCCTCGAAGTCAGGTTATGCGCAACGATCTTGCCTTTGCCGGTGACTGCGAAGTTCCAGGAACTGCCTGCTCCGCTTGGTCGTACGCCATAGGCATCACCAGCTGCATCAAGTCCCTTGGCAACGGCTTTCTGCAATGTGCTGATATCTGTCGCTGTGGATTTTATGTTCGGGATGACATTGCTTGCAAAGCTGTCCTCGACGATCAGAGACACACGGGTTTCATCCCCTTCGGGACCCGCCGGAGTTTCATCGGAGGAGGCCTGGTCTGTCTTGACGATTTTACATGCCGGAAGCAGGCACAGGGCTGCAACCAGACACACTGGTAGAAAAAAAGGTTTGAGCATCTTTGGGCCTTGAAATCAAAAGGCTCGCCGCACACCGAATGCGGCGAGCCAGATCGCCAGCGGGTTCATTCGCCAGGGATAGCGCGCCTTAAAATCAGTTGGAAAGCGCGAATGTTTCCAGCTTAGGAGCGTTGTCGGCGTTGACGAGAACACAATCCATCAGCTGCTTTTCATCAAGGCCGGTGGAGCCTGTCTTCAGGTACTTGTCTGCCTGATCAACGGCCATCTGTGCCTGAGCATAGGCTGGCTGCAAGACGGTCGCCTTGATGCCGCCCTTCATAATGGAATCGCGAACGTCGTTGGAGCCATCAAAGCCCACCACAATAACGTCGGTGCGACCAGCCGCTTCAAGAGCTGCCCATGCGCCCATTGCCATTGTGTCATTGCCGGAGATCACACCCTTGATGCCCGGGTTCGCCTGCAGCATGGTTTCCATGATGGCATAGGCTTCAGTCTGGGACCAGTTTGCAGACTGCTGTGCAACCATTTTCAGATCAGGGTATTGATCAATCACATCATGGTAGCCGGAAGAGCGGATGCCTGCATTGGTGTCGGATTCCTTGCCGACGAGTTCAGCGTATTCGCCGGTTTCGCCCATCAATCTAACGAACTCTTCAGCGCCCAATTGTGCGCCCTGATAGTTGTTCGAAACGATTTGGCTGACCGCAACACCGCTCTTGGTGATTTCGCGATCAATCAGGAACGATGGAATTTCAACGTCTTTGGCTTTTTGGACAGCTGCAACAGATGCATTGGCGCCCGCGTTGTCCAGGATGATGGCTTTGGCACCGGCTGCAATCGCACTGTCGAACAATTGAGATTGTTTGTTGGCATCATCGTCATGGACGAGCACCAGTGTCTCATAGCCCAGTTCCTTGGCACGAGCTGCGGCGCCATCAGCCTCGGCCTTGAAGAACGGGTTGTCATGTCCAGGGGTGATGATCGCGATGAGATCGGCGGCATTTGCGAAAACGGGGGCACTGGCAACGAATCCAAGTGCCATCGTCGCAACCAAAAGGCGGCGTTTCAGGTTCATTTTGTTTCCTCCCAAACCGGACTGGTTCGTTTTGAACGCAGTTTCGGTGGTTCATAGTGTCAATTACTTTTGGTTGTTGTCAATTGTTTTCGTATTATGTGCATGTGAAAAATATCACGCTTTGATCCATACTGAATTTTGCAAATGACTGAATAGCAACGTTGGCTAGTCGCTTCTGGGTGCCATGTGTGCTTGGCGCAGGCTAATGTTCATGTGTCAGTTTGAATTGTGACATTGCTTCGTGATGAAAAAGTAGATATACGAAAACAAACGAAAACAAACGATAAGAGATGGCGACGCGAGTCATTCTGCGTTTGATACAGGGAGGAGATCGGGATGGCGCTCAGTATTCGGCGGAAAGTCGCGTTGGGGGTGGTGATTGGCAGCCGGGCGTTTTTTAACGGTGCGCCCTGTCAGCAATCACGCAAAGACGTTTTGGCCCATCTTGAGCGGTTGGGTGTAGAACCGGTCATCTTGCCCTATGAGGCAACGATCAATGGCGCGGTCCAATCCATAGATGACGCAAAGCTCTATGCCGATCACTTCAAGACACATGCGGGCAAGATCGACGGTTTGGTGATCTGCTTGCCGAATTTCGGCGATGAAATCGCTGTTGCTGAGCTGGTGAGCCGGTCCAAGCTGAAAGTGCCGATCATGGTGCAGGCCAGCAACGACGAGGTTGACAAGGTGTCTGTCAGTGAACGCCGTGATGCATTCTGCGGCAAACTGTCTGTCACCAACAACTTCTGGCAATACGGCGTGCCATTTACTGAGACGACCAACCACACCTGCGATACGGACAGTGAAGAGTTTGGTCAGGATCTTGAGCGCTTTTCACGTGTTTGCCGGACCGTGCGCGGCCTCTCGAATGCTCGGCTTGGCGCGATTGGTGCACGCACCGGCGCGTTCCAGACCATGCGCTATTCGGAAAAACTGCTTCAGGCGACCGGTATCACCGTGGTTACCATGGATTTGTCGGAAATGATGGGCGCGGCTGGGGCAATCAAGGACGGGGATCCGGCCCTCTTGGAAAAGATGGATCGCATTCGGTCCTATGGAACGATCCCCGACCACATTACGCTGGAGCAGATCACCACCCAGGCGAAATGGACGCTCGCGGTCAACCGCTGGATTGAAGAAAATGAGTGTGACGCAAGCGCGATCCAGTGCTGGCGCTCCCTGCAGGACAATTTCGGCTGCGCCACTTGTGTCACCATGTCGATGATGGGCGAGGAACTGATGCCGTCCGCCTGCGAGGTGGACATTATGGGCGCGATCTCCATGTACGCGCTTGCGCTGGCATCTGAAGCACCGCCGGCAATCCTCGACTGGAACAACAATTACGGCCGGGAAGCAGACAAATGTGTCTGCACCCACTGCGGCAATTTCCCCAAGAGCTTCATTGGTGACACACCTGAAATTGGCGAGTTGGACGTTCTGGGTGAAACCATCGGGCGGTCAAAATGCTTCGGTGCGGTCAAGGGCAAGGTCAAGGCCGGCCCAATGACCTATTTCCGCCTGTCCTCTGATGATCGGGCAGGAACGCTCAAATGTTACCTGGGCGAAGGCGAGTTCACGGATGACCCGTTCCCGATGGATGGCGGCATTGCCGTGACCAAGGTCGAGCGTTTGCGCGAGCTGATGCGCTTCGTCACCCAAAACGGTTTTGAACATCATGTGGCGATGGTGCGTGGTCATCATGCAGATGTGGTCAATGAGGCCGTCACCCGTTATCTCGGCTGGCCGATCTACGGCCACAACATGCCAACAGAACCAAGTTTGTTTCAGCCTCAACGCTTCTCATGAAAGGCCCGCTGATGGCTCACTCTTCTAATGTTATCGCCCACCCCAATGATCCCGTGCCGGTGATCCGGGATCGTGCCTTATGGATGCGGCGGCGCGCCTTCAAGATGGTTTATGATGCGCAGCTGGGGCATCCGGGCGGTGATTTTTCTGCCATTGATGCAATTGCGACGCTGTATTTCGGTGTGTTGCATTATGATCCGAAACAGCCTGAGCTGCCAGGCCGGGATCGCTTCATCATGTCGAAGGGCCATGCCACTGGCGCGCTGTATACAGCGCTCTGCGCGGCGGGTTATTTCGAGGAGAGTTGGCTGGACACTTATATGCAGCCTCAGTCCAAGCTGAATGGCCATCCAAACCGCAACTATGTCCCGGGCGTTGAAACCAACACCGGGCCGCTCGGCCATGGTGTGCCTGTTGCATTGGGAATTGCAATTGCAGGGCAGATTACGGGCGCAAACCATCGCACCTATGTTTTGACAGGCGATGGCGAGCTGCAGGAAGGGTCCAACTGGGAAGCTGCGATGACTGCTGGCCATCGCAAGTTGGAAAACATGACCCTGATCGTGGATCGCAATCGCCTGCAACAAGGCGCGGGCACGGAAGAGACTAACAGTCTTGATCCGCTGGACGGCAAGTTTCGGGCATTCGGCTGGCATGTCGAGATTGTCGATGGCCACGACCATGAGGCCCTGTTCACTGCACTGTCCGCCCCTTGCAAAGGCCGGGGCAAGCCGCTTTGCGTAATCGCCAACACGGTCAAGGGCAAAGGCGTTTCCTTCATGGAGAACCAGGCCTCCTGGCATCATGGCGTGCCAAATGCCGAACAATTTGACACTGCCATGAAGGAGCTTGTCTGATGGCCCAGGCCGCCCCAAACACAGCTGATCTGTTTGATTGCCGCAATGCTTTTGCGAAAACCCTGGAAGCGCTTGCAGCCGAGGACAGCCGGATCACTGCCGTTGTGAATGATTCCATTGGGTCCTCGAAGCTCGGCGGATTCCAGAAGGCTTTCCCGGACCGGCTGGTTAATGTTGGCATTGCAGAACAGACCATGGTGGGCGTTGGTGCCGGACTGGCCAATGCCGGTCATATCCCGTTTGTGTCTGCCGCCTCCTGTTTCCTGACAGGCCGTGCCCTGGAACAGATCAAGGCGGATGTGGCCTATTCAAATTTCAACGTAAAGCTGATCGGCCAATCGTCCGGCGTGGCTTATGGAGAACTGGGGCCAACCCATCATTCCATTGAGGATTTTGCTTGGCTCCGGGTCTTGAACAACCTGACCCTGATTGTGCCGTCTGATCCTTGGGAGACTGCGGAAGCAGTCAAATGGGCCGCCGGTCATGAAGGTCCGGTGTTCATTCGTGTCAGCCGCATGCCTGTGCCGGAGTTATCTGTCGCGAACCGCGTGTTCCAGCCGGGCAAAGCCGAGTTGATCCGTCAGGGCAGTGATGTCAGTATCATCGCCTGTGGCACCACGGTGCATTTGGCGCAGGCAGCGTCCGATGCGCTGGCAGGTGAGGGGATCTCAGCACGGGTGCTCAACATGTCGTCAATCAACCCGCTGGATGAGACCGCCGTTCTTGAGGCGGCAAACACGGGTGCAATCGTCACAGTCGAGGAAGCGCATGTGCGCGGCGGGCTTGGCGGCGCAGTGGCAGAACTCACGGTAAGGAATAGCCCGGTTCCGATGGAAATGCTCGGCTTTCCGGGCTTTGTGCCAACGGGCTCGGTTGAGTGGCTGTTCGATCATTTCGACCTGTCCGAGACCGGGGTTGCCGCTGCTGCCCGCCGTGTTCTTGCCCGCAAGCGGACGTGAGGCGTCATGACTGAGAGGGACGCAAGCCAAGCTCATGTCATCGCCATAGATCAGGGCACGACGAACACAAAAGCCGTTCTGATCGACAGCGCGGGGAATATGCTCGCCAAAGCCTCCGCACCGCTGAAATCCAGCTATCCCAAGCCCGGTTGGGCGGAGCAGTCTGCCGAGCACATCTGGGTCAGTGTTCAGGCTGTCATCTGTGAGATCGTGGCGGCAAATGATGTGGAGGTGATGGGCATCGCCATCGCCAATCAGCGCGAGACGCTGGTGGTCTGGGATGACGAAACTGGCAAATCCATCACGCCGGCGATTCTATGGCAATGCAGACGGACGACGAAAGCATGTGATGAGCTGCGCGCAGGCGGCGCAGATGCTGCCGTCGTCGAGGTCACAGGGCTTTCGATCAATGCGCTTTTTCCAGCCTCAAAGCTCGCCTGGATTTTGCAGAATGTTCCTGAGGCCAAAGCGCTGGCGGACGCTGGCAGATTGCGCGCCGGAACCGTCGACAGCTGGCTGCTTTACAAATTGACCGCGGGCCGGGAATTCGCCACCGATCATTCCAATGCCTCGCGCACGCAGCTGTTCAACACCGGAACGCTCAATTGGGACAGCGCATTGGGAGAGGTCTTTAATGTGCCGCTCTCTGTCCTGCCTAAGCCCAAACCCTCAGACAGTCTGTTCGGCCACACAGCGAACAGCAGCACGGCGCTTGCCGATGGCACGCCTATTCTGGCCATGATGGGTGACAGCCATGCCGCGCTCTATGGTCATGGTGTTCGCCAACCCGGTCTGGTCAAGGCGACCTACGGCACCGGCTCATCCCTGATGACCCTAACCGCAGAGCGCACGCCATCGCGCCACGGATTGTCGAGCACCATTGCGTGGACTGACCGGGACGGCACGGCCTATGCGTTGGAAGGTAACATCACTGTTTCTGCTCAGGCAGCCTCCTTTGTGGCGACATTGCTGGGGCTGGCGGATGCTCCGGCCTTGTCCGAGCTGGCGCAGAGTGTGCCGGAGTCTGGCGGCGTGGTGTTCGTACCAGCGCTGGCGGGCCTTGGCGCGCCCCATTGGAATGACAGCGCCACCGGTACAATTTCCGGTATGACACTCGCGACCCAGCCAGCGCATATTGCCCGCGCCACACTCGAGGCCATTGCACTGCAGATTGCAGATGTCTTCATCGCCATGGAAAATGATATGGGGGCCAGGCTCAAAGGCCTGCTCGCCGATGGCGGCGCATCGGCCAATGACTTCCTGATGCAGCTGCAGGCCGATGTTCTGGACAGATCCGTAACCCGCGCAAGCCAGGCCGAAGTCGGCGCAATCGGCGCAGCCGCCATGGCCTTCCGGTCTCTGGGCATCGATCTGCTGGACGGCAAGGATCAGGCGCAGAGCTTTAATCCGAAAACCCTATCCGTACCTCAGCGCACAACTCTTCTCCAAGGCTGGGCTGAAGCATTGCCTTGAAGCGGGATCAACGCAATCTTCACAGCTTGACCGTGCCCACGCCAGTCCTCTTCAGGTCAATGGTGTTTGGCTGGCAGGTGGATCAGCAGAAGGCTTCGTTGTCGCGATGGATTATATTGGCTTGTTGTAAAGCGATGCAGCTGCTGATTTGGTTTTTGGCAGAAGATTTATTCGACCCGGAGCTGTCATCAATAAGGCCGGAGACCTGTGTCGGCGGCGCTGGCCAAGGTGTTATACCACTGGCGACGAGAGCGGCCGCTGGGGTTGCCGGGGTAGGGGGAGGTGGTGCGGCTGGATTGGTCCGCACCTGTATTCAGGGCTCGGATGAGCGGAATTGGCGATTGAGGGACTGAAGACCTATTGGTTGGGCTTCCACTCGCTCGCCAATTTTTGCGCTGTGGCAATTTCTTCAGCTGTCATGTTGCTGGCAACAATCTCGAGGTTTTCAAGGCTGTTGTCATTGCCTTGCGCCGCGGCCAAACTGAACCACATGTGGGCAAGCACGTAGCTCTGATCCACGCCTTCGCCAGTGGCATAGGCAGTGCCAAGGTTGGTCTGCGCGCTGGCAAGTCCCTGTTCGGCCGCTCTTTGATACCATTTTGCGGCCTCTGCGGAATCCTCTGGCACTCCATCACCGCTGTCATAGGCAAGCGCCAGATTGTATTGCGCTCTGGCGTCATTCTGTTCAGCCGCACAGCGAAACCATTTTGCGGCCTCGACAAAATCCTGCGACACACCTTCACCGCTGTCATAAGCGATGCCCAGATTGTATTGCGCTCGGGCATCATTGTGCTCAGCTGCCTTGCTAAACCATTTTGCGGCCTCGGCATGATCCTGCGGTACACCTTCACCGTAGCCACAGGCAATGCCTATATTGAATTGCGCTCTGACATGGCCCTGTTCGGCCGCCTTTCGATACCATTTCGCGGCCTCGACATAGTCCTGGGGCACGCCGTCACCGTTGTCATAGGCGATGCCCAGATTGTATTGCGCGCTGGCATTATTTTGTTCAGCTGCCTTTCGATACCATTTCACGGCCTCGACATGATCCTGCGGCACCCCTTCACCATTGTCATAGGCGATGCCCAGGTAGTATTGCGCTCTCACATCGCCCTGGTCCGCAGCCAGCCGAAAATGTTTCAGCGCCACCGGGTGATCGCCTCTTTCATAAGCGGCCCAGCCATCTTCAAATAGTCCAGACATAGCTAGATCCTGTGCATGGTTGTTGTTGCGGTGTTGGTTTGCTCAGAATGGACCTTTTCCGCCTGCCTATATCAAAAACCACATAGCCAGCATAATCGGCTTCATCAGAAACTTGCATGCCGACCGGGCCAGGCGCGACAATATCAGCGGCAATCCCGATGTCAAAATCCGGGGCAGGTCTGCGGGGGGGACTGGTTTGTGCGGGAGGCGATCGTTCGCTGCATCTTTAAAGGAGGCCAGCTTTGCGGGAAGAAGCCGCCGTTGCCTATTTGAGGAATGACGGCCCCAAGTCACTTGCATTCCAGATATTGTTGATTACTTTCAGTTCTTTATGGGGAAATTCGCTTCTGTCATTTTGATATGAAGAGTGCTTTAGACTCACATGCGTTTTCCAGAGTTCGGCCAAAAGCATCCCAACAAGCCTTTGTCTTCTTATCCGAAGGGACAGCACAAGTTTGCCTTCTTCAGATTCGTCAAAACCAGCAATTTCTCCGTGGATTTCATATATCGACAATATCGATGTATGCGGTTGTTTTTTATCAGGTTCGACTGCGATCACTGCTCCGCCCGGCTCGTCACATAGTGCGGCTCGGATAGGGGAGTTTTCAATAATGGCCCGCGCAATCTTAAGGACTTCTGCGGGGAAGTCTGTCAGAACGTGGCTCACCCTAAAAACCAGCAAGTCTGCCTTATGGGCGACGATCAGATCGCTCCATCCGTGTTGACCCACGTCACAGAAAAACTGCGTCACATCGTCAAGTTGAAGCTCTAGGGTATTCATGACGGTAGAATACCACGTCCGCGTTGGTCGCACCACTTTGGTAAATATGGATTCATGCAGGCGTTCACTGCAGATGACACGAAGGTCGGCTCAGGGGGGGGGCGCGGCACCGCAGTCGCGAAAGTCTAATGTCTGCTTCATCCGCTTCGCTCCCACAAGCTGCTAGTCCGTTCCCGGCCCCATTCCGGACATTCGTGTACTCCAAAACTCAATTGTCCGTCCCTATCCCTTCGCGTGCCGAAGTGAGGTGATGTCGCGCCGCAAAGCACAAAGCCATACCCGGCTGTCACTAGGTATGGCTCTGTCAGTTAAGGGAAAATAGTGGCCTGTTTGGACCAGAATCCCAGAATTAAAACCTCAGAACTTACCGTTGGCGTGGGCCATTTCGGCTGGGATTTCCGAGACTGTGTCCCAATGTTCAACGATCCGGCCTTCTTCGACCCGGAAGAGGTCAAAGAACGCGGTTGGCTTGCCGCCGAGGTGTCCTTCTGAGGCGGCAAAGACGAAATTGCCTTCAGCGACGACGAGATGGATCTTGTCATATTTTACCGTGATGCCCTGTTCGGCCATGGCTTTCAGTGCGGCACCCAGGCCGTCAAGGCCGTCGCCGATGTTGCTGTTGTGCTGAATATAGGTTTCGGCCGAGATGAAATCAGTGACGTTGGACGCATCGCCGTTCTTCAGCACAGTTTCCAGAAAATCAACAACCAAAGCCTTGTTGGCGGCTGTCTTGTCGAGATCGGTAATCTCCGTCGCGCCGTCGGTCTGGCTGTGGCCAGATGGATTGGGCGCGGTCTTGGGCTCGAGATTGTCCCAATGCTCGGCGACCTTGCCTTCTTCAATCCGGAACACATCGAAAGCGACCAGAGTGTCAGCCCCTGCTGGTTGCGCATTATCATAGGTGATATGGAGCACGACCAGATCATCCTCAGCGATGACGCGGTGGATCGTCGGCGTCATGCCGCTTTTCTTTAGTTTCGGAATGAAGCCGATGATTGGGGCAGCGCCGGTTGGAACATAAGGGTTATGCTGGATGTAGTCTTCCGCAAGAAGATTGGTTGCAGCTTGCGCATCATGATCGACGAAGATTGCATTGAGGGCAGCTTTGGCAATGTCCTTGTTGGAATCGGCCGCATGAGCGGATGCAACGCTGAGCAACGTAGCGGCAGCGAGGGTCAAAGTGGTCAGGCGCATGGTCAGGTCCTTTATGACAGGTCAGTTGAGTTACGATATCGGAGTTGGTATCATTTTCGCACTTAGTGTCAATTACGCACCTTAAAGGAACCAAGTATGCTGCCGGTAACCGCGATCACTCGAGAAGACGCTGAACATTGCCCTGTGCGCTCTGTGCTCGGCACCGTGAACGGCAAGTGGCAATCCCTGCTGATCCTGGCTTTGGAGGACGGAGATCTGCGGTTTTCAGCAATCAAACGTCTGCTGGGCGACATCAGCCAGCGGGTCTTGACCGAAAACCTTCGCATGCTGGAGCGCGACGGCTATGTCACCCGCACGGTCACCCCCGGACCTCCAGTCGCCGTTTCCTACGGCTTGACCCCCATGGGCCGTTCCATGTTGGAAACCCTGAAGCCGATGGTGCTCTGGGCAGCAGAAAACTTCAGCGCAGTGCAAAAAGCGCGCCTAGATTACGATCAGATGTGAGGATGGAGGCGAACCTGATCTAGTCTTTGTCACCGTGCTGCTAAAGTATGAGGCTGGATCAGGTCAGGTCCTTGAATACGCTCGTTAAGGCAAGAGCCAATTGCACCCTGAAAATGAGTTTGCACGCTCCTGCCTGCATCAGGCGTATTCGTGTAATCAGCAAATAAAAATATATTGATAGTGAACCTTTTCCAAGTTGCGGACGACTTACTGGCGACACGTAACAGATGGAAGGGAAACGCGAATGACTGACTTGAATATTTTAGTCAAAGAAAAAATGATGATGTTACACTTATCAAAATTCATGAAAAGAAAAGGACTCGTCAACGAGTGGGCCTTCGTATTCACGAACATCAATAAGGAGAAGCAGCAACAAATTTATCATAAATTTTTCGCACCGTCACCGAAGGTGAAGCTTAAGTATATGGAAAAGCATTCTGCGGCGGCTCAGCGTTTATATGAGACACGAAAAACTGCGGCAGAAGCTGATGGCAAGGAAGGGAATGACGCCATCCTAAGCGCTGTCAACTCTGACCAATTTGCAGCGCTTTTAAAAAATGCGCAAAATCACGTCAGGGACCAATACAATGAAAAGATTGTTCCTGAATTTTTTGCGTCAAGTGGTTATAGAGATTACGTTTATGAATCCGTTGACGGCTCGGTCTTGGCCGATGAAGTCAAATACGCGCCCAGCGCCAAGGAAAGTTTGGCAAATGCGAAGGTTTGCCTCCTATTGGGCGAAAAAACCAAAGCCAAGGGTTTCGCGGAACAGGCCATCAAATTCGATCAGAAAGTGAAACAGAAAACACAGGGCCTTCGTGACAAGATGCGCGTTCCTAAGGCAAATGAATTGCTGGCCAAGCTCGATAAGATCAAGATAGAGATCTGCAGGATCTAGACTTGAGGTCAGGGACGATAGGGCGACCCGGCCTCGTCGGGTTGCTCATTTGGGCAAGGTGGCGGCTCAAATCAATCCTCATCACAGGCTTCGGGGAGGATCGACTATGAAACTTGCCCATATCAGTTTAACGGCGCGCGATGCCGATAGGCTATCGTACTTTTATAGGGCTGTTTTTGGATGTGAGGAACGTCGACCGTCAAGAGTCCTATCAGGCGAGGCAGTGTCGCGCGGGAACGGACTGCCCAACAGTGTGATCTACTCAATCTGTTGACGTTTCCTGGGCAGGAAAAGCCCTTTCTTGAGCTGCTTGAGTACAAAAGCAGTGAAGACCGTTCAGACCCGAAAGTTGATGAACTCGGGCTTCGACACCTGTCTTTTGAAGTCGCCGATATCCAATCTACCATAACAAAGATTCTTGAAGCAGGAGGCGCAAAGCTTGGCGAAATCACCAACTTTGGAACAACCGATGCGCCCTTTTATATTGTCTATATACGAGATTGCGAAGGCAATATTTTGGAGTTGGAACAGGTCTCTGTTTAGTGTTTCGCCCCGCGTCTCATCCGCCGCCTTCATTTTAGCTTGTCGGCATTATTGAGTTTAAAAAACCTGTGTTGGGTCAAGGAACAAAACGCCGTTTGTTTCGAAGCTTGAAGATTGGATGTATGGTTCGCCAACATCTTAACGGAACACAGGACCCCGCCGTGCCCGCGCTCAACGCACCATCGCCTGAAATCAGCGCTCTTCTTTTTCTGGCCCTGGAGGCAGGTCGCGAGATTATGACGATCTATCAGGGAGACTTCACAGCGGCTGTCAAAGCCGATGGTTCGCCTGTAACGATTGCGGATCAGGCAGCTGAAGCTGTCATCTTGGCAGGTCTGAAAGAGTCGTTTCAGTCTGTGCCGGTTGTTGCCGAGGAAGCGGTTGAAGCGGGACATCTGCCAGAAGTCGCTGAGCGGTATTTTCTGGTGGATCCGCTGGACGGAACCAAGGAGTTCGTCAGCCAGAATGGAGAATTCACAGTCAATATCGCTTTGGTTGATCAGGGCGTTCCGGTCTTCGGCGTGGTCTATGCGCCTGTGCTGGGCGACATCTATTGGGGTGGTACGCTGCCTGCGGATTTGAGCGGAGAGGGCACCTCAGAAAGCGGGGCTTTCAAAGCTAAAGTTCAGAACGGTGGCATAGAGACCATTTCGAGGATCTCAGTCCGGCAGTCTCCCTTTGAAGGGCTATCGGTTCTGGCCAGCCGGTCTCATCTGTCCAAAGCGACATCTGCCTTTATCGAGCAGTTTCAAGTGGCCGAAACCGTGTCTGTCGGCTCATCTTTGAAGTTTTGTGTCGTAGCCGAAGGCAAAGCGGATCTTTATCCGCGTCTTGGTCCAACCATGCAGTGGGACATCGCAGCCGGTGACGCGGTTCTGCGGGCTGCTGGCGGCGAAGTCCTCAGGCTCGAAGATCATTCTCCAGTCACATACCAGGTGCCACCCCAGGCGCAGAAAGCGGACTTGCTGAGCCCGTTCTTTGTCGCCCTGAGCAATCGCGACCTTCTCGGCGCAGCTGGTCTGTTGGCGAAAGCGGTCTGACATTGTTTTAGAACCAGCGCTGCAACGTCAGCGTGGTTTGCCACACTAAAATTTGCGAAGGCAGCTGAGCATTTGGTGCTGCTGGCCCTGACACTTAAAAGGTTGATCCAGATGGATACGACGGCTACGGGCCTGACGGCCGATCGCCTGAGCAATTTGAAGAAGCTCGAGGCGGAAAGCATTCACATCATCCGCGAGGTTGCGGCAGAGTTTCGCAATCCGGTGATGCTCTATTCGATAGGCAAGGATTCCTCCGTGATGCTTCATCTTGCGATGAAGGCATTTTATCCGTCCAAGCCGCCGTTTCCGCTGCTCCACGTCGACACGACCTGGAAGTTCCGCGAGATGATCAAGTTTCGTGATGACACAGTGAAGCGGCTCGGGCTGGATCTGCTCGTTCACTCCAACCCGGACGGCTTGGCACAGGGCATCAACCCGTTTGACCATGGCTCCTCGGTGCACACGCACATCATGAAGACAGAGGCGCTGAAACAGGCACTCGACAAACATGGCTTTGATGCAGCCTTTGGCGGCGCGCGGCGGGACGAAGAAAAATCCCGGGCCAAGGAACGGGTGTTTTCCTTCCGCAATTCCAGCCATGGCTGGGATCCCAAGAACCAGCGTCCGGAACTCTGGAGCCTCTACAACGCTCGTGTCGCCAAAGGTGAAAGCATCCGTGCTTTTCCTCTGTCCAACTGGACCGAGCTGGACATCTGGCAGTACATTTTGACCGAAGATATTCCCATGGTGCCGCTCTATATGGCAGCCAAGCGCCCGGTGGTACGGCGCGACGGCATGCTGATCATGGTTGATGACGAACGTTTTCCGTTGGCAGCTGATGAGGTTGTTGAAGAAAAGCTGGTCCGGTTCCGCACCCTCGGCTGCTACCCGCTGACAGGGGCGATTGAATCCGATGCAGACACGCTGGAGGCCATCGTCAAGGAGATGCTGATTGCAAGGACGTCTGAGCGGTCCGGTCGTCTGATTGACAACGACGACAACGCCTCCATGGAAAAGAAAAAGCGCGAGGGGTATTTCTAATGTCTGAGCTTCAAAGCCCCTTGGCTGCCGAAGAGGCGGTCACAAATTACATTCTGGCTCAGGAAGAAAAGGATCAGCTCCGGTTTCTGACCTGTGGCTCTGTGGATGACGGCAAGTCCACACTGATCGGCCGCCTGCTCTATGACACCAAGTTGATTTTTGAAGATCAGCTGGCTGTGCTGGAAAAGGACAGCCGCAAGCACGGCACGGTCGGTGAGGACATTGATCTGGCGTTGCTGGTGGATGGTCTAGAGGCCGAGCGCGAACAGGGCATCACCATTGATGTCGCCTACCGCTTCTTTGCCACTGACAAGCGCAAATTCATTGTTGCCGATACGCCGGGCCACGAGCAATACACTCGCAACATGGCGACCGGAGCCTCAACGGCGGATCTGGCCGTCTTGCTGGTCGATGCACGCCATGGGCTGATGGTGCAGACCCGCCGACATGCCTTCATTGCCTCGCTGCTTGGCATCCGCCATGTTGTTCTGGCGGTGAACAAGATTGATCTGGTTGATTTTTCGCAAGGCCGCTTTGAAGAGATCCGCGATGAATTTGAGGCCTTTGCGGCAGGGTTTGACTTTGAAACCCAGCAGGCGATCCCAATGTCTGCGCGCTATGGCGACAATGTCACAGGGCACAGTGACAATATGGGCTGGTACCAGGGGCCAAGTTTATTGCAGCATCTGGAAACCGTCCAGATCGGTGAGCATGAATTGACTCAGCCATTCCGGTTTCCAGTCCAGTGGGTCAACCGGCCGAATCTGGATTTTCGCGGGTATTCAGGAACGATTGCAGCCGGTTCTGTGAAGGTCGGTGATGAGCTGGTTGTCTCAGCCTCCGGGAAAACCTCCAGGGTTGCGGATATCCTGACACCGGCAGGGGATGCTTCTGCAGCCCGTGCAGGCGAAGCCGTAACGATCACACTGGACGATGAAATTGACATCTCCCGCGGGGATCTCTTGGCAGCTTCTGGCTCACGACCCGATGTAGCCGATCAGATGGCCGCTCATCTCATCTGGATGGCGGAGGATGCCTTGCTGCCGGGCCGGTCTTATCTGATGAAGATTGGTACGAAGACCGTGACCGCGACGGTGACGGAAATCAAGCACAAGATCAACGTCAACTCGTTTGAGCATGTGGCAGGTAAGCAGCTGGAGCTGAATGAAATCGCCTTCTGCAATTTGTCGCTGTCGGCCCCGGTCGCCTTTGACCCCTATGAGGCGAACCGGACCACGGGGTCTTTCATCCTGATTGACCGTGTCACTAACGCGACTGTTGGTGCCGGCATGGTGTGGTTTGCGCTGCGCCGGGCAACCAATATTCATTGGCAGGCGCTGGATGTCGACAAACACACAAGGTCCGAAAGCCTTGGTCAGAAACCTGCAATTCTCTGGTTCACAGGGCTTTCCGGCTCCGGAAAATCGACCATTGCATCGATTGTTGAAAAGAAACTGCATCTGGAAGGTCGCCACACTTACACGCTTGATGGCGACAACGTGCGCCACGGCCTCAACAGGGATCTTGGCTTCTCCGATGCAGACCGGGTGGAAAACATCCGCAGGGTCGGAGAAGTTGCAAGCCTGATGACCGATGCCGGTTTGATCGTGTTGTGTTCCTTCATCTCGCCGTTCCAGGCAGAGCGTCAGCTTGCGCGGGAAATGGTGGCCGACGGCGAATTCATCGAGATCTTCGTAGATACGCCGCTTGAAGATTGCAAGAAGCGCGATCCCAAGGGGCTCTATGCCAAGGCCGAGGCCGGTGAGATCAAGCACTTCACCGGCATCTCAAGCCCGTATGAGGCTCCCGAGACTCCTGAGATCCGCATTCAGAACGTCGGCAGGGATCCTGAGGACGTTGCTGAAGAAATTGTTAGATACTTGCGTGAAAACAACTATCTGCTCTCGCCATCATTCGTTTCCGGCGGCGGCGGTATCTAACGGCTTGTGAGAACTGCGTATGGACCCTGGATCAGAAATCTCTGTGAGTTTTGATCCAGGGTTCTAAGCTGAAGATATTGCCAAGACAGCATTGGGCGCTTATATCGTTATATTATAACGTGAATGGCCGAAGCTCGGTCAGGAGAATGTCTTGGTGTCATCGGATATGCAGAAATCCCCGCTGTTTCAGCTGCAACAGGCAGGTGTTAAGCGTGGTGGGCAGTGGTTGGTACGCGGCGTTGATCTATCGGTCATGCGCGGTGAAATCGTTACCCTGATTGGCCCGAACGGTTCTGGAAAATCGACGACCGCCAAGCTTGCCTTGGGCATTTTGGAGCCCAGCGAAGGAAAGTCTTCCCGTCGAAGCGGACTTCGTGTGGGCTATGTGCCCCAGAAACTCCTGATTGACTGGACGTTGCCTCTCAGCGTTGCCCGTTTCATGAGTCTGACCGCACGCTTGAGCGCAGGCGAGATTGATGCAGCGCTGGAAAAAACCGGTGTTCAGCATTTGCTCCACGCAGAAGTCCGCCATCTTTCTGGCGGGGAAATGCAGCGGGTTCAGCTCGCGCGCGCCATTGCCCGCAAGCCGGACCTTTTGGTTCTGGATGAGCCGGTGCAAGGAGTGGATTATGCAGGTGAAATTGCCATCTATGATCTGATTTCCGGACTGGGTGAAGACATCGGCTGTGGCATCCTGATGATTTCTCATGATTTACATGTGGTGATGGCGGCAACGGATCAAGTGGTCTGCCTGAATGGCCATGTGTGTTGCCGAGGGACGCCGAAGGCCGTGTCGCAAAGTCCCGTGTTTCAAAAGCTGTTTGGCCACAGGGGGGATGCTGCTCTGGCCGTTTATGAACATAATCATGACCATGTGCATTTGCCCGATGGTCGTGTGCGTCATGCAGATGGCTCGGTCTCTGATGATTGCGCGGGCGAGCATTGTTCTGCGAAACATGGAGCTGAGGAACCGCATCAACACCTAGATACCGTGATCACACAAAATGATGCGGACAGGGAGCGAGCTGATGCTTGATGATTTTTTCGTCCGGGCCTTGGTTGCAGGTGTTGGCGTGTCGTTGATCGCCGGGCCACTTGGGTGTTTCATTGTCTGGCGCCGGATGGCCTATTTCGGCGATACACTGTCCCATGCGGCTCTTCTGGGTGTCGCTCTCTCGCTGCTGCTTGAAATTAACACGACGCTTTCTGTGTTCGTGGTGTCTACAGCTCTGTCCTTGATGCTTATCTATTTGCGCAAGCGCGAGACCTTGTCATCTGACGCCTTGCTGGGTCTGTTGTCTCATTCCGCTCTGGCTGTAGGACTGGTCTGTCTTGCCTTCATGACCTGGGTACGGATGGATCTGCTGGGACTGTTGTTTGGCGATATTCTGGCCGTGTCCAAACCAGACATCGCGGTGGTGTACATTGGCGGTGCTGTTGTGCTCGGCGTTTTGTTCTGGATCTGGCGTCCCTTGTTTGCCGCAACGGTTAACCCGGATCTGGCAGCTGCAGAGGGCATGGCTCCTGAAAAGGTCAATCTGGTGTTTATGTTGCTAATGGCTGGCGTGATTGCCATTGCCATGAAAATCGTCGGCGTGTTGTTGATCACGGCTCTTTTGATCATGCCGGCAGCCACGGCTCGCCGTCTGTCGAGTGGACCCGAACAAATGGCGATTTTGGCGGCTTTGATTGGAGCCATTGCTGTAGTGGCTGGACTATTCGGATCACTGGAATGGGATACGCCGTCCGGCCCGTCGATTGTTGTTGCAGCGCTGGGGCTTTTCGTAATCAGTCAGATACCACCTCGCCTCAAGCGTAGCAGAACCAGACCTAATAGGGGAGAAGCGCCGTGAGCCATCATCACGAGAATGACCAACCGACCCTCACAAAGAACCAGGCGCTCGTGTTCGGCGCTCTGACAGGCTCTGAAGGACCTTTGACGGCCTATGCAATCCTAGACCATTTGCGTGACGATGGATTTCGCGCGCCGCTTCAGGTCTATCGTGCGCTGGACAAGCTGGTTGATTTTGGCATGGTGCACCGGCTGGAAAGCCTGAATGCTTTCGTTGCCTGTCGGCATCCGGGATGCACCGCGCACGATACAGCCGCCTTCGCCATCTGCGAAGATTGCGGCCTCGTAAAGGAATTCGCGCCTGATGAGGCTATGTCTCTCTTAAAGGGTTGGGCCAAGACCGAAGGCTTTAAACTGGCCAAGACCACCGTTGAACTTCGTGGTCACTGCTCCAGATGCTCAGTTAACTGAGATTGCATAATCACAAATGGGGGCAGAGGTTACAAGACATCCTTTCATGTAAACTCTGCTTTCAGTCGGTCCCCCTTAAAGCATGGTCCAGACGCCGCCGTCCTTGGATGAGCGGATACAGGCATCGATGAAGCGCATGCCGGAAATTCCGTCGCAGATCCCCGGATAGAGAACGCCTTTAGGGGCAAGCTGACCGTCGCGGTTTGCGCGAATTGCCTCTGCGGCCTCGTGGTAAATCGTGGCAAAGCCTTCCAGATAGCCTTCCGGGTGGCCTGCTGGCACACGCGTTACCCGTTCGCTGGCAGGCGTGGTGCCAGCGCCACCGCGCGTGAGCAGACGCTTTGGTTGGCCGAATGGTGTGAACCAGAGGTGGTTTGGTTGTTCCTGATGCCATTCCAGCCCGCCCTTGTCGCCAAAGACCCTTAGGGAAAGGCCGTTCTCGTTTCCGGGGGCAACCTGGCTGGCCCAGAGCATGCCTTTTGCGCCGCCGGAAAACCGAAGAAGAACGCTGACATTGTCATCAACGCGCCTGCCGGGTACAAAGCTGGTAAGATCTGCCAGGATGGTCTGTGTCTCCAGGCCGGAGACGAAACTGCCAAGCTGAAAAGCATGGGTTCCAATGTCGCCAATGCAGCCGCCGGCTCCAGATTTAGCAGGGTCCGTGCGCCAGGAAGCCTGCTTTTGACCTGATGATTCCAGGTCTTCAGTCAGCCAGTCCTGAACGTATTCCATCTGAACAAGCCGGATCCTGCCAAGTTCGCCTGATGTAACCATTTCCCGGGCCTGGCGGATCATTGGATAGCCGGAGTAATTATGCGTCAGGACAAAGAGCTTGTTTGAGGCCTTGGCAAGCTTCGCCATGACTTCCGCATCCGCCAGTGTCGAGGTCATTGGCTTGTCGCAGATGATGTGAATGCCGGCTTCAAGAAAGGCCTTGGCAATCGGATAGTGCATGTGGTTCGGCGTCACGATTGCAACGGCCTCGATGCCGTCAGGCCGCGCAGCTTCCGCCTTTGCCATCTCCTCATAGTTGGCATAACACCGCTCTGGCGCCAGGCCCAATTCAGCGCCAGAGGCTTTCGCACGCTCTGGATCAGAGGACAACGCGCCTGCAACCAGCTGGTAATCACCGTCAATCCTGGCCGCAATGCGGTGAACAGCCCCGATAAAGGCGCCTTGCCCGCCACCGACCATGCCGAGGCGGATCGTTGCCAATGGTTTGGGGCTGTTTACAGTTTCGATTGTCATGTGAGTTTCTTTCTCTCAGTCCAGCCCAAGCATACTTCGGTTCTTCGCTGTATCGGCGGACCCACCGGCGAAATCATCGAATGCATGTTCGGTTACACGGATGATGTGATCTGCAATGAAGGGTGCGCCTTCGGCCGCGCCGTTCTCGGGATGTTTCAGAGCACATTCCCACTCCAGAACGGCCCAACTGTCGTAGTCATAGGCGGCAAGCTTGGAAAAAATACCGGCGAAATCGACTTGCCCGTCCCCAAGGGAGCGGAACCTGCCAGCCCGGCTCACCCAAGGCTGATAGCCAGAATAAACGCCCTGACGGCCGTCCGGGTTAAACTCGGCATCCTTGACGTGAAACGCCTTGATCCGCTCATGATAAATGTCGATGAAGGCGAGGTAATCCAGCTGCTGAAGAACGAAATGAGACGGGTCATAGTTGATGCAGCAGCGCGCATGGCCATCCAGCGCGTCGAGGAACATCTCGAATGTTGCCCCGTCAAAAACATCCTCGCCCGGATGGATTTCATAACAGACATCGACGCCATGCTCGTCATAGACATCCAGGATAGGTTTCCAGCGCTTAGCCAGTTCCTCAAAGGCTGTGTCGATCAAGCCTGCGGGACGCTGTGGCCAAGGGTAGACATAGGGCCAGGCGAGGGCACCGGGAAAGCTGACGCTGGCATCCAGACCAAAGTGTCGGCTGGCAACAGCAGCCTTCTTCATCTGGTCTACAGCCCATTCCGTCCGGGCTTCTGGGTTGCCATGCACAGCTTCGGGCGCAAAGGCGTCAAAGGATTCGTTGAACGCAGGGTGAACCGCAACCAGCTGACCTTGAAGATGGGTTGAAAGCTCTGTGACCTCAAGTCCTTTGTCGGCAAGCATACCCTTCATGTCGTCGCAATAGCCCTTTGAGGCTGCTGCCTGATTCAGGTCAAACAGGCGACCGTCGAAAGTCGGGAGCTGCAGGCCCTTGTAGCCAAGGTCTGCTGCCCAGGTGGCTATGGCTTCAAGCGAATTGAATGGGGCGGCGTCGCCTGCAAATTGTGCCAGGAAAAGCCCTGGCCCCTTCATGGTTTTCATGTGGTTTCTCCCAAACGAAAAAAGAGCAGGCGTCCCCTTGCTGAACGCCTGCCAAGGTTGACCCGCTTTGATTAGAAAGGCGAGTCCGGGAAGTAATAGTTTTCAGCGTTTTCCGGTGTGACCAAGGGAGCGCCAAGAATGAAACGTCCTGTGACAGGTGCGTTGGAGACATAGTTGAGAGTGGTCAGCTCGATTGCTGTTGCGATCATTGCTGGCGGATAGAGAACATCGGCTGGAACTAAGCGGTCGCCGTCCATCACGCGTTTGATGATGTCTTTCATGCCCGCTCCACCGAGAATGAACAGTTCATCTTCGCGGCCAGCCTGTTTGACGGCTTCGATTACACCGATGGCGATGTCGTCATCCTGCGCCCAGACAGCGTCGATTTTAGGGAAACGGGACAGGAAGTCCTGCATCACTTCAAAGCCGTCATCCCGGTTCCAGTTGGCGTGTTTCATATCAAGAACATTGATGTCGGTTCCCTCAATTTCCGCCATGAACGCGTCTACGCGCTCTTCATCGATCACGGTTGGAATACCGCGAAGCACAACGATGTCGCCCTTGTTGTTCAGCTTTTCCTTGATGAATTTAGCCGAGACACGGCCAAGCTCAGGGTTGTTGCCTGCTACATAGAGGTCTTCAATGCCGGGCAGGCTCAGGCCACGGTCAACAACGGTGACGAATGCGCCGCTTTCTTTCACCATGCGAACCGGGTCTGTGAGTGGCTCGGATTCGAAGGGAAGGATCACCAGGGCATCAATATTATGCACGCTGACAAGATCCTCCAGATCGTTGGCCTGAGCCGAAGCATCAGAAGCTGTCACGAGGATCATGTCGATGTTCGGATAGAGTTCTTCCATCCGTTCAACCGCGACATTGGCGTGATAGTTCAGGCCACCGGCCCAGCCATGTGTGGCTGAGGGGATAGATACCCCAATCTTGATCTTGTCGGCGGCAAGAGTCGCCCCTGCAAAGGACATGGCAAGCGCAGTCGCCAGTCCAAGGAATTTACCTGTGAATTTCATTTGTTCCTCCACTCCCTATTGCCCGGGTTACCCCGGATTTGCACCAACTGGATCCCAGCGGCACGATACCAGGCGTTTAATCGCCCTGATTTTTCCAGCCGCCTCTTTGCAACCAGACGGCAACAATGATGATCGTCCCCTGAACTGCGCCGTTCAGGTAATTGGAGATCAGATCTGTCAGATTGAGGATGTTGCCAATCATGGTCAGCATGATTGCGCCAATCACAGTTCCACCAATCCGGCCTGACCCGCCCTTGAGAACTGTGCCGCCGATGATGACAGCTGCAATCGCTTCCAATTCCCACAAGACGCCGGTTGAAGAGGATGCCGAACCAAGGCGCGGTACGTAAATGATGGTTGCCAACGATACGCAAAGACCTTGCACAATGTAGGTCAGTGTCTTGACCCGGTTGACCTGTACCGCTGAATAGCGGGCGACCGCCTCGTTGGATCCGATGGCCCGGCAATGGCGACCAAATGCTGTCCGGTTGAGAATGACCCAGCCGATTGCGGCAACCACTGAAAACACGAGAACTGGAACCGGAATGCCCAGAACCGAGCCATAATAAAATGGCCGATAGGCACCGCGAATGGCAAAGTCGAGAGACAGGGTTCCGCCGTCGGCGAAATAGGTCACTAGAGAGCGAAAGATACCCATCGTGCCCAGGGTGACAATGAAGGCCTCGATCTTACCACGGGTGGTGACAACGCCATTGATTGCGCCAGCAAGCAAACCCAGAACAAGTGATAGAAGAATGCCGCAGGCGATGATCAGGCTTGCACTGTCAAACACGGACATCAGCGCATTCATCATGATGATCATCATGCCGGAGATGACGGCAGCCATGGCCCCGACCGACAGGTCAATGCCCCCGGACGTTATGACGAACGTTGCTCCAACCGCAATGATGCCAATGAAGGCACTGCGGGTCAGGATGTTGGAAATGTTCCCTTCTGACAGGAAGGACGTGTTCAGCGACGTTCCAAGGATCATCAGGCAAACCAGAGCGAGCAGGGGCCCCCATGTCTTGAATTCAAAAGAGCCAATCCCAAACGGGGAAGGCTTACGAAGCATTTTCTGCATGGATATCAATCTCCCCATGTGCGGCTTTCGCGCCTTCGCCCTTGAGGCCGGTCGCGTAGCGCATGATTTCGTGTTCCTCGATCTCGTCTCCCGACAGGATGCCTGTCAGATGACCGGAACGCATGACCGCCACACGGTGGCTCATGCCAATGATTTCCGGCATCTCCGAGGAGATCAGGACGATGGATTTTCCTTCAGCAGCGAGGGCTGCAATGAAATTGTAGATCTGCTGTTTGGTGCCGACATCAATGCCGCGCGTCGGCTCATCCACGATCAATATGTCAGGGTCGATCTCCAATACCTTGCCAAGCAGAAGCTTCTGCTGGTTGCCGCCGGACAAGGCGCCAACGGGGACTGAGCGGTCGCGCACCCGGATGTCGAACCGGCGAATGGCTCGATCCAGTGCTTCTTCTTCCAGCTTGTCGTCAATCAGGCCCTTTTTGCTGAATTGGCTCAGGGCAAACAGGGTGAGGTTGATTTTCAGGCCATCGCTCAAGAGCAGCCCCTGGCCCTTGCGGTCTTTCGTCAGATAGGCAATGCCATGATCGCGCGCCTGTTCCAGAGCGGTCAGTTCAATCAAATCACCGCTGAGCCTTGTGGACCCGGCTGTCCTTTGGCGTAACCCAATGATGGTCTCGAACAAGGCCGAACGCCCAGAGCCGATTAGGCCTGCAAATCCTAATATCTCGCCTTTTTTAAGATCAAAAGAGACATTCTGGAGGGTTGCTCCGACACTAAGGTTTTTCACGCTTAATACGTTGGGCGTGTCGACGTCTGGTTCATGCTTGGGCGGGAACATGTCTGACAAATCGCGACCAACCATATGGCGTGCCATGTCATCTTCGCTCAGCTCATCAGCCGCAGTGGAGATGATCGGGTGGCCGTCACGAAGCACGGTGACCCGGTTGGCCAGTTCCTTCACCTCGTCAAGCTTATGAGAGATGAGAACAATGCCGACGCCTCTTTCGCGCATAAGGTGGATCTGCTCAAAGAAGGCAGTGGTTTCATCTGGTGTCAGAACTGCGGTCGGCTCGTCCATGATTAGAACGCGTGCCTGGCGGCTGAGGGCACGGGCGATCTCAACGAACTGCTTTTGTGAAACCGACAAATCAGCGACAATGGCATCAGGGGCAAGGTCGACCTTGAGCTGCCTCAGATAGTTCTCAGTTTCGCGGCGCATGGCGGCGTGATCAATGAACCAGCCTTTGCGCAATTCACGGCCCAAAAAAATGTTTTCTTCAACGGAAAGCTGCTCGGCCAGGTTAAATTCCTGGTGGATCAGGACAACGCCAAGAGCCTCTGCAAGACCATCTGGAGGCAAGGTGATCTCTTTTGCGTCAAGCAGGAGTTTGCCGGAGGTTGGCTGATGGTAGCCTGACAGAATTTTCATCAAGGTGGATTTGCCAGCGCCATTCTCGCCTATGAGCGCATGAACCTCGCCTGGGTGGACATCAAAATCGATTCCGAAGAGGACCTGAATGTCACCAAACGATTTGGATATGTGGCGCGCAGACAAAATTGGCCGGGCGTTGGGTGCTTGATCACAAGGGCTCGTATGCCCCGATGGAGCAGGTGATTCACTGGTCGCGGTATCAGCGCGCAAATCGTTCATAATTCTCCTCCCAGAGCGCCGATGTCCGGCGAACGATATAGCTTTTTAGGTGTGATAAAGAGGCAATTTGGATTTTCTCAGCATCCTGCGATAAGTCAAAATTAGTCGTATTATGAATTGTGTAAACCTTTTCATGTTTTATGTAAAGGTTTACATTCTTGTCTTGCGGGAGAGGTCTGGCTTCTTGCTTAAGAGAGGGGAAACCGCCTAAAAGTGGGAGGTTAGGGTGGAGAAAGTGCTTGAAGCAACGTGAGACGGCAACAATCGAGGATGTAGCGCGGATTGCAGGCGTGTCTATTGCGACGGTCAGCCGGGCTGTGCATCATCCGGGGAAAGTGGCTGAGGCAACCCGCAAGAAGGTCAACGCTGCGATTGCCAAAACGGGCTTCACGGCAAATGCCATGGCGCAGAGCCTGCGCAACAAGTCTTCAAAGATGATCCTGGCCTTGGTACCGGATATATCGAATACATTCTTTGCTAATATTCTGCTTGGACTCGAGGCTGCAGCCAGCCGTCGTGGTTATGGCCTTTTGATCGGCAACACCGAAAATGATCCTCGCACCGAGGCGACGTACCTGAACTATACCCGTTCCAACAAGGCAGATGGCATTGTGCTGATGACCGGGCACCTGCCTTATGGTGCAGCCGAAGTGCGTCAGCATTTGCCCCCGATCGTGGCTGCTTGTGAGGCGATTCCCGATGAATATGTGCCCTTCATTGGTGTGGACAATCGCCATGGCGCGCGGATCGGAGTGCGTCATCTGGTGGAGCTGGGGCATCGGCGCATTGCCTATATATCAGGGCCAGCATCCAATATATTGTCCATTGATCGTCTAGCTGGATACGAGGAGGCGCTGGGGCAAATGGGCTTGCCTGTTGATCGGGACTTGATTCTTGACGGCGATTTTTCCATCGAAGGTGGCCGATTGGCTGTTGAGCGGCTGTTTATTCGCGATTCTCTGCCAACGGCTTTCTTCTGCGCCAATGACGACATGGCCATTGGCGTGTTGCTGGCGCTCAGCAAGCGCGGCTTCATTGTGCCTGTGGACTTCTCGGTGCTTGGCTTTGATGACATACCGTTTTCAAGCTGCACTACGCCGCCACTCACAACAGTGCGTCAGCCCCGGCGTTTGATTGGTGAGGCTGCTATGGAAAAGATGCTCGACATGGTCGAGCGAAAGCCGACTAACGAAGGTCCGGTCATTTTACCTGTCGAGTTGATCATTCGAGGCAGCACCGGCGCCCCGGGGGGCTTCGGCCTGTCACGGGCCATCTAACCACTCTTATGAGGCTGAGGCTGGATCAGGGCTAGGGTCTCGGGAGCGATGTCAGATCTTAAGGTCAGGAATAGGCGAGAGTTTGCAGTTGTGAAGGGGGAGTTCCATCAATCCTGGCCAAAACCTTGCGGGCAAGATCCCTACCTGCGTCGCGAAAATCCTCACTGATGACGTTCAAGCCCGGCCGGAACCATTTGAGCATATCAAATGAGGACTGTTTGGAGACGATGTCGACTTTCCGGCCCAGTTCAAAGCCTGCCTGTTCAGCGCCAAAGGCCGCAGCAATGCCCGCACTTCCTGCGCCGCAGACAATGCCATCTGGTGCCATGTCTCCGCTCATGAGTTTTTTAACGGCATTGGCTATCGTCTGGATGTCATCGTCAATGGTGATCTGATTGAGTGGAATTTGCTGCAGGTCGTGCCTGGCGATCCCCTCCAGGAAGCCTTCGCTCATGTGCCTTGAATAGGTCAGGGTGCGGGGAGGGCCGAGCAACGTAAGCCGTTTACGTCCAAGCCTGACCAGAACATCGACAGCATCGCTGGCAAAGGTCTTGTTGTCATAATCATGAAAGGCGTGATCAATGCCCATTTCTGTTCGTCCGTGGGTGACAAAAGGCATGTTCTTGTCGTGCAGATACCGCACGCGTGGATCTTCGGGCTCCATGCGCGACATGATGATGCCGTCGGCAGAACCGGTTTCGACAACATATTTGACCGGATCCATCGGGTCGCTGGCGTGGGTGTAGGGCGTGACGACAAGATGATAGGGCGTGCCAGCCAGCACTTCTGATATCCCCTGAATCATCTGACTTGTCAGACCCAGGATCTCTTCTTCCGTGTTTAAGATCAAGCTGATGACGTTGGTCTTGCCGGTCCGAAGGCGAACGCCCGCCCGATTTGGCCGATAGCCAACCTGGTCCGCCACATGGCGAACTCTCTTCTTGGTTGCCTCACCAATGTCAGGTGCATCCTTCAGCGCCTTGGAGATGGTTGTGATCCCGAGACCTGTCATGAATGCAATTGTTTTGAGTGTGGGACGTGTGCGCGGTTCTGCGCTGCTCGTCTCGTTTTGAGCATCCGCCTTTCGGTCTTTTTCCTTGGTAGCCAAAGCAGTGCTGGGCTTTTGATCTGTCACGAGGTGGATCCTGATCGGGCTGGTGAATTCACTCTGTGTTTTAGGTGCCCCTCATCCTGCGGGAAAGGGAAATGTATCCGGTGCCTTTTGTTTTGGATTCAAGGCGTTTGTGTTCGGGTGCCATCTGAAGCGGGCCGACAGTTATGCTTCGATCTAGATACGTCGTATTTCGGCGATGATGGGAAGAATACTAAAACGTTACAGTTAAATGCAACAATGTCTCTTATCTCGCGTTGGTTTTTCCCATATATGACGATTGAATGCTGCAACTGCTAATGGGCATTTTGTTTCGTTTCAAAGCGCTTCTCTAATCTGAAAACAATAAGATTTTCAATGATAAATGACGATTATGTGATTAAATATATAGGGTTTTAGTGCTTTCTTGAATCAAAATAATAGCCCTCCCTTCGCACCCGCACAGCTACTTTTGGGTGTGCTCTTGTAAAATCCAAAGACCCGATTTAGTCTCGATCTATAACGTTGCAGTAAATTGCAGTTATGGGAGGAAATGACATGGGAATTTCGAAATCTGGGATGGGACGACTGGGCCTTTTGATGGCAGCAGTTGCAATGCCACTTGGTGGGGCTGCATTGGCAACTGATCTGGAAGTGACGCACTGGTGGACATCCGGGGGCGAAGCGGCTGCAGTCGCAGAGTTTGCCAAGGCCTTTGATGCGACTGGCAACAAGTGGGTTGATGGCGCGATTGCCGGATCCGGAGGAACAGCGCGTCCAATCATGATTTCCCGCATCACCGGCGGAGACCCTATGGGCGCAACTCAGTTCAACCATGGCCGTCAGGCAGAAGAGCTGGTGGAAGCCGGTTTGATGCGCGATCTCTCCGACATCGCCGCTGAAGGCAGCTGGAAAGATGTCGTCTATCCGCCAACTCTTCTCGACAGCTGCACGCTGGATGGCAAGATTTATTGTGTTCCGGTCAACATTCACTCACAGCAGTGGTTGTGGCTCAATAACGAAGCCTTTGAAAAAGTTGGCCTTCCTGTTCCAACAAACTGGGAGGAATATTCAGCCGCTGCGCCGAAGCTGCAGGCTGCAGGTATTCTTCCGCTGGCGGTCGGGCAGCAGCCTTGGCAGACAACGCTGGCGTTTCAGGTCCTGTTGGTCGCCCTCGCCGGACCGGAAGCTTACACTGCCGTTTTTGGGGGTAAGGATGCCGAGATGGCCGCTGGGCCAGAGCTTGCAAAGGCGTTCCAGGCAGCTGCCACGGCACGGGAGATGTCCAAAGGCTCAAACGTCCAGAACTGGAACGACGCCACAAATATGGTGATCACAGGCAAGGCCGCCGGACAGATCATGGGTGACTGGGCCCAGGGAGAGTTCCAGGTTGCGGGCCAGGTTGCGGGCGAGGATTACAGCTGTCTTCCCGGCCTTGGCGTCAACGAAGTCATTCAGACTGGCGGAGATGCGTTCTATTTCCCGAAAGTGGATGATCCGGAGATCTCGGCAGCTCAGGCCGAACTTGCAAAAGTCATGATGGCTCCGGCAACGCAGGTGGCCTTCAATCTCAAGAAGGGCTCGCTTCCAGTGCGCGGTGATGTTGATCTGGCTGCTGCAAATGACTGCATGAAAAAAGGCCTCGATATTTTGGCGAAAGGCAATGTCATCCAGTCCCCAGATCAATTGATGTCTGCAGATGATTTGACTCAAGTGAATGACCTCTTCGTTGAGTTCTTCAACGACACCTCGATCACAGCTGAGGACGCTCAGGCCCGTTTTGCCAAGATTGTATCAAATGCGAGCTGATGTCTGACGATTGACAAGATCCGGTCTCGCTTTCCTTCGACATGAAGGCAATCGAGGCCGGAGACGTTCAAGGATTGCGTCCGCGGTCCGGATGATCCTACGTGTCATGTCATGTGGTGAAAGCAAGCCGTTTCCATCGTTTCGGAAATGTTGCTGCGACTGAGGTTATGGAAGTATGGCGGTTGCAAAACGCCCCATGAGGTGGCACCGGAATTTAAGCGCCAAAGTGGCAGCGATCCCAATGATTGCCACGGCATTGGTGGTTTTTCTGGGAGGCACTGCGTGGACGGTCCTTTATTCCTTTACAAGCTCCAAGCTGTTGCCCAAGGAAAAATTTGTTGGCCTGGCTCAATACGAGCGCCTGTGGTCGAGCAGCAAGTGGCTAATCTCAATTGAAAACCTTGCCATCTACGGTGTGTTCTCGCTGATCTTCGCTCTTCTGATCGGCTTCTTGCTGGCCACGTTGCTGGATCAGAAAATCCGTTTTGAGGACACGTTCCGTACAATTTTCCTCTATCCTTTCGCGCTCAGCTTCATTGTGACCGGGCTTGCGTGGCAATGGATTCTCAATCCCGACTTTGGCATTCAGCACGTCGTTCGCAGTATGGGGTTCGAGAGTTTCGCTTTCGATCCGCTGTATAATTCAGACATCGTGATTTACGGGGTTTTGATCGCCGGTTTATGGCATGAAACCGGCCTGATCATGTGCTTGATGCTGGCGGGGCTGCGCGGCATTGACGAGGATATTTGGAAAGCCTCGCGCGTTGACGGCATTCCGACTTGGAAAACCTATTTCTTCATCGTCATTCCAATGATGCGAGGCATCTTTGTTACCGCCGTTGTGTTGATCGCCTCGGGTATCATCAAGGTCTATGACCTGATTGTTGCCCAAACAGGCGGAGGCCCTGGAATCGCGTCCGAAGTGCCGGCCAAATATGTTTATGACGCAATGTTCCTGTCACAGAACCTCGGTCAGGGGTTCGCGGCCTCAACCATGATGCTGCTCTCGGTGATCATTGTTGTCGTGCCTTGGGCCTACATCGAATTTGGAGGCAAGGCGCGTCGTGTCTGATATCAAATTATCCAACGGAAAACCCTTCAAAGGGGCTTTGATTGCGCCTCATATGGATGCACCAAGCGGCACAACCATTATGCAGCCAGCTGCGAGCAATCGCATCAAGGAGGGCCCGAAAGGTGTGCGGCTACGGAAGAAGATCACCGGCCGCAACATCATGCTTTATGGAACGCTCATCATGGTGGCGCTGTATTATCTGCTGCCGCTCTATGTGATGATGGTCACGTCCCTGAAGGGTATGCCGGAAATCCGGATCGGCAACATCTTTGCACCGCCAGTGGAGGTGACATTTCAGCCTTGGGTGCAGGCCTGGTCGGAAGCTTGCACGGGGCTTAATTGCGATGGCCTGTCTCGCGGTTTCTGGAATTCTGTTCGCATTCTTGTGCCGTCAGTGATCCTGTCGATCATCATCGCCTCTGTGAATGGCTACGCCTTGGCAAATTGGAAGTTCAAGGGCGGCGAGGTGTTCTTTATCATCCTGATCGTTGGCGCTTTCATTCCATATCAGGTGATGATTTATCCGATGGTGATCCTGCTCAGGGAAATGGGCCTTTATGGCAGCCTGAGTGGTCTGGTGCTGGTCCATACGGTCTTTGGCATGCCGATCCTGACACTTCTGTTTCGCAATTACTTTGCCTCCATGCCTGAAGAGCTCTTCAAGGCGGCGCGGGTCGATGGTGCTGGCTTTTGGGCAATCTACTTTCAGATCATGTTGCCGATGAGCCTGCCGATCTTTGTGGTGGCGATCATTTTGCAAGTCACAGGCATCTGGAATGACTTTTTGTTCGGGGTGATTTTCACCAAGCCGGACCTCTATCCGATGACAGTCCAGCTCAACAACATCGTCAATTCGAACCAGGGCGTGATTGAATACAACGTCAATATGGCGGCCACGATCCTGACCGGCCTGGTTCCTCTTGTGGTTTATTTCGTTTCTGGAAAACTTTTCGTGCGCGGCATCGCAGCCGGCGCGGTGAAGGGCTAAAGCATGACAAGCGTCTCCGTCCGCGACCTGACTCTGAAATTCGGCTCTCTGGAAGTGCTCCACACCCTTAATCTCGACATTGATGAGGGGGAGTTTCTGGTGCTGCTCGGGCCATCTGGCTGTGGCAAGTCCACGCTGCTCAATTGCATTGCGGGGCTGCTGGATATTTCCGAGGGTCAGATCTTCATTTCCGGCAAGAATGTCACCTGGGAAGAGCCAAAAGACCGGGGCATCGGCATGGTGTTCCAGTCCTATGCGCTCTATCCGCAAATGAGCGTGGAGAAGAACCTCTCATTTGGACTTAAGATTGCTGGATTGCCCAAGGGGGAGATTGCCAAGCGGATTGAGCGGGCCGCAGAAGTTCTACAGATCCAGTCCTTGTTAAAGCGCAAGCCCGCTCAGCTTTCTGGCGGTCAGCGCCAACGCGTTGCCATTGGCCGGGCGCTGGTGCGCGACGTGGATGTGTTCCTGTTTGACGAGCCTCTGTCCAATTTGGACGCGAAACTGCGGGCCGAGTTGCGTGTAGAGCTCAAGCGCCTGCACCAGAACCTTAAAAACACGATGATTTACGTCACTCATGACCAGATCGAGGCTCTGACTCTGGCTGATCGTATTGCCGTCATGAAGGGTGGAATAATCCAACAGCTTGATGCCCCGCTGACGATTTACAACAAGCCGGTCAATCTATTCGTCGCCGGCTTCATAGGGTCGCCGTCCATGAACTTTCTGAAAGGGTCTTTGCTAGCCCAAGCGGGGGGCAGTTCGGTGCTTCTGGGGCCGGATCAATCCGTTTCACTGGATGGATATGATGCTCAAACAGACATGTTCAATGGCCAGGATGTGATCTTCGGTGTTCGTCCTGAGCATTTGACGATTACGCGGGAGGCAACGAGCGGCCCCAATCTTCCTGCAGTCGTGGAGTTGGAAGAACCCATGGGGGCAGACAGTCTGGTCTGGCTTCGCCTCGGTAGCCATTCCATGTCTGTTCGGGCTGATAGCGCTGGCGAATATCGACCAGGCGACAAGGTGTTCGTCACTTTTGATCTGGCCCATGCATCCCTGTTCGATGCCAGCACGGAAGACCGTATCTAAAGGCTCAGCCAGAAAGCCAGGCCTTGCCCATAGGTCCGTTCTTTGCGGATCTGATCACAACCCAAAGATCCGCAAGACTTTGTGGATCTGACGCCTGACGCTCGCATGTTGTCCTCCAGCGGCACGAACGGCAGGCATTTCATTGACACCATAAAGGTCGACCAAACGGCCATGGGAGAGAAAAATGACCGATTATTCTTTTCAGCTTTACAGTGCCAGAGATTACCCCTCGCTTGAGGGTATGCTTAAGACGATTGCGGAGGCTGGCTACACACAGGTCGAAGGCTACGGTGGCGTCTATGACGATGCAGTCGCAACCAGAGCTTCTATGGATTCTGTAGGCCTTGCGATGCCATCCGGCCACTTCTCACTGCAGATGCTGGAAGATGATGAGGCCAGGGTGCTTGAGATCGCCAAGGCACTTGGTATCACCCATATCTATTGCCCTTATCTGGATGCAAGCGAACGCCCGGTTGATGCTGTGGGCTGGATTGATTTTGCCAAACGCCTTGAGGCGCTCCAGACGCGCTATGGGGCAAAGGGCTTCACTTTTGGCTGGCACAATCACGATTTCGAATTTGTGCCGCTCAGCGATGGCAGCATTCCCATGAGGCTCATACTGGACAATGCCCAGAGCATCAGCTGGGAAGCTGATATCGCCTGGATTGTTCGCGGTGGTGCGGATCCATTGGAGTGGATCAAGGATTACGGAGACCGTCTGAGTGCGGTGCACGTCAAGGATATTGCTTCCAAAGGCGAATGTGCTGACGAGGACGGCTGGGCGGATGTCGGGCAGGGCACAATGGATTGGAAACAGCTGATCGCGGTCTTGAAAAACACGCCGACGCGCCTGTTCGTGATGGAACATGACAAACCGAGCGATGCGATCCGTTTCGCCAAGCGTTCAATTGAAGCTTCAAAGAACTGGTAGGGCAGGATTATGAGCGACACACTGGGTGTTGGCATCATCGGATGCGGTAATATTTCAACGACATATTTCGAGTTTCTGCCTTTGTTCAAGGGTGTGCAGGTGCGTGCCTGTGCGGATCTGAAGCGGGGAGCTGCACAAGTGCGGGCAGACGAGTTCGGCATTCGGGCAGACACGGTGCATGACCTTCTGGAAGCAGATGATATTGACATTATTGTCAATCTGACCGTCCCTGATGCCCACTGGCCTGTCTCCCGGGAGATTCTGAGTGCTGGGAAGCATGTTTATTCTGAAAAGCCGCTGGCTCTGTCACTGGAAGATGGCCTGGCAATGCAGGCATTGGCCCGGGAAAAGAACCTGAAAGTTGGCACAGCGCCAGATACGTTCCTGGGCGGTGCTCATCAGCGAGCTCGCAAGGCGATAGATGAAGGCAAGATTGGGCAGATCACCTCGGGCACATGCCACGTCATGAGCCATGGCATGGAGCAATGGCATCCGAATCCTGACTTTTTCTTTCTGCCAGGCGGCGGGCCAATTCTGGATCTTGGACCTTACTACATCGCGAATCTGGTCAATCTGGTCGGACCGGTCAAACGTGTTGCGGCTCTGACGTCTATGGCAACGCCGACGCGCACCATTTCAAGCGAACCGCGTGCTGGTGAGGAAATCCCTGTCAAGACGCCGACAAATATTCATGCCCTGTTGGAATTCGTGTCCGGCGCAACGATCACCTTGTCAGCCAGCTGGGATGTCTGGGCACATCGTCATGACCATATGGAGCTTTATGGAACGGAGGGCTCGCTTTATGTTCCGGACCCGAATTTTTTTGGTGGAGATGTAACGCTCACGGACAGCAAGGGAAATGCAAGTGTCTTGCCAGATGATGGACATCCCTTCGGCATTCCGAACCAGGATCATGCGCATGGTAAAATGGCGAACTATCGGGCTGCCGGATTGGCTGACATGGCTCAGGCCCTGATTGCTGGTCGGGACTATCGCTGTTCACTGGATCGTGGGCTACATGCGGTCGACGTGATGACCTCGATCCTCAAGTCCGGAGAGACGGGCAGTTTCATTGATATTCAAACACCATGTGAGCGCCCGGCAGCGCTCACTAAGGCTGAAGCCGAGGCCATGCTTCGTGCGTAACCTGATCAATAAAACGGCGAAGCTCAGCTTTGCCGTTTTATGCTTTTGATCGAATTTTTGTCAGGATAGTTTTTTGATCGTGCTTTCTGCTGGACCAGTATACCGAACGCCCATGCGATCTTCCCTGCGCCAAATCACTTCGGCCGGACGCCGTGTGCTTTCATTATCAACATAGAGCAAAAATGAATTCGGGACCCCAATTGAGCTGGGTAAAACCAGTAAAGCCCCTGTGTCGCTGGCGTTTCGGATCGTGCAATTGAACACTTGGGTCAGGCCGGCAAATACAATGCGGGCTGCCTTCAGCGTTCTTCGGCGCTCATTGCACCTACGGTTTTCGGTATGTTCAGGTGACTCAGACATGCTCTTTTCCTGGGAATGCAATCAGAAGTAAGTATGGGCAATGAATGTGAACAAAACTTTGATTTGATTGGTGACTCGCAAGGGGTATATGCAGAACATCCCCTAAAGGCCTTGGGGGGATTGGCAAGGGCTTCGCGAGAAGAGGCCGCGGGCAATTGTTTTCTTCTCGGTTTGAAACAACACTTGCTCCGACTGAAATGTGGAACCCAGATGTTAAGCCGGGTTCCAAATACAGCGAATTTGCTGATTGTTTTCAGGTTTGAAAAGGTTGCGAGCTTGTCATTGGCTATCCCTTGACGTAAGCACGGTCGATCATGGCGTGAGGAAAGCGAGACAGAAAATCGGTCTCTGCCTAACTTGTGCCATTAAACCGTTGAAAAGAAGCCTATACAGGCGTTTGCCTCAACTGAGGCAAGGCGATATTGTTTCGCACACGTCAGGCTTCTGGTTCGCGCCATTGTGAACCGGGAGATAGGCTCCACATATTTGAATGCAGGAACAAGACAAGCATGTCCGATATTTTTCGTGAGGTCGATGAAGACATCCGTCAGGAGAAGTACCGTCGGCTTTGGGATCGCCTAGGCCCCTGGGTGATCGTAGTTGCTGTCTTGGTCGTGGTGGTCACAGGTGGTTACCGTGGCTGGGTGTACTGGCAGGAAAATCAGTCCCAACAGGCTGGTGACGCATTCTTTGAAGCTGTCCGGCTGTCGGAGAGCGGTGATTCTGCCGAAGCTGAAAAGATATTTGCGGACCTGGCAACCTCTACTGGTGGCTATCCTGCTCTGGCTCGCATGCGCGGTGCGACTGAACTGGCGCGCACGGATCGTTCGGACGAAGCGCTTGCCGAATTTGATGCAGTCTCCGCTGATACGTCTGTGAACAAGGGGCTTCGCGAGATTTCAAGTCTCCGTGCTGCTTATATCGCAGTCGATACGGAAGATTATGATGCGATCTCTGATCGTGTCGAAGGCCTGACCGGTGCAGATGGTCCTTTCCGCTCCGGGGCCCGTGAGATTCTGGCTGTTGCAGCCTGGAAAGCTGGCGATATCAAGACTGCCCGCTCTTGGATCAAGGCTCTGACGGATGACCCTGCAACACCGACAGATGTGACACGCCGCGTTGGTATTCTGACCCAGGTGATTGACGGGACCAACGGTCCGGCTGAGGGTTCTGAAGGAGCCGACAAGTGATTGACAAGTCATTCAGCTGGCGTCCGGCCTGTGGTGCGCTGGTTCTTTCCCTGATGCTCGCCGGTTGCAGTAGCGTTTCGGAATTTTCAGACAGCATCAATCCTTTCTCCAAGGACAAAACACTTTCTGGTGAACGGCGTCCCGTATTTGACGGTGTTGATCCTGGCGTTGTTGCTCAAGGTGGCACTGCGTCTATTGGCAAAGCGTCTGGAGGGCAGGACTGGAGTACAGCTGGTGGTGGACTGACCAATGATCCGGGCAATGTTGCGATCAGCGTATCTGGTTCCCGCGCTTGGCGCGCCCAGATTGGATCGTCCGGCGGTAGCTTAACATCTGACGCGCTGCGCGGCTCTGCACGCCCGGTCAGCGCGGCGGGGCGTATTTTTGTTTACAAGCCCAATGGCGACGTTGTTGCGCTCAGCACGGGCGGCGCCAAGCTTTGGACCCGGTCTTTGCGCCCCGAAGACGAAAAGGGCATAGCGCCTGGTGGCGGAGTTACCGTTTCGGGCAATATCGTCTATGCGGCGACTGGCTATCGGAAACTTGCAGCACTTGATGCAGCCTCCGGTCAGGTTCTGTGGACTACCGATCTTGAAACGCCAGCGCGCGGCGCTCCTGTTGCAGGCAACGGCCTTGTCTTTGTCGTGTCCCAGTCCAATGAAGTCTTTGCTGTTAAACAGGAAGATGGTACCGAGGCCTGGAGTTACGCTGGTATAGAAGAAAACGCTGGCGTGTTGTCATCGGCCAATCCGGCGATTTCCGGTAATCGCGTTGTGGTGCCTTTCTCTTCCGGAGAAATCATGGCGCTGGATATCAAGACGGGCGAGCCGGTCTGGATTGACGGTGTTGCCCGCGGTTTCCGCACGTTGGCAGTGTCTGGTCTTTCTGATGTGTCGGCCAGCCCGATCATTTCAGGTAATACGGTCTTCGCAACAGGTGTTGCAGGGCGAACCATTGCTGCTTCCCTGAAAACCGGCGAACGGGTTTGGCAACAGGATTTGGGAAGTGTGCACACACCGGTTGTGTCTGGAAGCGCGCTTTTCATGGTGGATTTGGATGATCGCATGGTCGCCATGGACCGCAAGACGGGCGAGGCTATTTGGACAACCACCTTGCCACGGCCGGAAAAAAAGAAAAAACGACGCAATTGGGCAGGTCCGGTGCTTGCGAATGGTGCACTGGTCGCTGTATCCAGCGATGGACGCATGGCGATGCTTGATGCTGCTTCAGGCAAGATCATGGCCACCTACGACGTAAAGACAAAGGTCTATGTGACCCCGATCATTGCCGGTGGGCGGATGATCGTATTGGACGGCGATGACGCCGTCGCTGCATATAACTGACCCGGACGCCGGGTCAGCGCGGCTTATCAGGAGTAATGAGTGTGGGCGCCAAAGTCGCCATTATCGGACGGCCGAATGTCGGTAAGTCCACGTTGTTCAATCGGCTTGTGGGCAAACGCCTGGCGCTGGTCGACGACACCCCAGGTGTGACCCGTGACCGTCGCCCTGGCGAAGCGCGTCTTGGTGACCTGAAGTTCACCATTGTTGACACAGCCGGTCTGGAAGACGCTGACAGTGCCAGTTTGGCGGGCCGTATGCGCCGTCAGACCGAAGAAGCGATTCTCGAGGCCGATGCCGTGCTCTTCGTGATTGATGCGCGGGCGGGCGTGACCCCGCTTGATGCCCATTTTGCAGAAGTTGCGCGCAAGACCACCAGGCCGGTCATTCTCCTGGCCAACAAGGCCGAAGGCAAGGCGGGCCACAGCGGGCTCTATGAATCCTTCGCGCTTGGCCTTGGTGATCCGATTGCCTTCTCTGCGGAGCATGGCGAGGGCTTGTCTGATCTTTATGATGCGCTGAAGCCTTTGGTCGACCGTATTGACGCAGAAGAAGCTGAAGCTGCTGAAGATATCGAAATCGAGGAAGCCGTCACCAACGTCGATGTCGATGAAGATGGCGAGCCAATTGAGCAAGAGATCCCTGTTGGTACCACAGAGAGGCCTTTGCGGGTTGCCATCGTTGGACGACCAAATGCAGGCAAATCGACGCTGATCAACTCCATGCTGGGCGAAGAGCGCATGTTGACGGGGCCGGAAGCCGGGATTACCCGCGATTCCATCTCGGTCGAATGGATCTGGCAAGACCGGCATATCAAACTGTTTGATACAGCAGGTATTCGCCGTAAGGCACGTGTTCAGGAAAAGCTGGAAAAGCTCTCGGTTGCAGATGCCCTTCGTGCGATTAAATTCGCCGAAGTCGTTGTGATCACGCTGGATGCGACCAATTCCTTTGAGAAGCAGGATCTGCAGATTATCGAACTGGTTGCCCGTGAAGGTCGTGCGCTGGTGGTTGCGGTCAACAAGTGGGATCTGATCGAGGATCGTGACGCAGCCTGGAAGCGCATCAAGGATGCCAATGATCGCTATTTCAACCAGATCCGTGGTGTCCAGATTGTCACCATGTCCGGCATTCAGGGGCAGGGGATTGATCGCCTGTTCGAAGGCGTGTTCAAGGCCTATGAGGCTTGGAACTCCCGCGTTTCGACATCGAAGTTGAACAGATGGCTGGAAAAGGTCACTGCGAACCATCCGACACCTGCTGTTGCCGGCCGTCGTGTGCGTTTGCGCTATGTCACGCAGGCCAAGACACGGCCTCCGCATTTCATTGCGTTCTCCTCCCGTCCGGAACAGCTGCCAGAAAGCTACACCCGCTATTTGGTCAACAAGCTGCGTGAAACCTTCAATATTCACGGCACGCCGATCCGGCTCTCTTACCGAAAGGGTGACAATCCTTATGCGGTGAAAAAGAAGCGCAAGATCCAATAGTCAACTTTCCGTCGCAAAAGCCTCTTACAGCAAGGCGGTTCCGTTCCGCGGAACCGATTCTGTTTTCCTTCAAGGAGATATTTTATGTCGATCGAACGGCTTGATTTTGCCGCAACGCTGGCCCGTAAGGCCGGTGACCTCGGGATGGATTATTTCCGCCGTCTCGAAACGCTGACTGTTACGAAAAAAGGCCATCAGGACCTTGTGTCCGAGGCGGACCGCGATGTGGAGACCCTCGTTCGCAAGGCGCTTGCTGCAGCTTATCCTGAAGATGGGATTGTTGGCGAAGAGCATGGTGATGTTGAGGGAACGTCCGGTTACACATGGGTGATTGATCCGATTGACGGAACGGCCAACTTTCTGACCAGCATTCCCCAGTGGTGTGTGATCATTGCGTGCGTACACAATGGCGAGACCATCGTCGGCGTGATTCATGACCCGAATGTCAATGAGACGTTCCGCGCTGCAAAGGGCCATGGGGCCTTCGTCAATGACCGCCCGATCAAAGTGACCGACAGTGACAGCCTGTCCAATGGATCTTTGGGCATTGGCTTCAATGGCCGCACAACGGCCAGCGATGCGATCAACTGCATTGGGGCGCTCGTGTCAAAGGGCGGAGTGTTTTTCCGCAATGCGTCCGGTGGACTGATGCTGGCCTATGCGGCCTCCGGTCGTCTGATCGGCTACTGCGAATCCCACATGAACGCCTGGGATTGCCTGGCTGGCATGTTGATCACCACGGAAGCGGGCGGTGAAGTCGCGCCCTATGATGCGCATGACACCCTGATCAACGGCGCGCGCGTTGTTGTTGGTGGTCCGGGCGTCTTCAAGGAAATTTGCGACATCGCCGATGCGTCCTTCGCGCCGTTGGAGATGAAACAGTCTGCTTAAACGGCAAGAGCTCTCTGACCAATTCAAAAAGGCGCGTCCGATCGGCGCGCCTTTTTTGTCTGTTGGTTAGATCAAATTCAGATGGGTTTTACAGTGCCTGAAAGCCGCCTTTGGTGCGGTCATAGAGTTGACCTGTGACTCCGACATCCGGGAGCAGCATAGCCAGAAGCTCGGGAACCACATCAACCGGCTGGGGCAGCTTGTCCGGGTTTTCGCCGGGCATAGCCTTGGCGCGCAGTCCGGTCCGCACAGGACCAGGGTCGAACAGATTGACCCGCATGGCTGTCTTTTCCGTCTCATGGGCGTAAGTCCGCACAAGAGCCTCCAGAGCGGCTTTTGAGACCGACTGCAGCCCCCAGAAGGGCGTGCACTCGCGCGCGTGATGGGAGGTCATGAAAACGGCGCGACCAGAATCGGATTGGCGCAGCAGCGGGTCGAGTGAGCGAATGAGACGCCAGTTGGCGGTCACGCTGGTCGCCATGACCTTGTCGAAGTCCTTCGGGCCAATGTGTCCAAGGGGCGACAACACGCCGAGCTGTGCGGCATTGCCGACCAGAATGTCGAGTTTCTTCCAGCGCTCATAGACAGCAGCGCCCAGACGATCCAGCGCATCGAAGTCAGTCAGATCAACGGGAACCAGCGTTGTCTGGCCGCCTGCTGTCTTGATGTCATCATCCAGCTCTTCCAGTGCGCCAACAGTTCTGGCAATGGCGATGACATGAGCCCCGCGGCTGCCGAGTTCTTTAGCCAGCTGATAGCCAATGCCGCGCGAGGCACCTGTGACCAGCGCGATGCGTCCATCAAAATCCTGAACCATGATGTGTCCTAGCCTACTTCGACAAGGCGCGGTGAGCGAACGAAATCATGGTCTTCAGCCAGATCGGTCAGTGGCGTTGGATAGTCTCCGGTGAAACAATGATCTGTGAACTGCGGGTTTTCGTTGTCACGGCCCTCAAAGCCCATTGCCCGGTAGAGGCCATCAATCGACAGGAAGGACAGCGTGTCTGCGCCAATATACTTGCGCATTTCTTCCATGTTGTATTTTGCCGCCAGAAGCTTTTCGCGCACCGGCGTATCGATGCCGTAATAGTCCGAATAGCGGATCGGTGGGCAGGCGAGGCGGAAGTGAACTTCGGTTGCACCAGCATCCCGGATCATCTGCACGATCTTCACCGAGGTGGTGCCACGCACGAGGCTGTCATCAATCAGAATGACGCGCTTGCCCTGGATGATTGCCTTGTTGGCCGAATGCTTCAGTTTGACGCCAAGTGTCCGGATCTGCTGGGTCGGCTCAATGAAGGTGCGGCCAACATAATGGTTCCGGATGATGCCCAGCTCAAACGGTACGCCGCTTTCCTGGCTGAAGCCGATGGCAGCGGGAACGCCGCTGTCGGGCACCGGAACGACCACATCGCAGTCGACGATGGATTCTCTGGCCAGGTGACGGCCCATTTCCCGGCGCACGTTATAAACGCTGCGACCGCCGATGACTGAATCGGGACGGGAAAAGTAGATATATTCAAAGATGCATGGGCGGGCGGGCTGCTTGCCGAAGGGAAAGTAGCTCTCGATGCCGCTTGGGGTACAAACTACGACTTCGCCATTTTCGACTTCGCGGATGAATGTCGCGCCGATGATGTCGAGGGCACAGGTCTCGGACGCCAGGATAGGCGCGCCATTGAGGTCGCCAAGCACCAGGGGGCGAATTCCCAGAGGATCACGCGCGCCGATCAGCTTCTTCGCTGTCAGGGCAACCAGTGCATAGGCACCTTCCATCTTGGTGATGGCATCAATGAAACGGTCAACGATCTTGTGCTCGCGGGAGCGGGCGACCAGCTGCAGAACAACTTCAGAATCCGATGTGGACTGGCAGATGGCTCCGTCGCGGATCAGTTGCTGGCGAATTGTCAGCGCATTTGTGAAGTTGCCATTGTGGCAGATGGCAATGCCGCCGCCTTCCAACTCGGCAAACAATGGCTGCACATTGCGCAGGATCGTCTCACCGGTTGTTGAGTAGCGCACATGCCCCACGGCACCCATGCCGGTGAGGCGCTCCATTGTCTCGGCTTTGGAAAAATGATCGCCGACGAGGCCAAGGTGGCGCTCTGCCCGAAACTGGTCATTGTCGAAGGTCACGATCCCGGCAGCTTCCTGTCCGCGATGCTGCAGGGCATGCAGCCCCAAGGCGGTCAGGGCGCTGGCATCTTCGTGGCCCAGAATGCCAAAAACGCCGCACTCTTCGCGCAGTGTGTCGGCATCCGGGTCGAAAGGCTCGCTGAGATCGATCTCGCCGTGCATGGAGTAGTTCCTTGTAATGCCGACTGGTCACATTGCCACCCGGAAGCATTTTGCGCTTTCGGGATTTATTTTTAGTTGCCGCCGGTGGTCAGCTGCTCAATGCCCTGACGCTCGGAGGGGCTGTATCCAGCCTCTTCGTTTTCGCCGCCAGCACTGGCTTCTGGGGAGGCGTTAGGGCGTAGCTTGTCCATGATAGCACGTTCCGGATCTTCCGGCAGGATCGCCACGAGGCGTTCACCGATGGAGATCAGGATGGGACGGGACTTCGCCTTGACGATCCAGCCCGGCTGTTGTTCAGGCTGAACGAACCAGTTGAAAAACATCATGGCGACGACGACAAGCAACATGCCTCTGAGAGCTCCAAAGACGAAGCCCAGAGTGCGATCCAAAGCCCCAATGCGGCTGTCCAGAACAAAGTCTGAAATGCGCATGGTGATGTAGGAGACGATCAGAAGGGTCACAATGAACACGACCGCAACGGATGCCCCGAGAGCGACCAGGTCATGGGCAATGTACTGCTTGGCGAAAGGCAGGACCTGCTTGTAGAGCAGGAAAGCGGCAGCAGCAGCAGCAACCCAAGAGGCAATGGACAACACTTCGCGTACAAATCCGCGGATCATGGCCAGAACCGCCGAGATGAGCATGATGACGAGTAGTATTCCGTCTAGCAGCGTGATCGGCATGTGTCTGTTCAGTCCCTTGTGCCGGCCTGTCGTTGCGCATGTTGCGCCGGAAGCCGTTCTATTTGGCTATGGCAAGGATATCAGGATTCTTTTCCTGCACCCGCTTTTACCGAAATTTTGGCGATGAAATCCCCGAGATCCTCAAGGCCAGTCGCCGCGAAATCAGATTGCATTTTATCCTTCAAGTTGCCTTGTGGACAAAATGCCTTGTCGAACCCCAGTTTCTGGGACTCTTTCAGCCTGGATTGTGCCTGAGCGACCGGTCTGATCGCCCCAGACAAGCTGACCTCGCCGAAATAGACGCAATTGGCCGGAAGGGCAAGCCCGCTGAGCGAAGAGACCAGGGCTGCAGCCACAGCCAGATCGGCGCCAGGCTCATTGACTTTAAGTCCGCCTGCCACATTCAGGTAGACATCATGCTGTGAAAACCGTACTCCGCAGCGCGCTTCCAGCACGGCAAGGATCATTGAAAGCCGGGCAGTGTCCCAGCCGATGACAGCGCGACGTGGCGTTCCAAGGGGGGAGGGGGCCACCAGTGCCTGTATTTCGATCAAGAGCGGGCGCGAGCCTTCCAGACCCGCAAAAACAGCAGCCCCTGGGGAATTGGTTGAGCGTTCACCCAAAAACAACGCCGACGGATTGGCAACTTCTGCAAGTCCGGCACCTGTCATCTCGAAGACGCCGATTTCATCGGTCGCGCCAAAGCGGTTCTTGACCGAGCGCAGGATGCGGAACTGATGCGCTCCGTCGCCTTCAAAATACATCACGGCATCGACCATATGCTCGACAACGCGCGGGCCTGCGATCTGGCCATCTTTCGTTACATGGCCGACCAGAACGAGGGTTGTGCCGAACTTCTTGGCGTAACGCACCATGGCCTGTGCCGATGCGCGCACCTGGGTCACAGTGCCAGGGGGAGAATCTGCCTGTTCTGTCCACAGTGTCTGGATCGAATCGAGTATCAGCAGGGCAGGCGGCTCTCCGTCCTGCATCGTCGCCAGAATATCCTCAACACTGGTTTCAGCCGCTAGGGCAACCGGTGCATCTGTCAGTCCAAGGCGTTCAGCGCGCAGGCGAACCTGGCCAATGGCTTCTTCACCAGAGATATAAACGGCCTTGTGGCCTAGCCTGGCAAAGGCGGCCGCTGCCTGAATTAGCAGGGTTGATTTGCCAATGCCGGGAGCGCCGCCAACCAGCAGGGCCGAGCCGCGCACGAACCCACCACCAGCGACCCGGTCAAGTTCCTTGATCCCGCTTTGGATGCGGGGGGCTTCCTTGGTGTCGCCTTGAAGGCCAACCAGAGGAACGATGCGTCCCTTGGTTGGCTTGTTCTTGGATGGGCCGCCGCCAATGCCGCCGCTGGCCTGTTCTTCTGAGATGGAGTTCCACTCACCGCAGGATTCGCAGCGCCCGGTCCACTTCGCATAGACAGCACCGCAAGACTGGCAGATGAAACTACTGGAACGACGCGCCATTAAGCGGAAACTCCTTGGGCCTGCTGAATCCCGGTCATTTTTGATCCGGAGTGGGCAGAGGCTGGTAGCGACGGTGATAGCGCTGCCCCAGCGAGGTCAGATATTCGTAGTCAATGGTGTCGGCATAAGCGGCAAGGTCTGCGGCATCAACATTGGGGCCGAGCATTTCCACAAAGGAACCGCGTGAGGCAAGGTCGCCCGGCACATCCGTGACATCAACGGCAATCATGTCCATCGATACTCGGCCGATCAGTGGAACTTTGTGGCGGCCGATCTGGCCAAAACCACCAGGCCTGTCATCGGAGGAGCCTGCGCGGCGAAGCAAGCCGTCTGCATAGCCTGCCGCGACCAAAGCTACTTTTAAGTCGCGTTGAGCAGTGGCTGCGCCGCCATAACCGATAGTCTGCCCAGCAGGTACAAATCTCACTTGCATGATACGCGCTTCGACCATGGCCACCGGTGCCATAACGTTGGCCTGCGTATCAATTGCCTTGCCGCCAAAGAGCGAAATGCCAGGGCGTGCAAGGTCAAAGTGATAGTTCTCGCCCAGAAACACGCCTGCCGAATTGGCCATGGAGCGAGGGATCTGTCGAAACGGATCCGTTGCAGCCCGAAAGGCCTCCAGCTGGCGCCTATTGAGCGGATGATCTGGATCAGAGCCACACGCCAGGTGGGTCATCAGAAGCGCCTGATCAAAACTGTCAGTGATCTCTGGTCGCGCCATGACATTAGCGAACTCGTTTGGGTCCATGCCCAGGCGGTTCATGCCGGTGTTCAGCTGAAGCGCGGCCTTAGACTTTTGACCTTGTGCACGGCAGAACGCTGCCCATTCCTCGACTTCAGGAACAGAGTTCAGCACCGGGATCAGCCTGGCCGATTGAAGGTCGCCTGCTGCACCTGGAAACAGGCCTCCCAGAATGTAGATGGTGGCGTCCGGAAGCGCTTCTCGTAAAATCAGGCCTTCGCCGGGCAGAGCGACAAAGAATGTTTTACATCCCGCATCCCAAAGTGACTGAGCTGTGCCTGTCGCACCTGTGCCATAGCCGTCTGCCTTGATGGTGGCAGCGCAGGTGGTGCCAGCTTTCAGGTGACCCTCTAGTAAACGCCAGTTTGCGGCGATGGCATCTCGGTCGATGGTTAGCCTGCCACCAGACAGCGCCTCGCCAACAACAGAGGCGGATGAGCGTATATTATCCTGCAAGGGTATCGCCTTTTGCATCAGTCACTCGAAAGGGGGCGGCCAACTCTATCCTGCCGAATCGGTGCATGGCAGGTCCGTTCATTCAAGATACTACCGCGATGCGGCAAAGGACCATGCGCATGTCGATGTATGCAATAGATCCACCCTGAATTCATCTCCAACCGTATTGTTTTGGCCAGCCTATTTGTGGTGTCCAACTTATTCGTGACGTTCTGGAAGGTACTCATCCTCCGCCAAATCGGAGAACCGTGTATACTGGCCTTCAAAGTGAAGGTTTGCAGTGCCGGTTGGGCCGTGACGCTGCTTGGCGATGATGACTTCCGCCTTGCCCTTCACCCGCTCAACCTTGTCGCGCCAGACTTCATATTCCGGGGAGCCTTCTTCTGGCTCCGTCTTCGACAGATAATATTCCTCGCGATAGATGAACATAACAACGTCGGCGTCCTGCTCGATCGATCCCGATTCGCGCAAATCCGAGAGCTGAGGACGCTTGTCGTCGCGGTTCTCAACCTGACGCGAGAGCTGTGACAACGCCAGAATCGGTACGTTCAGTTCCTTGGCCAGCGCTTTGAGGCCAGTGGTGATTTCGGTGACTTCCTGAACGCGGTTGCCAGCTGTTTTGGATGTGCCCGAAAGAAGCTGAATATAGTCGACCACGATGAGATCAAGGCCGCGCTGGCGTTTCAACCGTCGTGCTCGGGCCACCAGAGATGCGATGGAAATACCGCCTGTCTGATCGACGTGCAGGGGCACTGTCTGCATATGCTGGGAGGCCGCTGCGAGTTTCTCAAAATCAGATTCGGTAATGTCACCGCGGCGGATTTTTGAGGAGGAGATTTCCGTCTGCTCTGAAATAATACGTGTGGCCAGCTGTTCTGCCGACATTTCCAGAGAGAAGAAGCCAACCACACCGCCGTTGACCGTCTTTATCGATCCATCAGGCTGTTCTTCGGCTTGATAGGCTTGAGCGATGTTGTAGGCAATGTTCGTGACCAGCGATGTCTTGCCCATCGCAGGACGTGCAGCGAGCACAACCAAATCCGAATGCTGCAATCCACCTAGAAGGCGGTCAAGCTCGGTCAAGCCTGTGGAAATACCAGACAGGGCGCCTTCACGGTTCCATGCGGCGTGAGCCATTTCGATGGTTTCGGTCAGCGCATCGCCAAAACTGACAAAGCCACCTTCCTGTCGCCCTGTTTCCGCCAATTCAAACAGGCGTCGCTCAGCATCATCAATCTGTTGGGTCGGCGGCACATCAATTGGTGCATCGAAGGCGATGTTGACCATGTCTTCGCCGATTCGAATCAAATTCCGGCGCAGGGCAAGATCATAGATAGTCCGGCCATAGTCTTCTGCGTTGATAATAGAGGCAGCATCCGCGGCAAGGCGGAGCAGAAACTGGGTCGCGCTCAGGTCAGCGATCTTTGTGTCGGCTGGGTAAAATGTCTTCAGCGTGATTGGCGAGGCGGTCTTGCCCGCACGGATCAGCTGGCCGATTTTTTCATAGATATCCTGATGGGGAGGAACGAAAAAATGAAAGGGCTCCAGAAAGTCTGAAACGCGATAATAAGTCTCGTTGTTGACGAGAATCGCGCCCAGCAACTGACGTTCGGCCTCGGCATTGTGCGGTGCGAGACGTTGCGCCGTTTCTTCCGTTTCGACCGATTGTAACTTGCCCTTCATGGCATCCCCCGAGTGACCTATTTGACCTAGGTCTAACCGGTAGGCTGGCAGTGCTTCAAGGAATCAAAAACCTTGACTCCGATTCCCTTAGCCGGGTCGAAATCAGCGGGGATATCAGGGGTGGAGCCTTGACGTGGGAGGCAGAACGCGACTCACATGCAGTTAAAGTTTAGAGTTTGATAACGTTAAGGAAAGTTAACGCATGCATTGAAAGCCCCTCGTTTTCGGGCGGCGAGAATAGCATTTCAACTTAAAGTGGGCGCGTGAAAAAGTGTATTTTATGGTAACAATCCAAAAATGAAAACGGCGCCCAAAGGGCGCCGCCGTCAATTTTTTCAATCGTTGAAAAGAAAAATGCCGATTAGGCCGTCTTTTCTTCCTCAGCAACGTCATCAGAAGCATCGTCTTCTGCGCCGTCTTCGTCATCGCCTTCAGATTCGTCTTCGTCGTCTTCTTCAAATTCGAAGATGTCCTGCTCAGGAGAGGTGAGGTCTTCACCGGCTGCCTGACGGGATGCTTCGTCCTCAGAACGAGCAACGTTGATTTGAACCGTGACTTCGACTTCTGGGTGCAGAGTGATAAGAACGCTGTGCAGGCCGATTGTCTTGATTGGTGTGTTGAGCTCTACCTGTCCACGGGAAACGGAGAAGCCGCTTTCTGTCAGGCCATCGGCAATGTCTCGCTTAGACACTGAACCGTAAAGCTGACCCGTTTCACCAGCCGAGCGGATCATGACCTGGATTTGGCCGTCCATCTTGGAGGAAACGGATTCAGCTTCGGACTTGCGCTCAAGATTGCGCGCTTCCAACTGGGCGCGCTGCTCTTCAAAGCGAGCCATGTTGCCCTTGTTTGCACGGAGGGCTTTGCCCTGCGGCAGAAGGAAGTTACGGGCATAACCGTCGCGTACACGAACAGTGTCGCCCATCTGGCCGAGCTTTGCGATGCGCTCAAGAAGAATTACTTGCATGGAATTTGCTCCTGCGGTCTGTCCCGCCCCTGATTCTCTATCATGTGAGGCGGTTAGAGGCCGATCACCAAAGGATCCGGTCGGCCTCAATCCGGCAGCCCGGGCAAGCCCGGGCTGTTTTCAGCTTAGCTGATTACGAAAGGCAGAAGGCCGAGCAGGCGAGCGCGTTTGATTGCGCGGGCCAGTTCACGCTGCTTCTTTGCAGAAACGGCGGTGATACGGCTTGGTACGATCTTGCCACGCTCTGAAATGTAGCGCTGCAGGAGACGTACGTCCTTATAGTCGATCTTCGGCGAGTTTGCGCCTGAGAACGGGCAGGTCTTCCGGCGACGGAAGAAAGGACGACGGCTTGGGATTTGTGCGATATCAACCATGATCTCTTACTCCGCCTCTGCACGACGCGGAGCGCGTTCGCCCCGGTCACCGCCACGATCGCCACCACGGCCACCGCGGTCTCCGCCACGATCACCGCCGCGCTCATTACCACCGAAGCGCTCGCCACGACCACCACGACGATCATCACGATCGCGCTTCTGCATCATTGCAGACGGCTCGTCGTCCAGCTCATCGACCTTGAAGGTCATGAAGCGCAGGACGTCTTCGCTCAGGCCCATCTGACGTTCCATCTCGGCAACCGCTTCATGCGGTGCGTCGAGGTTCATCAGTGTGTAATGAGCCTTACGATTCTTCTTGATGCGGTATGCGAGGGACCGCAGACCCCAAGTTTCCACCTTGCCAACAGTTCCGCCAGCGCCTTCGATGAGGGCCTTGTAATGTTCGACGAGGGCTTCGACCTGTTGGGCCGAAACGTCCTGGCGTGCCAGGAACACGTGCTCGTATAGAGGCATGTAAAAAAGCCTTTCCTTGGTTTCAATTCGGAAACTGGCGCGAAGCCTCCTCGTGACCCCGGAAAGGATACGAGAATTCTAAAACGAGAGCGGAGACACGGGAAGACAGGTCTTTTTACACACCTAGACGCTTGCACGCCCTTCCGTTCAGCCCCCGGCCAAGTTTCCGGATGCGAGGCGTTCTATAGACATATCTGATGCAAAAGCAAGTCGGAACTGTGATTTACAGCAAATGACACGCGCTTTTCATGTGCGACCAATCCTGATCGATTGAAACAAATGAAAGTCGAGATGGATTATGCGTCGTGAAAATGTCATGAAATAGCATTCATTCGCTCAAAGGCAGGGCCTTGGTGCGCTCAGCTCTTGACTCAATGACCTACTCTATATCATAGGCTCGCGCCCTAGGGCACTGTGCTGATTGGTTCGTGTAATTGGGTAAGCATGTGCCCTGATTGAACGATATAGATAGAATGACCACGGTAACGGAGGCGCACAGCGCATGAGCATTGCATTCACTTTCCCCGGACAGGGAAGCCAGGCAATTGGAATGGGCAAGGTTTTGGCCGATACTTATGCTGAAGCGCGCACTGTTTTCGAGGAGGTCGATGAGGCTCTGGGGCAAAAGCTCTCCGAGATAATGTGGAACGGTCCTGAATCTGATCTTACGCTGACTGCAAATGCTCAACCTGCTTTGATGGCGGTGAGCCTTGCGACCATGCGGGTTCTGGAAGCGCGCGGTCTTGATCTTGAGGCCACCGTCAGTTTTGTCGCAGGTCATTCATTGGGCGAATATTCTGCGCTTGCAGCTGCAGGGTCTCTCGACATTGCAACGGCTGCGCGCCTGTTGCGTGTGCGCGGTGATGCAATGCAAAGTGCTGTTCCTGTCGGACAGGGTGCAATGGCGGCGCTGCTTGGGCTGGATTTCGAGACTGCGCAAAGCGTTGCGCAGGAAGCTGCTCAGGGCGAGGTGTGTCAGGCGGCAAATGATAATGCGCCCGGTCAGGTGGTTGTATCAGGCCATGTCGGTGCTGTTGAGCGCGCAATTGATATTGCAAAGGCGAAAGGCGCGCGGCGTGCCCTACTTCTTCCGGTGAGTGCGCCGTTCCATTGCGCATTGATGGCCCCGGCTGCCGATGCCATGGCTGAGGCATTCGCCAATGCGTCCCTGCGTGCACCTCGTGTGCCTTTGGTCGCCAATGTTCTTGCGCGCCCAATCACGGATCCTGCCGAAATCCGCAGCCGTCTTGTTGAACAGGTCACTGGAACTGTCCGCTGGCGCGAATCTGTAACCTGGCTTGCAGCTGAAGGTGTGGATACATTTGTTGAGCTTGGTACAGGCAAGGTTCTGACCGGCATGGTCAAACGGATTGCAAAGGAAACCGTTGGTATCCCTGTGAATTCACCAGATGATATTGACGCGCTCATTGAAAAGCTGTCCGTCTAATCCCAACCTAGTTAATTAGAAGGCCGGACGGCGGGAGGTGCGATACCTCAAGGTCCGGTCCTGAGTATAAGGAAGCCATCATGTTTACCCTTGAGGGAAAAGCGGCTCTTGTGACCGGCGCCACCGGTGGTATCGGTGAAGCGATCGCGCGTGCTCTGCATGCAAATGGCGCGACAGTGACCTTGTCCGGCACCCGAGCTGAAAAGCTTGAAGCTCTGGCTGCAGACCTTGGGGAGCGCGCGTTTATTGCGCCTGCAAACCTGTCGGATCGTGCCGCTGTCGATGCTTTGCTTCCGACTGCGGAAGAGAAAATGGGCAAGGTTGATATTCTGATCAACAATGCCGGAATCACCCGCGATAACATTTTCATGCGCATGAAAGATGACGAGTGGGATCAGGTTCTTGAAGTCAATTTGACGTCCGGTTTCCGCCTGTGTCGTTCTGCTATCAAGGGAATGATGAAGCGTCGAACCGGCCGCATCGTCGGAATTACCTCCGTGGTTGGCGTGACCGGAAATCCTGGCCAGACAAACTATGCTGCTGCAAAAGCAGGCATGATCGGCATGTACAAGTCGCTGGCGCGTGAAGTCGCGAGCCGGAACATCACGGTCAATACGGTGGCACCAGGGTTCATCGAGACGGCCATGACGGATGAACTCAACGACAAGCAGAAAGAAGCGATTCTGCACAGTGTTCCTGCTGGTCGTCTGGGGAAGGCTGCCGAGATCGCAGCTGCTTCTCTTTATCTGGCAAGTGATGAAGCGGCCTATGTGACGGGGCAAACACTCCATGTTAATGGCGGTATGGCCATGATTTAAAAGGAATAACTCGTATTCTGGCAAAAAGATTCCCGATGGCACAGGTGCTGTTGGGACTGGCTGGTCAAGGCTCAGAAAGTATGTTACCTAGCCGCCGATTGTTCCAAGATGTAGGGTGTCGTTCTGAATTCAGACTTGGCCTTGCCAGAGCGTGTTTGAAGGCGTGAAAAATTCGTTGGCCCAAAAGGGAAACGAGATGGTTCGCGCCTGAATGTGTAGATTGAAATTCGGGTGGTGGACTGATGAGAGGCCTGAACCGGAATTTCTACGGAAGACTGTAAACTCAAGGAAATGTAAAATGAGCGATACTGCGGATCGAGTAAAGAAAATCGTCATCGAGCACCTGGGCGTAGATGCCGAAAAGGTTGTGGAAGCTGCTAGCTTCATCGATGATCTGGGCGCAGACAGCCTCGACACAGTTGAGCTCGTCATGGCTTTCGAAGAAGAGTTCGGTGTTGAGATTCCAGATGATGCAGCTGAAACCATTCTGACGGTTGGCGATGCTGTTAAGTTCCTGGAAAAGAACGCTGGCTAATTCGGCGGATGTAAATCTGACGTAAAATGGATAAGCGGGCAGAGGCGAGCCTTTTGGTTGCTCTGCCCGAAACAAGTGCGGGTTCATGAGGCGAGTTGTCGTAACCGGATTGGGCATGGTGTCTCCGCTTGGCGGAAACGTTGATGTTTCTTGGAAGAATATCCTTGAAGGGAAGAGCGGGGCCAATAAGGTCACCGATTTCAAGGTAGACGATTTGGCTTGTCAGATCGCAGCGCAGATCCCGCGCGACTCCTCTGTGGAGGGGGCGTTTAATCCAGATGACTGGATGGCCCCAAAAGAACAGCGCAAGGTGGATGACTTTATCGTCTATGCCTTGGCTGCAGCTGAACAGGCGTTGGCAGACAGCGGCTGGAAAGCGGAAAATTACGACCAACAGATTCGCTCCGGCGTTTTGATCGGCTCCGGAATCGGTGGCCTTCAAGGCATCGAGGAAGCAGCTCACGTTTTGGCGGAAAAAGGGCCCCGTCGCCTGTCGCCATTCTTTATCCCCGGACGATTGATTAATCTGGCTGGTGGCTATGTCTCAATTCGCCATGGCCTCAAGGGCCCGAACCACGCCGTTGTGACCGCCTGTTCTACAGGCGCGCATGCAATCGGTGATGCATCTCGTTTGATCGCTTTCGGTGATGCGGATGTCATGGTTGCCGGCGGAACGGAATCTCCGGTCTGCAGACTGTCGCTTGCAGGCTTTGCAGCTTGCCGCGCGCTCTCGACCGGATACAACGACGATCCCGAAAAGGGCTCACGCCCTTATGACAAGGGCCGCGATGGCTTTGTCATGGGAGAGGGCGCTGGCGTAGTCATTCTTGAAGAGTACGAGCACGCAATTGCGCGCGGTGCCAAGATTTATGCAGAAGTGGTTGGCTACGGCTTGTCCGGTGATGCGCATCATATCACAGCACCTGCTGCTGATGGCGATGGTGCTTTCCGCTGCATGCAGGCCGCTCTGAAGCGGGCTGGTGTGAGTGCAGGTGAGGTTGACTACATCAACGCTCATGGCACTTCCACGCCGCTTGGCGATGAGATCGAATTGGGCGCGGTCACACGACTTGCTGGAGAGACTGCTGACAAGCTGACCATGTCCTCCACCAAATCATCGACAGGCCATTTGCTTGGCGCTGCTGGTGCTATCGAGGCGATATTCTCCGTTCTGGCGATTCGCGACAGCATGGCCCCGCCAACAATCAATCTTGACAATCCGTCAATTGAAACCAAGATCGATCTTGTCCCTCACAAAGCCAAGAAAATGAATATTGATGTGGCCCTGTCGAATTCCTTCGGCTTTGGCGGCACCAATGCATCTCTTGTGTTTAAGAAACTGGCGGTTTAACCACCAACACCGGTAGCCTGCCGCCGTATAAAACGTTCGGCGGCAGGTTTTCTTCGGCAGCGCCATCTTTACGCTATGCGGATCTGATGAGCTGCGCTGAAGGTATCGACCGGATTTGCATCCGGCTCTTATTACGAGGAGCGTTTTAGATGCGCATCAAGCCGAAAAGCCCACGCGAGGCGATCCAGCCGGAACCGGCCCCAGGTCCGCCGCCAAGATCGCGTCATGTTCGCAACCCTGTCGTCATCCTGATCAACATGGTCATATCCTTGGCCGTGTTCGCATTGATAGGCGCAGGAGCTGCGTTATATTTTGGCAAAGCGGCTTTTGAAAAAGCCGGTCCCTTGAGCGAAGATAGCACGGTTGTGATCTCTTCCGGATCAGGTCTTTCGGGCATCACCCAACGTTTGAAATCACAGAATGTCATCGACGACAGTCTATTCGACGAGTTGGTTTTCAATGCCGGCGTTCGTTTTTACAAGAACGCGACAAAGCTGAAAGCCGGTGAATATGCCTTCCGGGCTGGTACCAGCATGAAGGACGTCATGACCGACCTGGTCGAGGGCAATGCAGTGACTCATGCGGTGACTGTGCCTGAAGGCTGGTCAACCGCCCAGATCTTGGAACGCGTGCGCAACAACCCAGTTCTGGTTGGCGATATTACGGACATTCCAGAAGAAGGTGATCTCCTGCCGGAGACATACGCTTTCACGCGCGGGAGCACCCGGCAACAGCTGATCGACAAGATGAAAGATGCCCAGACCAAGCTTCTTACCGAAATTTGGTCGCGTCGCAGTGAAGACCTGCCGATTTCTTCTCCCGAAGAGCTGGTTGTACTGGCCTCCATCGTGGAAAAAGAAACTGCGAAAGCAGATGAGCGCTCCCGCGTTGCTGGTGTCTTTGTCAATCGGCTGAACCAGAGCATGCGCCTGCAGTCGGATCCGACCATTCTTTATGGTCTCTATGGCGGTGACGCCTGGACCACGGATCGCTCCGCTATCAAGCAGTCGGATCTCAAGAAAGCGACTGCTTATAACACATATCAGATTGATGCCTTGCCTCCTGGGCCAATCGGCAATCCGGGTAAGGCTGCCATGGAAGCGGTGGCTAACCCGTCGCGGACCAATGACCTTTATTTTGTCGCTGACGGTACGGGTGGACATGTCTTCTCCGAGACCTATGCTCAGCACCAGGCGAATGTGCGCAAATGGCGCAAGGTTGAACGTGAGCGGCGCGCAGCTGAAAAAAACAAGGCCGCTGCACCAAAATCGAACTGACAGGAGAACGACATGGCGGTAGCCAGCATGACCGGTTTTGCCCGGGTTCAAGGGGAAGCCGGTGTCGTTCGCTGGACGTGGGAAATCAGGTCCGTAAATGGCAAGAACCTTGACGTCAGGGTCAGGATTCCTGCGGGTCTGGAAAATCTGGAGCAGAATATTCGCGAACGTTGCGCCAAGGCCCTCAAGCGTGGCAACGTTTCTGTCGGCTTGTCCATGAAGCGTGATGAAGGCGAGGCGGTTCTTTCTGTCAATGAAAGAGCTTTGGAAGCCGTTCTGTCAGCCATTGAACTTCTTAAAGTCCGTGTGCCGGATGTGGCGCCGCCAACTTTGGACGGCATCCTGGCTCAAAAAGGTGTCTTCGAGCTCAAGGAGCAAGAGGACGACGAGGAAACCAGAGCTGCGATGATTGCGGCCTTGCTGGAAACGCTGGACGAGGCGCTGGAAGCGCTGGTTGACATGCGTCGCGGCGAGGGAGCCGTGATCGGCAAGGTTGTCGGCGACCAAGTTGCATTGGTTGCTGAGCTGACGAGCAGGGCAGAAACTCTGCCGGCGCGTACGGCGGAGGCCATCAAGGCGCGCCTGTCTGCTCAGGTCGTTGCTTTGCTTGATGCATCCAGCGGCGCATTGGCCCCCCAGCGCCTGCACCAGGAGGTGGCGATCTTGGCGACAAAGGCAGATATCCGCGAAGAGCTGGATCGTCTGCAAGCTCATGTGAGCGCTGTTCAGGAACTTCTGGCAACGGGCGGCCCGATTGGTCGCCGGCTTGATTTTCTGGCGCAGGAATTCAACCGTGAAACAAATACCCTTTGCTCCAAATCGAACGATGTGGAGTTGACGTCGATTGGCCTCGATCTCAAGTCTGTCATTGATCAAATGCGCGAGCAAATCCAGAACCTGGAGTAACCCTATGTCAGAGACCAAAAGCACTGCAAGCGGCACAATTGTCAGTGCCGATCAGGCCGAGCAGGAACGACGTGGGTTGATGCTGGTTCTGTCGTCGCCATCCGGTGCTGGAAAGTCGACACTTGCTCGCATGCTTTTGGAGCGTGAAGACAATCTGGAACTTTCGATTTCCGCCACGACCCGTGCGAGGCGGTCGACTGAAGTTGATGGCGTGCATTATCATTTCGTCGATAATGAGCGGTTTTCCGAAATGGCAGAAAGCGGAGATCTTCTGGAGTGGGCCACAGTTCACGGCAATTCCTATGGGACCCCGCGTGGGCCGGTTGAAGCGACAATTGAAAGTGGCAGGGACATCCTGTTTGACATCGACATTCAGGGCACCTTTCAGCTCTATGAGAAAATGCGCGATGATGTGGTGTCTATCTTCATTTTACCTCCGTCCATCTCCGAGATGAAATCCCGTTTGCGTGGACGTGCTGAGGATACTGAAGAGGTCATTTTAAAGCGCCTCAAGACCGCAGTCGGTGAAATGCGTCACTGGAGCAGATACGATTATGTTGTCGTCAATGAAGACCTAGAGCGCGCCTATGAGAATGTTCGTGCCATCTTGAAGGCAGAACGGCTCAAGCAGAAGCGCTCAGGTGCCGTTGGAAAGTTGATGGACGGTATGGTCGACGACCTGCAGGATGAGCTTAAATAAGGTGGGTAAGCCCATCAGGATTATACGCGGGGAGAGGGGGGCAATTTCTTGCCGGTATGTATTTCGAAAGCTGGTAGGTGGCTGATTTTCATGGATAAATGCATATTCTAAGCTCAAAGAGCCAAGTGACATTAGAGGCGCTGCAGTCACAGGTTATCTTTTAGGTATCTCAACCCGGCCCTTGTGGTGAGCAAGGACCATGTCGATGAACATTTTGCTCGCCGCAGATCGGTGTTTTGTCGCGGGAAAGACGGCAAAAATCCCGCCCCGGCGAAGTTTCCAGTTCGGAAAAACGTGTATCATGGATCCTGCGGCCAACTCGGATGAAACTAGGAAATCCGGCAGGACTGCGACACCTCCGCCTGCCATTACTGTCGTCTTAATTGCGGCCCCAAAATTCATGTTGATGGCTTTTCTGGCGTCAATCTCGACCGTTTCTTCCTTGTTTGAGAACGACCATTTCGTTGGGTTCGACAGCGCTTTATTGGCAATAAAGCTGCAGCGCTCCAATTGAGATGGATGCTCAATCTGATTGTCACGCGCGAACTCCCGTGAGCACACGGCAAGTTCCTTAAAGTCAGCAATTTTCCGGGTCAGATTGCTGGAATCTTTCAGCCACCCCACGCGAAACGACAGATCGAATTGATGCTGCACGGGGTCAAGACGATCATCGCTGAGTGTCAGATCGATCTGAACCTTGGGATATGCGCGGCTATAATGCCCGAGCAAGGGGGCGATGTGCAGCGTTCCATAGTCAACCGGTGCCGTTATGCGTAACCGACCAATCGGTTCATGGGTGCCGTCTCTAGCCGCAGCATAGGCTTCATTGGCCTGCTCGAGCGCGGACTTGGATTTTTCATAGAACGTCAATCCAACATCGGTCGGTTTCAGGTGGCGGGTGTTTCGAATGACCAGATCTACGCCGACATCAGCCTCAAGCATGATGAGTTGCTTGCTGACAACTGCCTTGCCAACTCCAAGTCGTTGAGCCGCCGCCGTTATCGTGCCTTCTTCGATGATCGCAACAAAGTGGGCGAGGCGATTGAGATTGTTACGAACGTCGAGTTGCGCCATATTGTTTCCTTTTAGGATACACTATGGCGCAATTGAGTATCTATCAATGACAATTTCTTGCGCTATCTATCAGGCAAGGCACATCTTGGAGGGGAGCCTCTTCATGTCTGGCGGGTTGGCGGCGAGAGGTCATTCATCTCAAAAATGGTCGCGGACAGTCGACATGGTGTGAGGGTATCTCAATGTACCGCACCCGAAATTCATAGGAAAAATCATGTTTACACGCAGAAGCCTACTCACCACCCTTGCAGCCACTGCTGCGACTCCTCTGCTGACGCAGATCGCGCTTTCTAGCGACGCCACTGTGAAATGGAGTGGCACCCGCTCTGGAGAAAATGGTTTTTTCCGTGCACCTACTCTGTTGACCGGTGATGCAGAAGCTATCCTGATCGACGGCGGGTTCAATTTCCCGGACGGCGATGCATTGGTGAAGGCTATTCAGGCCACAGGCAAGCGCTTGACAACAATCTACATCAGCCAGAGCGATCCTGATTTCTACTTCGGCCTTACGCCTGTTATAGCAGCCTTTCCTGAGGCACGTGTGATTGCAGCTACGGCAACGGTTGAAGCGATCAAGGCCAGCGCTCAAAAGAAAATTGACGTATGGGGCCCAAGACTGGGTGAATTCGGTCCACAGAAACTGGAACAGATCGTCTTTCCGGAAGCCTATGACGCACCAACACTTGAGCTGGAAGGCACAACAATTGAAATTGTGACAGCCAGTGCAGTTCCAAACCGTCGCTATTTGTGGGTTCCATCACTCAATGCAGTTCTCGGCGGCGTTTTGGTCTTTGATGGCCTGCATGTGTGGACAGCGGATACAGCAACACCAGAATTGCGTGCTGGATGGATCAGCGAACTTGATACCATGATCGCTCGCAATCCAAGCTTGGTGATCGCAGGACATGCCGCGGAAGGCATGAACAATGGTCTGGCGTCTATCGAGTTCACCCGCGACTATCTGGTGGCATTTGAAGAAGAAGTGGCCAAATCAGCAGACAGCGCTGAACTGATTGCCGCAATGCAAAGCCGCTTCCCCGGCCTTGGGCTGGAAGTCGCCTTGCAGGTGGGCGCGAAAGTCGCCAAAGGCGAGATGAAGTGGGGCTAAGGCCCTTTTGAAGAAAGCCCTCCGTAACCGGGGGGCTTTTTTATTTCGTGATTCTATCACTGCATTTTTATAGGCCTTAACCCTAATCACGTCCTTGCCCTGCGGCTCATGATGAATATGGTTGGCCCCTCTGGCTAATTAGGTTGCCTGCTTCATGGACATGATAACATCGCTCATCGCGTATTCTGTGGCTTTGTCTATCGCCGCAATTATTCCAGGCCCTGGGGTTGCAGCGCTTGTTGGGCAATCCCTGGGCAGCGGATTGCGCGCTTCTTTCTTCTTTCTCGTCGGCATTGCACTTGGCGATATTGCCTACCTGACGATAGCTGTTGCTGGCCTTGCTGCTGTAGCCCAGCTTTTTGCGGGCGCTTTTGTGGTGATTAAGATACTCGGTGGAGCCTATCTGATATATCTTGCTTATAAATTCTGGAGAAGTGAAGCTGGGCTCACTCAAGTCGAAAATATTAAGATTCGCAATGGCTTAACATCTGTGTTCGCTGGTTTTACAGTTACGCTTGGTAATCCAAAAACCATCATTTTCTATCTTGCTTTGCTACCGACCGTTCTGGATTTGGAGAGCGTAGGCATATCGGAATGGTTCGCTTTGAGCGTTCTGACTGTCACGGTCCTGTTCGCAACCCTGACGCCTTACGCTTTACTAGCGTCCGGTGCACGACAAATGATGACGACATCGGGTGCGCTTTTAAAGTTGAAACGGTTTTCTGGCTGTATAATAGGAGCAACGGGCGTTTTCATTCTTGGGCAAGCTGCAGCAACTCTTGCACGGCGCAGCTGAACCGGGCTTGAGCGAAGATTCTACGTCTTCTTTGAAATGAAGCGCTTATGTGTGGTTTTGACCTGCTGCGCGGTCGTCAGGATTGACGAACCTGATTTACGCTAACCCAAGCCCTCACTGAAGCAATTTGCCAGCCGAACGAAACCCTCGACATCAATTTCTTCTGCACGAGCAGTCGGTTCAAGGCCTGCGCGCTCCAGCAAGTCGTCTGCAGGACCTCCGAGGGATTTCAGGCTTGCCCGTAGCATCTTGCGCCGTTGGCCAAAAGCTGCGGAAGTCACGCGTTCCAGGTTCTTGCGCGAACAGTGTAAAGGCTCCGACAGGGGCGTCATATGGATGACGGTTGACGTGACCTTTGGCGGCGGGGTGAAGGCCTTGGGGTTCAGGTCAAACAGCATGTTGCTCTCGGTGCGCCATCCGGCAAGGACGGACAATCGACCATAGGCCTTGCTACCAGGTCGGGCGACGATACGTGCTCCGACTTCCTTTTGGAACATCAGCGTCAACGAGGACCAAAAAGGCGGCCAGTTGTCCGGGGTGATCCAGTTGAGCAGAAGCTGCGTGCCAACATTATAAGGTAAATTGGCGACGATCTTGATCTTGTCACTGCCAGCAAGGGCGACCGGATCGATCTTGAGAGCATCTCCCTCAATCACCTCAAGCCGTCCGTCATAATGCGCCGAGATCTCTGCCAAAGCAGGCAGGCATCTGGTGTCTTTCTCTATGGCGATGACGCGCTTTGCGCCAGCTGCCAACAATGCGCGTGTCAAGCCGCCTGGACCGGGTCCAATCTCAAGCACCGTGCAGTCTTCAAGAGGAGCTGCTGCACGTGCAATCCTTGACGTCAGATTGAGGTCGAGGAGAAAGTTCTGTCCAAGAGACTTGCGGGCGTCGAGGCTGTGGTTGGCAATAACTTCGCGTAGCGGCGGTAGGTCGTCTATCTGGGGCATAGTCTAGATCGCACCTGGATCTGATAGGACGGCCGCCATCCTGAGAGCAGCTGAAAAGCTGTCCGGGCGGGCCTTACCGGTTCCAGCCAATGAATAGGCCGTACCATGATCGGGCGATGTACGTATGAAAGGCAGTCCGAGGGTCACGTTGACGGAATCGTCGAAGCCGATTGTCTTAGCGGGAACCAGAACCTGATCATGATACATGCCAAGAGCACAATCATACGTCCTTCGTGCTTCAGGGTGAAACATCGTGTCGGCGGGCAGGGGCCCAGCAACATCAATCCCGTCAGCTCTCAAGCGTTCGATCGCTGGCATGATGATGGTTTGTTCCTCAAGGCCCATTGCTCCATTTTCTCCCGCATGCGGGTTCAGGCCACAAAGCGCAATACGCGGTGCCGAGAAACCAAAGCGATGCTTCAGATCGTTTGCCGTGATTGTGGCCGTCTTGACGATCAGGTCTTCGGTCAAGGCCTCAGGCACGTCTTTCAGCGCGATATGAATCGTGATGGGCACAACCATAAGGTCAGGGCCAGCAATCATCATGACAGGGTGATAAGGCGGCTCTGTCCAAAGCTTGTCAGCCAGGTGGCCAAGGTATTCCGTATGACCGGGAAATGTGAATCCTGCGCCATAAAGGGCAGCCTTGTTGATCGGGTTTGTCACAACGCCTGACGCTTGTCCTTTGAGCACGTCATGGACACAAGCCTCGATCGAGGCAATTACCGACTTTGCTGTGTCTTCAATTTCTTCACCTGGACGATCATCGATTGCATCGCCGGTTTTGACCAGCGGCAGACACTTGGAAAAACAGGCAGCTGCTTCTTCCGGTTCCACCACTGCGAAGGGAATATCAAGTCCAATGCGTTTCGCACGGCGACTGATGAAGTCCGGATCACCGCGCCAATAGAAAGCTGGCAGGGATCGTGCCTTGCGAGCGATCCAGGACAGCAGCATAATATCAGGGCCAATACCTGCGGGTTCGCCACTAGTGACAGCCAGCGGTTTGGCTACAGAAACCATCTGATCATCGCTCGACGATGGTGGCGCGGCGACGCAAGTCCATCAGGTGCCGCCGGGACAGTGATTCACCTTCTTTCGCACGCAGTTCGGATTTCATTTCCGTACGTGCTGCAATATCTGACTTGATTTCTTGCTTGTCGCAAACGGCGATCATTTCATAGCCCCGGTCGGTTTTCTGCGCCTTTGTCAGGCGTCCGACGCCGGTTTTTGCAATGCTTTCACGCATGTTCGGGGGGAGTTCTGTTTCCAGCTTCCGTCCAACAGGACGCAAGACAACTTCTTTATATTGGCTGAGCACTGAGCCTGCCTGCTCGCAACCATTGAAGGTCTTGCGAATTTGCGCGCTCTCGCGCTGCCGTTTGGACTTGAAACCGCCACTGGATTTCTTGGGAACAACGACAATGACCTGCTTCAGCTCATATTCAATGCTGGTGTCTTGATCTTTCTTGTCCGACTTGCGCAGAGCGGCAATGACATCGGAATCAGTAACGTTGATCTTGGCCTGAAAGAGATTTCTGACAACCTGGGACCAGGCGAGCTGTGCTTTCAAACGATCTTTGAGTGTTTGAGGATTTACGCCCCCACGCCTCAATGCGCTCGATAGGTTTGAGGGGGACATCTTCACGCTTCGCGCAATGTTTGAATAAGCCTCATTGACCTCTGCATCCGAGATAGACACCCTGACGCGTGCGGCCTCGGTCATCTTAAGCTTGTCGTCAATCAGTTCTTCTTTCGCAAGACGTCGGGCGACAGACTTGTTCTTGCGTTGCGTCATTGAAATCAGGCGAGCACGCTGAGCAATATCGTAGGATGTAATCGCTTCGTCGTTGACGACGACCTTGATAGAGGTCTGGGCGAGCACACTCTGCTGGGGAAGACCCAAGAGGATCAGGCAGAAAAGCGGAATAAGAAACCTGAAGCGCATTGAAACCCTGTCCGTGCCGTAAAGCCGACCTGCTAAGTGGCGTTTGATTTATGATGCCTGAGATGTTGCACAATTATGCAGCTATTTCAAAGCATGCAAACACTAAGCAAGGCTGGATGTGTCGTAAAGAAGGCCTAAAACAACAAATTCAGGCTACTTTTGCGTGATTACTGTGTTCCAGTTGAAACTTGCGTGTTGCCGATGGTGCGAAGACCAACGCGGAAAAAGATCGTTCTATCGACTTCCTCGCCATTGTTCCTGCTTCTGTCTTCCGCATATGAAACCGAGAATGAGAACCCTTCGTCGTCATAGCCTAGGCCGAAGCCATCCTGAACGATGTCCATATTCTCCAGATCATAACGAAGCGAGCCAAATACGCGCCAGTTTTCCTGAAGCCTCAGACTGGCAGAACCGAGAACTTCCTCACGTGGATCGTTGATTCCAAGATCGGGCTGCTCACCGAGGAAAGCATAGGCCAGAGAGGAGACAACGGGTCCATAGGTTCCTGTCGCCTGTGCCTGAAAGCGCCGTACGCGGAAGTCTTTGTCATCCAATCGGGCCTGTGCGCCAAGTCGGACACCGTAATCGGTGTCGATATAGACGCTGCTTACATAGTCTGATTGACCTGTCGCCAAACCTGAATCCTGAGTAGCTCCCAGAATATCAGCCTTCGCATAGGAGTTGTCCCCGGCGATCTGGTAGGAACGTCCGAATAGAGCGCTGAGGAAGTGACCATTATTCAGCTGTAACTTGTAGTTCAGACCGACATTCATTCTCGACCCGCCTTCTGCGCGGTCAAAACCGGAGAATTTATCGTAGTTGAACAGCGTCGTCGCGTCGAAAACGATGCTTTGGGCATCTTCGTTTGGCAGCTCACCGATCCGCTGTTCGTTTGGACGAACAATGACCTGTGCGACGGGTTCAAAGATCTGATTGCCGCCATCAAACGTTGCGATGATAGGATAGCGATATTCAAGCCCGGCTGCAGGCATGGCACGACCGACAAAGGATTCGTCAGCTAGCGCTGTCACGTTCTTGTCTGCCGAGGCTAAGAAGAAGAGGTCGCCTCTGACGTAGGCAAACGGGGTGAATACCTGTCCAAGTGGGTCAATGAATGTCCGTCGCCAATCACTCTTGAGAGACAGTCTGGAGAATGTACCATCAACGCCGCGGAATCGGTTCACATCAGATCCAGTCGCTTGAAAAGCGTCTGTCTCGGCACGTGTCAAGGAGGTGAAGTTAGCTCCAAGGGACAACTCTCCGCCGGCGATCGGATCATCAAAGACGTAGCTGTAATCAATCACCGGTAGGACGAAAGGCTGTTTGTCCTGAAGCGATTGGCCGATTGGAGAGAAGGCAGAACTCGGATTGTTCAGGCCGTCCGTGGTGTAGTCTTCCTGTGACAGTGAGAAGGCATATCCGCGGAATGTCAGAGCATTGCGGGTGGTGTTTCCATCCAGGTAGATTTCAGAGGTTTCACCATTGTCATCGAAGCTGGTGAATGAATAGTCTTCAAGAAACGCACGGTCGCTCTTGTAGGTCAGGTTCCAGCCGTAGCTCCACTCATCCGTCAGATTGAAAGAACCAGTGGTGTTGACAGCACCGCGCCATCGTGTGTCACCGCTTGATCCGGCAAACTCGGATGGGCGCGCCTGGAACAGGCCAGCTGCAGCAATCGAATAAGAACCGGACATCAGACGATGACGGAAATTCACGTCTCCCAGAACACCCTGTGAGCTCAACGGGGTAATGGTCGTTGTCAGGTCATAGCTCGGACTAAGCGCCCAATAATAGGGAACTGAGACGCCATAACCAAGCCGGTCGGCAATCACGCCGCTTGGCATCAGGAAACCTGATTTCCGTTTCACGGTCGGATCGGGCATCGAGAAATACGGCATGTAGGCAACGGGCTGGCCAAACAACTCCAGCGAGGCATCCTCATAGTAAATCGTGCGCTCTTTCTGATCATGAATGATCGTCGCAGCACGAATTCTCCATAGAGGCGGCTTGTTCAGTGGGGTCGTCGGGCGGGTGTAAACTGTATAAATGCCGTTTTCGAACGTCGTAACATTGCCCGCTGTTCGGCTGGCCTGCTCCGCGATGAACCTTGTGCGCTCTGGTGTGTCGATCTGCAGTGCCTTGGCGAACCCTTCGGCGAGATCATCGGACAGGATCAACTCGTTGCTGCGAACTATGTTGCCTTCAGGTTCTGTCATGATGACATTGCCGCGCGCTGTCAGCGTCGCAGTACCACGATCAAACACGATCTGATCGGCTTCTACGGTATAGCTGTCGTAGAGCACCTGCACCTTGCCGGATGCAGTGATGACGTCCTTATCGAAATCATAGATGATCTGAGCTGATTCAAGCTGCATCTGCGCATCATCACGCACTTGCCCGGCGAGCGTGTCAGCAAGGCTATCCTGTGCCCGAAGCTCTGTAGTGCTAACGGCGGCAAGCAGGGTAACGCTGGAAACAGAAAGTGTGAATGCAAAACCAAGGGTTCGCGCTGCAGGACCAACCCTGCGCACGGCACCCCGTCCATCTGTTTTAGGAACGATGTTTGAAGGACAGATCACGCGTTCTTCATCCATCTTCCTGATGCAACAGAATGGTAAGCCCCATAAGCACTCCAAAAACCCCAGGAGCCCACGCTGCGACAATTGGCGGAATAATACCAGCACCACCAAAGTCCTTTGCGAGCTCAGATAGAACGTAAAGCACGAAGCCAGAAAGGATTCCACCCAGAATCATTCCGCCGAGCCCACCAAATCGAGAAACTCTCAATGAAACGGCAGCTGCAATGAGGATCATTGCCGCTAAAAGCAGTGGGCGGGCCAGAAGAGTTTGATATTGCAGAGCATACCGATATGCGGGCAAACCGGCGTTGCGAGCCAGTTCTATGAAGCGCGGCAGGTTCCAAAAGGAGATTGATTCGGGAGAGCCTATGCTTTCTCGCACCTCTGTCGCGGTCAAATATGTGCTTACTTCATAAAGGCCGTAATGCTGTGGATCACGCTCTGTCGTGTAGACAGTTGCATCGCGCAGATACCAGACACGGTTCCTGAGCCGTGCTTCTCGCGCCTCTATACGTTCCTGAAAGGTCCCGCTTTTGTCGAAAGTGAAGATGGTCACATCCAGCAGTCTTGTTCCTCCTTCAAGCAAATGCTTGGCCAGCAGAACAGATTCGCCATCTAGACCATCCTGACGCACCCAGACATCACTCGTCGTTTGCAAAAGCAGACTTTGCTCAGAGCCGAAAAGCCCGATGGCGACCTCATCGGATTTGTGTTGAAGCCAGACTGCGGCCGGATTGTAGGCTGTGATCGACAGGATACCTAGAACAAGACCGACAAGGATCGCAGGTGTGGTGAATTGCCAGACCGAAATACCCGAGGCCCGAGCGACAACAAGTTCAAGAGCGCGGCTGAGGCTGACGAAAGCGGCAATGGAGCCGAAGAGAACAGCGAAAGGGATCACCTGCTCTAGCAGAAGTGGCACGCGCAACAGCGAGATCAGGCTGACGCGCAACACCGAGAAGCCTTCGCGGTCACCGCCTCGTCGCACCAGTTCCAGAACGTCAAACAGGTATATGAGGACAGCTGCCAGAAGAAACAGGCCCAGAATGGCTTTCAGGAAGCGGCCAGAGAAATACAAGGCGAGGGTGCGGCCCAAAATCATGAGATCAGGACACCCCGCCAGTGCTTCGTTCGTTGATGCGGTCTGCAATCCTGTCGATCAGTGCAGACAGATTGTCAATAATGACCCGCATCCACTTTGGCATTGGCATATGCTCGTCGCGCAGGATCGCCCAGAAGGCCAGTATGATTCCGATGAGCGGCACAGCAAAAAGTAGCGCCAGCAGGTGTATGTTGCCGCCGGTGATGGCAGTGATGCCAAATCCGGTTGTGCGCAGCCCGATGCAGCCAACTATTGCGCCCAGAACTGCGACCGAGCGGTTTTGGCGGGTTGTCCGGGCGCGTCCGAGAAAGGCAAAGACAATCAAGGCAAAAGCGATGCAGTAGAGTGGTTGGCTGAAGCGTTCAAACAGTTCCGTTTTTAGCTTGTCAGGATTAGCCACCGCATATTTGTCATTTGCGCTTGGCGCCAGCAAGTTCTCAGTTGACCGCTCGCTTGCCTTGAAGACCGGGGCTGAAGCCTCGGGAATGAGGCTGGAAAGGTCAAAGGCATAGGACTGAAAGCGGACGATTGAAATATCACCATCGGCTCGTGGGCGTCGTTGAATGGTCCCATTTTGCATAACAAGCAAGGTGCGGTTCGCAGCTTCGATGATCTGGCCCGTTTCAGCCTGATAGGTGAAAGTAATGTCTTTGTCCCGCGTGTCATGCATCAACAGGCCATCAAGAATGCCATTTCCTGATCGATTCCTGATGTGGAACGTCAGGCCATCCTCCACTGAGATAAAGCGTCCAGGTTTTACGATGTTGGCGATCAAATCGGCGCGCACCCGGGAGATTTCTTCCCGCAATTCTGCAAGCCCCAAAGGCGCAAAATACAGTGACATGGATGCGCTCAATGCAAATACGAAAGCCGCGAACAGCATCACGGGCTTCAGAACGAGAAAGCGTGAACCGCCTGTCGCATTGATGACAATCAGTTCGCTGTCACTGGACAGTGCATTGAGCACCAGGATCAACGCGATCATGAGGGCGAAAGGGGCGACAATAACAATCAGGAACGGCATCGCCAGCATGGTGATGCTGATAAATTGCACGATTGTCTGGCCTTTGGAGGTCACCAGGTCGAGCTGCCGAAGTGCCTGCGTTGCCCATACAACGCCAGTCATCGCCGCCAGTGTCATGGCGAAGGCGACGAACGCACGTTTGATTATGTATCGCTCGATAGTTTTCATAACGCTGATATTCTGGGCCAAGTCCAAATGTATGCAATCTTGTATCGACTCTTGATCTCTAAAGCCAATAATACGATTTGTGGTGAATATCGCATCAACAAGCATGGTAAAGATTGATTAATTTTACAGGTGCTTGCCGTTGGGAGTGAGAAACACCATGATCAGGCAAGACGCCGCACAGCCCGTGCGGGAAAACATGGCCGATGATATCGGCGAAAAGAGATCAGGACTGAAAATGAGCAAACTGACCAAGGTATCTTTCGTAAAGTCGGGAGCCCCAAGTGGTGGTGTGGCTATATTGCTCGCAGGCGAAGACCTGTCATTCGGCCCAGCGGCCACAGATCTCTTGGCTGGTCTCGCTGGTGGTTTTGATCGAGCAGCTTCAGTTGCCGGTTTCAAGGGCTCGAAATCAACCACACTTGATCTCATCGCTCCTGCAGGCATTGGCCTGGATCGCATTATCGTCTTCGGTCTCGGCAAGGTTGATGAGCTGGAAGAAGATGATTGGATGAAGCTCGGTGGTTCGATCCAGGGTATTCTGAAGAGCTTTAAAATTGAAAAAGCGACAGTTGTTTATGACCTGCCTGGCGTCGTGGCAGGCTCTTCTGAGGCGGCGGCAACGATTGGTATGGGGGCGAAGCTGCGCTCTTATAGTTTCGACACCTATAAGACCAAAAAATCCGAAGATGGTGCGCCGCTTGCGCATAAGCTTGAGATCGCAGTTTCTGATCCCAAGGCAACCAAAAAGGTCTGGGCTGGGCTTGAAGGCGTTGCCGATGGCGTATGTTTGGCGCGGGATCTTGTGAACTTGCCGCCCAATGATTTGGGGCCGGTGGAATTTGCCAAGGCAGCAAGCGATCTGGAAAAGCTTGGTGTTGAGGTGGAAATCCTCACCGAAAAAGAAATGAAGAAGCTCAAGATGGGCGCGCTCTTGGCGGTTTCTCAAGGCTCTGTTCGTCCACCAAGACTTGCGGTCATGCGCTGGAATGGCGGCAAAAAGGGCGATGCGCCGTTGGCATTTGTCGGCAAGGGCGTTGTCTTTGATACGGGCGGGATCTCGATCAAGCCTGCTGGTGGCATGGATGAGATGAAGGGCGACATGGGTGGAGCTGCCGCCGTTACCGGCTTGATGCATGCGCTGGCAGCCCGCAAGGCGAAGGCAAATGTCATCGGCGTTATAGGGTGCGTCGAAAACATGCCCGACGGCAATGCTTATCGTCCCGGCGATATCCTGACCGCCATGTCGGGAACGACCATCGAGGTGCTCAACACGGATGCGGAAGGGCGTCTCGTTCTCGCAGATGCCCTTTGGTATACTCAGAGCCGCTTCAAGCCAGCCTTCATGATCGATCTGGCCACGCTAACGGGCGCGGTTCTTGTTGCTCTCGGTCACCTCAATGCGGGTATGTATTCCAACAGTGATGAGCTGGCTGAAAATCTCGACACTGCGGGTAAGTCTTCCGGCGAAACTGTTTGGCGCATGCCGCTCAGCAAGGACTATGACAAGCTGATCGATACGCCCAATGCAGACGTCAAGAACACAGGCGGGCGTATGGCAGGCTCAATCACGGCAGCGCAATTCCTGCAACGCTTCACCAATGATGTGCCTTGGGCGCATCTTGATATCGCTGGAACTGGATTTGGCCCGGCCAAAAACGAGATCAACCAGAGCTGGGCAACCGGTTATGGTGTGCGGCTTCTGGATCGCCTCGTGGCTGACTTTTACGAGGACTGATTTTCCAGTCTGTCTTTCAAACAAAAACCCGCCAAATCTGGCGGGTTTTTTTATGTATTCGATTGTATTGGATAACACCTGAAAATCAGCAGGTCTTATAAGCCTGACAAGCTGTCGCTTCTTCCGTGACAACCAAACCCAGGCTGGCCGTCGCTCCAGCCATGGCAAATACAAGTGTGAAAAACACCACTACACGCGCAATCATAACATCCCCCAAGACGTCAGTTTTAGATGAGCCCAAACCGGCGTTGTTTCGCAGTGAGACCTGCGAGAATTTCTAATCGATAGAATTAGCCAATCGATATTTGCGAAGCGTTAATGGTACGCCTTTGCTCACATGTCTATGCTGAAAAACTCGAATTCTGCATGCTTGCCTGCATGTGTTGCGCTGGGGCACCACATCCGTTAACCGTTTGGGATGGAACGGTTCAATTGTTGAGCGCCCACAGTGTGAAGGCCAGTGTGACAGCCATGAGCATCGACGTGTTGTTTTACCATCTGATGCATCAGCCGTTGGAGGCTGCTTTGCCGAAGTTGCTGCTTAAATGTCTGGAGCGTGACTGGCGGGTGGTTGTTCAGACCGGGTCTGATGAACGCCGCAGGTCTCTGGATTCTCATCTGTGGACTTTTCAGGATGACAGCTTCTTGCCGCACGGCATCAAGGAAGATGGCTACACGGATGCCCAGCCGATTTATTTGACGGCGGAGGGCGATAATCCCAACAACGCGAAAGTAAGGTTCCTGGTGGACAAGGCCGTGCCGCCGTCGCTCGCGGACTATCAACGTGCTGTCTATATGTTTGACGGCAATGATCCGGAAGAACTCGCTGATGCCCGGATCCGCTGGAAAGAAGCCAAGGCCGAGGGCTTTGAGGCCACGTACTGGCAGCAGACTGAAAGCGGTGGCTGGGAACGAAAGGCCTAATACGCAGATCATGAGCGACGGAAACAAACTCCATTCTGATGCCTTTCTTGCCCGCCGGGATGCCGCGCGGGCGCGGATTGACGTATTGACCGGTGCCAAGGGCGGCGATGCTGAAGACCGACAGTCCTGGTTTCGAACAGTTTACCAAGAGGCAGGCGGTGATCCGGCAGCTGTCGCTTGGGCCGATCTTGCGCCAAAGCAAGTTTTGATCGACTGGCTCCAGGATAATCCGGCACATCATCACAGTTCTGAGCCGGGCGACAAACCAACTGCGGTCGATGTCGCCTGCGGTCTGGGTGACAATGCGGAAGCGCTGAGCCATGCCGGTTATGTCACAACAGCTTTTGATTTTGTGCCTGAGGCCATAGACTGGGCAAAACAGCGGTTTCCAGAAAGTGCAGTCGATTATATCGCGAGCGATTTATTCGCTCTGCCTCCGGAGTGGGTTGGAGCTTTTGATCTGGTTCACGAGTGCTACACGGTGCAAGCTATGGCCAGCCCGCTGCGCGATGCGGCCATTCCTGCTTTGGCCAGTCTTGTTGCGCCCGGCGGAACGCTGCTGTTCATCAACCGAAGCCGGGAAGAAGGCACGGAGGCCGACGGTCCGCCCTGGCCGGTGATGCCATCCGAGTGGCGCGCATTCGAGAAGTACGGATTGGAACTGGTGGATCATCGCTTCTACGATCTGATGCGTCCGGGGCGGGTGATCCCGCATGTTATCGCGGTGTTTAAGCGTCACGAAGGTGCCATGTGATCGCGGCATTCAAGCGTCACGAAGGTGCCATGTGATTGCGTGTTTAAGCTTCACCAGGGTGTTGCGGAAGCCCGAACACAGACGTTACAGACAAGGCTTTATTGGAAGGAATATCCATTGACCAAATTGAAGGTTTCATCGGCCGAATTGGTACAACAGGCCAAAGCCCGGATACGGGAAATCGAGACCACCGATGCCATTGCAATGATGGAGGACCCAAAGGTGGTGATTGTGGATCTGCGCGATGTGCGTGAGCGTCAGCGCTCAGGCTTCATTCCGGGCAGTCTCCATTGTCCGCGCGGTATGGCCGAGTTCTGGGTTGATCCGGAGAGTCCGTATTTCAAGGAAGCCTTCGGTGACGACAAAACCTTCATCTTTCATTGTGCGTCCGGCTGGCGTTCAGCGCTGACCGTCGCAACGCTCAACGACATGGGCTTTGCCTGTGCCCACCTGAAAGACGGCTTCAACGACTGGGCGGCCAAGGATGGTCCGGTTGAGGTGCCAGAGAAAGCTTAACTGCAAAAGCCTGAATGTTGTAAATCCGATTGCAAAAACACTCAGGCAGATAAGGTGGCAACGAGATGACTGATGTTCCCGTTCTGCGCACAGGCAGTTTTTTACTCCGCCCCATGACCTATGACGATTGGCCTGCCTATGCGGAGCTGATGGCATCAGATCGGGCACAGTTTATGGGAGGGCCATACAAGGCCAGTGGTGCCTGGGCGCTGTTTTGTCATGACGTCGCGCAATGGGCACTGTTCGGCCATGGTGCGTTGATGATTGAGGAGCAGGCAACGGGTGCCTGTCTCGGTCAAGTCGGGATCAACCACGGGCCTTTGTTTCCAGAGAAAGAACTTGGCTGGCTCGTGTATCCAGGTGCCGAGGGCAGGGGTGTTGCATTTGAGGCCGCCGAATCTTTTCGGGACTGGGCTTTCAGCAGTTTGAAGCTCACCACGCTTGTCAGCTATATTGATCCCGGCAACACACGCTCCATTGCTCTTGCCGAGCGATTGGGGGCTACGCTGGATAGCGCAGCCCCGCGCAATGATCCACGGGATCTGGTCTATCGACATGTGCCCCAAATGGCTTCGTGAACTCTGGGAAAAAGCCGATAATCATACACTTTTGTACCCAGGTTTTGCGTTACTTTGGTGCAAAATCTGCCTTTAAACGGGTCACATCCGCTTCCGAAATGTTGCTTGGTTCGCTCAACGCAACCCAAGCATCAATATAGTGGGAAGCGGCAAATAGATGACCGTATCCGGCAGGAACATCTGCAGCTGCCAGCATGTCTATGCCCAATTGCAGCATAGTGACAATTGGATACCAGCGGACCAGATCTGATACGTCCGGAGCCCGTTTTTCAATCATCCAGTCAGATGGGCGGACAGCAAGGGAAGTCTCGAAAAAGGTGATTGGGTCACTGGGATATTGAAGATAGACGATCCGTGGATCCGTCCAAACCTTGCCCGGCTCTATCAAGGCGTTTTCCTGAGTGGTGAAACGCACGGTCTTGCCGTCGCCGATTTTCGGCAGCCAAACAAGAGATCCTGGGGTCCGGCTGTGGGTCAGTTGTTTCCACAGGACGTTGCCATAGGTTGGTCCCGACCAGAGCGCACCACTCGCCGGATCATCCATCCAGTCAATGAGTGAAAGCGCCTGCTCGGAGCCATAAGAGCCGAGGCTCAGCCCGAACAGGTATAGCTTTGGCCGTGTCGCTTCTGGTAGTTTGGACCAATAGCCTTGAACGGCCCTCACCAAAGCCCTCGCGGAATCTGGCGCAACATCAGGCTCGACGAAGAGAGCAAGTGGGCTCATGAGATAAGAATACTGCATGCTGACGATAGCAATATCGCCGCGAAAAAGAACTTCCAGCGGGTCAACAGCAGCCTCATCGACCCAGCCTGTACCTGTCGGCGTCGCGATAACCACGGCAGAGCGCTCAAAGGCTTTGGTACGGATCATTTCATCGAGAACCAGCTGGGCGCGGGCCTCAATTGTTTCTGCAGAGTTCAGGCCTGCGTAAATACGAATGGGATCGAGAACCTCATAGTCGTCCGCCTGAGCGTCGCTATAAAACTCTGAGATCGCAATGGCATCCCAGCCGCCGGCAGCAAAGGATCGGCCCCGTGCGCCCATAGTCTCCCATCCGATCAGGGAGGCTGGGCTTCCCGAGCGCAGCGGGTTGGTTGGGGCCGAGATCGCAGGATCTATCAGCGCATCGACTTCCGCCAGCGCGCTGTCAACGGTGTTCAGTCCCCAACGCAGCAGCACGCCATTGCTGACATACCAGCTGAAGGTGGCCACAACAACGATGCTGAGGGCGATAGCGACACGTGGCGGAACGAAGCGTGCCAGAGGACTGTCCAGACGTCGGATGAAAAACAAAAAGATCCGTCCAAGCAGCAGAAGTACCATAAACACGGCTGCAGATACGGCCAGAACAAGCACTTCATGGCCAGAGCCGAGCGGCTCCATGCCCATAAGGGCTCGAATGCTGTCCTGGCCTGGACGATGGATCATCAGGCCCCAGATCAGAGCGGCTATGCCCATTAGGGTTAGTGCGCTTCGGACCAGCCCCCTGCCGATTTTCGAGTGGGTGACGGGCAATTGCATATAGTGCCAAAGGCCGATCAGGACGACGGCAATTAAATAACCGATCGTCATGGCAAGGCCACCGAGAACACCGAACAGAACGGCTGACTTCGGGATCATGGATGGGGTCAGGGACGCAGCGAAGAACAAGAGGCCCAGGGCCACTCCCAAAGCAGAGAGTTTCAATCGCGAGACATAGCTCAGCATAAAGAATGTTCCTTCATCTGGCAGCCGCTTGGGCGTTTGGCTTTGAGCGCGTGGAGCGGGGGCGGGTAGCCGAATTTAATGACAGCTTGACCTAGGGCCAACCCGCATAATTCTGTCGGTAACCATGCAAAAAGATGATTAAAATTAGACTCAAAATGAGCTTTAGAAGTGACAATTAATGCAGTTAGATCTCATGACATGAGACGATGTTCTATTTTTTCTATACTCTCCCTATTTAAAAAATAAGGAACATACATGCCTGAAACAAGTGGAATCCATCATCTTGGTCTATCTGTTCATGACCTTGAGCAAACGACTGCGTTCTTCGTGCGCGGACTTGGGTGGGAAGAAGTCGGAAAGGATCTGGAGTATCCGCGCACTGCTGTATCTGACGGGATCTGTCGGTTGACGCTCTGGCAGGTGGACCGACAAGGGCCGATGACGCCGTTTGATCGCCGGGCCAATGTTGGTTTGCACCACCTGGCGCTTGGCATATCCAGCGAAGAAAAGCTTCAGCACGTTGCTGTGAAAGTTGCTGCCTGGCCTGGTGTGAAGATCGAATTCATGCCCGAACTCCTGTCCGGCGGACCGCGTAAGCACATGATGTTCGTCGAACCGGGCGGGCTGCGCATCGAGTTGATCTGGCCTGTGACGTAGGACGGTTTTGGCTATACAGACTGGCTCACGTGTATTTCGAACAATGAGTTGACTTATAAAATGGGATCCTCCGGCGTTAAAAATGCCTAGGAAAAACTTAAAGGGGAGAGCCCTGCTTAGGGCTCAGGCCCATACAGTTGTAAGCCCAGGTCGATCTGGGGCGGAGCGACTATGGCGTTCAATTTTATGGAGCTGACCTCCGTGCTCCAACACTAAATCCGGCTTTTACATCTGCGGTTGGCCAAGCCCATGCGTTTATTTACGTGTTGGCGTTATCTGCCGTTTTGTTCGCGCCATGCCTTGAAGGTGACCTGGTGTTCGTCGTTTGTGCAAGGGTAGAGGCCGATGATGCTTTCGCCGTCTTTGACCCGCTCCACGACGAAATCCTCGTAAGCACTCATTTCAACCGCTTCCGTTGCAATCTCATCAGCCAGATGGGCAGGTATGACGATGACACAATCGTCGTCGCCGACGATGATGTCGCCTGGAAAGACAGGTGCATCGCCGCAGCCGATCGGGCCGTTGAGCTCAATCGCTTCATTGGTTGTCAGGTTGGTTGGGCTTGATGGGCGCGTGTGGTAGGCTGGAATGTCCAGATCTCCGATGGTTGCCGCATCTCGAAACCCGCCATCAGTCACGATGCCAGCACCGCCGCGCATCATCAGGCGTGTGATCAGAATATCGCCTGCTGACGCCGCCGTTGCGCTCTTGCGGCTGTCCATGACCAGCACATGGCCTTTCGGGCAGGTTTCAATGGCAACACGCTGGGGATGTTCCGGGTTGCGGAACTCGGCAAGCTGGTTGCGGTCTTCCCGCGCTGGCATGTAGCGCAACGTAAAGGCTGGCCCGACCATGTTGCGGCCCTTGCGGCCAATGGGATGCACGCCTTGAATGACCTGACCGCGCAAGCCGCGCTTGTATAGTGCCGTGGCGAGGGTTGCGACCGATACATCCATCAGTTTCTGCCGGGTATCTTCGTTCATCACTTGGCTCTTTCTTACTCTGTATCGTCAGACTTAAATCAGGTTGCTACGGCGCAGGAAGTCACGCAGCTTTGTTTGCTGAGGCTCGGTCAAAGGCCAGGCTGAGGGCGCGCGGGTTGGGCCGCAGTCTATTCCAAGTTCCTGCAGTGCGGCTTTCACACCGGTGACATTGGTTCCGTTCATTTCCTCGGCGCGGATGTCCTCAAACGCCTGCATCTCTGCAATCAGTGCATTTGCCTTCTTGTAATCAGAGGCTTCAAGCGCTGTATGGATCGCCAGGGATCGTTCTGGCCAGACATTGATCAGCCCGGATGTGAAACCACGCGCGCCAACTGCATAAAATGCCGGGGCCCAGACTTCTGCCAGCCCGCCAACCCAGACGATGGACGGGTCACAGGCAGATATCGCAGCGGCCAGCTTTTGTGGATTGGGGGTGGCCCATTTGACGCCCTTGACACCGGGTACAGCACAAAGGTCTGCAATGGCGCTTGTCCCAATGGCGTCATTGCGCAGATAAAGCATGATGGGGAGCCCGCCGGACGCACCTGAAATTGCCTTAACGTAGTCAACGGTGCCGCGCGGCGAAACAAATGGGTCTGGCGGCTGGTGGATCATCAGGGCGGTAGCTCCAGCCTCGGCAGACACTTTGGCCAGTTTGCAGGCATCGCGAAGTCCGCGGCCGATACCGGCTAGCACCGGTGCGCGGCCATCGACCATGGCAGTGACTTCCCGGGCCATGGTACAGGCTTCATCGGTGGTCAGCGCATAGAATTCGCCGGTGTTGCCATTGACGACTGGCATGTGAAGGCCAGCGGCCAGGGCCTTGTCGATAACAGGTGTCAGCTTTTGTGGTGCGATGTCACCATCGGGACCATAGGGGGTCACCAGAATGCCGGATATCCCGGTAAGGGCTGTGTCTAGATCGTGAGGCATGAAGAGGTCTTTTCAAGTGAGTGTCAGTATGGGGATCAATAAATGTCGGGTTCACCAGCGGCAGAGCCAAAACCGGCTTCAAGATAGTCAAAGTCGCAGCCCTTGTCGGCCTGGGTCACGTGACGGGCAAACATCCAGCCGTAGCCTCTGTCAAACTTGGGGGCAGGGGCTGTCCATTCCGCTTTTCTCCGCTGTAGTTCGTCGTCATCGACGAGCATATCGAGGCTACGGTTTGGCAGATCGAGACGTATTGTGTCGCCGGTACGCAAAAGCACCAGTGGTCCGCCGATAAAGGCTTCCGGGCAGACGTGAAGCACGCAGGCGCCATAGGAGGTGCCCGACATTCGGGCATCAGAAATGCGCAACATGTCGCGATGTCCTTGCTTGATCAGCGCCTTCGGGATGGGCAACATGCCCCATTCGGGAAACCCCGGACCGCCCAGCGGCCCTGCATTGCGCAAGACAAGTACGTGATCTGGCGTGACATCCAGATGCTCATCGTCGATGGCAGCCTTCATCTCCGGGTAGCTGTCGAAGACCAGTGCCGGTCCTTCGTGCATATGGTATTTCGGATCGCAAGCCGCCGGTTTTATAACCGCTCCATCCGGGCATAGATTGCCACGCAGAACCGCAAGTGAGCCTTCCTGATAGACCGGGTTGGACAAGGGGCGGATGACATCATCATTATAGACTTTGGCACCCTCTAGCCCTTCGGCCATGGATTTGCCCGTGACGGTGACGCAGCTGGTGTCGAGGCGCTCTGCCAACTGTTTCATCAGGGCACGCAACCCGCCAGCGTAGTAGAAATCCTCCATCAGGTAATCTTTTCCAGATGGGCGGATGTTCGCAATGAGGGGTGTTGTTCGCCCAAGCGAATCCAGATCGTCGAGGGAAAGGTCAACGCCAGCACGACGTGCAATGGCGATCAGATGAACAACGGCATTTGTAGAACACCCTGTTGCCATGGCCACGGTTGCTGCATTCTGGACGGCGGCATCTGTGATGATCTTGTTTGGGGTCAGATCTTCCCACACCATGTCGACGATCCGGCGACCACATTCGGACGACATGCGCTGATGGCCTGAATCGGCTGCAGGCACTGAAGATGCGCCGGGGAGGGTCAAGCCCAGTGCGTCGGTGATGGCTGTCATGGTTGAGGCGGTACCCATGGTCATGCAGGTTCCGACAGACCGGGCGATTCCGCCCTGAATGCCGAGCCATTCCTCATCCGTGATTGCGCCGGCACGCCGCTCATCCCAATATTTCCATGCATCTGAGCCCGACCCCAGAACCTTGCCGGCATAGTGCCCTCGCAGCATGGGGCCTGCGGGCAGGAAGATCATGGGAACACCAGCGGTGATCGCGCCCATCACGAGGCCGGGCGTTGTCTTGTCGCACCCACCCATAAGAACCACGCCGTCGAGCGGGTGGGAGCGGATCATCTCTTCCACTTCCATGGCGAGCATGTTGCGATAGAGCATGGAAGTCGGTTTGGTAAAGCTCTCGTCCACCGACAAGGACGGCATTTCGACGCCAAAGCCACCGGCCTGGGCAATGCCGCGTTTGACGTCTTTGACGCGTTCTGGGAAATGGCCGTGACAGGCATTCAACTCTGACCAGGTGTTCATGACCCCGATCATTGGTCGTTCCAGGAATTCTTCCTCTGCGTAGCCGAGCTGCATCATGCGAGAGCGATGGCCGAAACTGCGCAGGTCATCAGGTGCAAACCATCGGGAACTTCTGAGCTGCTCAGGTTTCAATCTTGTGTTGTTGTCCATACACGCGGTCCTGAAATTTGTTATCTAGCTTTGATGTATGCGTATACAATATGAAACGTCAATACGATAAATTCTGAAATTGTTTACTGATTAATATAACTTGACACTGTTTTGTGTTGGTGTAGGAGTTTTATGGAAGCGCATACATAAAGCGCTTGGGCGAGAGGAGTGCGCCCGTATTTTGGAAGATTCACAGCCGCGGGTGCGGCTACCGGGAGGACGCTATGAAATTGACACGCAGAACAATCCTTGCAGCAGCTGGAGCTGCAGTGCTTGTTGCTCAGCCGATGATGGCATTCGCGCAGGAGTTACCGGGCAATGTGCGGCTGGTGATCGGCTCCAAGTCGACTGGTGGTGACACCTATCAGAACTCGGCAATTGTGGCTGAGGCGCTTGGCGAACATCTGGGCATCAACATCAAGGTGGATGCGGTTGGTGCAACAGAAGCCTTTAAGGCGCTGAAGCGTGACAAGCGCGGTTCGACCCTGATGATCTTTCACGATCAGTCTTATCTGGGCAATCTCTATGGTCGCCGCGGTTATGACGATCCGTTTGCCAATTACACTTTTGGACCGACTGTGGCGATCAATCCCGGCAATGCCTATTTGGTGCCAGCCGATTCTCCTTATCAATCCATGGAAGACATTCTTGATGCTGCCAAGGCTGGTACGCGTGTGCGTGTCGCCATTCAGCCGGGCGGCGTGTCTGAAATCGGCTTTTCAGCCATGAAGAATGCGGCGCGTGTTCGCGCACCGGGTTCTGAAGAAAATCTGGTTGCTGTGAACACGGGATCGCAGTCCGACAAGAACCAGGCGATGTGGGATGATCTGGCCGACGTGATCAACGGCTCTATACAGGCCAATGAGCAATTCACCCAACTTCCGGCGGATGATGCGAAGGCGATGCGGTTTGTCTGGGTTACTGCTCGCGCCGAAACACTTCAGCAAGCTCCTGCCAAGGGCATGGGCAACACCACCCTTGATCAGCTGCTGAAGTATGCGTCTCCGGCAACAAGCGTCACACTGGACGGAGAAAAGGACTTCACTTTCGATAAAGAGTTCTTCTTCCTCTACAACCCGGATATGGATCCTGCGATTGCTAAGCAGATCGATACCGCGTTGACCGAGGTCTTTTCCAAGGGTGAGATTCAGGAGCGCCAGAAAGGTGCCTTTTTTATCCCGAATTTCCTGCCATCTGATGAGGCGCTGTCTCATCTGGGAGCAAAACGCGACACCTATCGGAACGTGATTGCTGAGATCTCTGGTAATTAATTGCCAGCTTGCGGCCCGGCAAATCAAGCCGGGCTGCCTACATCCTATCAGGGGAGGGATATTTGGGCTCGCTCACGCAGGTGACCATCAATTTCGAGACGTCACATCTTCTATTTCCGTCATTGATAGCGGCCGTCCTCGGACTGCTGGGCCTTGCCATTTTGATCAGGGACCGGCGTCGCATTGCGGGGAGTGTCCGTTACTGGGGAGATGTTCTGAGCCGCATGGACAAGATGCGATTTCTTGGCACGATCACTCTGACGCTGATCTACTTTTCCCTCATGGTGCCGGTCGGAAATATTTGGCCAAATACCGGCATGGGCTTTCTGATCTGTTCCGTGCCTTTCGTCTTCCTGGTCGGGCTTTTGCTCATGCATGACCGTGCCCCGCGCAGCCTGATCCCCATGGTTTTGACGGCCTTGATCGGCCCCACCTTCGTCTGGTGGCTGTTTACCTATCCACTCTTTCTCACGTTGCCTTAGGGGCGGGATCCATAATGATTGAGCTGATCAATCCGGTTTTTCTTTCGCTTGTCGTTGGTGGAACCTGTGTCGGAATTATTTTTGGTGCGATTCCAGGCATGACAGCGACCATGGCAGTCGCAATATGCCTGCCAATCACCTATTCGCTTGGCTTGGAAAACGGCCTTGCTCTTCTTCTCGGCCTTTATGTTGGCGGTATTTCCGGTGGTCTGGTGCCGGCCATCCTTTTGGGGATCCCTGGGACACCGAGTTCCATCACCACGACCTTTGACGGCTATCCCATGTCCTTGAAGGGCGAGGGGGAGAAGGCGCTTCGCATTGGCATCTGCTCGTCCCTGGTTGGCGGGTTGATCAGTCTCTTGATCCTGTATCTTTTCGCACCAACCCTGGCCGATTTCGCCATCAAATTCTCCTATGTGGAGAAATTTCTGATCATCTTCTTTGCGCTGACGGTCATGGCGGCTCTGTCGTCGGACATGCTGATCGGCATATTCTCCGGGGTTCTCGGCATTTTTGTCGCGTTGATCGGAACCTATGATATCTCGAAGGGCGGCAACGGCGAGCTTCGACTTGTTCCCGAGAGCGCAGAATACTGGCTCGACAGCGGCTTTTCGCTGTTGCCGGTGCTGATCGGCTTGTTCGGGCTTGCAGCCATTCTGGAGCAGGCGGAAATCGGGGTGCCAGAGGGGCATGGTTCAAGCGGCATCACAGTCGGGGCCAAGTCGCGCTTTTCCTTTTCAGTTTTCAAAGGCCAGATCATCAATCTGGTTCGCTCCTCCGGCATTGGCACCTTCATTGGCATTCTACCGGGGGTGGGTGGATCAGCCGCCTCCATTTTGGCTTATTCGAATGCCAAGACGTTTTCCAAACACCCGGAGCGTTTCGGCAAGGGCGAGCCTGCGGGGATCATTGCCTCTGAATCTGGCAACAACGGGCTGACTGGCGGTGCGCTGGTACCTCTTTTGTCATTGGGAATACCTGGCGATTCCACCACAGCGCTGCTGATCGGGGCCTTCACGCTTCAGGGCGTTCAGGTCGGGCCGCTGTTCATCGGTAACAATCCGGATACCTGGAACGCCATGATTTTCGCCATGTTGATCGCGAATCTGGCCATGTTTGTCATAATGTATGTGGCTATCCGCTATTTCGCCATGGTGGTGACGATCCCAAAACATATTCTCTTTCCAGTCATTTTGATGATGTGTGTGATCGGTGCCTATACGATCAATTACGGCATCATGTTCGATGTATGGACACTTTTGATCTTTGGCATATTCGGTTGGCTAGCGACCAAAATTCGTTTGGAAGTGGCCCCCTTCATCATTGGTTTTATTCTGGGACCATCAGCGGAAGTCTATTTCGTCAAGAGCCTTGAATCCTTCGGCGATGTGACAATCTTCTTTACCAAGAGCTGGATTGCCATGCTGCTTTGGGGCCTCATCATAGCTTCAATTGCTGGATCAGTTATCATGTCGAAGCGCAACAAAAATGTGTAAACGATGAAATCATAGCGTGACCCTTGCGCTCTGGCAGGGGGCAATGGAATATGCGGCTAATGAGCAAAACCGACATGATTTCTGACATAACTTCAAATGCGCGCAAGACGCCCTCCCGGGCAGTGACCATGGCGGCTGTTGGCCGCATGGCTGGCGTCTCGCAGGTGACTGTTTCGCGCGCGCTTTCAGACCCTTCAAAAGTTTCTAGTGAGACCTTGAGGAAAATCAAGGAAGCCATTGAAGCAACAGGGTTTGTTCCCAATGCGATTGCTGGTGCTCTAGCCTCCAAAAGAAGCATGTTGATCTCGGCGCTTGTGCCGTCCATCACCAACATCACCTATACCTCGATGATCAAGCCGTTCAACGAAGTCATGCGCCAGAACGGGTATGAAATTCTTCTGTCCGAAACGGGCCTTGCTCCAGATGATGAGGAAAAACTCATTGCAGCCCACTTGTCGCGGCGACCTGACGCCATGCTGCTGACCGGCATGCGCCATACCGTAGCTGCGCGTCGGTCTCTGCTTGGGGCGGGCATCCCGGTGGTGGAGGTTTGGGATACCACAGAGACGCCCATCGACCTGTGTGTCGGCTTCTCACATATGGAAGCCGGGCGGTCGGTGGCTGAATTTGCAGCGGGCAAGGGTTATGTGCGTGCCGCGACCGTCTCAGCTGGGGACGAGCGGGCCTTGAGGCGGAAGAACGCCTTCTCAGACCGGTTCACAGCACTGACGGGCAATGTCGTGCTGGAAAGCAATTTCGAGGCTCAGGCAAGCCTTGCGAATGGGCGCGCTGGTCTTTCTGACTTGATCGATCAGCACGGATTTGGCGATGGCGTCATCTTCTGCAGCTCGGATATTTTGGCCCATGGCGTTGTTATCGAGGCGCAAGCGCGCGGTCTACGTGTGCCTGAAGACATTGCGGTGATTGGTTTCGGGGATCAGGATTTCGCTGCCCATACCCATCCGGCCATCACCACAGTTCGGGTCGACCGTGAGGCGCTTGGCCGCGCAGCTGCTGATGCGCTTGTTCAACGGTTCGCAGGAATAGACCTGACAGCCCCGCTCATTGACATCGGCTTCGAAATCCAGGACCGCGCGTCATCCTGAGGTTTTAATCCCTCTTTCAGCCCTAGCCGGTCTCGGTGTCCTGTATTTCTGTGCGTTCATGGGAGCGGCTGCGGTGCAGCCATTTCTGGAGGTCGCGCTCGGCGCTTTCGAGGCTTTCGGGATTGATCGCACGTAAGTTCAAGGCGCGGGTGATAGCGCGGGTTCTCTTGTTTATCGCGATGTTGCCGGGGGCAGTTTCCAGACTGTCGACCCCGAGTTTGTCGTAAAGCGACAACAAACGGTTCTGCACGGTTCGCAATGACATGCCCTGGCGTTTTGCAATCAATTTGTCGGACAGACCAAGTGACATGTCGATCAGCACCGAATATTCGCTGTCTGTCAGGGTGTCGTGGGTCTGGGTCTGGCGTTGAACTTTGTAAATTTGCTGATCCACCAGAATTTGAGCTTCCAGAAGAACGGCCCTCAACGCCAGATGAAGGCGTTCGCGCGTTGCGGTTTTGAGCACATATCCATAAGAAGAGTCCTGCGGCACGATCCGGGCAATGCCGCGCATATAGGCCTCGTCAGAATAGTTGGACCAGAACAGGATTCGGGTCTGCGGCCGTTCGGCCCAGATGGTACGTGCAGCGTCTATTCCGTTACGGCCCTTCATCTGAAGATCCATGACCACGAATTGAGCTGCGAGCCGCCGCGCTTCTGCTTCTCCTTCGTAGCCATCAAGGGCGTGGATGATTTCGGTGACCTCGGGCAAGGCCTCTTGAACGGCCTTTGTGAGGTAGTCGGCGTGAAACTTGTCGTCCTCGATCAAAAGCAGTTTCATTGCGCGGCCTCCCTTGTCTCATTTTTGTCCGCTGTTGGGTTGCCGCCTGCTGGCAGTGGCAAGCGAACCTGAACCCGAGTTCCATTTCGTTGGGATAATTTGAAATCAGCGGCAATCAACTTCGCCCGCGTACGCATGTGCGCAACGCCCCCGGTGACCTTGTCAGTATTCGCGCCGGCAGCCGATTTATCTAAGCCGCAGCCGTTGTCGGCTATCGTGATTTTCATCTCGGAGTTTTCCAGGCTGACATTCACGCTGATCTGGTCAGCACCTGCATGTCGGGCCGCGTTGTTGATGGCTTCTTGTGCAATCCGGAACAGTGCAATCCGGGTCGTCGGGTTCAATGCATCAACGCCACCATTTGTGTCATCGGACACCAGAAGGCTTGTTCCATCTACGTCCCCAACGGCTTTCTCAAGATGGATCCGCAAGGCATGAGCAAAGCCGAACATTTCCAGCAATGTAGGCACCGCCGTGTCGATGATCCGGCGCAAGTCCTCGATACAGTCCTGAATGCTGCAGATCACCGCCGCCGTGTCTTCAGGGGCTTCAGCTGTTTCCAGGTCCCGCATAATGCGGGTCAGATCCGCCAGTGTCTGATCATGGAGGTCCATGCCAATGCGCTGTCGTTCCTGCTCAAGAACCTGCGTCAATTCGAGCGCGCCCTGACGCAGACCTTCTTCGCGAGCTTGAGCTTCGGCCCGAACAATTGCGGATTGTTGGGCTTTTTCTGTCGCCCGGAGAGAGTAGAAATAGGGTGCGAGGACATCTGCGATATGTTGCACGCGCTTTAAGGTGTGCTCGTCGTAGAGGTCAGGTGTGCGAGAGGAGCAATTCAGCGCGCCAATGGTACGGCCCAGCACCTTCATGGCCACATTGACCCGGCTGCGGAGTTGATGCTTGATGATCGGTTGAGCCAGCGCGCCTTCATAGACGTAGCGCGGGTCTTCCATCGCGTTGCCGCTCATCATGTAATCTATCTCGTTGTGCAGGATGCGACGTATGGGTGAGTGCGCAACCGGTGAGCGCGACAGGCTCCAACGCGTGCGTATCCCGACTTCATAGACCGTATTCCAAATTCCCTTGTCATCGACCAGGCAAACATCAAGATGGTCAATAGGCAATAGATTTTCGATCTCCGTCTTGACGGAACGAAGCGCTGCACGAATCTCGACTTGTCCCGCCAGATGGCTGGAAATGCGCAGCAGCGAGATCAGCGGATTTGTATCTTCCGCCTCGTGTTTTGTTTTTGCTTCCTGTTGCATAGGACGACAAGCACCTCCCGTTGCTGGTCTTCATTGTCGCAGGGTAGGCTGGATTCGTTGTTGTTGTATCCTGCGCGATGGTGTCTTTCGTATGGATGAACACGGTCACTATGACATGGTATTTAAAAGGATTGGCGAGACAATATGGCGTATTTGCTTTTAGCGTTGTTCTTGGTTGGGTTTTCGCTGTTGGCGCGACGTCTTTCTTCGACATTTCTGTCTGCGCCGATGGCCTTCATGGGGTTTGGCGTCGTGAGTTGGTGGGCCGGCCTGGTGCCGGAGCCGTTTTCAGAAGAAATGCTGGATGTGGTGGCGGAAATTGCATTGGTTTTGCTGCTTTTTCTTGATGCGGCACAGACCGATGCGCGGGCCTTGCGCCGGGATCATGGCTGGCCTGTGCGGATGTTGGCATTTGGACTGCCGCTGGGATTTGTACTTGGAACGTTGTTTGGCTGGCTGATGTTGCCAGGTTGGCCACTGGCGGTAATTGCGCTGGTGGCTGCGATTCTGGTGCCAACGGATGCGGCGCTTGGTCAGCCGGTGGTGAGTAATCCGATGGTTCCCGAACGTTCACGGCGGGCACTGACAGTGGAAAGCGGGCTCAATGACGGCATGGCTCTGCCGTTGGTGTTGCTCATGGCAGCTCTGGTGGCGGCCGAGACCGAAGCGCCGGGCGGTGGGTGGCTATGGTTTGGTTTGAAGCAGATCACGCTGGGGCCACTGGCCGGAGTGATTGTCGGTTGCATAGGCGGATGGTTGCTGATCCGCGCAAAGGAGCGAGGCACCACCTCGGAGATTTATGAGGGAATTGCGGCGCTGGCCCTGGCGGTGGCCTCGTATATCCTGGCGCAGATGATTGGCGGTAACGGATTTATTGCCGCCTTCGCTGGGGGGCTGGGGTTTGGCATCGTTGTGCGTGGGCGCTGCGAGTTTGTTTTCGAGTTCACTGAGAGTGAAGGGCAGTTGCTGTCGTGGATGGCCTTTTACCTGCTTGGCGCGGTTTTGGTGCCCGAGGCGATCGCCGGGCTGACCTGGCCGGTGTTCGCATTGATCCTGGTCAGTCTGTTCGTGGTCCGGCCCTTGGCGATCTGGGTTTCGCTTATCGGTTCTGATGCATCTCCGACGACACGGTTGTTTTTTGGCTGGTTTGGTCCGCGTGGGTTGGCGACAGCTTTGTTTGCGCTGCTGGTGGTGGATGGTCAGGAAAATGGGACGGCAGAGATGGTGCAGATTGTTGCGATCAATGCGGTTTGGATCAGCGCGGTTCTGCACGGAATTACTGCCGTTCCAGGAGCAATTTGGTATGCACGTCGGATGCGCGACCAGGAGGATGCCGCTGCGCATCGCCCGGTCGCAGAGAGCGCCAGGCCTTTGCCCCGTCAATCTGGATAATCCGATGGGCCCCAGCAATGACACGTGTAAATTCTCAAAGCGGCATTTGTTTACCTTGGTTGAGGTGACCGGGCGCTTTTCGTGGTCGAGAGGTCATCAGCCTGGGGATTTTACGCTGACGCGGACTTGAAATACAGAACAGGCTGCGGAAAGTCCTCTACCAATCGATGAGCTGCAACACAGTTGCGGGTTCCCGCAACTGTGTTGCGCATATAAGGCTTTACAGTTTTACGTCCAGCAAACACTCTTGAGATCGGATGCAGCCTGGGAACTGCGTCTATTGATCAATAGGCGCATAACTGCGCCAGGGAGGAACTATGAATACCAAAGCAAAGCTCTTGGCAGCCGTTGCGCTCGTTTCGGTGACCCTTCCAGGGTTCGCTGTTGCAGACACCGCCGACAAACGGATTGCCCTTTCAAATAATTATGCTGGCAACTCATGGCGACAGGCCATGCTGGAAAGCTGGAGCAAGGTGGGTGGCAAGGCTGTGGAAGACGGGGTTGTCGCAGCAGCAGACGCCTTTACGACATCTGAAAACCAGGCAACCGAACAGGCTGCCCAGATCCAGAACATGATCCTTCAGGGATATGACGCAATCGTCGTCAATGCAGCGTCTCCAACAGCGCTCAATGGTGCTGTCAAGGAAGCTTGCGATGCGGGCATCACAGTCGTTTCTTTTGACGGCATCGTGACTGAGCCTTGCGCGTGGCGCATCGCGGTTGATTTCAAGGAAATGGGCCGGCAGCAGGTAGAATATCTCGCAACCCGTTTGCCGGATGGCGGTAACCTGCTGGAGATCCGTGGTCTTGCTGGCGTTTTCGTGGATGATGAAATCCATGCAGGCATTGGGCAGGGCGTGAGCGAACATCCGAATTTCAAGATCGTCGGGTCTGTTCATGGCGATTGGGCTCAGGATGTTGCCCAGAAAGCCGTTGCAGGCATTCTTCCGAGCCTTCCGGACATCGCTGGTGTTGTGACCCAGGGCGGCGATGGATATGGCGCAGCGCAGGCGATCAAGGCAGCAGGACGCGATATCCCGATCATTGTGATGGGCAACCGCCAGGATGAAATGAAATGGTGGGCTGAATCACGTGATGCCAACGGCTATGAGACCCTGTCTCTGTCCATCGCGCCAGGCGTTGGAACCCTTGCCATGTGGGTTGCACAACAGGTGCTTGAGGGCGCCGATGTACCAAAAGATCTGACTGTTCCGTTCCTGAAAGTCACCCAGGACACGCTGGATGAAACGCTTGCTGCGACCCCGGAAGGGTCTGTTGCCAACGTTGAATACAGCCTGGACGACGCGAAAGCTGTAATCGCAGCAGCCAAATAAGGGAGCGGTGCTTTTGCAACCGGTAACACAGGCTGGTGGTTCGCCACCGGCAGGCCCGCTGGTTGCCCTGACGGATGTGCACATGGCGTTTGGCGCCGTGCGCGCACTCGACGGGGTGAGCTTGACTATCAGCCCGGGCGAATGCATCGGGCTGATCGGCCACAATGGCGCGGGAAAATCCACTGCGGTCAATGTCATCAACGGCGGGCTGACCCCGACGGGCGGCAGTGTGGAATACACACTGCCCAATGGGGGAACAGGACGCGGCGCAGCTGTGGCACGGTCTTGCGGTGTACGCAGTGTGTTTCAGGAATTGTCGCTTTGCCCCAATCTGACTGTTGAAGAAACCATTCGCGTCCCGCATCGGGACCTGGGTGGTTTCGGCTGGCGTAAAACAGCGCGTAAACGGATCTCATCAGCTTTGGATCGGGTTTTCCCAGGCCACGGCATCGACCCGGGTGCGACAGTCGGCGACTTGACGCTGGCCGAACGACAGATGGTCGAGATTGCCACAGGATTTGCCGAAGGCAGCATCGCTGCAAGGCTGGTTATTCTGGACGAGCCGACATCATCCCTCGATTCCGCTGTTGCCAAGCAATTGCTGGATCATGTCCGGGCATTCTGTGCAGCGGGCGGTGCGGTTGTTTTCATCTCGCATATGCTCGGTGAAGTCTTTGATGTCGCGACCCGTATTGATGTCATGAAAGACGGCAAGGTCATCGTCAGCGGTGCAGCCAGCGAATTCACTCAGCAAGGTCTGATCGACGCGATGGGGCATGTTGCAGGTTTAAAGGCCAAGGCCGCGACCTCCACCGGCAGAGGCTCCCACATCGGCGAGGAAGTCCTGACAACGCCGGACGGATTATCTGCAAGGCGCGGCGAGATTGTCGGGCTTGCAGGCCTTGCAGGTCACGGGCAGGCCGAGGCACTGGCACGTTTTTTCATGTCGAGGTCAGCAGGCCTCCGGCACACGCGAAATCCGGAAGTCACATTTGTGGCTGGTGATCGGGGTCGAGACGGGGTCATGGCGCTATGGTCAATTCTGCAGAACCTGACGCTGACAACACTTCCGAAGCTCTTGCGCGGTGGTCTGGTCGATCGAAAGGCCGAGGTGGTACTCGCCGATGACTGGAGGAAAAAAATCGGTATCAGGACGGACAATATGAACAATCCCATCCTGTCGCTTTCTGGCGGCAATCAGCAAAAGGTTCTGTTTGCCAGATCCCTGGCGTCATCCGCTCCAATCGTGGTGATGGATGATCCCATGCGCGGGGTTGATGTGGGGACCAAACAGGAAGCCTATGAGATGATCCGCCAGGAAGCCGAGGCCGGGAGAACGTTCCTTTGGTACTCTACCGAGACCGATGAAGTCATCCAATGCGATCGCGTCTTTGTTTTTCGGAATGGCCAGATTTCCGCTGAGTTGACAGGCACTGACATCAGTGAGGAAAACATCCTGGCGGCGTCGTTTGAAATGCATGAGGCAGCTTCATGAGCGCTAAGTACAGGATCCTCCTGCCGGTTCTGTCGCTCGCAGTTCTGCTTGCAGCAGTGTTTTATTTGCAACCTAGGACCATGAGCTATTTCGGTCTGAATCTGCTGTTCAATCTGGCTGTACCGATAGCCTTGGCGACTATTGCCCAGATGATGATCATCATGGTCAATGACATCGATCTGTCGATTGGAACCTTTATCAGTTTCGTTGCTTGCGTGACGGCGACGTTTCTCTATGACGCGCCGCTTCTAGGCGGGGCAATTCTGTTCGCGGCGATCCTTGTTTATGCGGCCATGGGCGCGCTCATTCACATCCGCCAACTGCCGGCAATCGTGGTGACGCTTGGCATGTCCTTTGTCTGGGCCGGTCTTGCCGTTCTGTTGCTACCATCTCCAGGTGGCGCTGCTCCTGGATGGATCAGAACGCTGATGACGACCAAGCCGCCGTTGGTGCCGATGGCAGTCGTTGCCTGTGTGCTGATTGCGGCGGTCACGCATATTCTGATCATGCGCTCTGCGACGGGAACCTTGTTGCGGGCTGTGGGCGGCAATGCACAGGCTGTCGCGCGGGCTGGCTGGTCCGTCATGAAACTCAAGGCTGGCGCGTATGCTCTGGCAGGGTTTTTCGGTGTCCTGTCCGGCATTTGCCTTGTCGGTCTGACAACATCTGCCGATGCGAATATAGCGCTTCGCTACACGCTTTTGTCCATTGCAGGAGTGATCCTGGGCGGCGGCGAATTCACCGGCGGCAGGATTTCGCCGGTTGGGGCGGTGATCGGAGCCCTGACGCTTTCGCTGGCGGGCAGCTTCCTGTCATTCATGCGGCTGTCGCCGGATTGGCAGATCGGTGCGCAGGGCGCGATCTTGATCCTGGTGCTAGCGGTTCGGCTTGTATTCAACCGCAGTGGATCCAAGTGGAAGGAAGCGAAAAATGGATAATCCCATCATTTCGACCTTCGTTCGTCTGCCTCAGCGGCCTTGGTTCTGGGCCTTCCTGGCAAGTGGCCTGACGTTTTTTGCAACCTTCGCGTTGACGCAAGGCAGCGGCAACGGCGCGCTTTTATCTGCAGCTCTGACGTTTGCGAGTTTCTCCGCCATTGTCGGTATCGGACAGATGTTCGTTATCACCATGGGTCCGGGCAACGTCGATCTGTCGATCCCGGCGACCATGACGCTCGCTGGCACGTTGTCACTGAAGTACATGGGCGGCGAGACTTCAATGATCTTGCCGGGTCTACTGATCGCCTTGTTGGTTGGTTTTGGGGCAGGGGCGTTCAACTATGCGTTAATCCGTCTTTTGCGCATTCCTCCGATCATCGCCACGCTATCCGCCTCGTTTCTGTATCAATCGCTTGCGATTTGGTCGAACCGGGGTTTGCGCATCAAGCCGCCGCAGGCTCTGGCCGATTTCACCACCGGGTCTGTTCTTGGCATTCCCAATATGACGGTCGTCGGCATTCTGGTTGCCGTGGTGGGGTGGATTCTGCTGGAGCGCACGATATTCGGCCGATGGCTGTCTGCGGTCGGGCAGAACAGGCGCGCGGCCCGTCTGAGCGGAGTTCCGGTGGAAGCGGTCAATGCCGTTACCTTTATCGGATGTGCTGTCCTCGCCTCCCTGACCGGATATCTGCTGGCGAGTTTTTCAGGCGGAGCGGCGCTCAACATGGGTGCTGAGTATCTTCTGATCTCAATTGCAGTGGTCGTGATCGGGGGAAGTTCTATCGCAGGCGGTAACTCAAATGTGCCGGGTATCTGGGGGGGAGCTTTACTGATGTTCCTCGTTGTGTCGATGCTCAATTCATACGGGTTCGGGGCAGGGGTTCGCCTGATCATGACCGGTACAATCATTATTGCGATCGTCGCGGCTGCGTCCGGTCGAAAGGCTTCCGCATGACACAGGTTGACAATCTCTATCAAATCGATGACCCGCGCTTTCGCGCTCTGATCCAGCCGAACGCGCATCTGCGCCAACTCACGACTGGATATGAGTGGACGGAAGGCCCAGTCTGGTTCGCCGATCACCAGTTGTTGCTGTTTTCTGACATACCCAGCGAACGGATCATGCGGCTGACGCTGGATGGTCAGGTGAGTGTATTCCGCAATGGCTCAGATTATGCCAATGGCAACACGCGCGACCGGCAGGGGCGTTTGGTCACTTGCCAGCATGGCACACGGTCTGTAACCCGCACAGAGCCTGATGGTTCACGGACTGTGATTGCGGACAGTTATCAAGGCAAGCGGCTGAATTCACCCAATGATGTCATTGCACAGTCGAACGGCGCGATCTGGTTCACCGATCCAACTTATGGCATCCTGAGTGATTATGAGGGCTATCAGGCCGAGCCGGAGCAACCCTCCCGCAATGTTTATCGGGTGGATCCAGCGACCGGTCAGCTTGAAGCCAAAATTACCGATTTTACGCAGCCAAATGGACTAGTATTTTCGCCGGATGAAAAAACGCTTTATGTCGCGGAATCTGGGTCCAGCCATGACCCGGATGTGCCATCCGTCATCCGTGCTTTTGATTGCGATGAAGCGGGAAATATCGTCGATGACCGGGTCTTTGCGACCATCGACAAGGGATTGCCGGACGGGATTCGGGTAGATGTTTCCGGAAATCTATGGAGTTCGGCCGCTGACGGTATTCATTGCTTCGGTGCCGATGGAACGCGGCTTGGCAAAATCATGGTTCCGGAAGTTGTCGCAAACCTCTGCTTCGGTGGACCTCGTGCCAACCGCATCTTCATCACGGCCACCACATCGGTTTACAGCATCGGCGTATCAATCAGAGGTGGGATGTGATCGCTGCTGGATGTTTTTTGACGGCATTGGCTTGAATTGGTGAGATCTATTGTGCCGCTATCTTTCATTTAAATGCATTTTTGTATTCCAGATTCTGTATCGGCGCCTTTGTTGATTTGCGTGCGTTGAGAGTAAATATTGCGACCTATTGATTAAGTTTGATTTGTCTCAGAAGGCTGGACTGTCTGTAATTTCTTTTTAGAGTTCTGTAGCCGTGTTTGTTCATGGGCCGGGATTAATATTCGATGCATGTATTTGTCGTGGTCGGATTAAAAAGGAATGACCTTTGGCAGATTCAATACCTTCGCCCGACTTTGCACCCGAACTCCCGGCTTCAGATTCGGCTGAATTCAATCGTGCTCCGGCCATAAGCCTTATTGACCGCATGAAGTCCGGCCTTGTCGGCCAGGAAGTCTTGATCGAACGCTTGATGATTGCCCTTCTGACAGGCGGGCATGTCTTGATCGAAGGCGCACCCGGTCTGGCGAAAACCCGATCTGTACGACGGTTGGCCGATGGCCTGGAAGGGGATTTCTCCCGCATTCAATGTACGCCGGATCTGATGCCTGGTGACATCACCGGCATGCAGGTTTTTCGCCAGGATAGCGGCACGACCGAGTTTCTGCCCGGACCATTGTTTCACAATCTGGTGCTGGTCGATGAGATCAACCGCGCACCGCCCAAGGTGCAGTCTGCCTTACTGGAAGGTATGGGCGAGGGGCAGGTCACCGCAGGCGGCAAGACCCGTGCCTTGCCTGATCCCTTTATGGTGGTTGCGACGCAGAACCCGCTGGAAAACGAAGGCACGTTTCCGCTGCCTGAGGCGCAGCTCGACCGTTTCCTGATGCATGTCGTGCTGGAATTGCCCGATGAAATTGCCGAAATGGCAATCCTCGATCTGGTCGAAGATGAGCTGAAGGCCCATGCTGCTCCGTTGGATTCCTTGCTGGATCGCAAAACCCTTGCGGCCATGAAAGAAGATGTGCTGCAGGTGCATCTTTCTATGGCGCTCAAGCAATATATCGTGGCTCTGGTGATGGCGACCCGGCGGGATACAGATGGTGTGTCAGTTGGCAGCCGTATCCGTCATGCGGTGTCGCCGCGTGGTTCGTTGGCTCTGGCCGCCGCAGTTCGTGCACGCGCTTTTCTGCATGGGCGGGCTTACGGCGTGCCGGAAGACGTGCAAGCGCTGGCACCTGATATCATTTGCCATCGTATGGTGCCAACTTGGAGGGCTCAGGCCGCCGGGGAAACGTCGCGCACGATCTTTGCCGAAGTGTTGGACCAGGTGAAGCCCCTGTGAGCGCAAGTCTTACCAGTGGCGTTGAGGTCAGTATTGAACGGCTGATAGAGTTGGCTGCCTTTGCCGGGCTTGCCAGTTCGTCGAGTTTTGCCAAATCGGTGGTCGGTTCGGCTTCCGGTCCAAAGCTTGGCGACGGCGGCGATATCTATGATCTCAGGCCGTTTCAGGATGGTGATGATCCGCGCCAGATTGATCCGGGAGCCTCTGCCCGCAGTGGTCGCCCGCAATTGCGCAGTCGGCACGAACAAGTGGACCGCACTGCGCTGCTTGTCGCTGATTTTCGCTCCTCCATGTTTTGGGGTACACAAGGCCGGTTACGTTCAGTTGCTGCTGCTGAAGCACTGGCTGTTGAAGGTTGGCAGGTTGTGGCTGGCGGCGGACAAGTCGGCTGCGTTACATTTCGCGATGACCATTTCGACAACATCGCTCCCAAGCCGCGAGAAGCTGCCATGCTCAGTGTTGCAGGTGCTTTGGCGCGGTCCCATGACTTGGCTCTTCAGGAAGCGCTGCGCGCAAATGTCGAGACGCCAACACTGGATGTGATCCTGGACCGGGCGATTGGCTTCGCCCGACCGGGCTGTGACATTGTTCTGGCGACAGGCTTTGATGAGCCGGGCGATCACTTTGAGGCCGCCGCGCGCACGTTGATGCGCAAATGCAGACTGACCATTTTGCTAGTGCAGGATGCGTTGGAGATTGATCCGCCTGAAGGTGTGTTTTCTGCCAAGCTTGGCAAATCCCTGAAGCGGGGTCGGCTTGAAGCTTCTACCTCCGCGAAAGAACTTGCCGGGTTCGGCATCGATGTGCGCGTTATTCCAGCCGCTGATGCAATTGATCATGGGGGCTTGGCTTGACCCAGGAGGAACTGCTCGCAAATCTTGCGCCCATCCGCATTCCTTTGAGCTTTGCCGAGTTCACTTTTCGTGATGCATTGCTAGCGCTGTGCCTCGGACTTCTCGTCGGTCTTTTGCTGGTGAAGGTGATTGCTCTAGTGACAACCCGAAAGGTCAGCAGAGTTGATCAGGTCCGCGCCGATATTGCCAAACTTGCAACACTCAAGGAGGAGGCCCGGCTGGTCGGACTGGCAGAATTGCTGAAGCGCTATGATGAACCAGCGGCTGGTCGGCTTGGCCTCCTGGAGGCGATGTACAATCCCTCAGTATCGACGGATCCAGTCTTGCTTGAACAAGCCATTATGACTGCAGCGCGGTCTGCAAAATGATCGGTTTTGCATTTCCTTACGCTGCTCTCCTGCTGCCAATGCCTTTTTTGGTGCGCTGGCTTTTGACGCCTGAGGACTGGCAAAGCGGCGCTTTGGCGCTGCCCCAGGCCGTGGGCAAAGCCCTCAAGCCGCTCAAAACCCGCGCCGCAGCGCGCCGGGCCAATCAATTGGCTCCTGCTCTGATCTGGACCCTTGCAGTCCTGGCAGTCATGGGGCCTCGGCAAGAGGAGGTTCTGGACATCCTGCCCTCATCAGGTCGGGATATCATCATCGCGCTGGATCTTTCAGGCTCAATGGAGCGGGAGGATTTTAGCCTCGATGGAACGCATGTGTCCCGTTTAACCGCCGTGCAAAAAGTCGCCGCAGAGTTTGTCCGCGGCCGGGGAGGCGATAGCGTTGGGCTGGTGGTATTTGGCGACAAGGCATATGTCGCCGCGGCTCCGACACACGATGTCGCCTCCGTTGCGCATGTGGTTGAAAAAACGATTATCGGCATTTCCGGTAAGTCTACGGCGATTGCTGATGGTCTGGGCATTGCGATCAAACGCTTGCGGGAACGAGATGCAAAAAGCCGCGTCATCATCCTGCTGTCTGACGGACAGGACACATCCGGCTCAACGGATCCGGTGGCCGCAGCCGGAGTCGCGGCAGAATACGGCATCCGTATATACACTATTGCTCTTGGCCCGGCTGATCTTGAAACAGCTCCGTCGTCGCGCGATGCGGTGGACACTTCAACCTTGCGTGCGATTGCTGAGGCCGCAGAAGGGCGGATGTTCCGTGTGAAGACCACAGATGATCTGCGTGATGTCACAGAAGCCATTGATGAGCTGGAGCCCAGCCCGTCATCCGCGCCACCGATCCAGACCTGGAAACCCTATTGGATGTGGCCAGGTGGCATCGCACTGCTGATCTTGGCCGTGTTGCTCTTCATCAGGCGGGAGCATTGGGCATGATCGATCTCGGCCCCGTCGCATTTCTGCGCCCGCTCTGGTTTCTTATGATTCCAGTGCTCATCGGCATGGCTTTTCTCGCGTCAAAGCGCGCCGATGGATTTGCCCGTTGGCGCAGCATGATTGACCCGGCGCTGTTGCCTACGCTCATGCGCCTTGGTCATGTGGATCTGGGCGCAAGGGATTTCCGGCCCTGGGTCATGGCGGTCTCTGGCGTGCTGATGGCCATCGGGCTGTCCGGTCCTGCGAAGCGCAATGAAGGCGCGCCCATCTTCCGCAATCTGAATGCGATCATGATCGTCCTGGATGTGTCGCCGTCGATTGTTGAAGGCGGTGGTTTGCCGGATGCACAAGCCAGTGTTGCCCGTCTTTTGGACCGTAGCGGCACCCGGCCGGTGGCGCTTTCGGTGTTTTCCGGCGAAAGCTTTCTGGTCAGTGTGCCGACAGAAGAACCTCAGGCTCTAAAGTCGTCGATTGCGGTTCTTGACACAGACACAATGCCGGTTGGGGGCAGTCGGCCCGACCGGGCTTTGGCACTCGCCCGACAGACATTGATCGATGCAGATGCGGAAAACGCGGATGTTGTCATTGTGACAGATGGCGGCGGAATTGGACCTGATGCGCTTTATGAAGCCGGAGCACTGGCGCAGGGCGGTGTTCGGGTCTCTGGCGTTTTCGTGAACCACAAGGCACCACCTTACGGCGTGACACCGGCCAGCCCTGAGCAATTAGAGCGCCTGGCTGAGGATGGCGGCGGGATCGTCGTTAGCGCAAGGAATCTCGGACCTCTGGAAGGCCTTCTGGCCGCGCGACGGTCTTTGAGTGCGCAGGAGCAAGCCAGCCGGGCAATCTTGTTCACCGACTATGGGCCTTGGTTCTTTTTGGCGGGTCTTCTGGCGTTGTTGCCCATCTATCGGCAGAGGCGCGAGATATGAGCCGCACCACGAAAATACTTCTGTTGATTGCCTGTCTGGCAGGTCTTGCTGCTGGCAAAGACGCTTGGGCCAAATTTTTTTGGTTGTCCGGTGCGCCGCAGCTTGCCTATCCCTTGTTGTCGGATCCGGCGGCCCAAGCCGCAGCGCTCTATGAAATGGGCCGTTACAAGGAAGCCGATGAAGGCTTTACCAGAGTTGGCCGCAGCGCGACCTATGACCGGGCGCTCAGCCTTGCCATGACCGGAAAATACGAGTTGTCCGTTGCCTATTTTGATGCGGTGCTATTCTCAAATGAATATGACAGGGACGCTCGCCTTAATCAGGAAATCGTCTCCAGCCTTGTCGTGCCGGTCATTGGTGAATCTTCCGGCCATGGTCGCATTGAAGTGACCTTGAGAGCAGCTGGCCTCAACGTGGTCGCTTTTGATCCTAACAACCCCAGCCAGGCCATAGAGGCGCAAGGCCCCACAGACGGCGTACGGCGGCTAGAACGCGGTATCGACAATCGGACGGTCAGCGCTGGCGAGGATTGGCTTGAGACCCTTGCGGATTCGCCTGGGGCCTATCTGGGGGGGCGTTTGGCTGCTGAAATGGAACGACGGGTGACAGCAGGAGAAGCGCACAAGGCGGAGCCGTCAAAATGGTGAGGTGGTTTCAGGTCGCGTGTTGTTTTGTTGTGTTTTTTCTGACTTTGGCCGGTCCTCTTGGCGCACAGGAGAGAACCCCGGATACTGAGTTTGATGTGCGGCTTGAGCTTGAACTTGACCCACGCGACACTGTGCCGATTGAAGGTGAGATGGTGCTGGCGACCGTGCGCGGATATTACCGTGAAACGATCACCAATGAAGAACTGAAGCTGCGCCGCATGGCAGATTTTGACTGGATCCAGTTGAAGCCGGATCAATGGTCTGAAAAGCGCATCGGCGGTCTGCCAACTGTCATTCTTGAACGGCGTATCGCCCTTTACGCCAAGCGGCCTGGATCTCTCACGCTCTTGCCAATTGCCCACGAACTGGAGCTGATGAACCGCGCCCAGCAGCGGCAGATCATGCTTGTGCGCTCAGAGCCGGTGACCCTTGAAATCGCAGCGAAACCTGCGGGAGCTGGGGATGACTGGTTGCCGGTCAAGGCCATCGAAATTTCAGACACTTGGGCAGGTAATCCGGCGTTGCTTGTCGATGGTGAGAACATTGAACGCCGCGTTGTTTTTCGTGCGCTTGGGGTGCCGCCGGAACTCCTGCCACAGCAACCGCCCATGCGCGAGCCGTGGTTGATCACCTTCATACCGCCCGAAGAACGTTCCCTGCAATTGACCTCGGAAGGTCCGGTCAGCACTGTGGTCTGGGTCTGGTATATGCGGCCGATTACCGGCGAGCCAGGCGTGATTCCGCAAATCCCAATTCCCTATTTCGACACCACTGATCGGCAAGTGAAATCCATTTCAATTCCGTCGTCTCCGATCGGCTATGCGAGCTTTGCAAACAATGACAGTTCCGGCTGGCAAGCAGGCTTTAAACCCGGCGCGAAGATAGCAGTCGGGTTTGCCGCAGGGCTTGTGATTGCGGTGAGTGCCGGGTTATTCGGCCGGCGTTACAGCTATGGTCCCATTCAGCGCATGGGACACTGGATTGAACGTCAGCGCCGTTTTGCCGAGCTGCGCCGCCTTGAACGCGAAGGCAACATAGCCACATTTCGAGGCCGAATGTCAGAGCTGCTGACGTCTGAGACGACTTTGGATGAAGCTGAGCGCTTGGAGCTCACCAGCGCTCTGGATGCTGAAGTTTTCGCCGGCAAACCGATAGATGCCGGGAACACCATGTCAGCAGCACGCAGAGCTGCGAAAAAGCTGACGTGGATCAACAAATAACCTGCAGGCCTTCAAACGTCGGTGATTTCTATCTTTGGCCGTGAACCGCCCAGGTCCTGGAACGCCAATTGACGGCATGAGAAGACGAGGATTTGTTGATCCTGTGCCACTCGCGTCAGGGCCGTGAACATCTTGATGATCCGGTCATCGTCGGAGTAAACCAGCGCATCATCCAAAATGATCGGCATGTGCCGTCCTTGTCGCGCAAACAGGCGTGCGAAAGCCAGGCGCGTCAGGATCGCGATCTGCTCCTGAGTGCCGCCTGACAGGTCATCCAAGGTCTCTTTGGCGTCAGCGCGCATCAGCCCTGTGGGCAGCAGGCTTTCGCTGTCGAAGCTCAGCGCTGCGTCCCGGTGCAATATCGACAGAAGCGGTTTGAGTTCTTCTTGAACCGGGCCAAAATAGGTATCTCTCGCCGCATTCCGTTCAGCGCCCAATGCTGTTTGCAGCCGGATCAAAGCGGCGGCCTGGCGGGCAAAGCGGGCTTCAGTTGCACGGACCGCCTCCAGTTGTCCTTCCAGTTCATCGCGGCGTTCTTCGATGCCGTTTCCGGCCAATGTTCTGATTTCAGAAGAGAGCGCCGCCAGCTTTTCCCCGACCTGCATCCGTTCCTGACGCACTGCGATCACTGCGTCCTCGGCCCGTTTCAACTCTGCTGTGGCCGTGTCCAGATCTGGGGCCGCTGCGATCATGGTCTGCAAATTTGCCTCAGACTTGGTCAAGGCCTCTTGTGTCTGTGCCTGATCGCGCAAATGGTCCGCGCGGCGGTTGTCGCGGCACTCTATCGGACCTGCACCGGCTGTGGCCCGTTCTAGTTCTTGTTGTGCAGTCTCTGCGGCGGCTTGGAGTTTCACGGCAGTTTCGCGCGCGGAGGCGTGGTCCGCTTCAACATTCATCAGGTTTTGCCGCGTTGTGATTTCTGCCTGTTCTGTCTGGGTCAGATCTGCTTCCAACTCAGCGATGACGGGAAGGGCGTTGTCATGGGCCCCGGTGGCAGCCAGATCGGCATCTGCCTTTGCGCTGCGCAATGCCTCAATGCCGTTCGGTGCGAGCGTGTCCAGCACGGCTTGATCAAGATCGGCTTTTGTTACTGCATTAGCCCGCTTTGCCGCCAATGCGCGCGCATCCTGGAGTGTGGCGGCGCCTGCATGTGCCAAGGTATTTGCGAGCGTACCTTCCGCTGTAGCTAGTCGGGCCTTGCCGTCCGCGCCAGCGCCCTGAGCGCGAAGGGTCATGGTTCCTATGCCCGGAAGATCTAGATGGGTGTCGCCGTCAAGAGGCAGGGGCTGATCAGCTTGCACTATTGCGCCGCCCAGGGTGATCCGGGCTTCGCCTTGATAGGTGATGGTCAAGGTCGTGGCCTGTGCCTCTATGGTAGATTTGCATTTGGCCAGCTCCGCCTCGGCTTCCTCGACATGGCGTAGCCACTCCGCAGTTGCGTTGGAGGCCTTTATGATCGCCCTGGCCGTGTCACAGTCGCGGCTGGCGATGTCCGCTTTGGTGATCTGGCGATCCAGCTGGGCGGCATCAGCCTTTGCCTTTCGCGCTGTGATCTGCTGGCGTGTGTCATCAAGCTGCTTACGGGTGTCGACAACGGCTTCAACCGCACTTTTGTGCAGGGACTGTGCGGCCTCAAGAGCCGTTTTCAACCGGGAAGCTTCGCTCTTTGCTTCCATTGATTTTTTAGAACTGGCAGTCGCGAGCTTTTCCGCTTGCTGAAGGGTATTGATTGCACTTAAAAAGGCATCCAGATCGGACTGGGCGCTTTTCGCTTTCAACGTTGCCAAATCACGCTCTTGCCTTGCTGCCGTGACAGTTCCCGCATGGGCTCGCGCTTCGTCCATGGCGGTTTTCGCTGCTGAGAATGCCTCGTCCCGGCGGGCTTTGGCATCTGGGTTGTCGAGACGCCTCAAAGAGGCTTCAGCTGTCTTACGCTCGTTCAATGCAGTGTCGAGCGCTTGGACCTTCGTGGTCACATTGGCCAACTCGGCTTCAAGCGCCTCACCTTCATCTGACGCAGTTTTCCACGGCCCGGCTTTTCGACCTGTTTTGGTGGTGAACTCGCTGAGGCTTTCGGCAACACGGCGCATCACCCGGTCCATCCGCCGACCACCTGTCATGGCGTCGATTTCACCAGCAACCGAGGACAGTAGATCGCGGCGGGTTTCTTTAAGTTGCGTCTTTTCCTTGGTGTTGTCCGGCTCCAGTCCGACGAGGCCCTGACGGACCCACAAAAGCCCTGTAGGGCCTTCGCTTGCGTCGCCCAGCAGGTTGTAAATCCAGCGTTCAGCCTCGTCATCCTGTGCGATGGTCGTAGAATTGGGCAGTTGCGTAATTGTCGCTGCTTTGCGGGATATAAACCGTTTTCCGACACGGAATGCGCCCTGATCGGTCTCCACATCGGCTGCGATCTCGACCGCGCCGCCAGAATAGGGCTGAAGGGACTTAACCGTCTTGGCAGAAGAGCTGTATTTCTCGAAAAACAGCGCGTGGATCGCATCGAAGAAGGTGGATTTTCCGAACTCATTCGCTTCGGAGACCACAGTGATGCCGTTGCCGATCCCGGTGATGGAGGCGCGTTTCCCGGTGAACTTGCGAACATTCGTCAGATGAAGGGCGAGAAGCTTCAATCACGCCTCCAATGCAAAAGAAAAGAGGTGTGACAGGGCGACCTGAGCGGCCCCGCGGTCTTCCGGTGTCAACGTCTCGTCTGCTGCTTCCAGGGCAAGAGCTTCTGCTGCTGCGCGGAGCGCGCCTTGACGGTCGATGGCATCAAGGTCTGCGGTATTATGCACCAAGCCCAAAGCGCTGAGATCCGCGCTGTGCCATAAAAAATCTGGTGTAACCTTGGTGATGGCCTGTTCCAGTGCCACACGCTCAAGAGGCTTCGCTCGACCTGTGATGACGAGCTCAAACATGGTCAGTGCCCGCTCGGTCAATGGCGGCAACACGGCGTCATGGGCTGCATCGGAAGCCTGTTCGTCAGGAAGATCCCCGGCGAGGTCCAGCACAACATGTTGCCAGTTGATTGAACCCGTTGGTAGGGAGGTGACCTTTGCAGGTGCGGCTTTTCCAGCAATTTCTACCAGCAGCGCGGAAGGGGCCTGCGTGTGTTTGAATCCGTCTGCTTCTGGTGCGCCAGAGTACCAGGTCTCCGGTCCGATCTGAAGTTGTCCGTGCCAGTCACCAAGGCCGAGATAACTCAAGCCGGCGCGTTTTGCGCGGTCCGGTGCAATGATCGAGGATCCACCGTCTTCGCTGTTGTCGAAATCCGTGACCGACCCATGGGCCAATCCAATACGCAGTGTGTCTTGTGTCGCGGCGCTGTCGAACCATTCGGTCAAATCGCGGCCCGGATGACGTTCGGTGGGGGGCGCTGGCAGCAGGGTGGTCTGAGGGGTTAAAATATAGGGTTCAGGCTCTAGTAACACGACAACATTCGGCGGGGCGTCCTGTGCAACCTGGCGCCAGAGTTCTGTCGCATTGGTGTGGTCATGATTGCCGGGCATTACAATCCACGTCACATAGTCAGCTTCCCGCATCATGTTCAGCGCTTGCCGGATGACCGCTGGTGCTGGCGTCGTTTGGTCAAACGTGTCGCCTGCGAGCAGGATATGACTGGCCTTATGCTCTCGCGCCAGAGAGGCCAGTCGCGGTAGTGACTCGGAACGCGCCTGCCTAAGGCGAACCCGCACATCCTCCGGATATCGACCGAAGGGTTTTCCAAGATGAAGATCAGAGGAATGAATAAATTTGATCACCGAGCGTGACTTCCATTGGGCCAGTTTTCATAATGTTTTGAAAGCGCTGGATCAGCCAACTTTTCAAACGTCAGTGTACAGAATGTTGGTAGCAATGAACCTGTTAAATGGTCGAAAGTCCAGATACTCAACCAGTTAAGTCAAGTTGTTGTCTCTAATGAGGTTGTTCACGGTTTTTGAGTTAATCTGTTGATTGGCAGTTTCATGTTTAGGGCGCTGTGAGGACTGATGTTGCATGGCGTAGGCCCATTCCTTTTGCAGGGTTTTGATGAATCCTTCGGCCTTGCCGTTTGTTCTTGAGGATATAGGGCCCCGTGCGCAGGTGCCCTGCTCCGAGCTGAGTGACAGTCGCCTTGAACTTGCGGGCCTTAAGCCCACACCATTGTCGGTCATCAGCCGCTCGATGAGTGCTCCCCTTGCCCTGAACCATTTGACGGCGCGGACCAGAAACATGGCCCAGGTAAAGGCCGTCTGATCCTTCAGCATCTTTACATTGGCCACCCGGCTGTGATCGTTGAGGATCACATGCACATAAGTCTACCCAAGTTCCTTGTATCGCTTGCGTTTGTGGTGTCCCGAGATTCTATGGTCTATCTTGTTGAAACGGCGAAGTTTCTTGATGTCCAGATGCAGCAGTTCGCCTTGCCGCGCTCGCTCAAAGCGGCGCACGGGTTCGGCTGGCGTGAGCCGATCAAGCCGGTTCACGCCCCAGGTTTTCAAGGCGTGAGCGATGGTTTATCTAGGAAATCTGAGAAGAGCGGATATCTCCAGCGACGTCAGATGCAATTGCCGTAATCAGCAGATCAGGTCACGCCAACCGGACATGTTGGCCAGTGCACACATGCTTGGGACGCTAGGGCGTTGGCAAAGCCCCGTTGTGCCATCTTCGCAGAAGCGCCGAAGCCACTTGTAAACAGTGCGCACGGAGATCCCGAAGGCGGCTGCAATAGCCGCTGCACACTCCCCATAATGGTGTCACAGAACGATTTGCTCTCGGCTGTACGAACAGGTGTGGTCATTCTTGTGCGACCATGATCATCTTCACGATGTATGGCGGTGGCTTTGCAACGATACCGGCCTATCTGGCCGATATCTTTGGTACAATGCATGTGGGCGGTATTCATGGACGACTGCTGACCGCCTGGTCGACAGCCGGTGTTCTTGGACCGTTTGCAATTACCTATTTGCGAAACATGTCCAAGAAAAGTGCCATTTCAGATCTTGTCTCAAAGGTGGAACCGGCAGCTTTCGCGGAAAAGTTCGGGGCGTCAATTGATCAGTTGAATGAACTGGTCACGGCAAAAACCGTTACCATTGCTCGCTTGATGGAAATCGCGCCGGCAGGGACTGTCGACCCGACACCATCTCTCTACAATACGACTATGTATTGTATGGCAGGACTCCTTGTGATCGCCTTCTTCGCAAATCTGAAGGTACGTCCCGTTGGGGAGAAGCACCACGTGGAAAAAACCATCCAGGTGCAGTTCCAGCTGAATAATACACTTGCGCGGCCGGAGAAATTCGGCCGCGTCTGCATCAGATATTACAAAGTCATGAGACATGATCCGGCTGTGGGGAGCTTGCCCTTATTGATTGGCTTTGACTGCAAGTTCAGCCATTTGCAGGATCGCTTTACGTGAGCTTGCAACGGCTATAAAGCGTGCGTTGTGGCAGAACTTTGCACCTTTGACGCCGCTTGCCTCTTCCAGTGCAGTCCCTGTCAGACCGGCCCAATCGGCAGGCAGATCAGCGCGCTGATCAAAGGTGTCATTCGACAGCTTGATGCCATTCAGCGTCCAGTCATCTCCGCGCGGGTTCACCACGAACAGCATGTGATCGGCCTCGGCCTTTTCAAGTGCTGAGCGGTAAGGCATGCCCGTCGGCAATTCGAGGATGGGGGAGGTGCCAGCTTTTACGATTGCTTCCATGACGATGCTCTGAGAGCGCGCCTTTGCTGCCATGTTGCGAACAAGGGCCTCGATGAAGCTGCGTGCGATGGGCAGAGCTGCAAAAAAGGCGTCGTCGTCAGCCGTTGGTGACGGATCGTCGAACACTGGCTTCAAACTTCCCAAAAGAGCAGGCAACGTCAAAATCGACAGTGGTCCTGCGACTGATGGCTCAATCGCGCCATTGTCCAGAAGATCGATGGGCAGCACAAATTTTGTGTCAAAAGCGGTATGGATGTCCTCAATGTCATGTTCTGGGACGTCCATCGCAGCCAAATATGCTTGCCCATAATGGGCCCAAATCAAACCGAAAGAACTATAAGGTTGATCATCTTCACGCAGCGGACCAGGCCGCTGATGGTGGTCAAAAATTTGGCGATCTGCATCATAGTCTCCGCCCACGTCGTAGATGATCTTCTCATCTGCAGGGGTCAGCCATTGCTTGTCCCGACTACGCCTCAGTCCGGCGTTAGGGAAAAGACGCGTGAGTACGACAGAGGAGAGCAACTCGTCCGCATGGAAGCCGCCAGAATGGGTCACAAGGTGTGTGATGGTCGTGGTTGTCATCGGGAGACGCTCCAAGGGGAAGTGCATATCAAAAGTTAACCACCCTGGAAGTCATGGGTGGTTTGAGAGACCGTATTTACAAGGAATTGCGGCCAGATCAACATTTCTATTCGAGTTAGGGTTTCGCGTCCAAGACGTGAATTCACTGAGCGAACTGAAACAGCCCGGATTATTTGTATGAAAATGATGGAACCGTGATTGATTTTGGATGGTTTAAACAGCGCCTGTCTTTATAGACACCTTCTTTCCTAAATTTGAGGCAAGGCGACCGTGATGGGCAAAGGTAATTTCAGCAACTGTAGATTTAACGAGGAATGCACAGAGTCTTACGAGGCTCTGCGTGCTTGGGGGCGGCAGAGGAATAGTTGGCGCTTGCCGTGGAATGGATTGGGCATGATTCGCTAACCGGATAGTTCGCGCTTCACGAGTTCTATGAAATCGACCGCAATGCGCGGTAGGGAAGAACCTCGTCGGACTGCTGCGCTGGCAACGATTGTTGTGCCAGGCACGAATGGTCGGGTGATGATGTTGAGGTTGCTGGAGAAGAACGCGGAAAAGGGGTCGACCACGGAGGCACCTATGCCTGCTCCGGCCAATATGCAGGCGGTGTGGCAATATCGGACTTCCACTTTTGCATGAAATGGAATGCCGCATTCCTCAAATGCATTTCGAATGTTTGTCCCGATGTGGCTTTCCAGTCCGATAAGTGTATGCCCCTGCAGATCGACCGGGCTGATGACATCCAGTTCCGTGAGTGGATGACCTAACGGAAGTATGCAGACCATGTTACGCTCGGCCAGCGGAATAATGTCGAGATCCATGTGGGTTTTTAGCCCGAGGACGAAGCCGATATCGGCGACGCCCATCTGCACATTCTGCATGACAGTTTCCAGGCGCCGGACGGAGTATTGGACCGTAGCGTTGGGTCGGTCGTTTAGGAAGGGGGAGAGCACAGCAGGCAAGGCCCCATGTCCAAGAGGGGGCGTGGTTGACAGGCGAAGGCGTCCGGATTTTGCGGCCCTCAGATCCCGGGCTTCCGTCTCTATATTTCTCAGGATCGAGAAAAGAGGTTCGACCTCTTCCAGAAACAACCGGGCATCTTCGGTGGGGCGCAGTTGGCGCCCCGCCCTTTCAAACAGCGTAAAGCCGAGCTGTTTTTCCAGGGAGATGATGCCGTTTGAAACAGCCGGTTGGGAAATTCCAAGGTCTTCTGCCGCAGCTGTGGTCGTCTGACAGCGCATCAAGGCTTCGAATATCTCAAGAAGACGGAGACTGAGATCATTCTTCCGGTTGATTTTCAAAGAGCTCTCCAACGGTCATGCGAGACCTCTCATGCAAGCAGAACCGTGCCAAGGGCCTGGCAGACAGCTGCCTGTGTCGGGTCGGTTACCGGCAAACCTATCGCGTTCTCAAGCTTTTGGCGATGGCGTGCCATACCTGCGCAGCCCAGAATCAGCGTGTCGGCACCAGCCTTTTCGCTCAGCTCACGGGCCACCTGCAGAATACGCGGGAAAGCTCCTTCGCTTTCGCTCTCCTCAACGGAAAGATTCAACGGGAGTTCTGCAGCGAGCCTGCTTTCGACGCCCAAGTGACGAATGTAGGGCAGATGCCGTTCGATTGATTTTGGTCCAAGCGCAATGACGCCGAAACGTTCCCCACGCTGAAGCGCAGCAAACACACCGCTTTCCTGAATGCCGAAAACCGGTTCGGGTACGGCTTTCCGGCAGACTTCGATGCCTGGGTCTGAATAACAGGCGATGACAAAGGCATCGGCGTCTGTTCGCGCCAGCATCAGATCTCTGAGTGGAATGACCACACTGTCAGCATGCTCCTGGGTCTCAATGCCCCAGGGGCCTTCTTCGAGCGTGATGCATTCGATCTCAGGGCCGCTTGTCAGACGCAAGGCTTCTATTGAATCTGAAAAGCCTTCGGTAACTGCCGGATTGGAGTTCGGATTGATCACCAGGATCTTTTTCATCATGCACCGTATCCCTGTCAGCGAGTTAAAAAAGTTTGGCGCCAAAGTTAGTTGCCTGTGTCATTTCAGGCGCTCGTGTTGGCAGGAAACCGGTAGCATCAAATGGAAGGCGTTTGATGAACTGTCCTGCACCGCGTTCGGCTTTAAGGGCGCCGCCATCGACAATGATGTTGCCGCGATTGAGGACCGTTACTGGCCAGCCTGTCAGTTCCATGCCCTCGAACGGGGTGTAGTCCATGTTGTCATGCATGCCAGTCGCCGTGACCTGTGTCTTCTTTTCCGGATCCCAGATGGCTATGTCTGCATCCATGCCGATTGCTATGGATCCCTTGCGCTCGCTCATACCGAACAGACGTGCGGCATTGCTTGCGGTTAGCGCAACGAAAGTGTTCAGGGAGATGCGTCCCGTGGCAACGCCTTCGGAAAATAGCAGCGGAGCTCGCAGTTCGATGCCTGGCATTCCATTGGCGACCTTATTGAACGGGGGATTGGGGCCGTTGGACAATTTGCCTGTCTCGTCATAACGGTAGGGGGCATGATCCGAGGAATAAAGCTGCAGGGTTCCTGCGTTCAGGTGTCGCCAAAGGACGTCTTGTGTTGCCTTGTCCCGAAGCGGCGGTGAACAGCAGAATTTGGTGCCCTCAGTTCCCGGTATATCCAGATTGTCGGCCGTCAGGAACATGTATTGCGGGCATGTTTCGCCAAAAATCATCTGACCGTTCATGCGTGCTTCGGCAATGGCGCGCGCGCCTGCGTCCGTGGAGACGTGAACGAATAGAAGCGGTGCTTCGACGAAAGAGGCGAGGGCGATACCACGCTGGATCGCTTCGACCTCAGCTGACGCCGGATGGCTGACTGCATGGTATTTCGGCGCGTCGTAACCGCGGGCGATCAACCTGTCCACCATCCACTTAATGAGCGCATTGTTCTCCGCATGAACCATGGTGAGCGCTCCGTTTTCCCGTGCGGTCACCAGGATGTCCAGCATGTGCTCGTCGGAGACGATCATTTTGTCGTAGGTCATGAAGACCTTGAATGAGGTAATCCCGCGCTCGAAGGCCATCGGAAGCTCTTCTCGCAGAACCTCTTCCGTAGGATCTGAAACAATCAGATGATAGGAATAGTCGAGGACGGAGTTTGGAGCTGCCCGGTCATCATAGGTGCGGATCACATCCTTGATGGTCTGACCTCTGTGCTGGGCGGCGAAGGGCACTATTGTAGAATTTCCACCGAAAGCCGCAGAAACACTGCCCGAATAATAGTCGTCAGCGGTCATTGCACCGGTGGCTGATTCCTGGGCGATATGGCAATGGGTTTCGATGCCGCCGGGCAAGACGAATTTGCCTGTAGCATCAATGGTTTTGAATCCGCCTTCCAGACCAAGAGCCAGGGCCGCGATGCGGCCATCGCGAATGCCTATGTCGGATGTGAACGTATCCGTTGCTGTTGCGATTGTGCCGCCACGGATGACAAGGTCGAATTCTGCCATGAGGTTCTCCTGCGAACTTTATTCAGACTGATTTGATCAGGCCGCCGTCACAGCGGACAACACTGCCTGTTACGTAGCTGGCGCGCGCGGAGACCAGGAAAGTTGCCACGTCGGCAAACTCTCCAACGGCGCCATAGCGTCCAGCTGGAATAGTCGCACGGGACGCCTTGCGCACTTCTTCGAGTTCTTTGCCCTGCCGTTCGGCTGCTTTTCCGTCCAGCTCATCCACGCGGGCGGTATGAATGCGGCCAGGAACCAGAACGTTCGACGTAACGCCGTAGCCAGAGACTTCACCTGCCAGTGATTTTGACCAGCCAACAAGGGCGGATCTGAGCGTGTTTGACATGGCGAGGTTCGGGATCGGCTGAATGACACCGGATGATGTGATGGTGAGGATGCGACCCCAGCCGTTTTCCTTCATCAATGGCAAGCAGAGGTTTGCGATCTCGATCACCCGTGCCACCATGGTGTCAAACTGGCTGCGCCAGAGGTCAGCTGCATGGTCTGTCGTTGCTCCGGGAGGCGGGCCGCCTGTGTTGTTGACCAGAATGTCAACGCCGCCCATCTTCTCAACGGCGGCTTTGTAAAGGTCTTCGGCAGCTGTTGAGGCGGACAGGTCGCTTATAATGTAATCGGCTTTGCCGGGACCTGAGTGTGTCAGCTCATCAGCGCTCGCCTTCAATTTTTCTTCCGACCGTCCACTGAGGCAAACATGTGCGCCTTCCTTGACAAGGCTGCTGGCAACGCCGAGGCCCAGTCCCTGGCTGGAGGCCAGAACGAGGGCGCGTTTTCCGTTGAGATCAAGATTCATGTCCAAGTTCCTTCAAGCGTGCGTCGAGGCGGGCGAGCAGACGATCCAGGTCCTTGCAGTCTTCTGCTGACAGTTTTGGTCCGGGTGCTCGCGTGGCAGCATTGGATATGGCACCCCGGCGGCGGAGGATTTCTTTGCGGATGGCCAATCCGGCACCTGGCTGTTGCTCCAGTCGTACCAGCGGCAAATAGGCATCAAAGATGTCTCTGGCGCGAGAACTGTCGCCTTCATTGGACAGGCCGACCACGTCCACCAGCATTTCCGGAAAGGCAAAGCCGGTCATCGCACCATCGGCACCGCGGGTCATTTCCTCTGGCAGGAAAATCCCACCATTGCCGCACAGAACCGACACCCGACGGGCACCACTGTCCTGACTTAACTTGCGCATGGCAGACAATTTGTTGAGGCCGGGCCAGTCTTCATGCTTGAGCATGACAAGTTGTTCGAATTCCAGAACCAGACGTGTGAAAAGGTCCACGGATATGGAAACGCCTGTGCTCAAGGGAAAGTCTTGAAAACAGACAGGAATATCTGGACCGAGAGCTGCAAACACCTGCGCGAAGTAGCTGTAGATACGTTCTTCAGTCGCCAGGCCACGCATTGGGGCGACCATGACACCAGCAGCGCCTTTATCCATGGCGGCATGGGACAGGCTTGCCAGATTTGTTATGCCGGGATTGGAAACGCCAACAACAACCGGGACACGCCCGCCTACGCGCTCAATCATGTGGCTCATGAATGCGAGCGATTCCGCATCGGACAGCTTTGGTGCTTCCCCCATCATGCCCAGAATGGTCATTCCGGTGACCCCGCGCTCAAGATAGAATTCCACCAGGCTGTCTGCGCTGGCGTAATCTATCTGTCCCGTGTCTGTGAAAGGTGTCGCCGAAATTATAAAGACGCCTTTGGCGTCAATGCCCAGTTTCATGAGCCAGTTTCCTCCTTAGGGGATCCGGATGTCCCGGCTATGGTCTGCGGTAGATGAGGGACGGGAATTTCGAAGCTGTGTTCAACAGCAACATAGTGTTCGCCATGAAGTCGCCCAATCGGGGTATAGGCAGACGTATCGACATGCAGATTTTCGGGGTCGATTAATCCATCCCTTGAATGAAGTGCCAAGATCTCGGCGATGCATAAGTGCCGTGATGATGTGATCTTGCGCATCTCAAACAAGCGGCATTCCAAGCGTATGGGGGACTCTGCGATCCCGGGAGGGGTAACACGCTTGGATGGTGCTTCTGTCAAACCTGCAAAGGGAAGTTCGCTTATGTCTTTGGGCAGATCCGCCGCGCAGGCGGCCATGGCATCTCCCATTTTCTGGTCGACCAGATTGATCACCAGTTCGCCCGTGTCGATGATGTTACGTGTGGTGTCCTTCATACCATTGGTGTCGCGGCGCGCCTCCAGGCCCAGGATGGCAAGTGCCGGATCTTCCGAAAAGATATTGAAGAAGCTGAAGGGAGCAGCGTTGACGACGCCGTTGGCGGAAACAGTGCTTACGAGCGCGATGGGGCGTGGAACCACCGTGGCAGTCAGCAGTTTGTAACGGGACCTTCCGTCCAGTTCATCGAAATCGAGGAACATGTCGGTCATTCTGGCGGTACTTCGGCACCGGTGCGCTCGGTGATGAGCCCGTAGTGCTCAATGCGCCGATGACGGGCGAAATCAAAGATGGTTTCCTTGCCGAAGGTACATAGGTCCAGATCGCAGGAATGCACCAGGATTTCATCTCCCAGAGTCTTGCTTTCGGCCATGATCTTTCCGTTCGGATCGACGATCAAACTACCCCCAATCAAGGGGAAACCATCCTCGATACCCGCCTTTGCCACTGCAACTACCCAGGTCGCGTTTTGATAAGCACCGGATTGCACGCTGAGCCGGTGATGAAACAGGCGGTCCTCGGGTCCTTCTGACGGCATTTGCGAATTGACCGCCGGGGTGTTGTAGCCAAGCATGATCATTTCCACGCCTTGAAGCCCCATGACCCGGTAGGTCTCTGGCCAGCGTCTGTCGTTGCAGATGCACATGCCCATGATGCCACTCTGGCTATGCCAGACCGGAAAGCCGAGATCACCAGGTTCAAAGTAGCGCTTTTCTAGATGCTGAAAGTCGCGCTCCGTATCGAATTCCGAATGTCCGGGCAGGTGTACCTTCCGGTATTTTCCGATAATTTCACCAGTGGGAGCGGTCAGGATTGATGTGTTGAAGTAGTGGCCGTCCGATGTATTTTCTGCATAGCCGACATACATTCCAATGCCGTGCTCGCGGGCTCGATCAAACAGCGGCTTCGTCTCTGCAGACGGAACTTCGGCTTCGAACCAAGTATCAACTTCAGCAGGATTTTCCATGTACCAGCGGGGAAAAAATGTGGTGAAGGCCAGCTCGGGAAAGACTGCTAGGGTTGCGCCAGCTGCCTTGGCCTGGTCGAGGAGGCTAATCATCCGATCAACCACATCCTTTCGGCTTTCAGATTTCTGGATTGGTCCCATCTGAAGAGCAGCAGTTACGATTTTACGCATGAAGTGATCTCCTGATCATGTCGAGAGCTTACGTTCCAGGCGGCTTGCCAGACGGACTGCAGGCCACAGGAGCACAAGATAGAAGCCTGCCGCCATAACGATTGGCGAGGCGTTGTAGGTGATGGAGCGGGCCATGTCGGCCGAGTATAGAAGTTCGGAAAAGGCAACGACGCTGGCCAGAGACGTCAGTTTAACGACCTCTATGGTGTTGCTGACCAGATCAGGCAACACATTACGAACAGCCTGGGGCAAGACAACATAGGCCATGGACTGAAAGGCATTGAGGCCGGTGGAACGGGCAGCTTCAGATTGGCCGGTGCCTATCGAGTCTATGCCTGCGCGGTAAATCTCGCCGTAGTATGCCGAGTTGTTTAATAAAAACGACAAGCAAACCGCCGTGAAAGGGCTGAGGCGGATCCCTGCAAAGGGAAGTCCAGCCGAGATAAAGATCAACAGAGCCAGAGGTGGCACTGCGCGGAATAGATCAACAAGCACTGCTGTCGGCCAGCGTATCCACCGTTGTGGTGTTGTGCTGGCAAGCGCGACCAGAAGACCGCCGACCAAGCCCATGGGAATAACGACCGCACATAGCAGGAGTGTCATGCCGAAACCTCGAAGCATGATCGGCCAAGCATGGATCATGATGTCGAGATTGAAAAACTGGAAGAGGAACTGTTCCATCAACGCTTCCTCCAGGCGAATGCCTGTTCAATGCGCCTGCCGGCGTAGACCACTGGGATGAAAAGGATGAAGTAGGCAATGGTGGCCATCATCAGCGGCGTTGCATTGCCTGCGAAGGACTGGGCGGTTGTCGCCTGATTGAGAAGTTCGCCAACCCCTATAACCATGCCGAGTGCCGTATTCTTGGTAATGGCGATCGTTCTGTTGGTGAGGGGCGCAATGGTCATGCGGATGGCCTGCGGCAGCACGACATAGATCAGGGTCTGGAAATAGCCCATCCCGGTCGATCGGGCTGCCTGCCACTGGCCTTGTGGAACCGACAGGATTCCGGCCCAGAATATTTCCTCTGCAAAAGCGGCAAGCACAAGCGTGAGCACAAGCCAAAGCACCAGATAACCGGACAAGGTGATCCCGATGTTCGGCAAACCGAAATACAAAATCAGGATCAGTACCAGAGGTGGCAGGGCACGAAGCATATCGATGAAGATGATGATGCAGAAATTCACCAGCCGAACCCGGTAGCAGCGCAAGATCGCGAGGCCAAGACCGAGGGCAAGACCGAAGATGACCACGAGCACAGCGATCTGACATGTGACGAACAGGCCTTTCAGAATGTCCGGCCAATATTGTTGCATCACGTCATATTTGAAGAAGGTATCGATAAAGCGTTCGGAGCGCGTCATCTGAGCAGCGTCCTAATGGTGGGCTTCTTGAAGGAAGGCGCGTGTGCGCTCGGCGCAAGGTGCATCAAAGATCTGCCCCGGAGGACCAGCTTCCACGATCTTTCCGTCGGCCATGAAGACGACGTGATCCGCAGCCGTCTTGGCAAAACGCATCTCGTGGCTCACCACAACCATGGTCATGCCATCTTCTTTCAATTGCCGCATGACCCGGAGGACTTCACCCACGAGCTCAGGGTCAAGCGCGCTGGTCGGCTCATCGAACAGCATGATCTTTGGTTCCAGCGCCAGCGCGCGGGCGATTGCAACGCGTTGCTGTTGTCCGCCTGAAAGCTGGTTCGGAAAGTGATCGGCACGATCGAGAAGGCCGACACGCTCAAGCTGTGCCAGACCGATCTCTTCGGCTTCTTTTCTGTTTTTTCCCAGAACCTTGCGCAGAGCCAGCGTTACATTCCCTTTGGCTGTCATATGCGGGTAGAGGTTGAAGGACTGAAACACCATGCCGATGCCGCGTCTGATACGGTTCAAATTGATGTTGCGTTGCGTGATGTCTTCACCGTCTACCAGGATACGGCCTGAGCTCGGATCTTCCAGTCGGTTGCAGCAGCGGAGGAGGCTGCTTTTGCCGGAACCGGATGGGCCGATCAGAAAGGTGAGTTCTCCGGTTCTAGCTTCGAGCGTGATACCGTCGAGAGCTTTTATGTTACCGTAGAGGAGATGAAGATCCTCGACATTGAGAATGGGAAGGGGCTGAGGCACAGGGATCACTTTCGCACATCGTCGCGGATGGGAATGACAGGCCCTGTGACGGACCTGTCATCATGATTGATATGCGTGGACTCAAGAGCAGGAAAGCTCATGAGTTTCGGCGATATAGCCTTCAAGGTCAGGCACGCCGTAGCCAGGGTAAATGGTCACTGCGGCAGAACCCTCGGCGGGGCTTACGCCAAACCATTTCTCGGAAAGCGCAGCAAGAACGCCCTTTTGTTTCAGGCATTCCAATGCGCCTTCGATCTTGGCGCGAAGTTCCGGTTTGTCCTTCGGGAACGGCATGGCGAATACCTTGCCGGTGGAATACAGGTAGGAAAGCTTCAGGGCTGGGTTCTTTTTGGCAGCCCAGGCGCTGGCCGTGTTGCCTGCGACATTCGCAAAGGCCCGGCCGGACATGACTGCCTGTACAGCGTCAGTGTTTGTTCCATAAGATTCTACCGTCCAGCCAACGGTGTCGGTCAGACCACGAGCCCATTTATCATAAGCCGAGCCCTTGTTCACGGCAATAACCTTGCCTTTGAAGCCTTCTAGCGTATCGACTTCTTCTGCGTCGGCTTTCACCAAGAACTGGAAGTCCGTGTTCAGATATCCTTCACTGAATAACATGTTTCCGGCGCGCTCTTCGGTTACCGTAGTGGGGGCGACCAGGAAGTCATAGGTGCCGGCCTGCATGCCAGGCAGAAGGCCCGACCACTGAGCAGCCGTAACATTCATGGTTGCGCCGAGTTCTTTGCCGAGTTCTTCGGCAAGGTCGACATTGAAGCCTTCAACGCCGCCGCTGAGTTTGGGCATGGCGTGCGGTGCGAATGTTCCATCTAGGGCAACGTTGTAGACGTCTTCGGCCAAGGCCGGGGAGATTGACAGGGATGCTGCCAAGGCGACTGCGATGCGAAAATTGCTGAATTTCATCGAATACTCCATTCAAGACCGGTTTCCCAACAAGTTGGGAAAGGCAGGCTTTGTAAGATATGATCTGAAAGACGCGGGAGGGCGCTGCGGATCAACTTGAGAAGCGATAGGTCACAAATTCATCATGATTAAAAAACAAACATTATCAATAACTTCAGTTATTAAATATGAAATAAATATATAATATAAAGTTATATAAAGAATACAGAGCAGAGTATCGACGCGTTATCACAGACGACTTAACTCATCTGTCCAACAGAAGAACTTGGCGCTTCTGTTGGACAGATGAAGCGGTAATCAATCAGCGGCCTATTGCATAAGCCTGCATCAGGCGCGGTGTCGCGGCGGCTTTGAGCAGGCCGTCGGCTTCTCGCTTGGCTGCGGTCAATCGGCCTACGGACCACTCGGGGGCCGCTTCAACAGAATGTCCCTTGTCACGCAAAACCTTGAGAGCTTCCTCGCCGATGTTTTCTTCCACCATGATATGGCCTGGTTGACGCTGGCGCGGATGGAAGGATGCGGGGAAATGGGTTGTGTGGAACAACGGCAGATCGATAGCTTCCTGGAGGTTCAGTCCGTGATGAACGATCCTGAGGAACAGCGACAGCTGCCACTGGTCCTGTTGGTCGCCACCGGGTGTTCCGAATACCAGGGTTGGGCGTCCCTCGAAGAAAGCCAGACTTGGGGTCAAGGTTGTGCGCGGGCGCTTGCCTGGTGCAAGGGATCCAGGCAGGCCTTCATCAAGCCAGAACATCTGGGCCCGCGAATTCAGGCAAAAGCCAAGACCTGGAATAATTGGTGAAGATTGCAGCCAACCACCGGATGGGGTTGCCGAGACCATGTTGCCCCATTTGTCTATGATGTCGATATGAACCGTGTCGCCGCGCTTTTCGGACAAGTGCGACATGGTTGGCTCATAGACGCCGGTTTCCGAAATGCCAGTGGCGTTGATCACGTCCATTGTGCGCGCGACCTGAGATTCAAAACCGGGCAGTGTGCCGGGTTTCAGGTCGATAGAAGCAGTGTCACCGATCAACTTGCGGCGCTCAGCGTTGTAGGCCTCTGACAACAGGTCGGCCATAGGTACGTCGCAGAAGTCCGGGTCGCCATAGTAGATCTCGCGATCCGCATAGGCGAGCTTCATGGCTTCGGTTACCAGATGTACGAAGTCAGGTCCGGCCGGATCGAGACTGGCAATGTCATAACCGCGCAGCAAGGCAAGGGACTGGAGCAAAACAGGGCCCTGACCCCAAGGTCCGGTCTTGGCGACGGTCCAGCCATGGTAGTCGTCGGTCAGTGGAGCCTCGACAGTGGCGTGCCAATTTGCAAGATCTTCCGCGCTTAGGACACCCTTGTGGCGGCTGCCACTGCCGTCCATGACTTCGGCGGTCTTGAGGTAATCGCAGATCGCCTCGGCAATGAAGCCACGATAAAAACAATCACGGGCCGCATCGATCTGGGCTTCTCTGCCTTCCTTTGCTTCACTTTCTTCCAGCAGGCGAGTCCACATGGCCGCCAATTCCAGATTCTTGAACAAAGCGTCTGGCTGGGGCGTTTCGCCACCGGGCAGCCATGTCTTATAGGAGGTCGGCCATTCCTCGCGGAAGAAATCTTTCAACCCGTCAATGGTTGCGCAGACGCGTTCCAGCATCGGGTGGCCATCGCGGGCATAGGAGATTGCCGGCTCAAGGACGTCGCGCAACGGCAGGCTGCCATAATCACGCAGCATCAGCATCCAGGCGTCAAAGGCTCCTGGAATGACAGTTGCCAACAGGCCGTTGCCCGGGATCAGGTCAATGCCCTCGTTCTTGTAGTGCTCGATGGTTGCTCCTGCCGGAGCCGTGCCCTGACCGCAGATCACTTCGCTTTTTTCGGTTTTGGCATCGTATAAAATGATCGGCAAATCGCCTGCTGGTCCATTCAGGTGCGGCTCAACCACTTGAAGAACCAACCCGGTTGCGACAGCGGCATCGAAGGCATTCCCACCCTGTTCCAGGATCTTCATACCGACAGCCGTCGCGATCCAGTGCGTCGAGGTGACAACCCCGAAAGTTCCCTTGATTTCCGGCCTAGTTGTAAATCTTGTCATTTTTTTCTCTTTATATTTAATGCAATAAAAGATCAGCCCTCGCGAGGGTCAAGCGCATCGCGCAGGCCGTCACCAAGGAGGTTGAAGCCGAGCACGACCAGGAAGATTGCTGCACCTGGCCACCAGGCCATCCAGGGAGCCTGGGTCATGAAATTCTTGGCGACATTGAGCATGGAGCCCCAGCTGGGCGAGGGGGCCTGTTGGCCAAGACCAAGGAAGGACAGGCTGGCTTCAGCGATGATGGCTGTCGCAACTGTTAGTGTTGCCTGAACCAGAACGGGCGCAAAGACATTCGGCAAGATGTAGCGGCTTATGATGGCAAAGTCGGTCAGGCCGATGGCTCTTGCGCCCTCAACGTAATCTTCAGTTTTTACGCTGAGGACCTGGCCGCGTGTCAGGCGCACGAAGATCGGCATGGCCGAAAGACCGATTGCGATCATTGCATTAGACAGGCTTGGCCCGAGAAAAGCGGCAAGGGCAATGGCCAGAATCAGGAACGGTGTTGCCAGGAGCGCATCGGCGACCCGGGAGATCGCCTGATCAACCCAGCCGCCGAAGTAACCGGATATCAGTCCGAACGGCACGCCGACCAGAACGGCAATAAAAACTGAAACAACACCTGCCATCAGGGATGCCTGTGCACCCCAGATCATGCGCGAGAGAATGTCTCTCCCGATTTCATCGGTACCAAGCCAGTGGGCGGCTGATGGGGCTTTTCGCACAGCGCTCCAGCTGGTTGCGATTGGATCTGCAATTGGCAGCAGTGGCGCAAGAATGGCAAGCAGAGCAAAGAAAGTGACAATGATGCATCCAACAAGAGCACTCTTGTTCGACTTCAGTTTTTTCCAGGCTCGGCTTTCCAGACGGACACCGTCTGTTTCGGGGGCGTTGAGATCAATTGATGTGGTCACAGGCTGGCCCTCATGCGCGGATTGAGCAGGAAGTAGAGGACGTCGGCGATCAGGTTCATGAGGATGAAGCCTGCTGCTGTACACATCACAACGCCTTGCACGACGGCATAGTCACGGGTGAAAACGGCATCGACAATCAGTTTGCCAAAGCCTGGAATGGTAAAGATCTGTTCAGTCAGAACGGCCCCTGCCAGAAGCTCGCCAAACAAAAGTGCGCTTAAGGTCACAATGGGAAGCAGGGCATTGCGGAAGGCGTGTTTGATGATGACTATGGTCTCATTCAGGCCTTTTGCTCGTGCGGTGCGAACGTAATCCGCTTTCAGAACACCCAGCATCGCTGAGCGCGTGTGTCGCATCAATGTGGCGGCAAGAGCTGTGCCCAGCACAAAAGCTGGCATGATCATGGTTTTCAAGGATCGTCCAAGATCGACAAAGGGGGATTCATAGCCAGACGCCGGAAGCCAACCGAGATTGACTGAAACCAGCAGGATCAACATGATGCCAAGCCAGAAATTGGGAATGGAAAGACCTGACAGCGCGACGATATTGGCGATATAGTCAATTGCCGTGCCTTTTTTGACGGCAGACAGGATGCCGGTGGGAATGCCGATGACGAAGGCGATGATCATGGCCATGGTCGCCAGCTGAATGGTGACGGGCAGCTTGTCGCCAATCAGTTCCAGAACTGGCTGATTTGTGCGCAGTGAAACACCCAGATCGCCCTGCAACATGGCTTTCATCCAGTAGACATACTGATAGATGATCGGATCGTTGAGCCGATACTTTTCCCGAATGAATTCCAACATCTGTGGATCGCGTTCTTCGCCAGCCAAAACCAGAGCCGGATCACCCGGCAGAAGCTTTTGCAGCACGAACACGAAAATCGACACAAGGATCAGGGTCGGAATCGCAATCGCCAATCGGCGGGCGATGTAGGACAGCATGGTCTAAATCCGCAATCAGAAGGGAGAGCCCCGACTTAGCGCCGGGGCCCCAGGACATTACTTGAGCTTGACGTTCTCGAGACGGATCATGCCGTCTGGATAAGGCGTGAAGCCTTCCAGCTTGGAGGACAGGGTCCAGATCCAGGTTGGGTGGTAGAGATAGATGATCGGCAATTCCTTGATCAGGATTGCGCGGGCTTCATCATATTTCGCCTTGCGAACAGCGTTGTCCGTGCTGACGCGGGCCTCGTCCAGAAGTTTGTCCACTTCAGGAATGCAAACCTTGGAATCGTTGATTCCGCCCTTGCAGGTCATGAACTGGTGAATGTTGCCATCCGGATCGACACGGCCGGACCAACCAACCTGGCTTGCCTGGTATTCACCTGCGGACTGATCCGCCAGGAGGCTTGCGAATTCCATCGACTTCAGTTTGACGTTAAAGCCAGCTTCAGCAGCCATGGATTGGACAACCTGCATCATCTGGGTCTGAACCGGATTGTTCGCAACTTGCACTTCCACGTCCAGGCTGTCGTAACCGGCTTCCTTAAGCAGGGCCTTGGCTTTTTCGACATCCCGTGCTTCGATTGGGTAGTCCTTGTCGTACCATGGGCTGGTCGGTGGGAATGGCTGGTTGCCGGGAGCAAAAGCCCCTTCGAACACAACCTGATTGATGGCGTCGCGGTCAAGAGACAGGCTGAAAGCTTGACGGATCTTGGCATCATTGCCAAATGGGTTGTCGCCCTTTGGACCATTGTTCACATTCACCGTAATACCCTGATAGCCAAGGCTGACAGCTTCTTCATACTGCAGATTTGCATCTGCCTTTACCGATGCTGCATCTGTCGCCGCCAGACGTTCAAGCATGTCCAGATCGCCAGATCGAACGTTTGCCAGGCGTACGGTCGTGTCTGGGATCGGTAAGAAAGTCACCTTGTCGAAGTGGATTGCATCTGCGTTCCAATATTCGGCAAATTTCTCCAGGACAATGCGATCCTGCTGAATGCGCTCAACAAACTTGAATGGACCGGAGCACACTGGGGCAGCGCCAAAGTCGGTACCAACCGCTGCTGTTGCCGTTGGTGACAGCATCATTCCGGAACGGTCGGCGAACTGGGCCAGAAGCGTTGCGTCAGGGTTCTTCAGTTTGAACTGAACCTGAAGCGGTCCCGTGACCGATACGCTTTCGATGGATTTGACTTCACTCTTACGACGGCTTTCCGGCATGTTCTGCGAGCGGTCGATATTTGCTTTGACAGCCTCTGCATCAAATGGCGTGCCATCGTGGAAGGTCGCACCTTCGCGCAGGTCCATTGTCAGGGTCAGTCCGTCGTCAGACCAGGACCAACCTGTTGCCAGCTGCGGAATGAGTTCCAGGTCGGGAGTGATGTCAACGAGCTTGTCGCAAAGCGAAGCATAGACGATACGCCCGACAAAGGTGCGAGACTGATCGGGATCAAGAACGTCCGGATCTTCCTGCAAGCCGATGCGCAGGTCAGCCGCAAGTGCCGGGGTGATGATTGTGCTGGCGCTTAGCAAAAGCGCTGCAAGTAGCTTCTTACGCATATTAAGTACTCCTCTGGGGGGGGATTGGACCGGAGCCTGCTGTTTGGGGCGTGTTTTTCTGGCTCGCGGCCCGGTAAAGGGCGAACCGCTTCTCTACCGATGCTTGGCGTTGCGGTTCACTAATTTCGGTGTCGTGGCAGCTGGCGACGACCTGCCAGTGATGGCAAGCAACCAGTCTGTTGTTATCGGCTTGAACAAGTGCAGGCTTTTTGTTGGCGCACAGGTCTGTTGCGTGCGGGCACCGGGTATGGAACCGGCACCCGCCTGGCGGATTGAGGGGAGATGGAACGTCGCCTTTCAGCTCGGTGCCCATCGAACGAGCATGAGGGGACGGGATTGGAATCGCCTGCATCAGGGCCTGCGTATAGGGATGCAAAGGGCGGTCGTAGAGGTCGTTTGTTTCTGCCTGCTCGACAATTTCCCCGAGATACATGACGGCAACCCGGTCGCTCATGTGCCGGATAACTGCAAGGTCATGGGCAATCAGCACCAGCGTCAGGTCGAGCTCATCTTTCAGGTCTTCCAGAAGATTGATGACCTGCGCCTGAACGGATACATCCAGGGCCGAAACCGGCTCATCGCCAATGATGATTTTGGGTCCGCTCGCAAGCGCGCGTGCAATGCCTATGCGTTGACGCTGGCCACCTGAAAACTCGTGAGGATAACGGTTCGCAAACTCTGCCCTAAGACCCACCTTGCGCAGAAGATCAGCAACTTTCTGACTGCGCTCTGCCCTGGAGAGTTTGGTGTGAACTTTCAGCGGCTCTTCAATGATTGAGCCCACGGTCATCCGCGGGTTCAGCGACGAGAACGGATCCTGAAAGACGAATTGCAGATCCTTGCGCAATCGGCGCATGTCGCCTTGCGACAATTTACTGATGTCATTGCCGTCATAAAACACTTGCCCGCTGGTCGGCTGGATCAGCCGGACAAGCAGTCGGGCCAAGGTGGATTTTCCGCAGCCACTCTCACCGACGATTGAAAGGGTCTCGCCGCGTTTTACGATCAGATCAACGCCGTCGACCGCGCGGACCACCTGTTTTTCAGCAAACAGCTTGTCACCGCTGACGAAGTGCCGGGCGATGGCCTTAGTTTCAAGGATGCGCTCGTTGGTTGCGATCGTCATGCGCCGACCTCCGCGAAATGGGTTTCCAAAGGCGCATGAACGCAGGCAACGGAATGACCGCTTTCAAGCTCAGTCAGGGGAGGAGGCGACAGGCGACAAGCTTCTGCCGAAAAGGGGCAACGTGGAGCGAAACGGCATCCGGCTGGCATCCTGTCGATGGTCGGCACCATGCCGGAGATCGTGGTCAGGCGACCAGAGCGCTGGCCGATTGAAGGAACCGAGCTCATCAATCCAAGAGTATAAGGATGTTGAGGATTGTCGAAAATGTCCTCAACCGGGCCTTGTTCGACAATCTGACCTGCGTACATCACCGCGACTTTATCGGCGATACCTGCGACAACGCCAAGGTCATGGGTGATCATGATCAAGGCCGTTCCAGTCTCGTCCTGCAGGGTTCTTATTAGATCGATGATCTGCGCCTGAATGGTTACATCGAGTGCGGTTGTCGGCTCGTCGGCGATGAGCAGCTGGGGATCATTGGCCAGGGCCATGGCGATCATCACACGCTGGCGCATACCTCCGGAGAGTTGGTGTGGGTAGTCTCTAAATCGCTGGGCTGCTGCCGGGATCTTGACCTTCTCCAGCATTTTCAGGGCACGCTGGCGTGCTTCACTCTTGCTGACTTTCCTGTGCCGCAATACGACTTCTGCGATCTGTTCACCGATGCGATAGGACGGGTTCAGAGAGGTCATAGGCTCCTGAAAGATCATCGCCATTTCGTTGCCGCGGATGTTGCCAAGCGCTCGGGAGGGCAAAGCCAGAAGGTCACTGCCATTGAAAAGCGCAGTTCCGGAGACAATCTCGCCCGGAGGCATGGGCAGCAACCCCATCAAAGACAAGGCCGTCACAGACTTCCCGCACCCGCTTTCACCGACAATGCAGAGTGTTTCACCAGCGTTGACGGAGAACGAAACTCCATCGACCACATTGGCCTTGGTGCCTTTGAAACGGAGCGCAAGATCATCGACTTTCAGCAAAGGCTGCCCTGTGTCCTGACCTGCTGAAGTCTGTTCAATCTGCATTGCTTGGTTCCGCCGAGGTTTGAAACAGAAGGCGCTCCTGTAGTGTCAAGAGATGTTGGCGCATGATTTGTTCGGCGGTAATCGGATCCCGGCGTTCAATGGCTTTGATGATGTCGAGGTGCTGGGTTTTGTAGAGTGATATGGCCTTGCTCGTTCGCAGCGCTTCTCGAACATGACGCCAGGCGTGATCCTGACGGACACGATCAACGATGTCGAAGAGCGTTAGAAATAGAGTGTTGCCTGCAGCCGTCGCAATGGCCCGGTGCAGGGCTCCATCCCATAGTTCTCGACTGTCCATGTCTTCGGCATTTGCAACTTTTTCTGCAATGTCTCGCATGTTAGCGACATCTGCCGGTGTGGCTCTCAGGGCTGCCATCTGCGCAAGCACGGGTTCGATCCGAAGCCGGACTTCCATGACTTCAAGCATGTTGCTTGTCTCCGGCAGTCTCCGGATTTGTTGTTCTGGATGAATTGGTTGCGGGCCTATGAATGTCCCGGCTCCCTGGCGTCTCCAGATACGGCCTTCGGTTTCCAAAGCTTCCAGCGCCCGGCGAATGGCCCGGCGGCCGACACCGATTTGTTCGGCCAGTTCACGCTCCGTCGGCAGTTGGTCCAGGCCGTCCATCTGGAGCTGATTGACGATGATCCGCAACCGTTCCAAGGCCAGACTGGAATTTCGTTGAGACGGTTTTTCGTTATCAGCCATGAATTACCTAAGTGAACCAATTTCGATTGGTCTCATTATTGGATCGAAGTTACCGAAGGCGCAAGCCATCGTTTTAGGCAGATGTTGATCTCGACGAAAATGTTGGCTGGTCAGAGATGTAAGGCTCTCTAGAGTGCTGAATTTATGAGGGTTTTCGTTTAATTTTAGACATAAATATTTATTTTTAGTGTTGAAATAAGGGTGTCCTGGGGGAGGGGTGGACGCTAAGGAAAATAGAAATGCCAGAAATCTAAGCGTTCTAAGCGACCAATTTAGGCGCGTTTGGCGCTTTGTTTCACCTTGATTATGTGTAAAGTATAAGGGAACCAATGAGTGGCAATTGAGCGTTGAACGTGTTCGAACAGTTCTGTCCAGCTTCGAAAGCGCCGGCTAGATGCTTCAGACGTTTTGGTTTTTCACATGAGTGTTTGGTGGGGCGGTGTTGCGAATGGTCTTGCTTCATTCCCTGTCATGATGGTCTGGTGTCCAAATAATGGGCAGGTAAATAAATTATGCAAAATAGCATTGACAAGCTGTCATAGATCGTCAAGATTTACTATTAAATAGCGGCAATCGTTTAGCCGCATGGCAATTTCGCCCCGATCTTTCACAGTCCTTCTGGCTGTGGGTCGGGGTTTTTTTATGCCGTTCCGATGGTTGAGGCACTTGCCCTCGGCGAAGCCGGCTTGGCTCAGGAGTGGCACGGCAATGAAGAGGAGAGCTACATCATGGCGCCACAGGACATACCCGTCGGCGTGCTCTTTTCAGAGACTGGGTCTTACTCGGTTATTGGCCGGGAAGGTGGGCTTGGCGCTAGTACTGCAATTGACGAGGTCAATGCTTCTGGCGAGTTTGATTTCACACTTCGCGGTGTTGCGGCCGATCCGGGAGGTGATGCAGAACGGTATGCCATGCTTGCGGATCAGATGATGCGCAATCAGGGCTGTGCTCATATTGTCGGGTGTCAGACGTCCTGGAGCCGGAAGGAAGTCTTGCCTGTGCTTGAGCGTCAGCAAGGGCTTCTTTGGTACACGGTTCCCTATGAGGGGTTTGAAAGCCACGATCGTGTTATTTACACTGGGGCTTGCCCGAACCAGAATGTGGTGCCTCTGTTCCGCTATGCAGTGCCTGCCTTTGGAAATCGCGCCTTTCTGACCGGTTCGAACTATATCTGGGGCTGGGAGATCAACAGGATTGCGCGTGAGTTGCTGACAGGGGTTGGCGGCAGCGTTCTTGGCGAGCGCTATGTCTCTATTGGTGACAATGACATCGCCCATCTCATTGCTGAAATACGCCAGAAACGGCCAGATTTTGTTCTCAACAACCTGATTGGGACAAGCAGCTATGCTTTTCTAAAAGCTTATCGGCAACTCGGAGATGAGGATCCGTATTTCCGTCCGCCCTCCTGTCCGGTGCTGAGCTGCAATTTGACCGAGGCGGAATTATCTGTGCTTGGGCGAGATGCAGAAGGATTGATCTCCACCTCGACCTATTTTCAGACGCTGCCAACTTCGGAAAACCAGTCCTTCATGACCCGGATGCGGGATCTTCGCGGTCCGGATGTTCAGGTCTCGGCAATGTTTGTGGGGCCGTATCTGGCAGTCTGGCTTCTGGCGCGAGCAATTGCATCAACCGGATCGGCAGATCCCGATGCCATTATAGCGCGTTTGCCCAAAACTTCGCTGATGACGCCGCTGGGAGCCCTGCAAGTTGATGGTCGAACGCAGCATACACATCTGACACCCTATATAGGTGTTGTGGAAGGAGCTTTGGCGGCAGCGTCCCACCCGGAGTTTCGTTTGCTTGGCAGTTTGGAAGCGCCTCTCGCTCCCGATCCTTATCTTGTTGATTATGATCCACAGAGCGCAGGGGCATTGGGGCATTCCTCAAGCGTTGAGCCGGCCCCGGATCGGTTCCCAGGGTTGAGGCTGGTGGGCTCATGACTTCATCTCTGCGCTCTCAAGGTTTCACGACCCCCAGCTTCAGGGGGTGGACCGCCGCAATTTTGCATCGCCCTCATTCGGATCGGGATGGTGTCTGTCGTCAGATGGACCGCCTTGGCATTGCCGTCGATTGTGTTTGGCCTGAACTTGGAATGGAGCATTCAAAAGCAAACGTCCTGGTTTTTGACGCAGACATGGGGCATGAGGCGCAGTTCCCCTGGGCCTTTGATGTGCAACCAATGCCGATGATTGCCCTAATGGGCACGGAAGCGCCAGGCCGGGTCGAATGGGCCATTCGGCGCGGTGCCGGGGCGCATCTGAACAAGCCGATCACGTCAAGCGGTGTCTACGGCGCCCTCGTTGTCGCCCAACACTCCTTTGATGCCCGGCGAGCCTTTGAAAACCGTATCAGCGTGCTTGAACAACGGCTATCGCGTCGCCCGCAAGTGGTGACTGCAATCATGTCGCTTATGCAGCTGCATAACTGTGATCCGCAAACGGCCTACCGGATCTTACGGGATCTAGCAATGGCCGCGCGTCTCTCGATAGAAGAAGCCGCCGATTTGATGAACTCTCAAACCGGAGGTGCAGATGGCTGTCGACGTGAAGCCTGAAGTTATCCGAACGGCTGTGCAAACGGGGGGAACTTCGGCCCCTGAAAGTCGTCAGCCCGGCGTGTTGAGACGCCTGATGAAGCGAAAGCTTGCGGTTCTCGCACTCGTTTCAATCGTCTGCATCGTTGGAGCTGCTGTACTGGCGCCTTTGGTTGCCCCCTTTGATCCATCAGAACAGTTTTTCGAGGGCCTGACCCTGGAGGGAGCACCACTGCCTCCGGGAGAACATTTCTGGCTTGGAACGGATCTATTGGGAAGAGATCTCCTATCCCGTTTGATCTATGGGGCTCGAACATCATTGATCATTGGTCTGGTCGCAAACGGAATTGCAGTCGCAGTCGGAGCACTGGTCGGCATTCTTGCCGGATTTTTCCGAGGTTGGGTGGAAACGGTTCTCATGCGGTTCACCGACTTGATGATGGCGTTTCCAGCGCTTTTGCTTGCAATCACGCTGGCAGCCTTGTTCCGGCCAAGCCTCTGGATCGTTGCAATGGTGATTGCGATGGTCAACTGGGTGCAAATGGCGCGTGTGGTCTATACGGAGACACGCTCATTGTCAGAGCGGGAATTCATTTTGGCAGAACGGGCGATCGGGGCTGGAACTTTCCGGATCCTGTTCAAGCATATTCTGCCACATCTTGTTTCATCCATTCTGGTGTTTGGCACCCTCGGTATTTCGACCACCGTGCTGCTTGAGGCCACGTTGAGTTATCTGGGAATTGGCGTTCAACCTCCGACGCCATCCTGGGGAAACATCATCTTTGAAAACCAGACGTATTTCACCTCCGCGCCCTGGCTCGTGTTCATTCCGGGGTTTGCCATCATTGCACTCGCGCTGTCGTTCAATCTTCTCGGCGATGCACTTCGTGAAGAGCTGGACCCAACCCAGAAGGGGAGGCACTAAATGCTGTCTTATGTCCTCCGGCGCTTGATGCAATCGCTGCTGATCTTGGTTGGTGTCTCGCTCTTCACCTTCGTGCTTCTGTATCTGGTTCCCGCTGATCCAGCACGGCAGATTGCTGGACGGAGTGCTACGGCTCAAACCGTCGAAAACATTCGGGAGCAGCTGGGGCTGAACTTGCCATTTTATCAGCAATACGCTCGGTATTTACTGGCGCTTGTGCAGGGGGATCTTGGACGGTCTTACTTGCAGAAAACAGAAGTATCCGAGTTGATCGCTTCGCGATTGCCAGCGACGCTCTTGCTGATGGCCGGGTCGATTTTCTGCGAACTTCTGCTTGGCATTACGATGGGACTTGTTGCGGCAGTGCGTCGAAACACGACCACTGACACGACGCTCATGGTGCTGTCGTTTACCGGAGTTTCCTCGCCTCAATTCGTTGTTGGCATTTTGTTGCTCTACATTTTTGCGGTGCAGCTCGGATGGTTTCCGATCGGCGGGTACGGCACTTTCATGCATTTGGTGCTGCCGTCCATCACCATGGGTATCCTGGGAGCGGGCTGGTATACGCGCATGATGCGCTCGGCGATGATCGATGTTCTGCGTCAGGATTTCATTCGCACTGCCAGAGCCAAGGGGCTCGGTCGCGTTCAAGTTTTGTTCGGCCATGCCGTCCCCAACGCCCTTCTTCCCATTGTGGCAATGATCGGCATCGATATTGGTCTCTTCATGAGCGGGATTGTCGTGGTTGAAAGCGTATTTGGCTGGCCTGGCATCGGCCAGTTGGCCTGGCAGGCAATCCAGCGCGTCGACATCCCGATCATCATGGGCGTCACGCTTGTTTCGGCCTGCGCCATCGTTCTTGGAAATTTCCTGGCAGATCTGATCGCTCCTTTGATCGATCCGCGGATCAAGCTGCGCTGACAAGCGCAAAATATTGACTTTGCTCGACAGGCCGCCGTTAGAGCTGCCACCGCGCGATGTAACCAGACAACCGGAGAATGGAACATGAAAAGTAGATTTCTGACGGGAGTGGCTGCCGCCGCTCTTCTAACCGCAGCCTTTGCGCTCCCGGCCGCGGCTGATGACATCAAACAAGGTGGTTCGATGATTGTCACCTATAAGGATGACGTCTCCACTCTCGACCCCGCCATCGGCTACGATTGGCAGAACTGGTCCATGATCAAGAGCCTGTTCGATGGTCTTATGGACTATGAGCCGGGCACGACCAACTTGATGAAGGATCTTGCCGAGGATTACACCATCTCCGATGATGGCCAGACCTTCACCTTCACCCTTCGAAAGGGCGTCACATTCCACAACGGTCGTGAGCTGACTGCCGAAGATGTGAAATATTCGCTGGAGCGCGTGTCCAATCCGAAGACACAGAGCCCTGGCGCCGGCTTTTTCGGCTCTATCAAGGGATTTGACGCAGTCGCGAGCGGAGACACTGAAACGCTGGAAGGTGTTACGGTTGTCGATCCATACACGGTCAAGATTGAACTGTCCCGCCCCGATGCGACCTTCTTGCATGTCATGGCGATCAACTTCTCTTCTATCGTCCCGAAGGAGGAAGTTGAGAAGTGGGGAGACGACTTTGGCAAACACCCGGTTGGTTCCGGTGCCTTTTCGCTGGAGGAGTGGACCCTCGGCCAGCGCTTGGTGTTCAAGCGCAACGAAAGCTATTGGAGAGACGGTCTTCCCAAGCTCGACGAGATCACTTTCGAAGTTGGCCAGGAGCCTGTTGTTGCTCTCCTTCGCCTTCAGCGCGGAGAAGTGGATATTCCAGGCGACGGAATTCCTCCAGCAAAGTTTCTCGAGGTTACCAAAGATCCGCAATACAAGGATCTGATCATCGAAGGTGGCCAGCTGCAGACCGGCTATGTAACGATGAACGTCAAGAGGCCTCCTTTTGACAAGCTCGAGGTCCGCAAGGCCGTCAATATGGCCATCAACAAAGACCGGATCGTTCGGATCATCAACGGTCGGGCTGTTCCGGCCAACCAGCCGTTGCCGCCGTCCATGCCTGGCTACGACAAGGACTACCAAGGCTACCCGTTTGATCCGGAAGCAGCCAAGGCACTTCTGACCGAGGCAGGTCTCGGCGACGGATTCGAAACGGAACTTTACGTTTACAACACGGACCCGAACCCGCGGATTGCACAGTCTATTCAGGCTGACCTTGCCAATATTGGCATAAAGGCTGAACTGAAAACACTGGCCCAAGCCAACGTGATTGCAGCAGGTGGTGAGCCTGATCAGGCACCAATGATCTGGTCTGGCGGCATGGCCTGGATTGCCGATTTCCCGGATCCGTCAAACTTCTACGGCCCGATCCTGGGCTGTTCCGGTGCGGTCAAGGGCGGCTGGAACTGGTCTTGGTACTGCAACGAGGAACTGGACAAGCTGGCGACCGAAGCCGACAGCATGACCGACCCGGCCATGAAGGCAGAACGCGAGGAGCTTTGGCGAAAGATCTTCATCTCCGTGATGGACGATGCTGCCTGGGCACCGATTTTCAACGAACAGCGCTTTACCATGCGCTCGGAACGTCTGGGTGGCCCGGACGCCATCTTCGTCGATCCGGTTCATATCCCTGTAAACTATGACTACGTATGGGCGAAAGATGTGCAGTAACTGCAAAGCCGCGAGCTATACCATCCACGCAGCGCAGCACCATTTTGGCTGGGACAATTCAATTGTCCCTGTCGAGAAGGTGACGCCCGGAACGGTGATGGAGTTCGAATGCAACGACAGCTCGTCGGGGCAATTGACCTCGGCGAGCACTGTTGATGACGTTGCGACCTTGGATTTTGGCAAGATCAATCCGGTCAATGGTCCCATCTATGTGGATGGGGCCGAGCCTGGCGACACGCTGGCGGTGAAAATCCACCAGTTCAAGCCGTCAGGGTTTGGCTGGACTGCCAACATTCCGGGGTTCGGCCTTCTGGCAGATCAGTTCAAGGATCCGGCTCTTCATCTCTGGTCCTACGACAAGGACAAGCTTGGAACATCGGCGTTTTCCCCGCACGGGAAAGTTCCGTTGAAGCCTTTCGCCGGCACGATAGGCTTGGCCCCAGCGGAGGCAGGCCTGCATTCCATTGTCCCGCCGCGCCGCGTTGGTGGTAATCTCGACATTCGGGACCTTGCTGCCGGAACGACGCTTTATCTGCCGGTTGAAGTCGCAGGGGCGCTGTTCTCAATTGGCGACACCCACGCCGCACAAGGTGATGGTGAGGTCTGTGGGACGGCGATTGAAAGTCCGATGAGCGTGGTGGTCGAGCTGGACGTTCTGAAAGGTGAAAACCTAAAGATGCCGCGGTTCGAAACACCTGGTCCCGTGACCCGTCACCTTGACGAGAAGGGCTATGAAGTCACGACAGGCATAGGGGAAAATCTGTTTGAGGGCGCACAAGCTGCCGTCTCGAACATGATTGACCTTCTGTGTGCCCGCCATGGCTACAGCGCTGTGGATGCCTATATGCTCTGCTCTGTCTGCGGTGACCTCAGGATTTCCGAGATCGTCGACATGCCGAACTGGGTGGTGTCCTTCTACTTCCCCAAGATCGTTCTTGAATAACTTCAATATCTCGGCGGGGGCTCTCCGCCGGGATTTGCTGTTTCTCCTGAGATTGTGACCAAACCAATGCCTGAGCTTGACGCAACCGCTGCCTTGAAGGAGATCGCCATGGATGAGGTTGTCCTTTCAGTCCGGAATCTCAGCACGCAAGTGGCCACACCTGACGGCAGCCGTACTGTTGTGAAGGACCTGTCTTTCGACTTGCATAAAGGTGAAACCCTTTGCATAGCCGGAGAATCCGGATCGGGAAAATCCATGACGGCGCTGTCGATCATGGGGTTGCTGCCCGAGCCTATGGCCAGGATCGGAAGCGGGGAAATTCTTCTGGGCGGCAAGGATCTCTGCCAAGTTGATGAAATCGCCATGAGAAAGGTCCGTGGCAGAGACATTGCCATGATCTTTCAGGAGCCGATGACATCGCTCAACCCTGTTCTGACCATCGGCCGGCAGTTGCGTGAGGCGATCATCGCCCACCAGGATCTCTCAAGAAGCCAGGCGGAAAAGCGGGCATTGGAGACAATGGAGGCTGTGCGCCTGTCCGAACCCGTGCGCCGCTTGAAACAATATCCGCATGAATTGTCCGGCGGCATGCGCCAGCGGGTGATGATCGCAATGGCGCTGGCCTGCAATCCCAAGGTTCTGATTGCCGATGAGCCGACCACGGCGCTGGACGTGACCATACAGGCGCAGATCCTGCAACTGATCCGTGATCTTCAGCGCGACTTCGGCACAGCCGTGATTCTGATTACCCATGATATGGGGGTTGTTGCAGAAATGGCGGACCGGGTCATCGTCATGAACCATGGCAATATCGTTGAGGATGGTCCTGTAGGAGAGATCTTCGAGACGCCGAAAGACGCCTACACTCGGGAGCTCCTCGACGCGGTGCCGAAACTTGGCGATATGGCCGGTAAGGCCGAAGCGACAAAGGGGCAAGTATCAGAAATCGGTCCGGTTGTTGAGGTCAATGACCTGACAGTCCGGTTTGATCTGCGGGGTGGGGTTTTCAACAATGTCGTCTCCCGTGTTCATGCCGTGGAAGGCGTGTCATTTGACCTTAATGCAGGAGAGACACTCGGTTTGGTTGGGGAAAGTGGTTGCGGCAAGTCGACCATCGGCAAGGCCCTGATGAACCTTGTGCCATGGGAGGGGACGGTTAGAGTCGGGGGCAATCATGTTGGGCTGGGCGGGCCGGTGGCTGACCGCAGGGCGCGCCGTGATCTGCAAATGATCTTCCAGGATCCCTATGCGTCACTGGATCCACGGATGACTGTCGGGGATCTGGTTGGGGAACCACTGATTATTCATGGAATTGCAAAGGGGCAGAAGCTTCACGACCGGGTCGCCGCGCTGTTTGACCGGGTTGGTCTCACATCGGCGCAGATGAACCGGCACCCACATGAGTTTTCAGGCGGCCAACGCCAGCGCATCTGTATCGCCCGCGCCCTGGCTCTATCGCCCAAGGCCATCATTGCGGACGAAAGCGTCTCGGCGCTCGATGCTTCCGTTCAGGCCCAGGTGTTGGATCTTCTGAAGGAATTGCAGGACGACCTTGGTCTGTCGTTTCTGTTCATTTCCCATGATATGGCCGTGGTGGAGCAGGTCTCTCATAGAGTGGGCGTTATGTACCTCGGCCAGATTGTCGAGATCGGTACCCGCAGTCAGATTTTCGAGAACCCGTGTCATCCCTATACAAAGCGGCTTCTGGAAGCCGTGCCTGTTCCGGATCCATCCCGGCGGCGTGATGTTTTCAAGATACCCGTCGGCGATATTCCCTCGCCGATCCATCGTGTTGGAAATATAGTCGAGCGAGTCCGCTACATAGATGTGGGCGGCCGTCACCTTGTAGCAGAAACACTCGAGGCAGATCTTTCATAGGCTCAGGACCTATTAAGTAAATTGTGTGTTGCAGTTAATGTCCGATATTTTGCGAAATTGCTTATATTTCTTCGTGATATGCACGCACTTCCATCTTCTTAAGTCTTGTCGGAAACACACCTCAGTACACTTGAATATAGCAAGTTATGTGTTCGTTACACTGAAGCCATAAGCCGACAATGGACAGTCTGCCTTCATCCTGTCCTAAAGCTGGGGTCATTGCCAACCAAAAACACAAAAACCCGCCCGATCGTCTCCGATGGGCGGGTTCATTGTTTCAGGGCCGTTTGAGCCGCTTATTGGCCTAAAAAGGCAATCCTATGCATGCATGGACACGGGACAACTGGTGAGAGAACCAAAGTTTTGAACAAGGGGGTCTGTAACTTTCTGGAATCATTAGTGGAAGTATGTCCGCGATACCGGAGAACCAAAGTTCTGTTCCAAACGGAATCAAAGTTTTGAACCTATCGCGGCAAAACCTCGTTTCAGAACAACCGTCGAGCCGATTCCCGCCGAGAGTTTTGGGTCGGGTAGGGTGGCCGAACAGGTTTTCTAAGCCATCAGCGAGCTCGGGTAACAGGCGTCGGCTCGAGCGCTGCTTCGTTGATGAATGTCTGAAGTGGGGCCGAGGGCGGACTGGCGGCTTTGGGCACGGCTACGTCAAGAGCAGACCTAGAAATTGTCGGCAGACCGATGCCTACGTTGACCGCATTACTGGACGAGGTCCATTTCCTCGTGCTCGAAGGCTGACACCATCTCCTTGATCTCCCACTCCGGTGCGCCCAAAGCACGTGCGACTTCCTTCCAAGTCTTCGTGGCCTCGGCCACCTCCGCAATGATCTCATCGGCCTCTTTGGCCTCGAGAAGGTAATTCTCGTGCTGAGAACGGTGCAGTTCGATGCTGGCATCCGGATTGTCGTCGTTCACGTAGCTCTTGAGCACGCGCGGCTGGTTCGTGACCGGGTTGATGTCATAAGCTGGTGAGAGGTACCAGCCTCCCTTCCCGCGAAGAAAACCGTGATTGCGCATGTGGTCATCGAGATTCGTCACGAGGATGGAAAAGACGACCCGCCTGAAGAGTTCCTCGCGATCCTTGTCCGGGGTTACGCTTTCCGAGGTGATTACGTCCGCCAGGTCCAGGTAGCTGTAGCTTTCACCATCCCGCCCGTTAAGCATGGCCATCGCCGAGATGAACGGGATCCTGCCCTCTTCGTTCCGATCAAACCGGTGGGACAACAAGACGGGTTTGTCGCCGGCCATCTCCAGAGTGTGATCCGCAACCGTAATTCCGGCTCGCCGGGCCAACTGCAGCGTGATAGCTTCCCAGCGCTCAACGCAGTGGTTGTCCGTATCCTTCGGGAATTTCGCTACAGAAAGGCGACCGTGCTGATCAAGGATGCTGGCCTTCGGCCGTGCCCCGCCCAGAGAGCTTCCCGGAGCAAACAGTATTCTGAGGTCTTCGGCTGTCTCTTCCCTACGAAGAACACGCTGGGATGCCTGGAGCAGATCTCCCAGACTGAGCAACGCGGGCACGCCTATCCCGTCGCGCGCTTGGAACTGGTCATCAACCTTATACCTCAGGGCACCCAACCGGGTCTCGTCGTTCACGCCCAACAGGTAGTCGGTTTCTTGCAGCGTCCTCGGGCGTCGTTCCTCCGCCTCGGCTATACGCCCTTCGTAGCGCCGCATGACGGTTCGGCCCCATGTGTCCGGGGAGGAATCCCCGAGCGCTGCGAGCATGTCCTGCCCTGCCTCTGGCACGAACTGCCCCGGTCCTAGGGGCATGTCCGGCGAAAGGCCAAAAGCGTTTTCATCAGCGAGCCAATCTTCATGATAAGTGAAGGATACTCGCTCCCGACCTCGTCCCCCAGCCCGGTGAAGCGTGCCGACACGGCGCAAACCCTTCCAGTCGATCCAGATCTCAACCATTCTTCATCCTTGCCCGCTGGGGAAGCCCATCCAGAGACATCTGATCTCCGACCGGGTCGTCGAGATGCCCCCATCCTTTCAGGAGGCCGAGCGCCTGCAGCACAGCCACATAAGTGCCTATCTTGACCGCCGGATCCCCATCCTCGATCTTGGCCACAGTCTGCCGTGTTGTTCCGGCACGCTGCGCGATGATCTCGGCCGTTAGCTTCCGGCGCAGACGTGCAACACGAATGTTTTCCCCGAAGGTCATAAGCTCTTTGCGCGCAGCCCGGGGGATCTTGATCGCAGTGGACATAATGCCATCTCCAAAGAACATAAAGTTCGATAATGTTATCTATAGATAACATTACTGTCAATATGCGGCCTATGGTGGCATGGAATCTGCCTGACAGTACTCAACCTGTTTTTTGTTATCTCAAGTTAACATTGCAATCGATAATGTATTCATGAGCGAACATAAGGGTTCACGTTTCTGTAATCTGGGCGTCGCGCTGGGAGCTATGCCCGCTCCAGCGCCACCATAGCTCCCAGTAGAGGTACTTCGATGTCCGCAAAATCTCGTTGTGCGCCCGGCCTCCAGTAGCTTCCGCCGTGCATCGAAATTGGTATGAATGACAGCTTAAATCTGAGCGATTATCCACTTAAAGCTGCGTAATCAGCCATGAAAAATCAGAGCCTGATTGACAGTTATTTCAAATGCAGCCCTGGCTTATGCGCAGCCTGAGCTGTCGACCGAAGGGCGAGATTTCAACCTATATTTCCTAGGTGCCGCTTCCAATTCTGGACGCTAGCTCGACCGATTACGTCTGGCGCTTCAGCGACCTTTTAGCAGGTTGCGGCGAACGACAAGTTTCGGGTGACGTAAACAGTACCGTGAACGACCAACTTGGAAATGCGTTGCTGCGCGGCAGCATTACTAACTTTAGAATGGTGTACGGCCCCACTTTGCGCGGGGCCGCTTACCATCAAATCTCCGTATGCTCTGCCAATTCCAGAGCGTCTTCGATGTCCACACCAAGGTATCGGACAGTAT
>NZ_JBAKIA010000011.1:0-179444 GCF_037783265.1 Roseibium algae
CGCAGGAACAAGCAACTGAATGGCTCTGGACTTACAACAACGAGCGACCCAACATGGGCATTGGCGGCATCACCCCCGCCATGAAACTCAAAATGGCCGCGTGAATTCTACCACTGAGCCCCACTAAAAATGGGGAGATTACCGTTTCAGCTTGCATTGCCCAGATAAACCAGCATCAAATCTATAGCTCAGCAGTGCGCTGAGCCCAATCCAAGAGACTTGATCTCATTCATGCGGCCGTTGCCTAGAGTGATCGGTTGATCGCAATGCCGTTGGCGGCCTGTGGTCCCATGGGGCTGGTCCCGCCCCGGCCATAGGTGCTGCTGCGTTGTTGGGCGCCGACGGCTTTGGCAACACTGGAGACGATGTTATTAGCAACATCCCTGGCCGTTGACAGAACTGCAAGGTTGATACGCAGCACCGGCTGAAATTCTGCATGCTGGCGTTTCAGGTTTTGAGCTGCAGAAGGTGCGAGGTTGCCCAGAGCAATGGCATGCTCCTTTGCGCACATCATGCCCCGAGTATATTCATGAATGAGGCGCGCCTTTTCAGGCTGCAGTGTTCCTGCTTCCTTGAGCTTGCCGCCTCTCACAAGATCAGTCTCTTGCTCAATAAGAGTGAGAAGCGTTTCCATGGAGTTTCCCAGAGCAACACAAAACAGGGAGGCTTCAGACGGGCTGTTTGGACGCTCCAGTGAAAAGGGCATGTCTTTCGTATTGATCGGGGCGTTCATTGTGAAGTCTCCTGAAGTTCCAAAAGTTGCCGTTCAACTGTGGCTGAGATGCCTATCCCGCCTGAATCCGTTACGGCCTTCGCATATTCATCGAGCATCATGCCCTGCCAGGCCTCTGCACCATTGCCGCTGCCCCAAGTGCCGCCGTCTTCAAGGCCGGTAAACATGACTTCGAGCATGTTCTTCAGGAAAACGGATTCGAATTTTTCGGCAGCCTCGCGGACTGCTGTCTTGTCCTTGCGATTGACGTTTGCCAGTGCCTCATGGGGGCTTGCCTGGGTGGAGACGGACTGATCAGGGTTGAACATCATCACAGCACCTCAATGTCAGCTTGAAGGGCACCAGAAGCCTTGATGGCCTGAAGAATGGAAATCATGTCACGCGGGCCGATGCCCAAGGCGTTCAAACCGTCGACCAACTGCTTCAAGGTTACTGTATCGGGAACAATCGCCAGTTTGGCGTCCGGGTCGTCGTTTACAAAGATATCGGAGCGCGGAACAATTTCTGTCTGGCCATTGGCGAAGGGGAGTGGTTGAGAGACCTGAGGGGTTTCCGCGATGGTCACGGTGAGGTTGCCTTGTGCGACTGCAACCATTGAGACCTTCACATCTTGTCCCATGACGATGATGCCGGAGTTTTCATCAATCACGACTCTGGCTGCCAAATCTGGCTCAATGATCAATTGTTCGATGTCAGTCAGCAGATCAACAATATTGCCGTCATATCTCTGGGGCAGGTCAATGCGGACTGTTCCAGGGTCAAGCGGTTCTGCTGTCGGCATGCCGATCAATTCGTTGATCGACAAGGCTATACGGCGAGCCGTGGTCAAATCCGGATTGCGCAGGGCGAGTCTTAGGGTCGTCAATGAGGCAAGCTCGAATTCAACTTCGCGTTCAACCAAGGCGCCATTTGATATTCGCCCGGCTGTCGGAACGCCCCGAACAACGGAGGCAGCATCAGCCTGAGCCGCAAAGCCGCCTATTGCTACAGATCCCTGGGCGATTGCGTAGACTTCGCCGTCCGCGCCAACCAGCGGTGTCACAAGAAGGGTTCCGCCCTGCAGTGATCCTGAATTGCCGAGTGCACTGACTGATACGTCGATCCGCGTGCCTTGCGTGGAGAAGGCTGGCAGGTTTGCCGTGACCATCACAGCAGCAACTGTATTGGTGTTCAGGTCAACACCGCGTGTGTTGACGCCAAGACGTTCCAGCATGGCTTGCAGGCTTTGGCGGGTAAAAGGTGCGTTACGCAGGCTGTCGCCTGTGCCGTTCAGGCCAACGACCAGGCCGTAGCCGATCAACTGGTTTTCGCGAATACCCTCGAAATCAGAGATGTCCTTGATGCGGGACGCAGACAGTGCAGCGGACGTCAGGATCGTGATGCAGATCATCACTGTGAAAAACCTGATAAAGATGCCGTTGGTCATGCGCCTCGCCTGTGTTCAACGCGATATCCAAGTCGGCAAACACATGCCGGATAACGCTGACATTCATTATGCGAGTGCTGTGCCAGTTTTCCTCAAACTTGATTTTTATCTTAAGCTATTGATTTAAATGTTGTATTTTAAATTTTCTATGGACTGACTAAAAGACCGGTGTGAAGTTGTCAGGCAAATATTGCCGAGCGTACCCGGATTCAACTACCCTTGTGGGCAGATTCTGACGCTCAGCCGCGGGCCGGGCGCGAACCGAATGGACATACCATGCGTATTACCGGACAAAAGCCGGTCTCCGGAGTTCAGGGACGCGGCTCTAAAAAACGGTCTGGCTCTGCTGGAGATGCCTTTGCTCCTGATATGGGAGAGGAAAGCGCACCGATGGCCGCCACGACCAATTCTGGTGGCATCCAGAGTATGGATGCTTTGCTGTCTTTACAGGAGGTTGATGAAGAGCCCGAGCGTCGCCGCAAGGCAACCCGCCATGGCCACACACTCCTGGATGGCCTGGAGGCCATTCAAGCGGATCTTTTGGGCGGGGCTGTGTCTGCTGATCGCCTTGAAGCTCTGGCACATCAGGTTTCCACGCAGGTTGAGAGTGGAGATCCTGAGGTTGATTCCATTTTGCGTGAGGTCGAACTCAGGGTCAAAGTCGAGCTTGCAAAGGTCGGTCGATTCATCGATTAGGCCGGGGTGGGAATTGGCGAAAACCGGCTTCGCGGAAGCAGTTAATTCTATCTATCTGAATTAACTATATTTTTTTTCATCGTTTTTTTACTAAAACGACCGTTGTCGGTTGATTGCGACGGAGATATATTGCCCGCGGCCTAACGGTAATCCGGAGCTATAAATGACGGTTGAACTTGAGTCTGAATATCGACCAACGCAAAACGAGCCGTTCATGAACGACAGGCAGCGTGAGTACTTCAAAAACAAGCTGCTTGCATGGAAAGAAGATATTCTGCGCGAGAGTAAGGAGACGCTTACAAATCTCCAGCTGGAAAGCCAGAATCATCCTGATTTCGCAGATCGGGCATCTTCTGAAACGGATCGTTCTATTGAGCTTCGCGCTCGGGATCGGCAGCGTAAGTTGATTTCGAAGATTGATGATGCGCTGGAGCGCATCTCTGATGGCAGCTATGGTTACTGCGAAGAGACGGGTGAGCCCATTTCATTGGGCCGATTGGAAGCGCGTCCTATCGCGACCTTTTCGATTGAAGCACAAGAAGCGCATGAGCGTCGCGAAAAGGTCTATCGCGACGATTGAGGTCTAATCGGCTTCATCGAAAATATGAGAATTTCACCCTCCCGGTCATGTCGGGAGGGTTTTTTTATGGCTTGCCTGCGGGTCGCATGTAATTTTTGCGGGAAAATAAGAAAACGGGCACGGCACTCGGGGAGCGAGGTACCGTGCCCGTTGTCAGCGGTTTATCAAAGGTTTCTAGAACGCCTTCTCATAACCGCCGGGGGACTGTTGTGTTGGGGCTGGCCGTCTGGGCCAGAAGTCAGGCCTGCATCAGAAGGGGAGCATGATGTCGAGGACCTGACTGCCATAGCGCGGTTGCTGGACGTCGGTGATCTGGCCACGTCCGCCATATCCGATCCGGGCTTCAGCAATTTTTTCACTGGCGATCGTGTTGTCCGAGCTGATGTCCTCGGGTCTTACAATCCCGCCAACAACAAGTTCACGAACCTCAAAGTTTACGCGCACTTCTTGCCGACCCTCAATGACCATATTGCCGTTGGGAAGAACCTGCAGCACCACAGCTGCCACACTTGTTTCCAAGGTTTCTTCCCTGTCGACGCTTCCGGCGCCCGTGAAATTTGAGTTGCTGTTGACTGATGCCAAATCGCTAGCAGCCACGCCTGCAGGCAGGAAGAGGGTGTCAATTGCAGTTCCGAGGGCGCCGCCGGTGCCTGCACCGCTGCTATCGGATCTGGAGCGTTCTGTTGTGTTGTCGAACTCAGCCTTATCGGAAATGGTCACAACAACCGTGAGGATATCGCCGATCTGCTTGGCGCGCTGGTCCTCGAAGAAGGCACGGTTACCTGAGCGCCAAAGAGAATTCGGGCTGTAATGCGCTTTCTGGGGTTCCGGCATTGGCATTTGAACTGGCCGATAGCCGGCTGTCGTGGTCGGATCCTGGATGGCATTCAGTGCTGGTTGCTGGCCAACTTTGGAAAGACGGTCCGCTGTTCCACAGCCTGCAGCCAGACTGGCCAAGGTTGCGCTTAGCAGGATGGATTTGCCAGTTTTCATAATATTCATTGCGTGCCCCCATTGAGGCTGGCGATGATTGAGTTGGACGAGGCGACGCGTACCTGTCCGCGAGATGTTACAGTTGCTGGGATGATCCGACGGGACTCTAGGTTCATGATGTCAATCACATCCCCCTTTGCGCCGTCAACAATTGCCTGGCCGCGTGTTGTCAGTCTCATGCCTGGTAACTCAAAGGTAATTGTGACCTTGTCATTCCGCGCTATCAGAACCGGGCGTTCGAAATCGTTTCGGGCCAGGGGGGTTTGAGCGCGAAGGTTGTTGCGTGCGGCAAGGCCTGCAATGTCCTTAACGTCCATCACTGCATTTGCTGGCACCTGAATGCGAGGAATGCGGACCGTGGTTAGGTCCTCAGCCTTTAAAATCGTACCCCGGCGTACCGGTTGAGATAGGGAGATAACATTGATCATCTCCCGGGCGTGTCCGGTAAGGCTTATGGTCTTCGCTCCACGGGCGCCTGCTACGTTGAGATACAAGGTGAAGCGTCCGTCATTTTGAGACCATAGAACGCGTTCTACGACTATGGGGGTGTCAGAGGTTGGGTCGGCCTGAATTGTTTCCGGAGAACGGTAAAATGTAATCTCCAGATCTTCTGCTGACAGGCTTGCATTGCGTTCGGCCAGTGATCTTTTGGCAAGATCTTCCAGGCGCTCTGCATCATAGACTTCAGCGCGGCGATGCACCGCGACGGTTCTCAGGCCATCCGTACCAGCCATTTCCAGTCCTGCGGCTTTTGCCCGCCGGGATACGATTTCCGCCGGGACGTTGCCTGTGGTTCCCAGATCCGGAGACCGGAAAAGGGGCACATCGGCAAAATCACCTGCAGAGGAGTAGAAGTCTCCAATTGTTACGATGTCCGAAAGTGTTGTTATGTTCGACCGAAGCACGGGACGTGTGTCGCCCTGCGCTAAAGCGCTTCCTGTCAAAATGACCCATGCGAGGCCGGTAAGTGCGAGGAGACGTGTCATGACGCTTTTCCCTTACCGGATGTTGGTGGTGGTGGAGTACATTTCATCAGCTGCCTGGATGATCCTGGAGTTCATTTCGTAGGCACGCTGAGCGGCGATCAGATCGGCAATTTCCGTGACTGCATCCACATTTGCCATTTCGAGATAGCCCTGCTGTAGATCGCCAAACCCAGCAGTGCCCGGATTGTTGATTTGAGCTGCGCCACTTGCTTCGGTTTCCAGATAGAGGTTGTTCCCGATAGATTCGAGGCCCGATTTATTCACGAAACGGGCGAGCTGGATTTGACCGAGGTTTACCTGGTTTCCATTGTTGTCGATAACCTGAACGCTGCCATCTGCTGAAATTGTAATGTCGCGAGCGTCATCCGGAATGGTGATGCCCGGATCCATCGCGTAGCCGTCAACTGTTACCATTGTGCCATTCGCGTCACGTTCGAAGGAACCGTCGCGTGTGTATGCAGTCGTCCCATCAGGAAGCTGGATTTGGAAGAAGCCCTCCTTCCTGATTGCAATGTCCAATTCCTTGTCGGTTTGCTCAAGGGTGCCCTGTGACATGATGCGCGCCGTCGCTGCTGTCTTGACACCAGATCCGATCTGGACCCCGGTGGGGACGATTGTTCCGGTTGTGGATGTCTCCGCGCCCATACGTCGAAGGTTTTGATAAAGCAGATCTTGAAAATCAGCGCGTTGGCGTTTGTAGCCAGTGGTTCGCATGTTGGCGACGTTGTTGGAGATGACTTCGACGTTGAGCTCTTGAGCTTTCATGCCGGTCGCAGCGATGTGAAGTGCTTTCATCTAATTTTTCCTTCGGTGCGATCAGGCTTGAAGCCGGCCGAGTGTTTGAATTGCCTGTTTGCGGAGCTCATCTGTGTCGGCCATCAATTTGCTAACAGATTCATAGGCGCGGGTGACGCGCACCATGTGTGCAATCTCAACGACGCCTCTTACATTCGATTGTTCCAGGCCGCCTTGGACCACACTCGGAGATGCTGCTATGATCGGCTCTTCATGGCTGTAAAGATTTCCTCCGAGAGCTTTGATATCCTCGGGGGTCTCAAATTCGACAACTCTCAATTTGCCGCGAATGCCCAACTCGGATACGATTGTCCCGTCGTCGGCTATATCGATTTTTCCGTCTTCTGTTGTAAAGCTGATCGGCCCACCATCGGTCAGGACTGGCTGTCCTTCTGCGGTCACGAGAGTGCCTGTATTGTCCAGATGAAAAGCGCCACTGCGCGTAAAGGCCTCGCCTTCCTCGAGCTGAACGGCGAACCAGCCTTCTCCATCGATGGCGACATCAAAGTCGTTTCCGGTGAGCTTGATGCTCCCCGGAAGTAAATTAAGCCCTGCACCATAATCCTGCACATAAGACAGTTTCTGGTCGCCCTGCATGAATTCGGAAGCTTTGGCCAAAGGCATCAAAACTTCTTCAAAGACCATGCGTTGGGTCTTGTACCCGGTCGTGTTGAGGTTGGCCATGTTGTTGGCAACCATGTCCATCTGATTCCTCAGGGACATCTGACGCGACAAGGTTATGAGCTGTGCATTCTCCATATTAACAATTCCCTTTGCTCCCCGGTGAGCTTCAGATCTCCCCAGACCGTCGGCTCGTGACCTTCAATGCACATGCCGTGCCAGAAAATAAATCATTGAAAAACATGGGTAAAAGAGAAAAATGCCGAGTGCGTTCGGCAAGAGTTTCCGGCAAAAGTTAACTGGTTGGTAATAATTGCCGAGTCGCTGCTGTTAACGATTTAGTAACCATTCGTTAACCATTTAGGACTCTAGAAACTATATGCGCGCGTGTAGCGCTGCGGGGATCGGAGTGGCCTATGGCTGATGAAGACGTAGCCGATGATGACGAAGGTGAAGGCGACGGAGGTAGTGGCAGGAAGAAAAAACTGATCCTGTTTGGCGGGATTGGGATTGTGGGCCTTCTGGCAATCGGCGGCGGTGCCTATTTCTTTCTCATGGGCAATAGCTCGCCGCCTCCGATGGTTGACGGTGAGCAGCCTGTTCAGGAAGAGCAGAAGCCGGTGGTGTTTTACGACTTGCCGGAAATGACGGTTAATTTGGCGACCGATGGGCGTTCCACGTACCTTAAGGTGCGTATTGCGCTTGAACTTCAGGATCGTGGGATGGTTGACCAGATCTCGCCCTACCTGCCGCGCATTCTCGATGCTTTCCAGATTTATCTGAGAGAGCTTCGCCCTGCGGATCTAGAAGGGTCTGCTGGTTTGTTTCGTCTGAAGGAAGAATTGCTCAGGCGCATCAACCTTTCTGTTTATCCGGCGCGTGTCGAGGGTGTCCTGTTCAAGGAAATTCTCGTTCAGTAGTGCCTGTACCTGATGGTGCGATATGGCTGATGATGACGATGATCTGTCTGATGAAGATATGGCCGACGCCTGGGGCGCCGCTCTTGCTGAACAGGGGAGTGGCGATGACGATGGCGATGACCTAGCTTCTGCTTGGGGAGCCGCGCTCGAAGAGCAGGGTGCTGGCAGTTCCGATGATATGGCTGCCCAGTGGGCCGCCATGATCGACGACAGCGAGCCTGAGCTTGAGAACGCCACCCGAGGTGCCGATCGTGTTCTGAACCAGGAGGAGATCGATAACCTCCTTGGTTTCAACATCGAAGATACAATTGCTGGCGATCAAAGCGGTATCCGGGCGCTGATCAACTCGGCCATGGTGTCTTATGAACGCCTGCCGATGCTTGAAATTGTTTTCGACAGGCTCGTTCGCCTGACGACGACGTCCTTGCGCAACTTTACGTCTGACAACGTCGAAGTCTCCCTGGATTCCATCAGTTCCGTTCGGTTTGGTGACTATCTCAATTCCATTCCGCTGCCTGCGATCCTGGGAGTGTTTAAAGCTGAGGAATGGGACGGTTTTGGCCTGATCACGGTTGAATCTAGCCTGATTTACTCGATTATCGATGTGTTGCTCGGCGGTGGCCGTGGCGGCACCGCGGTGCGTGTCGAAGGGCGGCCCTATACGACGATCGAAACCAATCTGGTCGAACAGATGGTGTCTTTGATTTTGCAGGATGCGGAGCAGGCGTTCAGTCCTTTGTCTCCGGTTCACTTCAATCTGGAGCGGCTTGAAACAAACCCGCGTTTTGCAGCTATTTCGCGTCCCGCGAATGCTGCCATTCTGGTTGAGTTACGTATCGATATGGAAGATCGCGGCGGTACCGTCGAGATCATGATGCCTTATGCGACACTGGAGCCGATTCGCGATTTGCTGCTCCAAATGTTCATGGGGGAGAAGTTCGGTCGTGACACAATCTGGGAAGGTCACCTCGCATCGGAAGTTAACGCTTCGGAAATCCAGGTCGATGCAGTTCTTTATGAGACACATTTGCCCCTTGGGCGCGTTTTAAGCTTGGATGTTGGGCAAACATTGGTTTTTGACGTCGACCCATCCGAGCCCGTCTTGATAAAATGCGGAAACGTTCCTTTGACAGAGGGAACACTTGGAAAAGTTGATGAATCAATTGCCATCCGAGTGGCGAAAAACTTGCGCAATCCTAAAATGACTCTGGCAGCATTCGAGCGAGCCATGCAAAATGAAGTGGAACCACAATGAGCCCTCTGCCAATCGGAATGATTATCGAAGGCCTGGTTGCCGTGCTTCTGCTGGTAACCATCGGTTTTTGCTTTACCCTGAACCGGCGATTGCAACGGCTGAGAGCTGACGAGGAGACACTTCGCGCGACGATCTCTGAGCTGATGACGGCTACGGAAATTGCTGAGCGTGCCATCCTTGGGCTTAAGGCAACGGCTGTTGATGTTGATCAGACATTGGGCTTGCGCCTTGAAGCGGCAGAACAGATGTCAAACGCTCTTGCTGATCAAGTTGGCGAAGGAGAGAAGGTCTTCAACCGGATTGGTCAGATTGCAGAAGCAGCTCGGGCCGCCAAGTCTTCTCGGGATGTCGGTCATGGGTCTGGCCAGGAGGCCCATCCGGGGAGTGGTCATGGTCAATACGATCGCGGCGACTATGCTCAGCCAGTTGCTCCCTATCATGGCCAGCCATACCCGGCACAACCAGCTCACATGCAAAATGCTCCGCAACCATCAGCTGCTGCTCCTGTTGCGCAACGTCGTCGGGGCCGGACAGATGATATTCGCAGTGCAGCCGCCGAAGCGACAGCGCGCCTCGAACAGTTCCGTAAGCGCTCGGGAGGCGCTGCTGCATGAACGTTCGCCTGCTCCCATTGCTTGCCATATCAGCCAGCGCCCTTTTGGCGCTGAAGCTGCTTGGACTCGTCATGGGTGCGGGGCCGACCGTTGCTCCGATCAAGTCTGCCGTGGCGCAGGAAGCTGATGCGGACGCTGCAACAACAGATGTGCCGGAGTCTGAGGGCGATGAAGAGAGTGAAGGAGCTCTTGAAGCGACCGATGCCTCTGATCGTCCACCGCCTTTGCCTGAGTCTCTTGAAATTGGTGGGTCAGCTGCAGAACGTGCTGTACTGGAGAGTCTGGGGAAACGCCGCCAGACCCTTGAAAGTGAAGAGGGGCAGCTGGACCTTCGGGAGAAGCTGTTGCAAGCGACCGAGGAGCGCATTCAAAAGCGTGTCGATGAGCTGAAAATGCTTGAAAAACGCATCGAGGACGTTGTCGATGAAAAGCGTCAGCAGGAGGACGGTGAGCTTGCTGCCCTTGTGACCATGTATGAAAGCATGAAGCCGAAGGACGCTGCACGTATTTTTGACCGGCTTCAAATGCCTGTTCTTTTGAAGGTGGTTCGGCGCATGAATCCTCGCAAAATGGCTGATGTACTGGGCCGCATGTCCTCGGAATCGGCTGAGAAATTGACTGTCGCAATCGCGAACAGTGCTGCGGGGGAGGAGCCTCAACAGCTGCAGGGCTCTAATGAGCTTCCAAAAATCAAGTCAAATTGACGGATACAATGACATTTGGGCAGGTGGCGTAAGGCGACGTTAAGACAGCTTACCTAAAAGTAATATGTTTACCGGCATCCAAAGGACTATGATTGTGCTTCAGCACTTCAGGCGAGATGACAGGAAAGGCAAGGTCGATTGCGTTTCCGCCATGCATAGGATGCTCTACAGAGCAGCCTTGCTGCTGTGCATCGTCGCCGTTCTGCCAACGATGCCTCAAGCCTTGGCTCAGGCTTTGGATCCGGTTCAACTGAAAGTGGTCCCCTCCCAGGGGTACGGGCGGATGGTACTCACTTTTTCAGACAGAACCCTTCTGCCGAATTATGATGCTGTTGTTACGGGCGGCGTTTTGCGAATTTCGTTCGAGGAGCCTATCGACGTTGCAGTTGATGATGTGCCTCTGGAACTTGGTGATTATATTGCCATTGCCCGGCGAGACCCTGATGGCAGCGCGATCCGGTTTGCCCTGAAAAGTCAGTTCAAGATCAACACGCTTGAGGCTGGGGAGAAGCTTTTCATCGACATTTTGCCAAGCAATTGGCAAGGTCTTCCCCCGGGATTGCCTGACGATGTGGTCCGGGAACTGGCAAAGCGCGCCGAAACGGCACTGCGTAAAGTTCGTGCCCTCGAACAGGCCCGGCTAAAAGCCAAGGAAGGGCCCTCTGTCATACTTCGGATTGGAGAGCAGCCAACATTTACGCGACTTGTGTTTGATTGGTCGATCCGTTTTGATACGGCATTCGTTCGTGAAGATGACATTATCAAGCTGACATTCAACCACCCGGCTCAACTGGATATTTCAGATCTGCGGGCGCATCTGCCCCAGGGGGTGGTCGATGCAACGTCTTTCCTCGACAAGGGGAAGTTGAAATTTCTGATGCGCATCGACCCGTCCGTCGATATCCGCGCGTTTCGCGAGAATCAGACCTATGTCATTGATATTACACCCGAGAACAAGACGGCTTTAGATTCTGCAAATGCGCATATCAACGAAGAGTTCAGCACAGGCCAGGACGGGTCTCGCCAAAACCTGATTGTGGCTCCAGGCGTCCGTAATACTGATGAAGAAGCAGGTCCGCCGCAGGCTGAAATAGAACCACAGCCACAGCCTCAGGCAACGGCTGGATCTGCAGCCCCTGCAGCCTCTGCAGTGAATGAGGCTCCACAAATGTCGGCGGAAGCCGCAGCCTTCGGTATGGTGCCGTTCGATGGAAGCGCGCCTGCTGCTGTCGCTGAACCTGACAGTCCGGGACCGTCTGAACCGACGGCCTCGCCAGCTCAGGAGGCAAATGGCTCGCCTTCGACAGAGCCAGTCGAAGCATTGCCCTCGGAGCAGCAAAATGTTGCTGTTGCGGATGCCGGCGGAGATATGCCACGACCCAAGCCCGTTAATGGGGAGGGGCCAGCTGCGGTTGGCGAGAATGTAGCTGCCGCTGCGACTTCTCCGCAGACTGACGTTACAGCTGCCTCTCCTCCAGAAGCTGAGCCTATGCCTGTTCCGGCTGTCAACGCCAGTGGGAATGATCTGACTTCCACCATTCCGCCGCCTGATCCAGGACAGAATATTCCGCCGCCGATGAGCCTAGGCGGTGATGTTTCCGGCGGGCAGCCACCTGTTGCTCAAGTTCTTCCGCCGCAACCTGCGGCACCAGCTGCTGTGCCTGCCGCGTTGGAGCAGGTGGAGGAGCAGAGTTTCACGCCCGGGAGTCTGCAAGTTACCCCGCCTGCGGTCGTTCTTGAAGAAAATACAGACGGAGCGTCAGCTTGGCGTGCGAAAGGAGGGGCTCCGGTTGTCATTGAGAATTCGCCTGAGCAACCACCTGCTGATTTTGCCGATGAGGCCCGTAATTTTGTGTCGGCTGAGGCAAGGCGTATTGGCAACTCTGTGCGGATTGTTTTTCCATTCCTGGAACCTGTATCTAGCGCGATCTTCCGGCGCAATGATAACATCTGGATGGTGTTTGATACGGACGCGACGATCGATACACGAGGCATGGCATCTGCGTTGTCTGAAACCGCCAAGAACATCGTGGCTGAAGAGCACGGTGACTACCAGGTTCTGCGGCTCGATTTGAATGACCCTGTGCTTGCGACTGTGGGACTCGATGGCAACTCCTGGAGCCTCGTGATCGGGGAAATGATTCTCGAGCCCTCTATTCCATTGAGGCTCGAGCGTAATGTTCGCGGAGATGGCGGGTCTGTTTTGAGGGTTCTCTATAAGGATCCGCAGAATATTCGAGAAATAACAGATCCGTTCGTGGGCGACAAAATTTCTCTAGTTACAGGTTTTGGACCACCGCGGGGTTTGCTGAAGCGTCAGAGATTTGTTGATCTGGAAGCGCTGAGTTCTGCTCAAGGTGTCGCTTTTGCCTTGAAGTCTGATGGCGTCACCGTGAAGATTCTGGGCGATGATATTATCATTGAGAAAATTGGTGGACTATCGCTGTCCAGCAAACATCAAAAAGGCAGTTCTGGAGCATTCAAATCGAACACGGACCCTGACGAACAGGGGAATGTTGAGTTTGTGTCCCTTGCGACGTCAGGCCCCAAGAGCTTTCGTGAAGAGCTGCAGAAATTGCAGTTAAATCTTAGCAAAGCAGCGATTGGTGAGCGTCGTAAGCCTTTGATGGCGCTCGCTCGTTTCTACCTTGCTCACCAATTTGCCCAAGAAGCTATGGGGCTTTTGTCCCTAGCGGCGGAAGAAGACCCAGCCATTATTGAAGATAGTGCATTCAACTTGATGATGGGGGCGGCCAAAACGTTATCGAACCGTCCTGATGAAGCTTACGATCATTTGAACCGCCGGGAGTTGAAGAGTAATCCGGATGCTGCCGTATGGCAGACGATTGTTGATGTCGCCTTGGCCAACTGGACTGCCGCTCGCATTGCCATACCTAGGGGCCGTGCCGTTGTTGGCAACTACCCCAAGTCCATCCAGGCTGAATTCAATCTTGCTGCAGCCCAGGCCATGGTCGAAGTGAATGACTTTGGCGTTGCCAATAGCATTCTGGCCGAAGTGGAGCCAAGTGAGGTTTCTTCGTCTCAGGCCGCGCGCTATGATATTTTGCGAGGCCGGGTTGCTGATGCTTCCGGTCGGTCACAGGAAGCTTTGAGGGCTTATGATCTTGTTTCGAAATCGGGAGACAGGCCACGTGCGGCTGAAGCTGATTATCGTGCGCTGCGTATTCGATATCGTGATGGTGAAATCGATATAAGCGAGGCAATTGATCAGTTGTCCGCCCTGTCGACCTATTGGCGGGGTGATGAAATCGAATTAAAAACTCTGCGCTTTCTTGCACAGCTTCATGCTGAAACCGGTCAATACAGGGAAGCGTTTGAGGCCATGAAGTCTGCGGTTCAGGCCGATCCGCAAGCGGATACGACCCGGCTTTTGCAAGAAGAAATGAACGCCCTTTTCGCGACACTTTTTCTGGACGGAAAGGCTGATGAGATGAGGCCAATCAAGGCGCTGGCACTATATTATGATTTCCGTGAAATGACTCCAATCGGACGCCGGGGCGATGAAATGGTTCGCGGCCTTGCCAAGCGTCTGGTGGAAGTAGACCTTCTTGATCAGGCTGCAGAGCTGCTACGGCATCAAGTGGATAATCGACTCAAGGGGTCTGCGCGTGCACAGATTGCGGCTGACCTTGGAGCGATCTATCTTATCGACCGAAAGCCGGAGCAGGCCCTGCGGGTGCTCAATCAGACGCGGCAGGCTAGTCTTCCTTCTACCTTGGAGCGGCAGCGAAACATTGTTGAAGCACGTGCACTGACTGCAAGTGGGCGTCCGGACCTTGCTTTGGAGCTGGTTCGGAACATGCGCGGTTCTGATGTGGACCGTTTGCGTGCTGATACATTCTGGGCAGCCCAGAGCTGGCGTGAGGCGGGCGAGGAACTTGAGGCAATGCATGGCTCGCGCTGGTCTGACAATATTCCGCTGGATGATCTTGAGCGCCGGGATATCTTGCGCGCGGGGATCGCCTATTCCCTGGCAGGCGATCAACTAAGCCTCAATCGTCTACAGACCAAATATCTTCCCAAGATGGCGGATAGTCCGGAGTCTCTGGCCTTCGAGGTGGTTACCAGGCCGATCGAATCTCAGGGCGTGGAATTCCTTGAGGTTGCCAATCGCCTTGCAAGTACCGATGAGCTGGATACCTTTATGGAAGAATATCGCCGTCAGTATATGACCCCGCGTAATTCTCCCGACCAAGCAGCAACCGACGCCGACAAAGCGGTCAACAACGGTTAGACACCTTGGCTCATACGGCTTAAAAAATGGCCGGTGTAATTGCTCGATTTAGTGTCTGAAGTCCGCTTTAGTGCCGTTTGCGATTAAGTCAGTCTGCCGATCTCAGCTGGCAGACTTGCAAGCTCTGATTCATGGGTGGATTGGTGTAAAAAAGATCGGGGTGCTCAAACCACGCCGAAGCTCTTGACCAGGCTGCCTGCAACCATATTCCATCCATCCACCAGCACGAAAAAGATCAGTTTGAACGGCAGTGAAATTACGACCGGCGGAAGCATCATCATACCCATTGACATCAGCACGGATGCGATCACCAAATCGATGATCAGGAACGGCAGATAAAGTAGAAAGCCTATCTCGAAGGCACGTCGTAATTCGCTGATCATGAAGGCGGGAACCAAAGTCGACATGGACAAGTCATCGGGGGTTTCCGGGGCTTCTTTTCCCGAGAGTTCCTGAAACAGGCCCAGATCCTTCTCCCGGACCTGGGACAACATGAATGTACGAAACGGAGCAGAGGCTCTTTCAAAAGCCTGATCGAACTCAATCGTTCCCTCGACCAATGGCTCTACGCCTTCCTCATATGCCGTCTGTATGGTCGGGGCCATTATGAATGCACTGAGGAATAGGGCGAGAGCGACCATCACGGTGTTGGGCGGTGCTGTTTGCAGGCCGATTGCCGAGCGTAAAAGTGACAAGACCACCACAATTCGCGTGAAACTGGTCACCATCACGAGGATCGATGGCGCGAGGCTGAGGACCGTCATCAAGGCGACGAGCTGCACAGCCCGTTCGGTCAGTGTGCTGTCTTCGCCAAACCCGACCGTGATCTCCTGCGCCAGTGCTGGCTCGGCTATTAGAATAAGCCCTAGGCCGAGAACAGTCTTGAAGCACATGCTTGGCCGCCATTTCGGACACCCTTGGATCAGGGTCATTGTTTTGCTGGTCCGTTGATTTCGCCGAGTAATTTGGTCATCTCGTCTTCAATTGGGTTGGGCATTTCCTCTGCTGAAGGCGGTGGTTTGATTGCCTCAACTGCAGGGCTTTCTGAAGGGCTGCTTTGGATCGTTACTTCTGGTGCCGTCGAAGGGGTGTCATCGAAGATATCCACTTCACTTGGAGGTTCTGTCATGACAGATGCCAGAGAAATAGGCTCGCTTGAAGTCTTATCCTTTGAACCGTTATCTGATGGTCTACTCGCGATGTCACCAACCTGCTCTGTAAGGCTCTTGCCGGGCCTATCAGGCTGTACAGGATTTGGATTGAGCACTTCTACGTTGGTGGGCGCCGGTTCCTGAACACTGACGTTCGCGGGGCGGGGCCCCGTTTCTGCTGCAGCGTCTTGTTTGGCCGGTTGCTTCATAAAGGCTGTTCTTGCTGTCGCCGCAGGCCCTGCAGAGGGGTGCGTAACTTGTCGAAGTTCTGACCTGAGTTCTGCGCGGACTTCATGCCTTGGTTTTGGCGGTTGGACGCTTGAGGCATTCTCGGTGGTGGGCGCGGTGGCATCTGAGTGGGCAGCATTTAGGTCAGTCGCACTTGCAAGGTCTCGTGCATAGTTTGCGACCTGAGCGTTTTCTTGTCGAGAATCGGTGAAGGCACCGTTGCTGACTTGAGCTGTTTGTATTGGGCGCTGTGCTGGAACCGGAGTTTCCTGGCGACTATGTTGCGGTTCAACCAAAGGCGCTGGCTGGGAGGTGTGTGCAGGAGGGCCCTTGACCGCTGGTGCCTCCGTGTCGGCCTTGCGTGTGGTGAATGCCGATGAAATACGCCGGGCCGCAGCGGCTTCCAAGATTGATTTGGCAGGGTTTAACTTTGAGCCGCCTTTTTTGCGTTCCGCATTGGTGGCATTTGCTGTGCGGGTGTGTTCAGCCGGGGGGCGGTGGAGAGACGCAGATCTCACCCGGGGTTCCGGGATCTCTGGAGCGGAACGTCTTTGAGTTGGAGCCTCCCCCTGAGGCTGCTGTTGGGCGCGCGCGGGAGCTTGTTGCGGAGTTGGTGAGACTGGCGGTGTCTTCCGCTGTGCTGTCTGCTCGGCAATTTGTTCCAATTCTGACAAAATGGGCTCTGCAGCTACGCCGGCGACTTCATAGCCGGGTGCGCTAGACATCAGGCTCGCTGGGGCTGTGTGGTGTTTTGGACTCCCGGCAGTCAGCGGGGCATTCTTGATGATACCCTGTTCTACGACAATATCACTTGGGCCCCCAACCAGAATGAGATGCTCGACATTGTCGCGGCGGATCAGCAAGAGGCGACGACGTGTGTCGATGTTCGTTGCGTCCATGACGGCAATACGAGGTTGCCTGCCTCGGCCTGTTGAAAGTCTGGTTTCTGTAAGGCGCTTAAGAATAAAGATAAAAAGCGCTATAAGGACGAGAACGATGCCCAGAGCAAGGGCGAAGGCAATGCCTCTGGCCAATCCGTCTGCAAGGCCGAACGTCTCTGCAATCCAAGTGTACATACCTACCTCTTTGAGTGCCTGCACAAATGTTTGCGGCCGGGCTTGCCTGTCGGTCGACAGGATATCGCCTTCTTTTCCGCGCTCCGTTCGGTGCTGGCAGTGTGCAGTCAGTTCCGAACGATCGATCCTATGGCTCAAGCAACGCCAGTTTCGACTCAGTGAATGAGTTGAGAGCGAATCTCCAAGCTTTGGCAAAGTTAACAGAAGTGGGAAATTTCTGCCTGCAGAAGCTGTTCAAAAATGTGCAAATTGCAAAATGCAAGAGGCTCGTCCACTGATTTCTCTCAGGGTTTTCCAGCTCGCCGTTAAGCCTGTTAACTATTCGTTAACCTTTAGGTCGGCAATGTTTGCCTAGATCGTTAACAAATGGTGAATCACATGGCTCTGACTGACCTACCTGTGTTTCAGGCTTTGAAGTCAAAAATGCAATGGCATCAGACGCGCCAGGTGGTTCTGGCCGAAAATATCGCCAATGCTGATACGCCGCATTATGAGGCTAAAGAGCTGAAAGACTATAGCTTTTCTGACCACATTGGCCGTCAGGAGTTCGGAATATCGACCAAGACAACAGCGTCTGGACACATAACCGGCACACTTTCTGCAGACGGAAATGGCGTGGAGCAGAAGAAGGACATGTTTGAGGTTACGCCGAATGGCAACAACGTCGTCCTTGAAGAGCAGATGATGAAGGTCACTGAGAATCAGATGGATTTTCAGGCTGCAACATCTCTCTACACAAAGAGCCTCGGTTTGATCCGTACTGCTCTTTCTAAGACCTAAAGCCGTAGCTCGCGAATGTTCGCTTGAGCTGACAGGAGACCTGAGATGGACTTGATCAAATCGCTGTTTGTATCGGCATCAGGCCTTAAAGCCCAAAATGGGCGTATGAGGATTATCGCCGAGAATGTCGCCAATGCGGATTCAACGGGGCGGACGCCTCAAGATGATCCTTACCGCCGAAAAGTGCCGTCATTCACGAGCCATTTCGACAAGGCCGTTGGTGCCGAAGTCGTTGAGCTAGGCCGTGTTTCAGAAGACACGAGCCCTTTTAATACCATTTACGAGCCCGGACATCCTGCGGCCGATGAGGAAGGCTACGTCCAGACGCCGAATGTCAACACGCTCATTGAGACGGTGGATATGCGTGAGGCGCAACGCTCTTATGAAGCGAACCTGAATGTGATCGAGGCAACCCGGCGCATGGTTCAAAAGACAATCGATATCCTGAGGGCCTGAGGGTCCGATCAGCACTGGCGTGATTTGCGCTTGTGTTTGACATAACAACACAGAGGCCACCAAGCCATGTCCACCCCATCAGTTGCAAACAACGCCTACCAAATGGCTGCAAACCTTGCCCGCAAGACAGCCTCTCCAGAGGATACAATGCCAAGTACCACTGGTGTTGATTTCGGGCAGATGGTTCAGCAGGCGGTCGAGAGCGTTGTCGACAAGGGCCGTGGGATGGATGATAAATCCATCGGACTTGTCGAGGGGCGTACGGATGTTGTGGATGTTGTGACTGCGGTTGCGGAAACCGAGGTTGCTCTTGAAACGATGGTCTCCGTGAGAGACAGGGTGATATCCGCCTATGAAGAAATCATGCGGATGCCGATCTAGCGTTCTGCCCCCCTATACCGCTTCCGGATATTCGCCGGATCTTTTATCTCGTGTGTTGAAAGACTGCTTATGACCGGTGGTGAAGTTCTGGATATTGGCCGTGAAGGGGTCTGGACCATGATCCTGGTCGCGGGGCCGGTTATGATCGTAGGGCTTGTCGTTGGTGTTGTGATTGCCTTGTTTCAGGCATTGACACAGATTCAGGAAATGACACTCGTTTTTGTTCCGAAAATCCTAGCAATCTTTTTTACCCTGATGCTGACAATGCCTTTCATGGGGCAGCTGTTGGCCACATTCACGGCTCGGATTGGTGAGCTGATTCTGGTTCAGCCAACGTGAACTGGAAAGGGGCGGCATGACACTGCAGCTTTCTTTCCTGCCGGTGATGGCAACCCTCTTCATGCTCATGTTTGCCCGTTTGGGCTCAATGTTGATGTTGATGCCAGCACTGGGAGAGACTTCCATTCCCATGCGCGTTCGTCTGGTGATGGCGCTCATGTTGACATTGGTGCTTTATCCGGTCGGTTCGTTGACCTATCCGCAGAATGTGACCGAGAACCTGCCGCGATTGCTATTGCTTATGTTCGGTGAAATGGCATTTGGCCTAGTGATTGGCTTAAGTGCCAAAATGATCACCTTCGTGCTTCAGACCGCAGGTGTCATCATTGCCAGTCAGTCAAGTTTGGCAATGGCGCTCGGTACGGATGTGACCAATGCCGGACAGCAGGGCACGTTGGTGTCCAACTATCTGTCGATTATGGGAGTCACTCTGATCTTTGTGACAGACACGCATTATCTGATTATCGCAGCAATGCATGACAGCTTTACGCTTTTTCCTCCTGGTGGCTGGCTGCCCATGGGGGATTTTGCCAAGATGGCGACCGAATCTGTCGCCAATGTATTTTCCATCGCGGTGCGAATGAGCGCGCCGTTCCTTGTGGTCGGCATCGTTTTTAACTTTGGCCTTGGCTTGTTGAACAAGCTCATGCCTCAAATGCAGATCTTCTTTATTGCCATGCCCGCAAGTATTGCGATTGGGCTGGGGCTCCTGATGGTGCTGATGTCGACGATGATGACCTTCTATATGGGACATCTTCAAGACGCCCTCGGCCAGTTCGTAGCAGGATAAGGGGCCGATATGGCAGAAGGTTCCGACGATTCGGAGAAAACCGAGGACCCCACCCAAAAGCGCTTGAAAGAAGCGCATGACAAGGGGGACGTTCCCAAATCTCAGGAGGTCAGCACGTGGTTCACTTTGGCCGGTGCGACCCTTATGATTGCTGTTTTCGCGCCGACTGTTGCGAGTTCGCTTACGACTTTGATGAAGGGTTACATTCAGCATTCCTATCAGATGCCGGTTGATGGTTATGCCCTTCGTGCCTTGTGGCGCGACACTGGTGAGTCCCTGGCCGTTATCGTCGGACTGCCACTTCTGGTGCTGGTCGTTATGGCTGTCGCGGGAAATATGGTGCAGCATCAGCTGCTATTTACAACGGAGACCATCAAGCCGAAGCTCTCCAAGGTCTCGCCTGCCTCTGGTTTTAAACGCATGTTTTCGGGCGAAAGTCTGGTGAACTTCGCAAAGGGGCTGATCAAGATGGGCATTGTCGGCTCCATCATGGTCGCCGTCTTGTTGCCTCACGCTGATGAGGCTGAAACGATCATTTTCGCCGATGTGGTTCTTATTCTGGAAGAAACCAAGGTTCTGGTTCTGGAGGTCCTGATTGCTATTCTGGCCGTCATGACTGTGGTGGCCGGGGCGGATTTCGCTTACCAGAAGCACAAGTGGTTCGAGAAGCAGAAAATGTCGCTTCAGGAAGTGAAAGAAGAATACAAGCAGACGGAAGGCGATCCGCATATCAAGGGTAAAATCCGGCAGTTGCGGATGGAGCGTGGCCGCAAGCGTATGATGGCAGCAGTGCCTCAGGCGACTGTGGTGGTCACCAACCCGACGCACTATGCGGTTGCCTTGAAATATGAGGAGGGCATGGGCGCTCCATTATGTGTGGCAAAGGGAACAGATACGATTGCTTTGCGGATCCGGGAGATGGCCAAGGGGCTGGATATTCCGGTGATCGAGAACCCGCCATTGGCCCGGGCTCTCTATGCCACTGTGGAAATTGACGGGGAAGTTCCCGAAGAACACTACAAGGCGGTCGCAGAAGTGATCGGCTTTGTCTTTAAAATGCGGAAACGCGCGGGATGGCGCTCAAATTAGGCGTCCATTGGTTGAAATTCCATGCATTGCAAAGAATGCTTGGGGAGGCTCGGTTAACCGATTCGAGCCGGGGAGTTATTGGAATGAGTGATCTGGACGGCGCGCCGAGCGAGCCGATGATCGACCGGCCGGAACGGACCGGAAATATTTGGCTGCTGATTGCACTGGCTTTGGCGCTGGTGAGCGCTGCTGCGGCATTCGCCGTGGTCGGTAAAGAACAGTCGCAACCGTTCGTTCTTGCACTGCTCGGGGTGTTGGGCGTTGTAGGCGTGTTTTGCCTGTTTGCAGGGGCTATCGGTTTCTTGCGCTTCGGCACAGGACGTGGGGGTAATCCGATTGCTTCTGCATTTCTGCATTCGCTTGATGACGGGGCCTTGATCACGGATGTCGAAGGTCGTCTGATCTATGCTAACCAGTCCTATGGAGACCTGACCGGCGCGGAGACCGCTGCCGACATCCGGGTTCTGGAACGTGTCTTCTCAAGCGATCCGGATGCCGCCGATGCTATTTTCCGTCTGGCGCAGGCCATGCGAGATGGACGCAGGGCGCAGGAAGAAATCCGCATGCCGCTGCCTCTGGGGCGCAACGAGGGCACGCCGCGTTGGTATCGGGTTTCTGTCCGTCCATTGATGTTGACACGCAAGGAGGGCGGTACTGGACGTCGTCTGGCTGTGTGGCAGCTTGCCGATATCACGAGAGACCGGGCTGATCAGGAAAACTCATTCCAGGAACTGCAAAGGGTTATCAATTTTCTCGACCATGCACCAGCGGGCTTTTTCTCCTGCGACAGTGAAGGCCGGATTGTCTATCTCAATGCAACGCTGGCTGATTGGCTTGGCTATGACCTGGCGCAATTTGAAGCCGGAGAGCTGGGCCTTGGCGAAATCGTGCGCGGAGATGGCACGGAGCTGATCCGTTCGGTCAAAGGCCTTGCAGGTGAGGTTAAAAGCGAAACTTTCGATCTTGATTTTGTTGCCCGCAATGGCCGCGGGTTTCCGGTTCGTTTGCTGCATAGAGTTCCTTTTGGTGAAAACGGACAGGCTGGTGACAGCCGGACGCTTGTGCTCAATCGTTCACGCGGGGAGGAGGCGTCTGAAGCTCTGCGCGCTGCCGAAGTTCGCTTTGCGCGGTTCTTCAACAATACACCAATTGCGATTGCATCACTGGACATCGAGGGTCGCGTTCTGCGCACCAATGCGCCTTTCTTGAGGTTGTTTGGCGCAGTTGATCTCAGCGGTGATCCACCAAAGCTTGATAATTATGTGGCTGAGAGTGGCCGCGAGAACCTTGCAACGGCTCTGGAGGCTGCGGCCAACGGCATCAGCGAAATCGCGCCTATTGATATTCCGCTCAGCAGCGGTACCGATCCTCGCTCAGCAACCTTTTATGTCTCTGCGGTGCAGGAAGGCGAGGGCGACGGCGAGGCTGCCATCGTCTATGCGCTGGAGACCACTCAGCAACGCACCCTGGAAGCTCAGTTTGCCCAGAGCCAGAAGATGCAGGCCATCGGCCAGTTGGCAGGCGGCGTTGCGCACGACTTTAACAATGTTCTGACTGCGATCATCGGCTTTTCGGATTTGCTGCTGTCGAGCCATCGCCCGACCGATCCGTCCTTCCAGGATATCATGAACATCAAGCAAAACGCCAACCGGGCAGCTGGACTTGTCCGTCAGTTGCTGGCGTTCTCGCGTCGCCAGACCTTGCGGCCTCAACAACTTGAGCTGAATGACGTTCTGGCGGATCTGTCGATCCTGCTGGATCGCCTGCTGGGTGAAAAGGTTGAGTTGAAGGTGGTGCACGGCCGGGACCTCTGGCCGGTGATGGCCGATCTCAACCAGCTTGAGCAGGTGATTGTCAATCTTGCGGTCAACGCCGGGGATGCGATGGCCGACGGCGGCAAGCTGACCATACGCACGTCGAATGTGTCTGAGGCTGAATCGACCGAGTTTGAAAACACCCGGGGCATGCCACCTGGCGAATACACTTTGGTGCAGGTGACAGATACTGGTCATGGCATGCCTGCCGACATCATGGCGAAGATCTTTGACCCGTTCTTCTCGACCAAGGAAGTGGGCAAGGGTACTGGGCTTGGGCTGTCGACGGTCTATGGCATCGTCAAGCAAAGCGGCGGCTTCATTTTCTGCGCCAGTGAAATTGATGCTGGCACCACATTCCGCTTGTTCTTGCCGCGGCATATTCCGGCCTTTGTTGAAAAACCGGTGATCGAAGCCAAGCTGGAAGAAGAGAAAGTTGCCGATCTGACAGGATCTGCCTCGATTCTGTTGGTTGAGGACGAAGAAGCTGTGCGGGCCTTCGGTGCCAGAGCGCTCGCCTCACGCGGCTATACAGTGTTTGAGGCGGGGTCCGGCACGGAAGCTCTGGAAGTGATGGAAGAAACGGGCGGCAAGATCGATCTTGTGGTGTCCGATGTGGTGATGCCGGAGATGGACGGACCGACGCTTCTTGTCGAGCTGCGCAAGACGCAGCCAGACCTGAAGATCATTTTCGTCTCAGGCTATGCAGAGGATGCGTTTGAGGAAAACCTGCCGGCCAACGAGAAGTTCTTCTTCCTGCCCAAGCCATTCACGCTGAAGCAGTTGGCAACGACCGTGAAGGACGTTCTCAACAGTTAGGCTTTGCGGGCAAGCAGCCATCAAAAAGCTGATGCGCGGGCAATCGCGCATCAGCTTTTTTGTGTCAGTAGCAGGTGCATGGCCCTTGATTTAAGGTGTGGCCAAGGCCGCACCGCGTGTCATGGCTTCAACCAGTGCCTTGACCTCTGCTTTCAAATTCGCAATTGGCACACCGACAAATTGAGCTTGAAGCGAGAGATGAACCACGCCGTGGACAGCGGCGAAGGTGGTGCGGGCCCGCAGCATGAGTTCATCAGTTGAAAGGTCAGGTCGTAATCTGGCAAGGGGCGGAACGATTACCTCGATGAGAGCCGAATGGGCTTGTTTGTAGCTGTCGGGCACTTCGTGGCCTTTTGGCAATCGGTGCTCAAACAGCGCCAGCCACTTGTTATGGTTCTCAATCGCGAAGTCAGTATATGTGGCTGCCAAGGCTTGCATCACGGCATCCGGGGAAGCGTCTTGACCGGAGCTTGGCCTGGAGCCTTTAGGGGACACGGCGGCATTCAAAGCCTCTCCCATTTGAATGAGCGTGCGAAGGTTGACCTCCAAGATCAGCATGTCGAGGTCATCGACAACATTATAGAGCGCGCCGAGTGCGCAGCCGGCGCGTGCCGTCACATCGCGGGCTTTAAGGCCCTTCAATCCCTTTTCCCGCAGCTCGATTTCTGCAGCTTCGATCAAGCGTTGCCTTAGTTGGGCACGTTTGGCTTCTCGGTTGGTTGTCATCGATATTCTACTTTTTTGAACGATGTTCAAAAATAACTTGAACATCGTTCACGGTTTTGCTAGGGCTAATTCATGAACGATGTTCATAACAATGGAGGCAAAGATGTTCAAGATGATTAGCACTCTTATTCGAAGCCGCAGTTACGATGCTGCTGAGGCATTCACAGATGAAAATGCTCTTTCCATTCTGCGACAACAGTTGAGAGACGCAGGCGAAGGCTTGATGCAAACCAAACGGGCTGTTGCTGTGGTCATTGCCTATCAGGCCCGTGAGAAGAAAACAGCCGAGCGGCTTTCAGGTCAGTTGTCAGACCTTGAGGAGAGGGCGCTTGATGCCATCCGGCAGGGCCGGGACGATTTGGCGAGCGAGGCCGCTTCTGCAATCGCGGATGCTGAAGCAGAATTGGCTTCCACCGAAAAAGCGCTTTCTCATTACCGCAACGAAATCATTAAATTACGCGAACAGGTCAGTCTCTCGGAGCAGCGGTTGCGCAGTCTGCAGCGGGGGAAACAGATCGCCGATGCAGCCCAGAGAACTCAAAAACTTCGTGGCACCATGCCAAGCGGAGTTCATGCCAGCCTGCGCGAGGCAGAAACCACTCTGGAACGGCTGCAGAGCCGCCAGGACCACGCAGAGGAGGTTGAGGTTGCGCTGGTTGAGCTGAACAGCACGTCTAGTACCAGCTCAACTGTCGCGCGGCTTGCTGCTGCTGGTTGCGGGGCCCCGCTTAAGGCTGATGCAGCAAGAATTCTGGACCGTTTGCGGGCCAGAGCTGAATAGTTGACACCAACGCGGATTGGCCAACGGCCATTTATTGAACTGTCCGATCTGAACAGGGCGATACCTTCCTCAGGCGTCCTAATCAAACTGCGATTAAATCAGCCGTACGGCGGCAAAAAAGGAGAAACATCATGTCTCATTACCAGCCTAAGGGAACAAATGCCTGGAACCTCTTTACTTATTTCAACTTCGCTGTTGCCGCCTTTATGATGGGGGTTGGCATTTGGTCTCTGGAGGCTAGTTTCTCTGCCAAGGGATATTACGCAATGGCGGCTTTGATGTTGGTCTATTCGACGGCTGCGATCACCAAAGCGATACGTGACAAGGACGAATCTGATCGTATTTATAACAAGCTCGATGATGCCCGTACCGAGCGCCTTTTGTCTGAAGCCTCAACACATGAAGTTGTCTGATACCGAAGTGCCGGGTGGAGTGCGTCCATCCGGCAGCACGATAATGATTTGAAGAAAATAGTAAGGTCGGGGTGGTTCCAGGGGAACTGCGCCCGGTCTGGGGAACATTATGAGCCGCGTTTTAAGAGTCCTGTCGCATGTTGTTTTTAGCCTAATTCTAATCGCCGGTGTGGCATGGACTGCTACCGCCGTGTGGTTTCATTTGTCTGGCGGCGTTCAGCTTTCTGCTTATGTTGGCCTTGGAGCAGGTGTTCTCATTGTTCCTGCTCTGTATTGGCGATCCAAGGTCTTGTCATGGGGCGCTTTGATTGTCGCAGGTCTTCTGGTTGGTGGCTGGTACCAGACGATAACGCCGCAACAGGACAGGGATTGGGCGGCTGACGTTTCACGCGGTGTCACGGCACGGATCGAAGGCGATCAGGTTACATTGGGTGATATCCGTGATTTTGAATGGACGTCTCCAACTGAGGCAAAGCAGAATTGGGTGACCCGCAACTACGATCTTTCAAAGCTGGAAACCGTAGACATGATCACCTCTGTCTGGAGCAGCTCGGACATAGCACATCTGCTGGTCAGTTTCGGCTTTTCTGATGGAGAGCACGTGGTGTTTTCAGCCGAGATTCGCCGTGAAGTCCATGAAACTTTCAATGAGATTGGAGGGTTCTTCCGTCAGTTTGAACTGGTGCTGATCGGGGCGACGGAGCGTGACATCGTCAAATTACGGACAAATTATCGCGGAGAAAACGTCAGCGTTTTCCCTGTGGAACTGACACCTGCGCAGCGTCGAACTATGTTCCTGTCTTTTGTCGACTTGGCTCAGAAGCTTGAATCCAAATCTGCTTTTTATAATACGGTGAAAGCCAACTGTACGACGGTGGTCTACCAACTCGCCAAAACCCTTCAACCGAACTTACCGATGGATTGGCGTTTGGTTCTGTCGGGGCACCTGCCGGAGTATCTATTTAATCTGGGTGTTCTTGGCGGAGAGGGGTCTCTGGACGCGCGTCGCGCTTCGGCGCACATATCTGACCGAGCACGTCAAAACGTTCCGGGAGTGGCGTTCTCGCAGCTGATCCGGTCTGAATAATATTTGAAAAATTAGCTGACATTCGCCGTCAAAAAGGACTTTTAGCGCGGCGCATGTTGGCGCTGCGCTTTACGTTTTTAAACAGCTATCCATCAAACCGGCGGGCAGACGCTGCCGTTTTCAGCGCGGGACTTCAGGCCACGCAGGCTTTCCATCGTGTTTGGATTGCCTGGGAGGACAAAGCTTTGCTCCAGGGCTGTCCGCGCATTGTTGATGACGGCAACATCTTGAACGGCGAGCGTCTTGCATTGGCTCCCGGTGAAACGCACGCGAATCCGAACGACCCTTATGCCGTTGTCGGACGGGCCAAACTCAGCGTCGAGCGCCGGGTTTTCACCAGTCATGGTTCGTTCCATAATCACCATGTTGGCGCCATCCTGTATAACTGCGGTGCCTTTTTCATGGGCGCTGGACACCAAGGCTGCACGAACAGCTGGAGGGGCTGCTGCAATCGTAACGCTCTGAGCACCTGTTGGAACACTCAATTGTGGCTGTTCTGGCAAAGAAGGTGGCCGCGGTGAGCTTTGGCAAGCGGCCAAAGTGACAAGAAGAGAGATGGCGAGCAGCTTTTGCATAAGCTTTCCTTGCGGTCTGCAGTCGGCGTCACGAGATGTTTCCAAGTGGGCAGGGCCCATGCAACCACCGTGATGGTAAAAAATAATGACACAATGTGTCTTAAGCTGAATAAATACTACCGTAAAGGAAGTTTGGAGGGTGGCCTTCTATCGACTAGAAGGTATCCCCAGTAGAGAAGCCTCCGCCTCCAAAGTTACCTCCAGAACTGAAGCCTCCGCCGGATGATGAACCGCCGTTGCCACCGCCTCCAAGACCTCCGCCACTGAAACCGCCACCCATGGAACGCGGCAAGCCTGAGCCTCTCGGAAAACCGACGCGGCCACCGCGTGGTTTCCGGCGCTTGTGGCTCTTTTGGGCGCGCGTCCAGTAGTCAGCGCCTGTGATTGCGCCTTTGACAAGCTCACCGAGCAACACTGTGGTCAGGTTGTTGTCGGAAAAGGTCGAGTCCCAAGTGTCATAGCCGCTGCGGCGGAACTTCTGGGTCACTTGTGACAATTCGGAGCGACGGCGCGTGATATCACGCAGAAGTTCGCGGTCCTGACGCATTTCACGTTGAAACCGGTCTATTCTGTCGAGTTGGTCCTCGATACGTCGAATGATCCGCTCATCCTCGGGGGAAGGGGTACTGAGCGCCTCTCGCCATAGATCACGCAAGTCATCAGCCTTGAGTGAGAGAGAAAGTTTTTCTTCAGCCTTGAGAAAACCGTCATCTTCTCCTCGGGAGAAATCCTGCAAGGCATCGCTCAACGTGTCGATTGAGCGCTCCAGGGCATCGAGCTCGCTGTCCATTGAAGAGATTTCCTGACCGAGGGTGTCAATGCGGGCGGCAAGGTCTTCACCTGCAGTGTGGGTCAGGGCCGCCCGGCTCATCTCAGCCAGAAGTGCATCTTCATGAACGACCTGCTTTTCACAACGCTCCGCGTGACGGGCAATCCGCTCTGGAATGCTGGTCAGCATGGCATAATTTGCACGGGCATCATGAAACCGGATCAGCCGGGCGACCCAACCGTCGAGCGAGCGAATTATGCCACGTCGTTTGTATTCGGGTGTGCCAAACCCTCTTTGCCAGAGATAGAGGAACAAAGGATCGTTTTCATAGGCCTTGCCCTTTTCCTTGCGGTCCTGGAGAGAGGTCCTGGCTTTTTCAGCTGCGGCATTGGCTGTCTTGGCGGCGTCTTCGGCGCGCGCGCGTTGGGCTACAAACGCTGCGTCCTGCTCCAAAAGCCCGTCAACTTCCTCCATCAGGCCATCCATTTTGCCCGATGCGGCTTCTGCTTCAAATGCCTTTGCTTCGCGTTGTTTTTGCAGCTCTTTGTGGGCAGTCTCTTTCTGGCGTAGCTGGTCGGTGAGGACATTGTAGTCTTGAGAACGCTTTTCCATCAATTGGCGGGCATCGCGTGCGGCCGTATCCAGCCGTTCATCAAGGGTTTCAGCCGCATGATTGTCGAGCCTGAAACGAGCCAGTTCCTTATAGGCATCGCTTTGCTGGGACTGAATGTCTGTTACAGATCGGGTCACCCGCTCAATGCGGCTGGACAGGTCTGTTTCTTCACGGCGCAGGTCTGTCTGCGCCTGTTCGATGCTGGAGAGCGTCTGGCGTCCGGTCAGCATGATCGTGCGACCTCCTCAGGCGATATGCCATCGTAGTTTACCATTTTGTGATCGCTCCGTCCTGAACGCCTGTGGTCCAATCAACGTCGCGCTGGCCTCGTTCTTTGGTGCCGATCAGTGCTTTTTGGACGATGCCGTCATCTTTTTTGTCGTTGCGGACCTGATCGAACAGGCCTTTGCTGACACGTTGTGCCCAGATGGTCACGTCTTTGGATTTGCTGTCTTCTTCTGACAGGACTTTTCGGCTGATTGCTTTGCCGTCCGGATCCAGAGCTTCGACCACAAGATAATAATTGTTCACCTTGCGGTTCACATCCGGGATCCGTGTCACGCCGGTTGGAGTGCCAGGCCGGGAAACAATGCGTACGGTGAAGACTGCAGACAGGTCGCTTGCAAGCTGGGTGAGATCTGTGACCGACTTTCTGGCAGCATCGGCATCGCCATCCTTGGCGGCAATCAGTCCGTCGGCCTGAATACGGGCTGCATCGGACTTGACGTCAGGGTCCTGGGCCAGTGCGGCAATACGTTCGCCAAGGGTTGCGAGGCGTGCGGGCAATTGCTCGGCAAGTTCTATCTTCAAGGCTGCCGCTGCTCGCTCACGGGGGGCAATGATCAAAAATTGCCAGGCTGCCACGGCGATGACCACAACAAGCAGCACACCGGCAGCCCACTTTGACCAGCGCAATCGACTGACATAGACAAGGGCCAGCATACGCTGAAACCCGGATGCGGGCGGGGCGTAGACGAAGCGGTCTTCCTTGAGCCCTTCGACACCTGATTGCAGAATATGATCAGGGACTTCGATGCCTTGGGATGCGTATATTTCCCGCAAACGGTCGATCATGCCAGCATCGCGATCTTGCGCGCCCAGCTCCTTCATCACAACAGATTCATCGTGGCGGAGCGTGTCCACCACATCCATTGCCATCATCAGATCGTCGAGCGGGGCCTCTGCCTTTTCCGCCATAAAGCGTCGTCTCCGCTAGATGAACACCGGGATGGATCAAGCTAGATGCTGGATCATCCCGGTGACTTTGTTTCCGCTTCGAATGTCACTGCAAGAGCCTATCAGAACCTGTTGCCAAATGCTGGTCACCAAGTGCATGTCAGCCGGACATTCAGCTGGTCAGGGCATTGCCCTCAGCAGCAAGTTTGGCAAGACGGCGTTTGCCATCTTCCACAGCCGTTCTGATTTCCTCGGAGTTCTTGGTGGACATGTCACGCATTTCATTGATGATTTCGCGTGACTGAACCTGGAAATTGACCACTGAATCCACCAGCTTTTTCACTGAAGCAGCAGCGACTGTCGGCCCGTATCCAGCCTTCAAAGCTTCCGTTTGAACGGCATCGCCGATGTCAGCCAGAGTTTCCAGGCTCTTGTTAATGCCTTCCTTCATGGCATTCAGCGTCTCAGTGGATTCGTGCAATCCCTGAAGGCCGGTGAAAGACGCATTCAAGGCCGTCAAAACAGATTCATTGGTCGAGAAGAAGCTGACAGACTGGGCATAAACCCGTTCCTTGGCATTGGTGGTCTGCATCAGGCGCGCCATGATGACTTCAGATGTGTTGTATCCAATGGTCAGATTGTCCGACAGATCCTTGGCGATCTGATAGCGCTTTTCTTCATCCTGCATCGCGCGCAGTTTTTCATCGCGGGCGAGTTCCAGACGGGCCTTGTTCGCTGGATCTTCGCCTGAATAGGCGGCCACTTCAGCCGAGGAGGCTTCCAGTTCGGTTTTTGCCGAGTCCATTTTTGAGGTGGCGATGTTCAGGATTTCAAGAGCCTGAACTTCAGCCTGTTTCAGGGCACCACGAAAATCGCGGTAGGAATCCAGAATTGTCTGTTCGCGCTCAATCTGATCTTTCGTGGCACGGGCGACTTCCTTGTAGGTGTCGCGAATGTCGTCAAAGCGGTCGGAGATTGTGCCACGGCGCATGTCGCGCCACTTGTTCGACATGGACTCCATGAAGGAAATCTTGCCATCAGCCAATTGGTCAACCAGCGCTTTTGCATCGTCACGAATCGAACTGAAAGCGCCGGTGATTTCTTCATAGCGCTCACCGATGTCCATCTGGCGAACCTGATTGCGAACGACTTCGTTGAAGTGAGAGGTTTGTCCAAGCGTCCGGGTGATGATCAGAACCTTGTCAGGGGACAGATCGGAGATCTGCTCCAAAAGGGCGTTGATCGGAGCATCAGTCTCGGTTTCGGGTGTGATGCCGAGATCGCGCAGTTTTCCCAACGCGCGGTCAAGATACTGCAAGGGCGTGACACTGGTGGAGGGAGCCACCTGAGCACCCTCTGTTGCGCCATGTCCTGTCACTTCAACCATTGCAATATACTCCCAATCTTCAAGGCCGTGAGCTGTGCCCAAGCGGCATATATTGTCTGTCGTCCCTTAGCAGATTAACTTGGTCAAGGTGACGCCATGGTGTCAACGGCTTAAACGGTTCCGTTGCAACCTTGCTCGCGAATAGGGCCTATCTGTGACCTGACTACGACAGGTTGCCAGGTCATAATCCAATCACAGTGGCAGTTTTAGCCTGCTGCAATCACCCTATCGGCGACTTCGGCGTTTATTTGCTCGCCCGAGCCACGGCAATACGTGCAGCCAGGCGAGCGTTGTTGCGCACCAGTGCGATATTCGTGTCGAGAGAGCGACCATCTGTCAATTTCAAAATCGTCCCGAGGACAAAAGGAGTGACTTCCTTGCCGGTGATGCCGTTCTGGTTTGCCTGGGCGATTGCCGCGTCTATGTAACCAGCCATTTCGTTCTGTGGGATTTGGCTTTCTTGCGGGACCGGATTTGCGATCAAAACACCGCCGTGGCTGCCGAAAATTTCGCGCGTTGTTAGAAGTCGGGCGATTTCCTCTGGCGTGTCCAAACGGTAAGGGGCGGCCAGTCCGCTGTTGCACGACCAGAAGGCTGGCAATTCATCTGTTCCAAAAGCGATGACCGGAACGCCTCTGGTCTCCAGAACTTCCATTGTCTTGGGGATGTCAAGCAGGGCCTTTGCACCGGCCGAGACCACAAGCACGGGCGTTTGGCTGAGTTCATCAAGATCTGCTGAGATATCAAATGTCTCTTCTGCACCCTTGTGAACGCCGCCAATGCCACCCGTGGCAAAAACAGAAATACCGGCTGCATAGGCGGCCATCATGGTCGCCGCAACTGTTGTCGATCCCGGACGCCCGCTTGCAACTGCAAAGGCCAGATCTGCGCGGGAGCACTTCATGACGTTTTCGGCTTTGGCCAGCCGGTCCAGATCATCATCATCCAGGCCAATGCGAATGCGGCTGTCCAGAACAGCGATGGTCGCGGGGATCGCACCTTCTGCCCGGATGTCAGCTTCCACAAGGCGGGCTGTTTCCACATTGCTGGGAAAGGGCATGCCATGGGTGATAATGGTGGATTCCAGAGCCACGACGGGTTTGCCTTCGCTCAGGGCTGTCCGAATTTCCGCGGTCGGGGCAATCAAGTCGGCAGGGGTCACGGTTGATCTCTTTCACATCAGGGAGGTGCGGAAACTGCATCCGCTTTTGGCTTATATAGAAAGTCGATGGGTCTCCGTCGAGTTGCGTTCTTCGAACTTGGCCAGTTTTCTCTCATTTGACAGAGTTGTGGCCTCTGGAGCGCAGGATGTTCAGCTTTTGCTCATCGCAGCCCAGGTGAGAATGTCGGGTGCGGCACCGGAAGCTTGCAAAGTAATCAGTGCAGCCTTCTGGCCGTATGTCAGGGCTTCGTGCAGGTCAGCACCTCTTGCCAAACCCGCCAGCGTTCCGGCAATCAAAGCATCGCCTGCGCCCGTCACGTCGACGATCTCAGCGCTTGGTGAGTGAAGCTCTCCAGTTGTGGTGCCTGTTCTGTAATGAAGCGGCGCTGCGCCAGCTGTGATGACAACTGCGGAGCATCCCTGATCCAGCAAGATGGCCGATAATTTTTCTGCCTGAGTATCGTCTGGCAAGTCTGTCAGCGCGGCAGCTTCGCTTGTGTTTAAAATGAGCAATGAGAGTTTGGGCAGGACGCTCTTCAGGCGAGGGGCCTTGGCAATTGATACGGCGTCGGCAACAAGGCGCGCTGTTGGCGCAAGCCCTGCAAGACCTTCCAGAATATCGGCAGGTAGATTGGCATCCAACAGCCAGAGCGCATCTTTGGGCAGGCCGTTCGCCGAAGCTTGAAAATGCTCCATGGAGGCAGTGCTCAAGACCTGGTCATCAATGCAAGCCGCAGTGAGGCTGCCATCTGGATCATGCAAGGCAAGATATTGTCCTGTGTCGAATCCTTGCCGTTCCTGAATATGTGACGTGATGCCATCGCGCTGGAGCTGTGCCTGAATGGCTAAAGCCGCAGGATCTGCACCAGTAACGCCAATCAGATGTGTGTCGATGTCGAGTTTGGAGAGTGTTCGCGCAACGTTTGTTGCCACCCCACCGGGTTTTGGATCAAGCCTTGCCGGGGTCGATGTGTCCCGCAAAATAGCCCTGTCCGCATGGGCGATGATATCCCAATGGATCGCGCCAAAGCAGGCTACTGGACAGATAGAAGCAGGGTGTGATGGGGAGCCGTGCATGTCTGGCCTTTGCAATGGGTCGTTCGCGGTGCGGTAAAACTCACTGGAAGCATGCGATACTCCGTGAGTTGAGTTGGTCGTTTGGTTATCAGGCGGGATGACAAGGGGCAAGAGACAGAGAATCAGGTCGGTGATCGCATCTGATTCTGGGTATAACTTTTTCGAGTGCAGAATTTACGTTGCGTAATATTTAATTAAAGTGATTGGAACATTACTAGAACACTTTGATATTTAACGTTAAAAAACAATGACTCATGGCACCTTGTAAAATGAGAACAAAAAAGGTACAAAAGGACAGTTTGAAACGACGGGTCCATCGTGGAATAAGGAACATGAGCCATGTCACAGAGTACATTACGTCTCGTAGAGAGCAGCCAGATGGATAAGACAAAAGCGTTGGATGCAGCGCTATCGCAAATTGAACGTGCTTTCGGCAAAGGCTCCATCATGAAGATGGGAGCCGGTCAGGTTGTCGAGATCCAGTCTGTGTCGACCGGATCTCTTGGTCTGGACATTGCCCTTGGTATCGGCGGATTGCCGCGTGGGCGTGTCGTTGAGGTTTATGGTCCGGAATCTTCCGGCAAAACAACCTTGACGCTGCATACAATTGCCGAGGCCCAAAAGGCAGGAGGGATCTGCGCATTCGTTGATGCGGAGCACGCCTTGGACCCGATCTATGCCCGTAAACTTGGCGTCAACATTGATGACCTGCTGATTTCACAGCCTGATGCCGGTGAACAGGCGCTGGAAATCGCCGATACGCTGGTCCGCTCCGGGGCGATTGATGTTCTGGTAATTGATTCCGTTGCTGCCCTGACACCCAAGGCCGAGCTTGAAGGCGAGATGGGCGATAGTCTGCCCGGTTTGCAAGCTCGTTTGATGAGCCAGGCGCTGCGCAAATTGACCGCATCGATTTCTAAGTCGAAATGCATGGTCATCTTCATCAACCAGATCCGTATGAAGATTGGTGTGATGTTCGGCTCACCGGAGACCACGACCGGTGGCAACGCCTTGAAGTTCTACGCGTCTGTTCGACTTGATATCCGGCGTATCGGTGCGATTAAGGACAAGGACGAAGTGACCGGAAACCAGACCCGCGTCAAAGTGGTGAAGAACAAACTGGCGGCTCCATTCCGCCAGGTGGAATTCGACATTATTTATGGCGAAGGCATTTCCAAGGTTGGCGAACTCATCGATCTCGGTGTTAAAGGCAATATTGTCGAAAAATCAGGTGCCTGGTTCTCTTACAACAGCCAGAGGCTTGGTCAGGGCCGTGAGAACTCCAAGCAGTTCTTGCGTGATAATCCTGCAGTGGCCGATGAGATTGAATTGGCCGTTCGTCAAAATGCCGGTTTGATTGCTGAAGCGATCATTGATCCAAAAGGCGCTGACGAAGACGTCGAGGATTGATCTGCAGGCCTAATCGCTGATCCCTGGAACGGGCAGGTCTGGTTTTATAAGCCAATAATAATAACCCTTCGTGCCTGCAGGTGCGGAGGGTTTTCGTTTTTGAAGCTTGTTCTCACACAGTGGGAATTTTCTTTTGGCGCTGACAGGCAGGTATTTAGGACACATGCCGTTCTGGACAGCCCCCCGCCGGAAAGATAAAAGGCAAGTTCAACCGGGTGAAGACACGATAGGCGGCCCGGCCCAAGATAGATTGCCCTGCTGGAACCGGCAGGCAGGACCTAGGTGAGACACCGTATGACCGGCGTGAATGAAATCCGATCCACATTTCTGGATTATTTTAAAAACAACGACCACCATGTGGTCGAGTCCGGCCCGCTGGTTCCGCGAAACGATCCCACCCTCATGTTCGCAAATGCGGGAATGAACCAATTCAAGAATGTCTTTACCGGTCTTGAGACTCGGGACTATTCGCGCGCTGTGACTGCGCAGAAAGTTGTCCGTGCCGGCGGTAAACACAATGATCTGGACAATGTTGGCTATACGGCGCGCCATCACACATTTTTCGAAATGCTCGGCAATTTCTCCTTCGGTGACTATTTCAAGGACCGGGCGATCGAGCTGGCGTGGAATCTGATCACCCGCGAGTATGGTCTTCCTGCCGAAAAACTTGTCGTGACAGTCTATTCCGAGGATGAAGAGGCTGCTGTTCTGTGGAAGAAGATCGCAGGTTTGACTGACGAGCGGATCATCCGCATCCCAACATCAGACAACTTCTGGACCATGGGCAACACAGGGCCATGTGGGCCGTGTTCTGAAATCTTCTATGATCACGGAGAGCATGTTGCAGGCGGCCCTCCTGGAAGCCCGGATGAGGACGGTGATCGTTTCATCGAGATCTGGAATCTGGTGTTCATGCAATATGAGCAGACACCGGACGCAAGACTTGATCTGCCACGCCCGTCTATCGATACTGGAATGGGCCTTGAGCGTCTGGCTGCAATCCTTCAGGGCGTTCACAACAACTATGATATTGACTTGTTCACCGCGCTCATTGGGGCATCTGCCAATGCAACCGGTGTTGAGGCCGATGGTGCTGCTCTTGCCAGCCACCGGGTCATTGCCGATCACCTGCGTTCTACTGCATTCCTGATCGCTGATGGGGTTCTGCCGTCAAATGAAGGCCGCGGTTATGTCCTGCGCCGGATCATGCGGCGCGGTATGCGCCATGCGCATCTTCTGGGCTCCAAGGATCCAGTTCTGTTCAAACTGGTCTCCACGCTTATACGGGAGATGGGGCAGGCTTATCCTGAGCTTGTGCGCGCTGAGGCCTTGATCACAGAAACGCTGACCCTTGAGGAAAAGCGGTTCGGCAAGACGCTTGATCGCGGCATGGGGCTTTTGGAAGGTGCTACGGCTGAGCTGGCTGAGGGTGGGCAGCTTGATGGCGAAACAGCTTTCAAACTCTATGATACATTCGGTTTCCCGCTGGATCTGACCCAAGACGCATTGAGGCCTCGCGGCATTGACGTTGATACAGATGGGTTCGCTGCGGCGATGGAGCGGCAAAAGGCCGAGGCTCGGGCGAATTGGTCCGGCTCCGGCAGCTCGGCAACAGACACAATCTGGTTCGGCCTCAAAGAGAAATTTGGCGCGACAGAGTTCCTTGGCTATGAAACCGAAAAAGCCGAAGGCGTTGCGCTCGCACTTGTACTGGAGAGCGACGAGGTTCCACAGCTGATAGCTGGCCAGTCCGGCTTTGTGATTTTGAACCAGACGCCGTTTTATGGCGAATCCGGCGGCCAGGTTGGCGATAAAGGCGTACTCAGTGCACCGGGTCTCAAGGTCCAGGTTACCGATGTTCACAAGAAGGCTGATGGTCTGTTTGTTCATTCGATCACGGTCGAAGAAGGCACACTGACTGTGGGTGCTGCCCTTGAGCTGCACGTCAATCCGGCGCGCCGTGGCGCGATCCGTTCGAATCATTCGGCAACTCACCTTGTGCATGAAGCGCTTCGCGAAGTGCTTGGAACTCACGTTGCCCAGAAGGGTTCGATGGTGTCTCCAGATCGACTGCGGTTTGACTTCTCTCATCCCAAGCCGATGAGTGACGAGGAGTTGGCCACCGCCGAGGGCTTTGCCAACGAAATCGTCCTGCAGAACGCCTCGGTGGAAACCCGATTAATGGCCGTTGATGATGCGATTGAAAGCGGCGCGATGGCGCTTTTTGGCGAGAAATATGGCGATGAAGTGCGCGTTGTGACCATGGGGACGGCCCTTCATGGCGACAAGGCTGGCAAAGCCTATTCTGTTGAACTTTGCGGTGGCACACATGTAAACCGGACAGGTGATATCGGGCTTGTCACACTGGTCAATGAAAGCGCAGTTGCTGCCGGTGTGCGGCGCATTGAGGCTTTGACGGGGCAGGCTGCGCGGGCTTACCTGGACGAACAGGACAAGCGGGTTCGCAATCTTGCAAACCTTCTGAAGGTTGGCGCAGGCGATGTGACTGCCCGTGTTGCCCAGCTGGTGGATGAGCGCAAGCGGCTTGAAAAAGAGCTTGGCGAAGCCAAGAAGAAACTTGCCATGGTCGGTAATTCAGAGACTGGCGAAGCAGCTGTCAAAACAGTTGGTGCGTTCCAGTTGATCGCGCGCACGGTCGATGGCATCAGCCCGAAAGACCTGAAGGGTCTGGCGGACCAGGCCAAGACCCAGCTCGGGTCCGGCGTTGTGGTGCTGATCAATGTTGCAGACGATGGCAAAGCGGCCATCGTGACTGCGGTCACCAAGGACATGACCGATAAGGTCACGGCCGTTGATCTCGTCCGCATCGGATCGGAAGCCCTTGGCGGCCGTGGTGGCGGCGGTCGGCCAGATATGGCTCAGGCCGGTGGTCCCGACGGATCCAAGGCAGGCGCTGCTATCGAGGCTATTGAGGCTTATCTGACAGCGCTTTGATGTCGGGTCTTGTCGATATCGGCACCTGGATTGGCGGCGGTGCGCAGCAGTAAACGCGCGGGGGTGCCTGAAATTCTGGCTGGGGCTCCTGATTGGGAAGCCCCAGGTCAGGATTGAACGTTACCGTTGAGTCTGGCCGCGGACTTGATGCCAGAATCGGGCCGATCTCTTCGATCTTGTTGGTCCAGACGTAACCAATGAAATGATCTGGGATCACCTCTGCAGGATGTTGTAGCGCTTCTATGCCACCATAGCCTTTAAGCGGGCCTGTCAAAATGACTGTTGTGCCATTGTTCTGCATGCGTTGCTGGAAACGGTTTGGCCACCCCCATATTAGCCAGGTGTAATCAGACGGGATCATCAGGCGTGTGTTTTTACATGCGTCCGGAACATGGCCTGACCAGCCAAGAGCAATATATTCTTTCAGGCAGGATTTGATCCCGTCTTTGGTGAAGCCCATGATGTCAGGCATGAGCTCATGGGCCCGGTTCGTTGGAATTTCGCCGCCATAGACAGACCAGATACTGTCGCGCCACCGAGGGTTTTCTGCCAACAATTTGGCAAGGGCATCAGCTTCTGTGCTGTCCTTGCTTTTGAAGTTGACGAGAAACTGGCCTTCGGGAAATCGGTTCAAGACCTCGGTCAAGCTGGGCATGAGGCCGATGCCCTTGCCACGAAAAGGGAATGTTTTTCCGCCGTCAGCGGTATAGCCATATCCGATGTCAAGCTTGCGGAGTGCATCCATGGATTGGGCGCGTACGGGGCCGCTTCCTTCTGTCCGGCAGTCCAGGGTCCAGTCATGGAATACGGCGAATTGACCGTCTGTTGTCGGAGCGACATCCAGTTCGATCACATCTGCGCCAGCGGCAAAAGCCGCCTCCATCGAAGGTATCGTGTTTTCCAGATACTCATGCGTGGGGGAATTGATGCGAGTTGCAGTGCAATCGTCCCGCTTCAAGTCTTTGGAAGAATAAGTTTGATGAATACCCCTGTGGGCGATGAGGTGGATGTTGGCATCAGGGGCAGGTGCAAAGCGGGAAGCATTTACAAAGTGGAGACCAAGGGCAATGGCGATGAAAGCAAAGAGCGTATTGCGCATGGGGAAATCTTATCCGGGACATAAATTAGTCGAGAATTACAAGAGGAATGAATTTTGATTTCACTTTTTACAAAGTAATGGGGCGACACAGTGTCCTACTGCCATTTGTATTTCAAATCTAATTTATGGATTAGTGTATGCATAAAATGCATATGTTTTAACGGCTAAGGATACTTAATGAGTAGATCTCTTAATTTGGGAGACGTCAAAGATATTCAACTGTGCAACTGATAAATGATTTCTGCATATAACTCTCAGATGCATTTTGTTTTTGTTGCACTCGAATAACATCTCCGGCCTTATGCGATTGAGTGTAATAACCATGGCAATCTTACGGAGGTGTGTTTTGGAGCTTATTCTCTCCGTTCCATCCGTTCTGGTATGTCTTTCGTCTATTTATCTGTTTTTCCTCGTCCTTGTTTCGGTTGCGCTTGTCAGGTCGCCATCGGCCATGCACTTGCGTTGTTGGGCATTCACCTTTTGGGCACCTGCCATTGGCGGCTTGCTGATAGCTTGCCGGTCTTTCGTTCCACTTTGGGTCAGCGATTACATTGGTTGCATGTTGTTTCTGATGGGACTTGGTTGTGTTTGGATGGGGATGCGATCGTTCCAGGGGCGAATGATTGATGTGCGTATACCTGCATTTGTTGCCCTTGGTTTTATACCGCCGGCCATTTGGGCGGACAGGTCAGTAGATACGTTTGCACTTTGGCGCGAGATTTACATTTTCTTTTTTGCAGCCATGTTCTTTTTTCTGGCCGCTTATGAAGTTCGCAAGGGAAAAATGGGCGAGGTTCTTCCATCGGCTCGCTATGCGTTCTCGGCTTACGTCAGCTTTGGCCTGATCCACGTCGTTGCCATTTGGTTTGCGATCGAATGGCCTATTGAGTTCAATGGTTTTATCCCTGTTTCCAACTGGCTCTTTGTTTTTACCGTCTTGTCCATGTTGCATACCGTAGCTGTTGCATTTCTGGGCGTGGTCCTGGCGAAGGATAGGGCCGAGCTTAAGATTAAGCGGCTTGCCTATACTGACGAACTGACTGGCCTGAACAATCGGCGCGCCTTTTTGGAGGGGGTGCAGGGAATGCTGTCTGAGGAGCAGTGCGGTGGTGGAACATTTCTCATCATTGACATTGATCACTTCAAGCAGGTCAATGACACCTATGGCCATCAGGTTGGTGACATTGTGCTGCAACGCTTCGGTCATTTCTTGAAGTCGATCTCGAACAATCGGACAATCTGCGGCCGTATTGGCGGCGAAGAGTTTGGAATATATTTGCCTGGCCTGCTGGGCCCGTCCCTTGATCTTCTCGCTGAGAATATCTGCAAGGCAACAGCACTTCTGGATGTTAGGTATGCAGGCCAGATTATTCGTTTCACTATCAGTATTGGCTTAGCGGATACAAAGACCACCGAGTTTCGGTTTGAACGTCTCTATGAAGATGCTGATTTGGCGCTCTATCGCGCAAAACGACTTGGCCGTAACACTTGCTGTCGGTTCGACAGGGATCTTCAGGATCCTGACATGGAGCCTGTTATGGATGAGATTGTCCAGCTGTCTGCGTGATAAGCGGGTGAGGATGGCGTGCGCAAATCAATGAATTGCCGCTCTTGAGAGCAAAATTACATTTGAAATCTATGACTTTGTGTTTCTGCGTTTTTCCGTATAGGCATGAGTGGTTTACGGGGCTTGTCGCTTTTGCAACTAATGCCTCTGATCCTAATTGTGGCTTTCTCGAAACGCACAAGAGTATCTGAGTGACTAAGCAAAAGACTTTTAAACGATTTCTCTTCGGCCTGCTGGAGGACACTGGCGATCATCGTGTCGCTGCCCGCGCGATCCGGCAGGGGATCGTGGTGTTGATTGTCCTCAATGTAGCGCTAGCGGTGCTTGAAACATTGCCAGAGGTCCGTGCCTCCTACGACGGCATACTGATCTATGTTCAGCTGCTATCGGGTTTGATCTTCGTTATTGAGTATGGATTGCGCCTCTACGTTTCAGACTTGCATCCGCCGTTGCGTCGCTACGGGCCATTAGGCGCACGTCTGCGTTATGCGCTTCATCTGGATGCGGTCGTCGATCTGATTGCGGCCCTGCCGTTTCTCTTGGTTATTTTTCTACCGGATAATTCATTTACGGTGGTTGTTGTTCTCAGATTGCTGCGGTTTTTAAAGCTTGCGCGTTACTCCCCAGCGATTCGCTCGCTTTTACAGGCGATTGCGAGTGAACGTTGGGCCTTGATGGGCGCGACCATGATTGTGTCCGGGGTGATCCTGTTGGCAGCTACCGTGATGTACCTGATCGAGAATGATGCCCAGCCAGACAAGTTTAATAGTATTCCCCATGCGATCTGGTGGGCAATTGCAACGGTGACAACGGTCGGTTACGGCGATGTTGTTCCGGTCACGGGATTGGGTAAAACCGTTGGTGGCTTCTTCATGCTGCTTGGCTATGGCTTGATTGCGCTGCCGGTCGGTATCATCGCATCGGCTTTTGCTCGTGAGATTCACAGTCGTGATTTCGTGGTCACCTGGTCGATGGTTGCACGCGTGCCGCTCTTTGAAGACCTTAAAGCGACGGAAATTGCTGATGTTGCCCGTTTGCTTCAGGCGCAGAAGGTGAAGGCTGGTAAAATCATTGCCGAGAAGGGAGATGTTGCTGATCGGATGTTTTTCATATCCGAAGGCACCGCTGAAATCGAACTGAACAGTGGAACAGTCTATCTATCGAATGGCGATTTTTTCGGCGAGTTGGCGCTGATTCATCAGCGACCCAGAAAGTCGACAATCAAGGCGTTTCATGATTGTGATCTTCTGGTTCTTGAGGCCCATGCCTTGCAGTTGATGATGGAAAAAGCACCCGGGTTGGCAACGAAGATCCTGAAGGAAGCTGAGCGCCGACATGACGAGGCTCTGAATGCGGCTGGTGATCTGGCCAGCGAAGAGCTGGCACAAGCTGATGTGGTTCGCGGTGAGGAAGATACCGATCAGTCTGAAATGTTCTCAGATGATAAAGCGCGGCCAGAGGATGTGAGTGATGATGAAAAACCTTCCAGTTAACCGCGCTTATGACGGGGTGCGGGCATCATGAAAACCATTGGTATGCTTGGTGGAATGAGCTGGGAAAGTACCCAGACCTATTATCAAATGCTCAATCGCATGGCGCGTGAAAAGCTGGGTGGCCTGCATTCGGCGCAACTTCTGCTCTGGTCGTTCGACTTTGCGGAAATTGAAGCCTGTCAGGCTGCTGGAGACTGGGATCGTGCGCGTGCTCTGATGATCCAGGCGGCGCGGCGGGTGGAGCTTGGTGGGGCTGCTAGCTTGGTGTATCCAGCTGCCCCTCCTGAGCCTTGTAGAAATACTGACTGGCAACCAACCACCCTTTCAGGGGACGCAAGGGCGGTATGCATGTCAGCAGAATAATTGGCAGTGTCGTAACCAAATGAATCCAATAGGGCGCGGTGTGAGCGATTTCGAGCCACATGGCAAAGGCGACAGCCGGTATGCAGCCAAAGCAGATGACGAAGAAGGCCGGGCCGTCAGCGGGATCTGCAAAGCTGTAGTCCAGACCGCAGCACTCGCACTTAGGTTTGAGGGTCAGGAACCCGTTAAACAGATGACCTTCGCCGCAGCGCGGGCAACGACCCTTTATGCCTGTTTCAAACGGCGGGATTGCTTTCCAGTTGCGGCCCGAGTTGCGCTCAGTGTCCATTTTAGCTCATCCTGATCTGAAATCATAAAGAGGTGCAAGGCAGCGCCAAACAGTCATCTTCCCTGAAATGCAGCATAGGCAACTTGTGTCGGCCTGCAATTGAAACCGGCGCGGCATATTGACGTCACGGTTGTATGTGGATGTCCGATGCCCTCCCGATTTGGACATTAAAAAGGCGTCACGATGGACGCCTTTCTCTGAGCTTAGAATGCTGTGTTCAGGCAGCTATAGCTGATCAACCTGCCATGGCTTTGGACAGGTTCTCGTCGATCTTGTCGAGGAACTGAGTGGTGGTGAGCCAGCCTTGTTCGGGGCCGACTAGCAGCGCCAGATCCTTGGTCATGAAGCCGCTTTGCACCGTGTCGATGCAGACTTTCTCAAGGGTCTCGGCAAAATCCTTCAACGCGGTGTTGCCGTCCAATTTGGCCCGGTGAGCAAGGCCCCGTGTCCAGGCAAAGATTGACGCGATGGAGTTGGTCGACGTGCTTTCGCCCTTCTCGTGCTGACGGAAATGCCGGGTCACCGTGCCATGGGCCGCTTCCGCTTCCACAGTCTTGCCGTCCGGGCTCATCAGGACCGATGTCATAAGGCCGAGGGAGCCAAAACCCTGTGCCACGATGTCGGACTGAACGTCGCCGTCGTAGTTCTTGCAGGCCCAGACGTAGCCGCCGGACCACTTGAGGGCACTGGCGACCATGTCGTCGATCAGGCGGTGCTCGTACCAGATCTTCTTCTCGGCGTAGGCGTCCTTGAACTCGGCTTCGAAGATTTCCTCGAACAGATCCTTGAAGCGGCCGTCATAGGCTTTCAGGATGGTGTTCTTGGTCGACAGGTAACATGGCACGCCGCGCTGCAGGGCGTAGTTCAGGGAGGCTCTGGCAAAGTCGCGGATGCTGTCATCCAGATTGTACATGGCCATGGCGACACCGGCGCTGGGGGCGTCGAACACATCCCGCTCAATGGTCTCGCCGTCCTCGCCGACGAACTTGATTGTCAGCTTGCCCTTGCCCGGAAAACGGAAATCGGTGGCGCGATATTGATCGCCGTAAGCATGGCGGCCAACGATGATGGGCTGGGTCCAGCCGGGCACGAGACGCGGCACATTGTCCATTATGATCGGCTCGCGGAAGATCACACCGCCCAGGATGTTGCGGATCGTTCCATTGGGCGAGCGGTACATGCGCTTGAGACCGAATTCCTCGACACGGGCCTCATCGGGGGTGATCGTCGCACATTTGACACCAACACCGTGTTTCTTGATTGCCTCGGCAGCATCCACGGTGATCTGATCATCCGTCTCGTCGCGCTTCTGGATTGACAGGTCATAATAGTCCAGGTCGATATCCAGATACGGATGGATCAGCTTGTCCTTGATGAACTGCCAGATGATCCGGGTCATCTCGTCGCCGTCGAGTTCAACGACCGGGTTATCTACCTTGATCTTCGCCATGGGAGCGGGCCTTCATCTGGGTCTTGGGAGTATTGTGTGCCGATGTATACGATTACTGTGTGCGGTGCAATGGGGATGAGGCAGGTTAGCAGAAAGGGTGTGGGATGGGGATAGGGTTGAATGTAAATACGAGATAGATTGTTCGGCGTGAGCCTCGTGTTTGTGGCAGTGCGTTGCCCCTTGCTCCGTCATCACCGGACATGATCCGGTGATCCACGCCGCGACCCTTTCAAGTCGCAGAGGCTGTCTTTAAGAAGCTGAAACGGCATAGATGCCTGGCATGGTCATGGCATGACGCTGAGTGTGTGGCGAGAGTGACGCACCACCTTCAACGGTCATCCCCGACTTGATCGGGGATCCAATCCGCGCCGCCGCATTATAGGGCGCTGGGAATGCGCTTTACCTTGTCGCATCCTCGATGCTTTTACTTCAAGGCTTCGGAAGCCAATGGGGCCCCGATCCAGTCGGGGATGACGCCTGAGGGCATGAAGGTGCCTCTTGATCCGTATGTCAGCCCGAGCACTCGGTTGCCACGACGAGAGGTGCGGCATTGCTCCGATTTTCGCGCCCGTCAGGCTCGGGCTGTCAGAAGGCCTGCACCGATCAGAACGCTGCCGCTTATGCGGTTCATCTGGCGGACCCTGCCGGGGCGGGCAAGCCGTGTTCTGAGTTGGCTGGCGGCGAGGGACCAAAGTGCCACATTGACGCCCACCATGGCCAAAAACGTGAGTTCCAGGATGGCAATCTGGGGCAGGAAAGCGTGCGATGAGCTGATGAACTGCGGCACGAAGGCGACGAAGAAGACGATGTCCTTGGGGTTGAAGGCGGTGACGACAAAGCAGTTCCAAAAAATGCTGCGATTGGATTGCGCAGCGCTCTTGGTGTCAAGGGCTTCAAGATTTGGGGTTTTGCGCCAGAGGCCAATGCCCAGCCAGATGAGATAGGCAGCGCCTGCCAGTTTGAGGGCTGTGAAGAGGGTTGCCGAGGCGGCCAATATGGCACCGGCCCCCAGAAGCGAGGCGGTCATGGCAACGCAATCTCCAAGGACCACGCCCGGAACCGTCGCCCAGACGCTTTGCCTTCCGGCGGAGATCGCATGACCGATCACCACGGTGATCGTCGGACCGGGAAGAGCAAGCAGCGCGGCGCTTGCGGCAATAAATGTAAGCCAAAGCTCGATGGACATCCGCTTCCTCCAAATGGGTTTACATGCTATTCAATTCATAGCATTTTATAAAGAGGGTTGCTATGAAAAAAATAGCATACGTCAAATCCGCTGACTTTCCCCATCCAGGCACGCCTGTTCGCGGGTCGCGCAGTGGTGCACCGATCATGGCGTTGTTTGACCTTCTGGGGAGGCGCTGGGCCATGGGCGTACTTTGGACCTTGCGGGAAAATGAGCCATCGACCTTTCGGCAACTGCAGGAGAGATGTGAGACGATTTCGCCTGCCGTGTTGAACAAGCGGCTTGGGGAACTGCGGGCCGCGCAATTCGTCACGCGCGGCGAGGGTGGGTACATCACGACCGCGCTGGGCCGTGAGCTTTATGACCAGCTGGTGCCGCTCGGGCTTTGGTCAAAGGATTGGGCAAAGGCATTGGACGAGATGTCGGAGATGCCATGAGACTGGCGGCAATTATCTGCCAGAGCCGATATACCTGCCAAAGCAATGTCTTAAACGTTGTCTAAAAAGTCGGGCAGACCTGCAACGCTTTCGAGGATGATGTCAGCGAGCGGGGAAAGATCACCCTCTGTGCCGGTGCCGGAGAGGACGCCAATCTTGAGGCCAGCACTGGCAGCTTGTGCCATGATCAGGTCATGTGTGTTGTCGCCGATCATGGCGATTGCGGAGACGGGCAGATCTATAGCTGCCGCAAAGCCTGTCATCATGCCAGGTTCCGGCTTGGGGCCATGACCGCTGTCATATCCGACAATGAATTCAAAATGGCCAGACAGGCCTGTTGCCTGCAAGAAAGCATGAATGCTCGCTTCACTGTCACTGCTGGCAACGCCAAGCTTGAAGCCTGCTTTTGACAAGGCGTGCAGGGCCCCAGGGATGCCAGGCAGGGGCACAGCACTGCGCATGCCCTCGATGCATAACTTATCGATTTCAGACGCCAGCTGGGCTTGATCAAATTTTGCCCCTGCAGATATCCAGGCCTCAGCAATTTCTTGCGAATTTCCTGCAGCGAAAAGAGAGCCTGCAGAGGTCGACTTGCTGAGCGGATCCATCCCGGCTATCCGCAACAGTTTATCGGTAAACTGCGGATTCCCGTCGCTTGCCATCTGGGCTAAAGCTTCGTTGATCCCGGCCCAGCTGGCGTCGAAATCAAGCAGGGTTCCGTCCTTGTCGAACAGGATAGCTTTGATGGAAGTGGTGTTGGTCATGACATGTCGCTTTGCTGGGTCCGTGCAGCCATTGATCAAACTGTGCTGATTCGGCTAACTAGCCTATGTTGCAGGGACGGGATCGGTGTTTCTGTCGCGACCGTCAATTGAAACGTTCTATTGTGATGCAGAACACTTGTATTACAGTCATAGGGTTGCGATATCGCGCTCATGACCAATCCGATGAGTTTTTCAGGTAAAATGATGCGTACTGTCGTCTTTCCGTTCGTTGCCTTGCTGGCCCTGCTGAGCAGCATTGTTGCTCATGCGCAGCAAACTGCCGATACGGGACCCGCTGGTCCACAGCGTCCTCTGGTGTTTGTGCCAGGCTTGTTGGGCTCCCAACTTTGCCGCACTGGGCCGGATGGCGAGAAAACGGTGGTCTGGGGCACTGTCGGTGCGATTGGGGTGTTTCCATCGCTGGCCTTGACTGAAGGAGCGGACGACGTTGAGCCTTGCGGGCTGATCCGGGAGGTCAGTTTCCTTGGTCTTTACACACAGGATGTCTATGGTCCGTTCATCGAACGCCTCGAACAGGCGGGATACCGGGAAGGCGAAACACTCTTCATCTTCGATTATGACTGGCGGCTGAGCGTTTTTGAGAATGCAAAACGCCTCGGTGACTTTGTTGAAGCTTCGGGTGTCGGTGATGGTGAATTTGATATTATCGCGCATAGTCTGGGTGGCTTAATCTCACGGACTTATGCCCATAATGATGCGAATGCAAAGAACATCAAGCAGCTGATCAGCGCCGGAACGCCATGGCGCGGTTCTGTGAAGGCGCTTGATTTGGCCGAACATGGTTGGGGCACGGCCAATCTGTTCATGGGAGGGCTGGAGGGCTTTCGCCGCACGATCCTCACCTTTCCCTCGATGTTTGAGCTGATGCCCGATTATGAAGGCTGTTGCGGCGAGACACCGTCGTTGGTGAGCAGACTTCTCGCCAATCGGGCGGAGGCATGGATTGCACTCAATTGGGAAGGTGTGAATGCGGAGACCTTGCCTGATTTGGCTGATGTGAGCGATCGCCAGAAAGAACTGCGGCGTATCGTAGACGAGCCTTTGCCTGCCGATATCCAGAGTGTCCTCGTCATCGGTCTGGATCAACGCACGCCGCAGCAATTTTTACTGGAGTTCATTGACGGTCGTGGACATTTCGACATCCAGACAAGTTGGCAGGGCGATGGAACCGTGCTGCGGGACAGCGCAGTGCTCGAAAAACGTGTGACCTACCCGACGAGCTTTTCAACCCATGACGAAATTCTGAGCGATACTTCGGTTCAGGACTTCCTGATTGCGGCATTGGCCAATGGCGCGAAATCGGCGATTGAAACGGTACCAGTGCGTCAGCGGACCTCGATTTTGACCTCCATCGGTGACATGGTTGAACTTGTCGGCGTTGCTGTTGTCATCGACCAGCCGGTCTATCAGACTGGCCGGACTGCAACTGCGATCGTCCATCTGCGACTGGCTAATCAGGTGCCTGCAGATCGGAATGTGCTTCAAATGACTGTTGCGCTGCCCGGTGAAGGTCCGAAACCTGTGACACTTGTGTCTGACCCGCAAGCCTCCGATCCCTCCAATCCGTTTGAGCAATCGTTCTCTGCCAGTTTTGCCACCGGACAGCAGGCGGGCGAGGTTGCCGTGACTGTGACCATCGACAACGGTGTCGGTGAACCGCGCATCGCGACGACTGTGGTGCCGGTATTGGCGCAGTAGAAAGGCGTTACGGGCGGACGCTGACTTGATAAACACCCAGTCGTCATCACGGTTGTGGTTGTGGTTGTGATGCCAGACTGTGGTCCAGGAAGTTAAGCAGCAGGCTATGATGGTTGTTTTCACCGTCGCTGCCGGGCAGATGGCCTTCGCCTTGATAGTAATGGGCCTCAACTGGAAGGCTGGCATCCTTGCGCCGGGTTTCCAGGCGGCGGGTCATTTCGGGTGACCAGGTGCGGTCATCCAGACCAGCGGCCAGGAACAATGGTCCGGGATAGGCCTCCACTGGGATGGGGGATGTCGGCAGAAGTCCGTTGCTGGTTCCGTTCCACAGCCATGCCCGCCGTGCGGCATCCCATGCCTGCCAACCCGGGTCTCCCGGGTCGCGATAGCTGCGTGCATCGAACGCGCCGCAGACGGCATCTGGAGCCGCAAGGCACGCAACAGCATCGGGTAGAGGTGCCAAACCATGTCGGGCCATCATGGAGGCTACCAGGAGCGCATGTTCGGCGCCGCGGGAAACACCATAAATGGCAATACGTCCGTCGCATGCGGAAAAATCGCGCAAGGAGGCCAGTGCATCGACAGTTCTCGTGAGTTCGACATCTTCAATCGATCCGGCATTCCACGCATTGCCGCCTTTGGAATAGCCATGTGGATAGGCCAGATAGCCTGAGGCGACGAGAATGGCTGCGGTTCGATGAGACCAGCCGGAAAAAGCGCCCTCGGAGCCATGCAGGATCAGAACTGCTGGAAACGGGCCATCACTTGGCGGGCCATAAGTGGTGCCGAAGTCGGGCAATAATCGGCGAATGACGGCGAGGGGCATGAGGTCATGTCCTTGATCAATACCGCTCTGCAACGGTTGAGCTATTCAGCTTGGCAAAACACGTCTGATCTTAAAGCCAAAGATATGGCGATCCAAAGAAAAAGGGCAGCTCAATGAGCCGCCCTCTTGCATTCAATCAATCAAATCGCCGTTAGCCGATGATGCTGTTCAGCGTGGCGCTTGGGCGCATCGCGGTGGTGACCTTATCTGCAGGAGCATGGTAGTAACCGCCGGTGTCGACCGGGCTGCCCTGAACGCCATTCAATTCGCCGACGATCTTGTCTTCATTGGCTGTCAGAGCCGCTGCCACAGGCGTGAAATGCGCCTTCAGGTCAGCGTCCTTGTCCTGTGCAGCCAAGCCCTGCGCCCAGTAAAGCGCGATGTAGAAATGGCTGCCACGGTTGTCCAGCCCGCCAACGCGGCGGCTTGGGGACTTGCCCTCATCGAGAAGCTTTTCAGTCGCCATATCCAGCGTTTCGGCCAGAATGGCAGCCTTGGCATTGTCTTTCACCTGGCTGAGATGTTCCAGAGATGCGCCCAGAGCGCAGAATTCACCGAGTGAATCCCAACGCAGGTAGTTCTGTTCCATCAGCTGTTGCACGTGCTTTGGAGCCGAGCCGCCAGCGCCGGTCTCAAACAGGCCGCCGCCGTTCATCAACGGAACGATGGACAGCATCTTGGCCGAAGTGCCAACTTCCAGGATCGGGTACAGATCAGTCAGGTAATCGCGCAGCACGTTGCCGGTGATTGAAATCGTGTCTTCGCCCTTGGCGATCCGTTCTGTTGTGTAGCGGGCCGCTTCTGTCGGGGTCATGACTTTCAGATCAAGGCCAGATGTATCGTGATCCGGCAGATAGGCATCGATCTTCTTGATCAGTTCAGCATCATGGGCGCGGTTCTTGTCGAGCCAGAAGATGCCCGGCATGCCGGACAGGCGGGCGCGGCTGACGCCAAGCTTGACCCAATCGCGGATCGGAGCGTCCTTGGTCATGCACGCGCGCCAGATGTCGCCACCTTCAACGGTGTGTTCCAGGAGCGTTTTGCCAGCTGCATCGACGATACGGATCGTGCCGTCTGCCGGGGCCTTGAACGTCTGCGGGTGGGAGCCGTATTCCTCAGCCTTTTGAGCCATCAGGCCGACGTTTGGCACCGTGCCCATCTTGGACGGGTCGAGAGCGCCATTTGCCTTGCAGAATTCGATAACCGCATCATAGATGCCAGCATAGGAGCTGTCCGGAATGACGCACTTGGTGTCGCCTTCCTTGCCGTCCGGGCCCCAGCCTTTGCCGCCTGCACGAATAAGCGCTGGCATGGAGGCATCTATGATGACATCGGAAGAGACATGCAGGTTTGTGATGCCCTTGTCCGAGTTGACCATGTACATGGCCGGGCCAGTGTCGAGAGCTGCCTTGATGTCTGCCTGAATTTCAGCAGCCTTTTCAGCTGGAAGCGCTGCGACTTTGGTTTCCAGATCGGCAATGCCGAGATCCGGATTAACGCCAGCTTCCGCAAGAGCCTCGCCGTGTTTGTCGAAGACGTCCTTCAGGAATACGGAAACAACATGTCCGAAGATGATCGGGTCGGAGACCTTCATCATGGTGGCTTTGAGGTGGACGGAGAACAAGACGCCTTTTGCTTTGGCGTCTGCGATTTCTGCAGCCAGGAATGTGCGCAGAGCCTTGACGCTCATATAGGTGGCGTCAAGAACGTCGCCTTGGGTCAGGGACAGGTTGTTTTTCAGGACTGTGGCCGTGCCATCCTTGCCGATGAATTCGATTTTGGCTGTGCCAGCAGAAGCCGCTGCAATCGTGGTCGAGATTTCGTTGGCAGCAAAGTCGTTCTGGCCCATGGTTGAAACATGGGTCTTGGAAGTCGTCAGCCAGGCACCCATCGAATGCGGGTTCTTCTTGGCATATTCCTTGACAGCCTTTGGTGCGCGGCGATCCGAATTGCCTTCGCGCAGCACCGGGTTTACGGCTGAACCCTTGATGCCGTCGTAGATGGCTTTGACGGCCTTGTCTTCATCTGTAGCCGGGCTGTCCGGATAGGACGGGATCTTGTAGCCCTGCTCCTGAAGTTCCTTGATCGCGGCGTTCAGCTGTGGCTGGGATGCGGAAATGTTTGGCAGCTTGATGACGTTGGCATCCGGCTGTTTCACCAGAGCGCCAAGCTCGGCCAGATCGTCCGACTGCTTCTGTGCATCGGTCAGATACTGTGGCAGGTTCGACAGGATACGGCCAGCCAGGGAAATGTCCTTGGTGCCGATTGAAATTCCGGCTTCCTTGGTAAAGGCACGGATGATCGGCAGGAAAGACGCGCTTGCCAGTTCAGGCGCTTCGTCAACCTTGGTGTAAATGATGTCGGCCATACTTTTAAGTTCCCTAAGGCTTGATCAATGAGCGGAAACTGAAACTTGAAACGCGGCGGTTTGAAACACGATGGTTTCGCGCGGATCAGGCATCACAAGTCTCCGGTATCGGATATTGCGGACGTGTATACGGTTGTACGCAATGAATTTCCAGCCCCTTAAAACGAGACGGGAAATTGATCTTCAACACAGTTCGGGCGGACCCTATCAAAGCTGCCGGGAAAGGCCAACTGACAGAACTTGCGAGAAAGGTGAGAAGGGAAGTGTGATATTGCAGTGGATTGAGCTTTTGGCACAGGCGGCTATGAGAACCGCCCGTGCATATGTTGCTTTGTCGTCTAGCTTGCATTGACTCGCGACAAGACCCGGATCCGGCTTTCGAATTCACCGCGATCAACGTAGCAGCCCCGTAAGTGGCGAAATCCGGTGGAGGGATCGAAGGCCGCGCGGCCATGCAGCGCCCGGCGATTGTCAAAAATCACCATTTCGCCGCCCTCCAGCCGTGTCGTCATCACGTAGGCCGGGGCGCGGGTCATGCCGAGTATGGTCTGATAGGCTCTGTAATAGGTCTGCATCTGATCCGCTGGCATGTCGAAAACAGAGGCAATATGGGCGTTGATCCTTAGTTCCGTAACAGCGCCTGAATGATCCAGCTGGATCACTGTGTGGTGGTTGCGGATGTCATAGCCATTGTCTTGAAAGCGAAACGGGATCGGCACCGTCGCCAGCAAGTTGAAGGCATCCGGGTCCTGTGCCTTCAGGTCCTGTGCAATTGCAAACCCGTCGCAGAAGGTTGATCCGCCGCCGTCTGCCTCATTTGCGAGGCAGTGCAGGAACTGAAAGCCAGGGGCGAGCTCCTGATTTGGCAGATCGGTGTGCAGGGGTAGGGCGTGGGATGTGTAGGCCAGATTGGTTGGGTCTGGTTTGGACATGACTTCAAATGTTTGGCCGAAGTTGGTCTCTCGCAGGAAGCCTATGCGGCGCGCAACGGTCATGCCGGCTTCTGCATCGTTTGCCATATCGGTCACAATCGACAGTCCGGTGCGCTTGGTCTCTCTTAGGAACGCAAGCAGGCGGCTGTCATTTGACAAGAGGTCTGCAGCGGTGGCGCTCGGCAGGTCAGTCTTGGACGTCGTGCCGCGCCAGATCTCAGGCATCACGTCTGCCGGATCATCAAAGGCGGTGCCGGGTGTGTGAGCCGAAAGCCAATCGGCGGAAAAGCGGCTGGTGTGATCTCCAGCCTTCCAGGTGACCGTCAGGTCGCCGTTGTCGAGGCTGACGTCACCGATCTCAATGTCGACGTCGACGCTGGTCAGGTCAAACTCGCGTTCAAGTGTTTGCGGGTGAAAACCGCTTGGGCAATTGTCGCGCAGGAAAATAGCAGGGAATGTTGCCGAGCGGCCATCTGGCCACGCGACGTCAATCGCACGGGCATCGCCGTGCAGATGTGCAGTGATCATGAGAAAATCCCGATTGTATGTGGAGCTGATGCCGGTTCAAACGGCCAGTGCGTCATACAAAACGGGGAGGCGGCCACCACCAGTGGGCCTTGGCGTGGGGCAGACCGTGATTTCGGCCAACGACGGCGGTCATGATGGAGGGTTCTCTTTCAAAAAGACCGGCGTGTTGCCAAAACAGCGTGTTCGCCTGATTGTCCATCATACACGAGTTTCAGTCCGCAGACAGGATCTTCTGCGGACTGAATTTTTTAAAACTGATCAGGCCTTCTTCATGGCACGGGCGGCCAGCGCAATTGCGATGTAGCTCCAGCCGTTGAACATGACCGAGATGCCAGCGATCAGGCCGAGGGCCCATGCGGCAGAAGATGGCAGCTCAAGCCAGATCATCACACCGGCGACAAGGGATATAGCACCAGCCAGTGCGATCCAGGTCCAGCCTGTGTGAGGCTTCATCTTGAAGGCGAGCAACAGCTGACTGATACCCTGTGCAATAAAGACAGCCGCAATAACGAGCGTGAGAGCGAATGTGCCTGCAAGTGGATTGGTGTAAATCACAATGCCGCCGATCAGGGCAATAATGCCGGTGATCAGGCTCCAGAAGAAGCTGCTGCCATTCTTGCCCTTGAAGGCTTGATAGATCTGGATGGCACCTCCAACGACAAGCACGGCTGCGATCAACAGGGTGACAGCGACCGACGTTGCATAGGGAGCTGCGATCAGGACCAGCCCGCCGAGCAGCAATGCGATCCCCAGGATCAGGAACCAAGCCCAATTGTCTTCGATTTTTTCGAGTACGGATTGGGCAGTTTGTTGTGCATCTGACATTTTTAGCCTCGGTAAAATGAATGTTGTTTCCCAGTGTATATGGCATTCGAACCGTTACCAAAGCATTCGTTGTGGGGCGATATAATTTACCGCAAGAGCTGAGCCCAAGAGCAAGGCCGTTAAAAGCACTTGTTTTTCCCGTTACTGGGAAATATTCTCAATTATGGGAAATTGTTGAGGGGAGTGGCGACATGTCATCGCTGGAGACGCAGCTTGCGGCAAGACTGACGGGACTTCGACAGGCCCGCGGGTGGTCGCTTGAGGAAATGGCGGAAAAGTCTGACGTCAGCCGGGCAAGCCTGTCTCGGATAGAGCGGGGCGAGACCAGTCCGACGGCTGTGGTTTTGGGTCGTCTGTGCAAGGCGTTCCAGCTTCCGATGGCGGTGCTGTTTGCGCAGGCCGAAGACCGGGGTGCTGATCATATTGTCTATGACGAGCAGGCGACGTGGACCGATCCCCAATCGGGGTTTCGCCGCCGCAGCTTGTCGCCAGCGCGGCCCGGATACAGAGGGTCCATGATCTCTGGAGAGCTTCCTGCCGGTGCGAGGGTCTCCTATGCGGATACACCCATTCCGGATCTGGAGCATCATCTCTGGCTGCAATCGGGGGAACTGGAGGTCACGCTGGGGGGCAGCGCGACAGGCGATGTGACGCACCGGCTGTCAGCAGGCGATAGCCTGCGCTTCAAGCTCAATGGCCCAAACAGCTATCACGCGCCAGGTCCTGACACGGCGCATTACATCCTGACAGTGGTGACACCATGATAAATTCTACTTTCACACCGGAATTACCGGTTGAACTTCTGACTGTGTCTGAGGCGCGGGCGGGTGTGAGCGAGCTTGGCGAGGTGCTACGGGCTTGCGTTGAAGATGGGGCGGGTGTCGGTTTTGTTCTGCCGTTTACGCAAGCCGCGGCAGAGGCGTTCTGGGCGTCCAGGCTGGATGGGATTGAACGCGGCGAGCGGCATCTTCTGGTGGTGCGGATGGAGGGGCGCATTGTTGGCACGGTGATGCTTGAACTTGCGCAACAGGACAATGGTCGCCACCGGGCGGAAGTTGCCAAATTGTTGATGCACCCGACCGCCCGGCGCAAAGGACTGGCGCGCAAGCTGCTGGGCGCGCTCGATGGGCTTGCTCTGTCGCTGAGCCGGACACTTTTGGTGCTGGACACAGTCACCGGCGATACTGCCGAAGGTCTCTATCCCCAGTGCGGCTACATCCGGGTCGGTGTAATTCCCGCTTATGCCACCTCGGCTCACGGCAGTCTTGATGCAACCACGGTGTTCTACAAGCAGCTTTAGGGGGGCGAATCCCACCTTTCTCCCTCACTTGTCTGGAATGACAGAATTCGATCTTTCCGCTCGACTAACTAAATACTCAGCGGTCATCCCCGACTTGATCGGGGATCCAATGCCCGTTTCAATTGGTTCGGACGTGGCGAGCAGTCTGTAGAGGTGAGGCACGCACTCTAGCCCACCTTTGTCCTGTGCCGAAAATTGGATTGGATCCCGCATCAAGTGCGGGATGACCGCTGATTGCGCTGAAAGTTTTTGGTGTTGGCTGATGTTTGCGAGACGCGCCTAGGCGGTTTCAACTTGCACTATGTGACCCTTGATGCTGCTGGAAGTTCGCTTCCTCTCAGAGGTCCTCCCCGACTTGATCGGGGATCCAATGCCCGTTTCAATTGGTTCGGACGGGGCGAGCAGTCTGTAGAGGTGAGGCAGGCACTCTAGCCCACCTTTGTCCTGTGCCGAAATTTGGATTGGATCCCGCATCAAGTGCGGGATGACCGTTGAGTGGGCTGAAATTTTTATGGTGTTGGTTGATGTTTGCGAGATACGCCGAGGCCGTTTCAACTTGCACTATGTGACCCTTGATAAGGCTGCAAGTTCGCTTCCTCTCAGCGGTCATCCCCGACTTGATCGGGGATCCAATGCCCGTTCCAATCGGTTTGGAAGTGGCGAGCAGGCCGCAAAGGTGAGGCACGCACCCTGGCCCACCTTTGTCCTGTGCCGAAATTTGGATTGGATCCCGCATCAAGTGCGGGATGACGGCTGAGTGCGCTGAAAGTTTTTGGTGTTGGCTGATGTTTGCGAGATACGCCAGCAGCCTTCACCGCCAGCACCGAATGATCCGTGATGCTGCTGGAAGGTCGCTTCCCCTCGACCGTCATTGCCGGACTTGATCCGGCATGGACGGGAAGATTGATTTTCCACGATGTTCATCACCACTTGCCGTTGCAATTGAGCCCGCCTCCGGCCACTCTGCGGATAGGCAAGAGGTGACAATGGCGAACGAAGAATTTGACCGGGAGGACCTGGAAGCGTGGCTGAAAAAACAGCCGCGTGAGGTATCTGTGGCGATTGCTGCACGGGCGGCTCTGCGTGTGTTGCCGTTGCTGTCTGGTGTTCTGGTTGAGGTTAAAAGCGCGCCTTCGGCCATAGTCTTACCGGTTTTCCGCGCTATGGCTCTGCCTTGGGCAGCTAGCAATGGACCGGTCCAAGGCAGAGTGCTGCTGAAGTCCGCCGCCACCGCCGCCACCGACGCCGCCGCCGCCACCAGAACCGCCGCCGCCACCAGAACTACCTTCGCCGTCTTCGCCGTCGACGCCGCCGCCACCGCCACCGCCGCCACCGCCGCCTTCGCCGCCGCCGCCGCCACCAGAACCGCCGCCGCCACCGCCTTCGCCGCCGACGCCGCCACTAGAACCGCCGCCGCCGCCACCAGAACCGCCGCCGCAATTGCCTCTGACCGGAGCCATATTGAGGGTGGGGGAAATGTCTTCAGTCTCGCCAAGCTGCCTCTTTGGCATGATGCGGGGCCCCCTGAAAAGATCGCGAACATGTGGCGTGATATGCGGCAGAGCCTTGAGGCGCTGGATCAGGACTGGGATGTCTGGACCGACTGGTACGATGACCGGCTTCAGGGCCGTCCGGCCAACCCGGATCTGGAAGTGGCAAGGGTGACCCTGCCGGAAGACCTTTGGCAGCAGGGGCCAGAGGTGGTCAATGCGCGGATACGGGAGCTGATTGCGGAATATGCGCCGCCAGCGGAGGCGATTGATCTAGACCAGCGTCCCGCTCCCTACGGTTTCAGTTGGAAAAACCACCGTATCGAAGCTGAGCCGATGCGCGAAGCGCCGTTGGATCTGACCATCGCGGAAGATATTCTCGATGAACTCCGGAAAAAGGCTGCCGCTACGCTCGCGGGACTGGCCGGGAACCATGCAGACCCAAGGACTGTTGCTTCGGTCTCTGCCTTTCTTGAATGTATCCAAAACGAGGCCTCTCAGATCCGAGAAGGTCGATTGCTAATGCGGTTTCGTGCTCTGGAGGCAGATGCCGCTGCTTTTGCAGACCCGGGTTCTGAACGAGAACAAAGCATTCGTTCAACTGTTTCTGACTTCGTGGTCAGTGCTGAGGATCTGATTAGCCTTTATCCGGGATTGCGCATCATGGAGGCGAACCGGCAGGCAATGCGGTTCAAGACTGATGAGAGCACGCATGGTGCTTTCCGTGAGGCTGTCGGAAAACTGACCGAAATTGCCTCTGCCTCGCCTGTTGTGGGGACGTCTGCAATTGAGGCACTTCAGGAAGGTGCGGCAGAACAGGATTCCCTAACGGTAATCATAGAGGCGTCCGGTAACGAGGTGGCACGTGCAGAGGCCATCGAAAAGCGGGCCATGATCGCCGGTTTGCAGGCGCTTGATGTTCGTAATTTTGTTTCATCTGCGGTGAAAAAATGTGGCGAGGAATTGGGGCCTGTTGCGGAAGATAGCTGGAAAGAGGTCAAGGCTGCCATTCCGAAAGGAATCGGTAAAGGCGTGGAGGGAGCTGTTTCTGGCTCCGTTAAAGTTGGTGTGGCTGCTCTCGTTGCCAGTATCGCCGGGCCTGTTATCGGAATTGGTGCTTTGATTGCCAGCTTTGCGCCGTTGGGCAAGCGAGCGGAAAAAGTGAAAGAGGTCGTTGATGAAGAAAAGGACACACGTGTCGGCGATGATGAACCGTTAGGTTTTTAAAGTATTCCTGCGTTCCAGACCTCAAAGACGACCGTCCTGCGCGCGCCATCGCAGTCATCCCCGACTGGATCGGGGATCCAATGCCCGTTTCAACTGGTTCGGACGGGGCAGAGTAGTCTGCAGAGGTGAGGTACGCACTCTAGCCCACCTTTGGCCTGTGCCGAAATTTGGATTGGATCCCGCATCAAGTGTGGGATGACCGCTGAGTTCGCTGAAATTTTTTGGTGTTGGCTGATGTTTGCGAGACGCGCCGAGGCAGTTTCAACTTGCACTATGTGACCCTTGATAAGGCTGGAAGGTCGCTTCCTCTCAGCGGTCATCCCCGACTTGATCGGGGATCCAATGCCCGTTCCAATCGGTTTGGAAGTGGCGAGCAGGCCGCAAAGGTGAGGCACGCACCCTGGCCCACCTTTGTCCTGTGCCGATACTTGGATTGGATCCCGCATCAAGAGCGGGATGACCGCTGAGTGGGTCGAAATTTTTTTGGGGTTGGTTGATGTTTGCGAGACGCGCCGAGGCAGTTTCAACTTGCACTATGTGACCCTTGATGAGGCTGGAAGGTCGCTTCCCCCCCGCCGTCATTGCCGGACTTGATCCGGCAATCCATGCCGTGAGGGGGGGACAACTCGGGAAGCGGTGATCGAGGCAAGGAGGCGGAGTGCATCCCCTGGTCGAGCTATGGGATGACGTCGTGGGGTAGAGGATTTATCCGCATTAAGCCGGAGATGACCGAAGAATGATTATCTGGAATAATCCTGCCTCGGAGCTTTTTGGTCTCTAGCAGCTACGCGGTGGACTCGAATGCGTTCCGCAATCTGTTGACGCGGGCGAATTACAATCAATCAGAGGTTTGAACCGGGGACCTTATCCGACATTCAAGCACTGCCTTTCCGTTGCTGCAGGGTGGTTGCCGTTGAGCACTCGCACGGATCCACGATCAAGTCGGGGAAGGCGCGTGTGGGCAGGGGAGGTGCAAATTGCTGCCGTGGCGCGTTGCCCCTTCCCAATTTCCGTGACTTCGGTTAAATCGCATCCATGACCAGAAACGCAAATATTCGCGATGAAGCGCGGCAGGTGGATGTGCGTCCGCCCTGTATTATCTTGTGCGAGCCGCAGCTCGGCGAGAACATTGGCACGGCGGCCAGGGCCATGGCCAATTTCGGCCTGACCGATCTTCGCATCGTCAATCCTCGGGACGGTTGGCCAAGTGACAAGGCCCGCGCTGCGGCCAGTCGGGCCGACCATGTGATCGACTGTGTTCAAGTGTTTGACAGCGTGGAAGCGGCTGTTGCGGATCTGACTTATGTTTACGCCACGACGGCGCGCTCGCGTGAGATTTCAAAGCCTGTGCGGGGCCCTGATGAAGCCGCTCTCAAGCTGACTGAACTTGGCGCGAGCGATTTGGCGACCGGTTATCTGTTCGGGCGTGAGCGTTGGGGGCTCAACAATGATGAGGTTGCGCTGGCCGACGAAATCGTGACGCTGCCGGTTGATCCGGAGTTTGCATCGCTCAACATTGCCCAGGCCGTTCTTGTGTGCGCCTATGAATGGCGCAAGACGGCAGTGAAGGACGCTCTGCCGTTCCGCCTTAACGAAGAGCTTCATCCGCCTGCGGCCAAGGAAGATGTGGTGCGGTTCTTTGATCATCTGGAATCCGCGCTGGACACGGTGACTTTCTTCCGTCCGCCGGAGCGCCGGCCGAATATGGTGTTGACCCTGCGCAATATCTTTCAAAAGGCCGAGCTGACAGATCAAGAAGTTCGGGCGCTGCGCGGTGTGGTCGCTGCTTTGGAAAATCGCAGGACACGTCCAAGGCCGGAAGAACCAAGGGTCAAGACGAAGGGTGTCCAGGCAACCAACGATCAAGACGAGAGCTGAGATGATTTGCCATCGCCCAGTCCTGATCCTTGATTCCGGGGTGGGCGGCTTGACTGTCTTGCGTGAAGTCCGGTTCAAGCTGCCCTATGAGCGGCTGGTTTATGTCATTGATGATGCCGCTTTCCCTTATGGCGGCTGGGACGAGATACCCTTGGCAGAGCGCCTGATTGATCTGGTCGGACGTCAGATTGAACTGCATGATCCAAAGGTTGTCCTGATCGCCTGCAATACGGCTTTCACGCTGGTTGGTGAGGCGCTGCGAGCAGCCTTTCCGGATATGGCCTTTGTCGGCACAGTGCCTGCGATCAAGCCTGCGGCACATCGCACGCGGTCCGGTCTGATCTCCGTTTTGGCGACACCTGGAACCGTGCGCCGCGCTTATACTCGCGACCTGATTGCCCGTCATGCCAGCAATTGTCATGTGCGGTTGGTTGGATCTGATCTGTTGGCGGAGATGGCAGAAGCCCATTTGCGCGGGGATGACACGGCAGATGCAGATCTATTGACTGAGATCGCGGACTGTTTCCTGGAGGACGGTGCGCGGCGGACCGATATCATTGTGCTGGCCTGCACCCATTATCCGTTTCTGGCCAATAGGTTTCGCGAGATTGCGCCCTGGCCGGTGGATTGGATAGATCCTGCCGAAGCCATCGCACGCCAGTTGGCGCGGGTTGTCGAGACTGCAAGAGTTCTACCTGCAGGCAATGTTTCCGTTCGTGGTGTGGAAGCACAGCCAGATCAGGCGATCTTCACGTCTGGTCGGCGAGATGCAGATAGCCTAAGGCTTTTGACCGGGTTTGGTTTATCGGCTTGATCTGTGTGCAGATCGGTTGAAGCACTGACTGCTTGTCATTCCGCACGTGGCCGACTTTGAGATCGCTAAACTTTAGGACCTGATCGTTTTGACAACGAGGCCGTTGTCGGAGAGCTTCGCGGCTTTTTTCAAGTTCGCGATTTCGGCGTTCATTTGTTCAGGATGCAAGCCGACATCAGGCTCCAGAGTGATCATCGAAATTGAGCAATCGAGCAGCGGAAATATGCGGCGGGCTCCGAACCTGTCGGCTGCCTCCATATATCCGCACTCACGGTGCGCAGCATTGTAGAAGCTTTTTACGTCGGATTTGAACGCGTCCTTTAGAGATTGCAAAACTGCGATGATCTCGGTTCGGTCTCCGTTCAGGAAACCTGCGAAAAAATCATCTCCGCCAACATGGCCTTTGAATGTTCCATTGCCTGATATGTGGCGTTGCAGGAGCTCACTGAACAGGATGATCGCTCGGTCGCCCTTGCGATATCCGTAGGTGTCGTTGAAGGGTTTGAAATTGTCGAAGTCAAAGTAGCAAAGATGCCGGGCGTTGGGCTCTGGGTGAGCTGCTTCAGTGATGAAACGGGTGATGGCAACATTGCCAGGAAGGCCTGTCAGCGGATTTTGGTCCTGTGCTTCGAGCAGGCGCTTCTCATGAATGATCTTCAGCAGGGACGTGGCCGAAAGGAAACCGACATAACGAAAGTTCTGCGTGATGATGATCCCGTCCGAATTCAGGGATGAGGCAAAGGTCTTCAGCAGCATGTCTGTGTTCGAATCGATGTCGCCGATCGGACCAGAGCGAATGAGATTTAGAATCGGCAGATTGCGTGTGGCGTTGTCCTCGCCCTGAGCCAGGCCGCCTGCGTAGAGGTAGGCCTTCAAATCCCGCTCGTGAATCAGGCCGCGCGGCTCGTTGTTGGCACCCAGAACAGGCACAATGCTCGTGTCCTGATTGTTTAAAAACAGGTCCAGGAGCTGGCCGAGGCAAGCCTGTTGACTTATTGTCGGCAGGCTGTCCAATTCCGCTTGGAACCGCAGTTCTTCAGCTATCTGTATGTTGCCGATACTTGGCGTGCGAATGTGTTCGTAGAAAAGGCGGGGCTGGGCTTTCTTCGAAACAGGCTTTGCCACGTAAGGCCCCTGCACAAGATCACAGCCCGCTTCATGACATGCCTTGAGTTCTACTTGGCTCTCTACCCCGTTTGCGATCACACGGGACCCTAAAACATGGGCCAGGTTTGCAACGGTCGTAACAAACAGTTTCCGGCGTGGATCGGAGTCTATCCCACTCAGGAAGAACCGATCTATTTTGATGTATTCCGGTTCGATTTCCTGAATCATGCGGAGTTCAGAAAACCCTTGTCCAAAATTATCCAGCGCCAGCAGGAACCCGCTACGGCGCAATTCGGACAGGGCGTGTTGGCTGATATCCGAGCAATCATCTTCCTGTCGCAATGTAATCTCAAGGCAGATCTCGGATGGGCTAAATCCTTGCGAGTTGGCAATATCAGCCAACTGCATTCGAGGATCATTGCCATTGCCGAGGCCTCGGTGGTCCAGATTGAAGAACAGCTTTGTGCCGCGGGCCTTTTTGAAGTTGCAGTAGGAACGAAGGGTTGAGGTAAAAAGGGCCGTCACGAGGTTTGCTAAATAACCTTGCGCTTGGGCATCATTGTAGATCTTGGTTGTGTTTTTATAGCTTTTTCCGTCAAGGTTTTGAAATAGGGCCTCATAGCCAAAAACAACGCCTGATTCAAAGTCAACGATCGGTTTGAATGCGTAAGAAATAGGGTTTATAATTTTTGCAAAGTCATAATCTATCAGGGGGCATGAAGAGGCCGCCGGGTCATCAATTATTTTCTGCAATTTACCCATTAAGGTGCTCCGGATAAAACCTAAGGCAATACGAATATTATTTTTAATATTGATGCAAATAATTGAACTGTAAATTTACCTAGCGGTATTTAGCCGTGTTATGATTAAGTTTTCCTAAAGATATGCTACAATGTCAGTTTCGCGGATGTTGGCGATCTTCGCTTAACCGCAGCTGGTTAACTCATGGTCATGAGTCTATAAGCTGGGCAGAAATAGCAAGTATGTATTTACCCTGTCTAGGGCAATACATCTTCTCAGGAAGACATTTTGTAGCGAAAAGATGGCAGCATCTTCGGGACCTATCTTCGTTCTGAGCTTTGCGGCATGAATATTCTTTTGTCTGTCGTGCCATTGTTGTCAAAGGCTTGGAAATTTCGGTACTCGCCTACGTTCCCGACGTAGCGTTCGTACAAGGTGGTCTTTCAACCAACGTCATAATACGAGTTAATGGGGTGGCTGAGTTTTAGGATTGCCTTCTTGTAAAGATGCATGAATGCAATGATTGAGGTGGGGCTAGTCGGACGTGTGACCCAAAAGATGGAAGCCTGAATGTTTTTGGGTTTTTGCAACACTGCAGGCTCCCTGTTCAATGCCTGTGTATCCAATTTTATGAGTCCGAACCCTATTTGCAAACCACACCTAATTAATGTTCGTTCGACCAAAAACAGCTGGTTTCTGCTTGGGTCAATTGACTTTCAGCATCATGTTCTATAGCACCCACATGTCTGTTGCAGGTTTCTGTGGCAGTCATTACGCACCCGTGGGTGTCTGGTTGGCGCAATCTGATTGGACCCCTGTCGATTTCCTGAATTTCGGGAGATAAAGGAGGGCGCGTTTCCTTGAAGAAGAACAACGCGTTATACAAAGGAAACCGCGATGTCTAAGCGCCATAGTGTTAAGCACAAACTTGATCGCCGCATGGGCGAGAACATTTGGGGCCGTGCCAAAAGCCCGGTCAACAAGCGTGAATATGGTCCTGGCCAGCATGGTCAGCGCCGCAAGGGCAAAATGTCCGATTTTGGTGTGCAGTTGCGCGCCAAGCAGAAGCTCAAGGGCTACTACGGCGACATTTCCGAAAAGCAGTTCCGTAAGGTATATGGTGAAGCATCCCGTCTTCGCGGAGATACTTCCGAGAACCTGATCGGCCTGCTCGAGCGTCGTCTGGATGCGATCATCTATCGCGCCAAGTTTGTTCCGACTGTTTTTGCTGCACGTCAGTTCATCAACCACGGTCACATCAAGGTCAACGGTCAGCGGGTAAACATCCCATCTTACCGTGTTCGTCCTGGTGATTTGATCGAGATTCGTGAAAAGTCCAAGCAGCTTGGCCTTGTGATTGAAGCAGTTCAATCCGGAGAGCGCGACGTTCCTGACTACGTGGACGTTGATCACTCCAAAATGACAGCGACTTTCTCGCGCGTACCTACGTTTGCTGATGTGCCGTATCCGGTGCAGATGGAACCAAACCTGGTCGTCGAGTTTTACTCGCGTTAATTTGGCTCCTTTTACAGGATCTGCAGAAAGGTCGCCCATCAGGGCGGCCTTTTTGGTTTCTGGACTTCAGCTCTATTTGGCCATGGCACTGGCAGGTTGAAACTGTGTTTGCCACTGGTGCTTTTAAACGCAATTGCTGCATGGTTCCCGATCGGCTATTCAACTGTTTTCAAACTATCGATCCATTTGTGATCCAAAGGAGTCCGCATTGGCCGGTGAAGTGACAGGTGTCCAAGAAGATCAGAGCCGAAGTGGCAAGATCGAGGCTGATGGTGCCGTGCCTTTGCTGCTGCGCAATGCGCCTTCCAGCGTTGAGTTCAAGAAGCTGAGGAAGCGCTTGTTGCGCCAGGCGCGCCAGGCGATGGATGATTTCGGGATGGTCGGGCCGCCGTCAGCTGATGGTGCAAGGCCCAAGTGGCTTGTTTGCTTGTCGGGCGGCAAGGACAGTTACACGCTGCTGGCAGTTCTGATCGAGCTGAAATGGCGCGGGTTGCTTCCGGTCGATTTGATCGCCTGCAATCTGGACCAGGCGCAGCCGGGCTTTCCAGCGCATATTCTGCCAGAGTTTTTCGAAGCAAATGGTATCGATCATTTGATCGTTCGCCAGGACACTTATTCCATCGTCACAGATAAGATTCCAGCGCACAAAACCTATTGTTCTCTGTGTTCAAGGCTTCGCAGGGGCATCCTTTACAGGATCGCGCGGGAACAAGGGTGCGAGGCGATTGTTCTGGGGCACCACCGGGATGATATCCTTGAGACGTTTTTCATGAACCTGTTTCATGGTGGACGCTTGGCCTCCATGCCGCCTAAATTGATCAATGACGACGGAGATCTGTTGGTGCTGCGTCCCTTGGCCTATTCAGCGGAAAATGACATCGCCAAGTTTTCTAGAGCAATGGATTTCCCAATCATTCCCTGCAACTTGTGCGGATCTCAGGATGGCCTCCAGCGAGATGAAGTCAAGCGGATGCTGCAGTTGTGGGAAAAGGAAAGTCCGGGCCGTCTCAGTGTGATGGCAAGGGCGATGGGCAATACACGCCCATCCCATCTGATGGACGGTGAGATTTATGATTTTGCGTCCCTGCGGCCAGGGGCGGCCATTGATACGCCTGTGGGCTTGCCTGTTAATGCATCTTCTGATGCCTTGGTTGGAGAAGCTGAAGAGCCGTGTGGAGCAGGGCTTGCCATGACAGCCAATTTATTCGCAGCAAAGTAGCTTTCAGCTCACGTAGCACGATGCCATGAATTCGGCTCTGGCAAGGCGGTCCAGCCGATACTCGGCGGGCCTGGCCTATTCCTTAGCGGATAGAGTTCTGGCCAGAGAACCCGCCCATGGGCTGATTGCGCACCAGGATCACCAAACCTTCTGTGTTGGGGGTGGCATCGCTTTTCGCCAGGCCGCCGTAGTTGCGGCAGAGGTCTTCTGCGTTTTTGCCTGTACTTGGGGCAAAGACTGCTATTTTCGCGCAATTGACGCGCGTAAGCTCTGGTTGGGTTGGGTTATTAAAATAATTAAAGATGAGTGCAGCAAATGCACAGCAAATCGTCGCAGCGGCAATTGTTTTCATAGTCCCCGTTCCCATTCCCCGACACCTATTGGCCGTTAAGTCATGGACGGAGAATGGCGGTACGCATCTGTACTAACCCTGAATCCAGCATTCACCTTGCGTTCATAATAGGCGATTCGGCAATATTTGCCGAGTTGTTGGTTTTTTGAACGTAGAGTTAACTTGGATAAACTTGAATTTGTTTGCTCACCTAATCGTTATTGAATGTCCCAGGCAACCATCCTCAATGGTTTTTACGCTCACAAGATCGCGCTTTGTAAATCATTCATGGGATTGAACACAATTATGGTCTTCAATGAGGTGATGCGTTGGTAGAGGGCAACAATGGTGGGAGATGACAAAATGGCGGTGTCCAAAAAGGACCAAATCAGAGCGCTCTTGAAGAACATTGAAAAGGGTGATCCGGAACCAATAGCAGTTGTCAATGAAGCGAAATACATTCAGCACAACCCTCAGACGCATGAGGGGAGTGAAGGATTGGCCTTGCTGTTCAAACGACTTTCAAAAACTGAGCCGAAGGTGAATATGGTTCGGGGCTTTGAAGACGGGGCTTTTGTGTTCGCCCATATGGAATATGATTTTTCTTCCAGGAAGATATGCTTTGAAGTCTTTCGGTTCGAGGAGGGACGAGCTGTTGAACACTGGGATAATATTCAGGAAAGACAAGGCCCAAACCCATCAGGTCGCAGCATGGTGGACGGACCAACTGAAGTCACTGATCTTCATTTGACCGAAGCAAATCGAACTCTCGTGCGATCTTTCGTCGAAACCGTGTTTGTCGGTAGACAGCTTGATCGGCTGGATGAGTTCATCAATGAGGCTGGATATATTGAACACAATCCGCATCGCATGGATGGTGCATCCACATTGCGGGCGGCGCTTGAGGTCTCGGAGCGAGGCTATCGGAATATTGACTACAAACAAGTTCATCGCGTTCTGGCGGAGGGAAATTTCGTCCTGTGCATCAGTGAGGGGACGCTTGGCGGTGTGCATTCGGCTTTTTACGATCTTTTCCGTGTCTCTGACTCCCAGCTGGTGGAACATTGGGACACAATTGAAAAAATAGCACCGCGCAGTGAATGGAAAAACGACAACGGCAAGTTCTGAGAGGTCGATCCCATGCCTCACTGATTGAAACAGTTAGGTCTTTGGACTATTAGGCATGTTCTCATGCACGGACCATTGGCCCGGTGGTTTGCGAAGTTTTCGAAGGCTCGCGTGTTGAACTTGGTGCAGCCAATCATTTCGCGGGAGAGAGGCGCAGAAACGGAAAAGGGGACATTCCTGTATCAGACAGATATACGCGGCAACACGGACGATGAATGGCGGCGTGGTTTGAAGTGGCTGATGGATAAGAGGGTGCTTGTCGGACAATAAGTTCCTTGCGGGGTCATGAGTGAGCGTTGCTCACAAAAAAGACGGATCCTGTGATCCGCCCTTATTGCGTTATAGAGACTGATTTCCGATTAAGCGTCGGCTTTGATCTCGATGCCTTTTTCAGTGAAAGCAGTCTGTAGTTCTTTGTTCTGGAACATCTCACGGATGATGTCACAGCCGCCGACGAACTCGCCCTTGATATAGAGCTGAGGAATGGTCGGCCAGCTGGCGAACTCCTTGATGCCGGTGCGCAGGTCGTCGTCTTCCAGGACGTTGATGCCCTTGTAGCCAACACCGACATAATCGAGGATCTGAACGACCTGTCCGGAGAAGCCGCACTGAGGGAAGTTCGGTGTGCCTTTCATGAAAACAACGACGTCGTTGGTTTCAACTTCGTTCTTTATCCAGTCCTGGATACTCATGTTGTTCGTCCTTTTCGATATTCGATGGCCACTTGAAAGCGGCAAATTCGCGGTGGTTTTTAATGCTCAGTCCGGGGCCTTGGTTTGCAGGGCAAGGGCATGCAATTCGCCGCCCATGTTTCCCTTCAGAGCCTTGTAGACCAGCTGGTGTTGCTGGACCCGGCTGATGCCCCGGAACGATTCAGACACGACATTGGCGGCATAGTGATCGCCGTCGCCGGCCAGGTCGCGGATCTCGATCTTTGCATCTGGCAGAGCTGCCTTGATTAGGGTCTCGATCTCATTGGCGTCCATGGGCATCTTGGTTTGGTCCTCTTTCCCTCGTCATACAGTTTCCGATACTGGCGATGCGGTTAAGCTCAAGCCATATACTTCGGGAACCAATTCTCGTGTGCTTCTTTCAGCATTGCAACGGATATGGTGAGGATACCCTCAACAGTCAAATCAGTGCCGCCAGTTTGCCCGATATGGTGTGCTTCGATGCCCGCATCAATAGTGTCTTCCAAGATTGCTTCAAGCTCTGATGGCGCAACACTTATGACATAGCGGCCCTGATCTTCGCCAAAGAGAGCTGCATGGGCAGGCCCGTCAATTTCGACGGTTGCGCCAATGCCGCTTGCCATGGCCATTTCTGCGAGAGCGACGCCCAGGCCGCCTGAAGATATGTCATGGACGCTTGTGGTGCGGCCTGCGCCAATGAACTGGCGCACAAGAAGACCACGACGTTTTTCTGCGGCCAGATCTACGGGTGGCGGAGCGCCCTCCTCGCGGCCGAGAACCTCAGCCAGATACTGTGAACAGCCCAGATGGGTGCCCTTGCCGCCAATGACGACGATTGCATCGCCTTCTGCTTTGAAGGCAGAGGTGGCGCGCACGGTTACGTCAGGAAGCAGGCCGACACCGCCGATGGCTGGCGTTGGCAGAATACCCGTTCCGTGTGTTTCATTGTAGAGCGAGACGTTGCCGGAGACGATCGGGAACTCCAATTCCCGGCAGGCTTCGCCGATGCCTTTGATGCAGCCGACCAGCTGTCCCATGATCTCGGGCTTTTCCGGATTGCCGAAGTTCAGGTTATCTGTTGCGGCCAGCGGCTCGGAGCCGACTGCTGTCAGGTTACGCCAGACTTCTGCAACGGCCTGCTTGCCGCCTTCAAACGGATCGGCGAGGCAGTAGCGCGGGCTGACGTCAACGGCGAATGTCAGGCCCTTGCGGCTGCCTTCAACGCGGATCACACCGGAATCACCGCCGGGGGAGGCGGCTGTGTTGCCCTGAATGAGCGTGTCATATTGCTCATAGACCCAACGGCGAGAAGAGCCATTGGCGCCACCAACAAGGGTCTTCAGAGTTTCGGCATAGTCAGCGGGTTCTGCAATGTCGCTGGAATTCAGGACCGGACGTTTTGCTGTTTCGGTCCAGGGCCGGTCATATTCAGGAGCTTCGTCGCCGAGTTCCTTGATTGGCAGATCGGCAACTGTCTCTCCGTGATGCTTGACGACAAACCGCAGCGTATCGGTGGTGATGCCGACAATCGCGAAGTCGAGGCCCCATTTTTTGAAGATGGCTTCCGCTTCGGCTTCCTTTTCAGGGCGCAGCACCATGAGCATGCGCTCCTGGCTTTCCGAAAGCATCATTTCATAGGGGCTCATGTGATCTTCGCGCACAGGCACCTGATCAAGGTAAAGTTCGACACCGAGGTCGCCACTGGCCCCCATCTCGACCGCAGAACAGGTCAGGCCAGCAGCCCCCATATCCTGAATGGCGATCACCGCACCGGTCTTCATCAGTTCCAGGCAGGCTTCCAGCAGGCATTTTTCAGTGAATGGATCGCCGACCTGAACAGTTGGGCGCTTTTCCTCAATCGTCTCATCGAACTCGGCCGATGCCATGGTTGCGCCACCAACACCGTCACGGCCTGTCTTGGCACCCAGGTAGACGACAGGAAGCCCGACGCCTTCTGCCTTGGCCAGGAAGATCTTGTCCGTATCTGCAAGACCTGCAGCAAAGGCATTGACCAGACAGTTGCCATTGTAGCTGGCATGGAACTCGACTTCACCGCCAACAGTCGGGACGCCGAAGGAATTACCATAACCGCCGACGCCTGATACGACGCCTGAGACAAGGTGCTTGGTGCGTGGATGATCGGGCTCGCCGAAGCGAAGTGCATTCATGGCAGCCACCGGACGTGCGCCCATGGTGAAGACGTCACGCAAAATGCCTCCAACCCCTGTCGCAGCGCCCTGATAAGGCTCGATATAGGATGGGTGGTTATGACTCTCCATCTTGAAGACAACAGCCTGTCCGTCTCCGATATCGACTACACCAGCGTTTTCGCCAGGCCCAACCAGAACACGCGGGCCTGTGGTCGGGAGGGTCTTCAGCCATTTCTTGGAAGACTTGTAGGAGCAATGCTCATTCCACATGGCCGAGAAAATGCCGAGCTCGGTAAACGTCGGCTCGCGGCCTATCAGCTCGAGGATCCGCTCGTATTCATCCGGCTTCAGGCCGTGGGAAGCGATAAGGTCGGGTGTGATCTTGATGTCGTTCGGGATCATATCGGTCCGGATCGTTGCGGTGCGGAGCACCTAGGCCAGTTTTGTGATCCGTTTATCAGATCGTCGACGAGAAGGGGAGTGGGAAATGCGGATTTTTGGGGCGATTGGAAGAACCTTGGGCTTGAGAAAATGGTTCTGTTCTAAAGCACTTTTTCGAACGCTGGTTAAGCTCTTCAGTATGCGTGTGTTCGTGGTTTTCGCAGGTGTAGCTCAAGCTTGAATGGGGACCACTTCAGAGAGTGCTGTTGCCTGGATCGGACTAATAATGCGCCGCTGGGCGAGGCATCTCGCGGCTCGAAAAAGGGAGGCCTGCCGTGTCGGTCTGCCCACTCCTGGTTAGTTAAGTTGGCGTTGATGCAATGCCTGTCTGAATATTGGCTTGCAATGAATTTTATAAGCTAGCTAAGTTATTGAAATAATTGAATATGATCTTTTTATGAAATTGTGGTTCTGGGTGAACTTTAGTGTCCCTTTTCGTCACTACATGGAGGCAGAGAGCCTTCAATGGTTGCTGTAAAACTAGGATGATGGGGGCCGTTGGGGTGCTCGTCTCCTTTTACATACTAACTCGGAGAAGTGGCACATGGCGCAGCAGTGGTGGGACGAGTCGACTTTAATGAGAGCCAATATCGTTGCCTTTAAGCGTCCAAAAACTTGGTTGAAGGCGAAGAGTATCAAAAACGGCTTCGCGTTGGGCATTGGGCACAAGCTGGCAAGCCTAGCCAATGCAGCTGAAGGTCTGGAGTTTTCTTTTTCCAGCAAAACCGAAATCGAAATTTTGAATAATGACAAGATTTCAAAGAAGGAGCATGACTTCATCGTTGGGGCTGCAATCAAAAGATTGCATGATATTTTCCCCGCTGAGATGGAGTCTGTTGTCAAAGATATGGAGGCATATCTTTCCAAAATCGAGGATCATACGGTTAACACCGTACAAAGGCTTGCTCGTGAACGTCAAAATGGGGTGGGTGATCCAGTAATCGATGTCGAGGTGAACAAGCTCAACAAGTATCGCAGTAATATGAGCATGTTGCTGCATTCGAAATTTGTGAAGCGGATCGAAAAGATACTGAAGGAGACTTCCAAAAAGTGCACGGACTACGCACTCAAATTGGCAAGAAATAAGAAATTGATCAAGAGAGATGATCTGATGTCATCTACCAAGGTTTTTACCACTATTAGTAACGCACTTCTGATTTTTACGGTCGTTTCTATTGCGACGGTCTCTCTTTTTACGCCCGTTGGCGTGGCGGCTGGAGCTATAGCAACGGGCGCAGGTATCATGTACCTTCTTGGGAAATCCTATGATGTTTATAAGAAAACCCGTGATGTCTACTATGGGTATTTCAAGAAGTACGCTAATACGATTGATTTTTTCCAGACCAAAGTTTTGGAGGCCGACAAGGCTCTGGAAAAGGCCTTGAAGGCTATCGATGTTATGAAGACGCAACAGGCGGCTCTTCTTGCAAAGCGTGATGATTTTGCCAAGGCAGTTGAAGAGTGCGTCAAAAAGCTCGAGAATAAAGAGGATGAGGATGTGCGGAAAAAGATGACGCAGCTTCAGCAGAAAGTCGCGCAGATGCATACCCTTATTGTCTACGATGCACAGTATAAAAACGCCCTTCTATCGGCTCGTAAAACCCTGAGCATGGAATGTATGATTGAGCTTCCCAAAAACGAGAAGAAACGGGATATGGTCATGGAAATATTCAAGAATAGCATGGATGTGGCCGGCGACGCTTTATCATGAGCGATGGGAAGAACAGCTCACGCAAGAATGCCCAGAGAATTTTCTTCGCTCGAAAGTAAATGTTCTGCGCCTTCCAAAGTGGCGTGGCGGCGGCTGTCCTTGCTGCGCCTTAGGGTCCTCTCGATTTCTTTATAGGGTGTTGCCGTCACCCGCTTACATGCTGGATGCAAAATAAAGCATGCATTTGTGCAGGTATATCGATCTGACTTCAATGATGCATTTCACAGTTTCTGTTTTCAGAAGGTGCGTAGCTGTGGGCTGTTATGGTGCCAGGTTGAATGAGGTCTGATTGTTATAAACATAGCCGTGGCCAACGCTTTGGCCACGGCAAAATCATTATATATACTTTAAGACTAAGCCGGAATAATGCCAGCTTTCTTAAAAGCCTTCAGGAGGTCATTAAAACGAACTTTCTTAAGTGCCTTTTCTAAAGTCTTAAATTTTTGCAGCTTTGGGAACAGAGCTTGTGCCTTGTTATCGTCACCGTCCAGGATGTGCTGCACCATGACTTCGCAAACTGTCCATTCGTGACTTCCCTTTTTGACGTCAAGCCCGGCCTTGGCTAAAGAGCTGACATCAAGCGGTTTGGTCTTTTTATCGGCCTTTTTATTGCCGCTAATGGATTCTAAAAATTTAGGCAGGAATTTTTTCTCAGTATCAGCTTTTATGTATTCCTTTAAAGTCAGGGCGATTTGCTGATAGATCTTTTCAAGATACTCCTTTTCATGAGGGGTGTCTGTTAAATGTGGATTAGCTTTTCTCGCATTTTCGAGAGCCTTTAGAAATGGCTTTCTAATGCGCTCCAATTCCGCCTCAAATCGTGCATGTTGTGTGATAAAATCAGGATAAAAGCCACCTTTGTAATATTGACTACTATATGCCCACAACAGGCTTTGTCTGAGCCCTTTTTCACACTTGGCTGCGTAGGCTGTGAACTGGTCTTTCAGCTCGCTTTTCATTATTTTGTCTAATTTGCCTGAAGACATAAAATTGGCCTTTCCTGATGGTTGCGGCGCAAGTTTTTCATTGCCTTGATGAGTGCCGCGCTGCGATGAGGAAAGTTTGCTGTCATCAAAAATTCATAGAATACAAGCGTTTACTAGGGTTGGCCTTTGTCAAAGATGGGCGCGGTCCTGGTCAGCTCTGTGTCGATGTCATGAGCCTTGAAACTGGCTCATAAGGGGCATGAAACAAGACTGTATTTGATTGGCTGCGATTGGCGAGAGTTGCCAGGCATCACTCCCAAACAGCTACTCGAAACTGTCGTAGGCGCAGCTGCTGCCATCGAGCAATTGCTTCAATGTGGCAAATGCGTTGGCTGTGTCTTCGTGTGTCACGGGGTTGGTAAAGCCCATCCGCACTCGGTGGTGTGTTCGCTCGCTGCGCCCTGTCTTGAACTCATCTTCATCGTCAATGAGGATTTTTTCTGCCGCTGATGCTGCCTTGAAGGTTCCGGGAAGCCAGGGTTCGGGCAGTTTGAGCCAGAGGAATGGCGCATCGGGGGCCGAGTTGAAATCATAATCCTTCAAATAACTCTCGGCAATGGCGTGACGCGCCTTCATGTCCGTCAAAACACGGGATTTGATATCGTCTGCAGCTCCTGACAACACCAGTCTTGCTGACAATTCGGCCAGTAGAAAGGAAATGCCGCCGCTGAGCATCTTGTGAGCGGTCATGACCCTTTGGGTTTGGGCTGGAGGACAAGAGATCCAGCCGCCGCGAACCCCGGCTGCAACGGCCTTGGAGAGCGAACCAACGTGAAATGTGCGTTCTGGAGCCATCGATGCTAGTGCAGGCAAGGAATGGGCGCGCAGCGTTCCGTAAACTTCGTCTTCGATGATCCAGAGATTGTGCTGTCGTGCGATGTCGATAATTGCGTGGCGCCGCTCTTCAGACATGATCGACAGGGTCGGGTTGTGCATGGTCGGCATCAGAAAGATGCCTTTTGGGTGCGTTTGGGAGCAAAGGCGATCAAGATCCTCAGGCAAAGGACCATGTTCATCGCGGGCGGCCGGTGCAGGAACACGGCCAGCCAGGGCGACGGCTCTGGAAATCGAGCTATAGGTCAATTCTTCGAAAACAATACGATCACCGGGGCGTGTGGTCGCTGCGATCACCGCCATGATCGCAGAATGCGCGCCCAGTGTGGGCACGATGCTTTCCAGTTCCGGAGACCAATTCGCTTGTGTTAGCCATTGCTTGCCCGCTTTTCGCCAGCTCTGCGGTTGATCTCGCGTGTAGCTGGCAATTTCATAGGGGTGTTCTCGGGTGATGCTGTCCAGCAGCTCGCGCACAAGAGTTGCTTGCCCGACCTCAATAGCTGATGTGCTGTCCATCCTCACCATGTCCGGAGGAGGCAGAAATGTTCTGGTACCGCCAAAATCCGGGTCGTCTTTTGGAAGGGGCGTGCGCGGGCTGTTTGTCTGGCGATGGTGGGCTGGCGTATGCGTTACGACATCATGCTGGCTTTGTGCTTGAGCGTTTGTTGATCCCAGCACATATGTGCCCCTGCCGACTTCTCCGCTGACCAAGCCGCGTTCCCGCACGAGGGCATAGGCTCGGCCTACTGTGCCAACCGTGATCGAAAGATCATAGGCAAGATCGCGCTGTGGCGGCAGTTTCGCACCGGGGGGCAGGCGTCCGACAGTGATGTCGTTGGCGATCTGCTCGGCCAGACGAAGATACATGGGGCCTTTGCCCGAGGGGAGGGTCGCGATCCAATTTGTCATGGTGACAATTTTCTATCTTGCATCATTTCTTGAGTCAATTCATATCAATGCATCGAGACAATTAGTTCAATCCTATAAATTGTATCGAGAAAGGGTTCAATATGAGTGTTGTTGATGCAATTGTGCGGGAACGTAGTCGGCGAAATGCCGTTGTAAGTACCATTGTTGGCTTTGCTGTTCGTAAATTGGTGCTTTGGCTCCATCTGTCCCGTAGTCGCCGACACTTGTCGAAGCTGTCCGATGAGGCGTTAAGCGATATTGGTTTGACCCGAGAGCGCGCTTTTGGTGAAGCAATCCGGCCATTTTGGGATACGAGCAATCCTCCTCGTTCCAAAAGGGGCTGATTGTTTCCCCGCATGCGACCCGGCTTCATTGCCGATATGAGTTTTCTTGCAGCCTTTGAAAACGTCATATTGGGTGCGAATTGCCTGTATCTCCTGCTCATGATCCATCCGAGTGATGATCCCCTCAAGAGCGGGGGAGGCGGGCAGGCCTGACGTGAAGCCGGGTCGTGACTGTTTCTATTCAAATCAGATGCGGTTTTGGTTTTAGACTGCTCCGATGTATTCACCACGACCCGGATAATCTGCCTTTTTGACAAAATCCAGAGCGCCAATCATTTCCTGGAAATGCGGGCGAATAAACGGCATGGACTGGACAGACGAAAAGTAGAGTTCCCCGTTTGAGCGGACCAGAAAGACCCCAGGCTCTGAAAACAGGGCGGGTTCTTCAAGGCCGATGGATGTCACGCCCCGGCCTGCCGAGATGAACAAACCCCATTCTCGTGCAACGGTGAGGGGCAAGTCATAGCCGACACGCAGCTTTATAACGCCGACTTTTTCAGCCATCTTCCCGGCGCGATCTTTGTCATCGGATGAGATTGCGATTGTCTTGACACCGCGCTGTTCGAAGTCCGGTGTTAGGCGCTCCAACTCCTTCAGGTATGTCGCGCAGATGGGGCAGTGCAGACCCCGGTAGAAAACAATCAGGGTGCCGAAGTCACCTTTGTCTGTTTCTAGGTCGAATTTATCACCATTCAGGATGTCGAGGTTGAGCTCTGGAACGGGCTGGCGTGGATTAAGCATTTTGCAACTCCGATGAAAACGGCCTAAATTTTACACTTTTGTGGAAACTAGACTTAGTTTATAGAACTATAAGCAATTTATAATTCGATATAAGTGATCTGGAGTTCGGAAGTGTCGCCTTTGGTAAACGTTGAATTTGGAGGTCGTCTTGACCGTCTCTCAGCGCTGATTGAACGGTTTAGGGTTCATGCTGCCTTGGCTCTTGATGCCGGGTCGGACGACGGGGTAGCCAATTTTTTTGTTTACCGTCTGTCTTCGGGAGATCAACGTCTTGTATTCTTGCCCAATAAAACGACCAGTGGAGTGGCCTGTGTCTGTGAGGCTATTAGAGATGGCGAGCGGCAGGAAGTGGTTGCTCGCATTGACATTAGTGGTGCCGGGCATCATTTGATTCAGGCGCTGCCCCGATGCATCTCTGTTGATCTGTCTGAGGCACCTGAGCTTGCTGCAGTCGTTGTACCGTTGGTTGCTGAAGTTGTTCAGCCCCGCTGCGGTGGCCAGGCGGTTTTCCATCGATTGAGTGAAGTGGTTGTCATCCGGCTGTTGCGCCATGCGATTGAAAAGGGGTGCACGGATGTCGGACTTCTGGCTGGACTGGCGCACCCGCGCCTTGCCGGTGCACTTGTCGCCTTGCACAACAAACCTGGCGCACCTTGGGGCTTGGAGACACTTGCAGCGGAAGCGGGAATGTCCCGGACGCAATTCTCTGTGACTTTCAAGGACGTTCTTGGCATGACGCCTGGCGCTTATTTGGCCAATTGGCGGCTTGATGTCGCTCGCAGCGAGCTGGAGGCGGGTACTCAAGTGAAGACGGTTGCACGCATGTGCGGTTTCTCGTCTGCAGCGGCGTTCTCACGGGCCTTCGCCCGCCGTTATGGTCATGCTCCCAAGCAGGAACGCCGTAAAGCTGCTTGAACTGATACGCAGGCTCTGTCGTATCACGAAGTGATCAGCGGTCCGTCTTGATGATTTTTTCCATGGTGTAGAGTTCGTCGGCCATGTCATCGGCGCGGCGGGATAACAGCGCAGCTGCGTCGCGAAGCCCCTTGTTGTAAAATGTGTCACCGAGCGGCCCGACCAAACGGTCTAGCAGCAGGGTGGCCTCCATATTGCCGATGTCCTGCTCCAGCTCGTCTCGCATATGATCCTGTATGACGCGAACCAATTGCTCGCGTTCGTCTTTGGACAGTTCGAGTTCGGCCATTATGTCTGGTCCACGAAATCGCTGTTTTAGGCTGCCTTGTTCAGAAGGCTTTCAAACAGAAGGCGACCATCTGTGCCGCCGTTGAGGTCTTCGACCAGGTTCTCCGGGTGAGGCATCATGCCAAGCACGTTGCCTTTTGTGTTCATCACGCCGGCAATATCATTCAGCGAGCCATTTGGATTGCTGCCTTGGGCATATCTGAACACGACCTGCGCGTTGTCTTCCACGGCTTTCAAGGTGTCATCGTCAGCAAAATAGTTGCCGTCGTGATGCGCAACTGGGCAGCGCCAGATCTGGCCCTTTTTGAAAGCAGTTGAAAAGCGTGTTGCGTCATTGGCTGTTTCCAGCATGATTTCCTTGCAGACAAACTTCAAACCGGCATTGCGCATCAATGCGCCGGGAAGGAGGCCTGCTTCTGTCAGGATCTGGAAACCGTTGCATACGCCAAGCACATTGATGCCGGCCTCTGCCTTTTTCACCAGATCCTTGAGGATCGGAGAGCGAGCAGCAATGGCGCCAGATCTCAAGTAATCGCCATAGGAAAAGCCGCCGGGAACGATCACAAGATCGACGTCGGGCAGGCTGGTTTCTGTGTGCCATACGGCTTCAGGGCGTTTCCCGGTGATCAGCTCCATGGCATGGAACATGTCGCGGTCGCGATTGGAGCCGGGGAAAACGATGACTGCGGATTTCATATGGGCGGTCCCGGTTCTCAGAGCAATTCGATGACGTAGTTTTCGATCACTGTGTTGGCGAGCAGTTTTTCGCACATCTGAGCGACTTCTGCTTCTGCTGCGGCCTTGTCGGTTGATGTCAGGTCCAGGTCGAAGACCTTACCCTGGCGGACGGATCCTATGTCGGAAAAGCCGAGCCCACCAAGAGCGCCTTCAATGGCCTTGCCCTGAGGGTCAAGAACACCGTTTTTCAAGGTGACGATCACACGTGCCTTCATGGTCATCTGTTCCACGCACTTTAAGCGCGGGCCCTTCGTAGTTTGAGCGGTCAAGTTACGGCTCACTTACACGACGAACCCGCGCAGCGAAAGATCTTTCGGTCCAAGTAGGCCGAAGAAATTAGGGAAGCCGCTGGATTGAGGTCTTCCTCATAAAGTTATTCAAGTTGGCCTGTGCAGTCCGCTGCGAAGTGGCAACTGAGATAACTTCGCTTCCACGATCGCCTTGAACGATCAGTCGGGACGCGAAGAAGAGCGTTTTTCCGTTTCGCCCTTTGATCACGAAGTTGACCTCGAAACCTGAGTAGTTCTTTTTTACGATTCTTTTTTGAGACAGAAGCTTCAATTTGCCCTGACTCGCGCGATTTACAGAATTGCCTATTTCTTTCAATAGACCCGAACTCAAGATGTTGGCGCGAATTGCTTGTTCTGCATTACCCTTCACATCCGATGGTTCAACCGCAATCAGCTGCAGTGATTTGCATTGATTTGGCGGGCAAACATAATAGGATTTCTTGCCCTTATCCTTTTGAACCCAACCTGCCGGTGCATAGGATGTTTCCAGGCTACCTGGCTTCAGACCGGACGTCTGGCAGGCTGCAACGAACAGGCAGGCTACAGCGACCGCGACGAACTTAACAAACTGGTACAACATACAAAAATCCCCCTAACTCGTTTCGGAGGCTTAGGGGGATTCTTTGGCCTGTTCAATCTCGGAACGCGAAATTGGTTCAGTTTACGTTACGCTTTATTTGACCAAGGTTGGGCCTGTGCCCGCTGGTCGGTCGTTTTCGTTCAGGATGCCGAGGCGTTTGGCTACTTCCTGATAGGCTTCCAGCATACCGCCGAGATCCTTGCGGAAGCGGTCCTTGTCCATCTTGTCGTTGGTATCGACGTCCCACAGACGACAGCTGTCTGGTGATATTTCATCGGCAACGACAATGCGCATCATGTCGCCTTCGAAATGGCGACCGCATTCGATCTTGAAATCGACAAGGCGGATGCCGACACCCAGAAACAGGCCGGACAGGAAGTCGTTGACGCGAATTGCCAACGCCATGATGTCGTCCAGCTCTTGAGGAGTTGCCCAACCGAAGGCTGTGACGTGCTCTTCAGCCACAATCGGATCGTCCAGCTCGTCGTTCTTGTAATAGAACTCGATGATGGAGCGCGGCAATTGTGTGCCTTCTTCAAGGCCCAGTCGCTTTGCAATGGATCCGGCGGCAACATTGCGCACGACAACTTCCAGCGGAATCATTTCGACTTCGCGGATCAGCTGTTCGCGCATGTTCATGCGTCGAATAAAGTGCGTCGGGATACCAATGGCGTTCAGATTGTTGAAAACAAACTCGGAAATCCGGTTGTTCAACACACCTTTGCCGTCGATTATCTCGTGTTTCTTGTTGTTGAATGCGGTGGCATCGTCCTTGAAGTGCTGAATCAGCGTGCCCGGTTCTGGGCCTTCATAGAGGATCTTGGCTTTGCCTTCATAGATGCGACGGCGGCGATTCATGGGCACGTACCGTGTATGTTTGAGAAAATCCATCGAGCAGGGGTCTTCCAACTGGTCATGTTTCCCCCCGATCATTATCCGCTGGTCAATAGCGACAGAATCCACAGTCATGGATTACGTCCGCTTTATCCCTGAGCCAGCGGCGCGGAACTTAACTGATGCAGTGCAAAAGCACAATCTGTTAGCGTGTGCGAAAACATCAGAAACCGCCATCTTTGAGGCATAAGGGTTTTATCGCGTTGATTTGGAAACGTCCGAAGGATATGGAAGTGCCCAAGATAGTTCCTATATAAGGGACATTAGAGGCTTCCCGAAGTTCAGGAGACACCAGAATGAGCACATTCGACAAGCGCGATGACGGTTTTGAGAGCAAGTTCGCGCATGACGAGGAGCTGAAGTTCAAGGCGACAGCTCGGCGCAACAAGCTTCTTGGTTTGTGGGCGGCTGAAAAAATGGGCGTAGAAGCAGGCGATGCTGCCGAGGCTTATGCCAAGGAAGTTGTGCGTTCTGACTTCGAAGAGCCGGGCGATGAAGACGTGTTCCGCAAAATCCGCGGAGATTTCGATGCCAAGTCGGTCGAACAGTCCGATCACCAGATTCGCCGCACCATGGACGAATTGATGCACACGGCAATCGAGCAGATCCAGAAAGGCTGATCTGCCTGTCCTCATCTGTGAAATTCGAAAAGGCTTCCGCCACCATGCGGGAGTCTTTTTTATTGGCCTGCGAACACTTTGGACGGGTTGTTGACCTTGTGGAGGTTTGGCCAAGGCGTTTTGATACACCCAACGTTTTGGGAGGATTGAAACGACATGACTGAGAACACGACAACGCTGGCTGCACGTCTTCGGGCTGATGAAGTCATTGTCACCGCATGGTCAGGGCTGGCTCCAGCCATTTTGTGTGAGCTCTTGGGTCGAGCAGGCTATCCTGCCATCACGCTGGATATGCAGCACGGTCAGCATGACATCGCGAGTGTACGTGAGGGACTGGCATCCACAGCGCTTGGCGGAGCACACAGGGTTGCGCGGATCCCGGTCGGCGAGAACGCGACTGCCAGCCGGTTGCTTGATCTGGGGGCGGAAGCAGTCATCGCTCCCATGATCAACTCGGCAGACGATGCCCGTGCCTTTGTGGATGCGATCAAATACCCGCCGGTGGGCGCGCGCAGCTGGGGCCCGCATCGTGGTGCGATGCTGATGGGCAGACCTCCGATGGACTACCTGCGCTGCGCCAATGATGAAACGCTCGGCTTTGCCATGATAGAAACGCCTGAAGCATTTGAGGTTCTTGATGAGATTCTTCAGGTGCCGGGGCTTGATGCTGTTTTTGTCGGGCCGGCCGACTTGTCGCTTACGCTGTCAAACGGGGCTGAGTTGGACCCGGAAAATGACGCCACACGCAAGGCGGCGGCCGAAATTGCGACCAGAACCCGCGCAGCTGGCAAGATTGCTGGCAAGTTCTGTACATCCGTTGAGGACGTCGCCTGGGCCACGGAAGCCGGCTTCCGGTTCCTGGCCTATGGCGTCGACATGCTGCTGTTCACTGAGGCTGCCAGTGACCTTCTGACATCCATCGGGACGCATACCAAGGCGTAAAGCCCTCAAAGTTGTCAGAAGCGCTTCATGAAGTGAGCGAAGGACATCAGGCCTTCGGGCCAAGGCCCGTGGCCACTGTCTATGCTGATGTGTCCGGCATCGCCTGCGTCCTGGAAGGTTGCGCCCCATGATTGGGCGAGGGCCTTTGACGTGTCGAATTCGCAATAAGGATCGCTTTGGCTTGCGACGACATGGGTGGTGAGGCCGAGGGGATGGCGCGGGATGGGCACAAAATCACCGCCGTCGAAGCCGGGCACAAGGTTCGGGCGGTCCCAGTCCGACGGGGCGACCAGAAACATTCCTTTGACCTTGTCTTTCGGCAGGGCATGAGCTGCATGGGCGAGAAAAATACAGCCAAGGGAATGGCCGACTAGAACCACCGGACGGGAGGTCTTTTCCAGTCGGGCCAGCAACGTGTCCTGCCAGACCTTGCGAATGGGATGAATTTTGTCCTTTTGCTCCACGACCCATGCAGAGGCCATTTTTTCCTGCCAGCGATACATCCAGTGGCTTTTGGAGGTTTCTCCATAACCTGGAATAAGCAGGATATCGGCTTCTGAGATCTTCATGGCTTCGTGTCTCTTCGTGAGGGCGCTTGTGTCAGCTTTCAATGTCTCATGGAGAGAACAGGCGTTTTTGTCAAATTCAACGTCATTAAATAGCAAAAGGCCGGCGAATTTCACCGGCCTGAAGTCAGATCAATTGATTATCCGTCAAAATGGCGAACGACATGCGCGGCGCGGTCCTTTATACGGATTGAACGTGTTGTCACTTGCCCGGTACGAGCGGTATTTTTTCTCACACCAAGCATAATGTTTCCGGGACAATCTTGTGTGCTTTTGAACCTTGCGGCCATGGTTTTTAACATTGCTGCCATCAGGTCCGGCTGAGAAAGCCGCCGACGGGAACCACCATCCGTTGAATTGGCGATAGCCTTTGCGCTTTTTATTGTAGCCGCGGTGACCATTATAATATCGCTCACCGTTTCGAGTGTAATAGCCCTTGCGGCTTTTGACCTGGACCAGGGCACCGTCGATTGTCGAATGGAATTGCGCGCTTTTGGCAGTAAGTGGCATAGCGGATGTGGGAGCAATGGAAATTGCGCTCATTGTCATGACAGCGATAACTGCAATCAATTTTGAAATCGAACTCATAAGTGGCCTCATTTCTCGTTGAAATTATCATCGGAGCTGGGAAGACAATATGGTCTGCATTCCAGTTTCTTATGCCGTCCTAAGACGGAAAAGAGCTGATCCGATCAAGGCTGCACGGGAAGATATCTCGTGAACTCCTAGTTAAACTTTATAGACGCTAAGGCTCTGTAATATAAATGAATATTTGTATTCAAGTGTATCGATTTGTATCAGGGGAACGGTTGCATCGCTCCAATCTACTATAGCAGTTGACCGAAAAATCCACTGCGTAAGGGTGTGGCCCAGTCTGGTCTGCCGTTGCGCTCGGCTTCGGCTGCAGCCGCTTCCCAATCATAGGTCAGGGCGCGCATTTCAATCTGCCAGCCATCGGATGTCTGTTCGATCAAGGCATAACGGGCATGAGGACTGCCAGCCTCGGCTTTGTGCAGCACTGGCGTGTCATCGCTGTACCCCGGAAGGCCGACACTTCCTGGGTTGATGATTGTCTGGCGTGATGCTGTGAGGGTGATCAGCCGCTGGATATGGGTATGGCCGCTGCAGATCAGCGGCGTGTCATTGCCCAACAGCCGACTTCTGATGGTGTCAAGATCTGCACGGTGGAGGCTGTCGCCAATGACGTTTTCTGTAAGATAGGAGACATCGCTGTCCGGTGTGCCATGGCAGAGCAGAATGTCATCACTCAGCTGAATGACCGGCGGGAGGCCTTGAATCCAGGTCAGGCTTTCAGTCGAGAGATGAGCGATAGTGAAACTGTCGGTGCGGTTTTCCGGCGGGATATTTCCCGCTGCGATCACCCGGTCATGATTGCCGCGCACCGTCGGCCAGTTGGTCTCGCGCAAGACTGCTGCTGTTTCCTCCGGCCAGAGCGGGCCGGAGGCACAATCCCCAAGGTTGACCACTGTGTCTGGCGCCTCGCATTTGAGGTCCGCGAGAACGGCCTCAAGTGCCAGAACGTTGCCATGTATATCCGCAACGACAGCCAGTTTCATGGTTTTAACTTTCGCCGAACACCCGGTTGAAGATCGCGTCAACATTCTTGGTGTGGTAGCCGAGATCGAAGCGGTCCTTAATGTCGTCTTCCGACAGATATTTGCGCACATCCTCATCGGCCAGAAGTTCGGTCAGGAAGTCCACGTCGGAATCGCCGGAAACCTGATAGCTGTTCCAGACCTTCATGGCATTGCGCTGAACCAGCCGGTAGGCATCTTCACGAGATGATCCAGCCTGTGTCAGGGCCAGCAGGATACGCTGGGAATGCACCAGACCGCCAAGACGGTCCATGTTGCCCATCATGCGCTCGGGATAAACCATCAGCTTGTCAATGACGCCTGTCAGGCGATGCAGAGCGAAGTCGAGGGTGACGGTCGAATCCGGACCGATCATGCGTTCCACGGACGAATGCGAGATATCGCGCTCGTGCCAGAGAGCCACGTTTTCCATTGCCGGGGTGACTGCCATGCGCACGATGCGCGCCAGGCCGGTCAGGTTTTCGGTCAGGACAGGGTTGCGCTTGTGCGGCATGGCGGATGAACCCTTCTGGCCCTTGGAGAAGAACTCCTCGGCTTCCAGGACTTCTGTGCGCTGCAGGTGGCGGATTTCGGTGGCGACGCGCTCGATCGAGGATGCAATGACGCCGAGTGTGGCGAAATACATGGCATGACGGTCTCGCGGGATTACCTGGGTCGAGACCGGTTCAGCCTGCAAGCCCATCGACTTGGCAACATGTTCTTCAACACTTGGATCAATGTTGGCGAAGGTGCCGACAGCGCCGGAGATCGCGCATGTTGCGATTTCAGCGCGTGCATTGATAAGCCGTGTTTTGCAGCGATCAAACTCTGCATAGGCTTCGGCCATCTTAAGGCCAAATGTCACCGGCTCTGCGTGAATGCCATGAGACCGGCCGATGGTGACCGTGTTCTTATGTTCGAAAGCGCGGCGCTTGATGGCAGCCAGAAGCGCATCCATATCGGCTAGCAGAAGATCTGTCGCCTTGACCAGCTGAACGTTGAAGCAGGTGTCCAGAACGTCCGAAGAGGTCATTCCCTGGTGGACGAAACGAGCGTCCGGGCCCACGATTTCAGCAAGATGCGTCAGGAACGCGATGACATCGTGCTTGGTTTCACGCTCGATTTCGTCGATGCGATCAATGTCAAAGGTCGCCGCGCCGCCTTTTTCCCAAATGGTTTTGGCTGCTTCTTTCGGGATCACGCCGAGGTCTGCGAGCGCGTCACATGCGTGGGCCTCAATCTCGAACCAAATGCGGAATTTGGATTCAGGTGACCAGATATCGACCATGTCGGGGCGGGAATAGCGCGGGATCATCGCGGGACCTCATTTTGGGAGCTGTTGCGCGCGGTCTAACAGGAACTGCGTTGTCTCTCAATGCAGAGGTTGGTTTTTATCGGATAAGGCTTGTTATAAAGAGAGGCCCAAACTCTATGTCAGCGGCGGGTGTTGCCGGAACGCGCATAATCCCAAGCTGCAGCGAAGAGCAAGGGAAGGCCCCACGGCAAAAGCAGCTGCATGCCTTCAACGGTGAAGATATAAGCTGAACTGGCGCCCGTCATGAGTGTTTCGAAAACCCAGTATATTGTAAAAACCGGACTATGCTCATCAGCAAAATAGCTGCGGAAATGCAGATAATGGATCAGAGCAGTCATTCCAACTGTGCCACAGGATAATCCGATGAACATGGCAGCAAAGCGAGCGCTGGGCTGATTGTGCCAGCGTGTAATCAGCCAGGCAAAAGCGCAAGCGAACAAGCCTCCTAAAAAGCTGCCAGCGACGAACATAAATACAACTGCCAAGGTTCGCTCGCTGAAAGCCTGGCCAATCAGATAAAGTTGAAGAGAAACAAGTCCTGTGATCAGCACGCACCAAGTCAGGGCAAAGCCAAGAACCGTTTCAGCTGGAAACCGGGACATCGAGCCCCGCTGTGCGCGGCTGTTCAGCTGGCGCGGATCCGTTTTTGCGGTCTTCAAGGCGTGCGCTCCTGGATCGTTGTCAGCGGTAAGTCGAGTTCTGAACATTCTCGCAACTTGATGCAGAATGATTGAAAAACCTTTGCCTGCTGCGGCGTGCAACACATGGCTGGTGTAAGGTCCATTGAGCTCAGGACCATCATGCCAGAGATCCCGACCGCCAGAGCAATGGCCATCGGTTATTTGCAAGCTGGTCGTGACGCAGAATTGCGGTTGTGGAAGCAATCAGAGGGCTTCAAATTCCATCATCGTACCGCACTGCGGTATTGGGGTTGGATTTGACAAACTTTAAAATTCCCTGAGCATCGAAAGGTTGTTGTGAGGCCGGACCCTAATACGGAGCGGAAATCGCTCTGTTGGCCAGGAGACAGAAGAGTTAGCTGAGCAGACAGACACTTCATTGTTGTGGCAATACGTGTTCATTGCCTTGTTTCGAAATGGCCGAATAAGATTTTGGCGCGCGTTATTTGGCTATGATTTTTCCATCAGGTCGGAGTGCCTGAATTTTTTCTTATGGATCAGTCATTGGAAATAATACCAATGCCACGAATGAGTAAATGATGAAAATACAAGCTTAGATAGCCAATTTCTTCATGATTAACTCAGCGTTAAATTTACTCTATATATCTGTTTTTTGGGAGTAATTTAAACTGGGGCTTAGCATGACACTCAATCGTCTTGGAATAGGTTTCAAAATCTGGTTGCCGATTTTGAGCTTTGCAATTTTTGTTATGGGAATTGTTACATATAATCAATCTTCACTTTTGACTACGCTTGAGGCCGAGCGGATTGCGAAAGTTCGGGCCCTGGTTGAGACTGCTGTGGCGATGGCAGGTGAAAATTACGCACGTGCGCAGGCTGGTGACTGGACCGATGAAGAGGCCCAAATCATGACACGCGATGCGATCCGTGCAATGGTCTTTGAAGGTGGCGCCCGGGTGTTTGCCTTCGATGAAAATGGCGTTCGAGTGGTCAGCAACTCTCGTGACAAGGAGGGTGGTGAGCCCTCAACTTCAACGACTACCCGGGGTTATATCGCAAATGCGAAGGCAGGCGGTGGTGTGAACCACTACCTCGGAAGTCGGACGCTGAATGGCGTCAAGACATCGAACGTTCCCAAGGCGGGCTGGTCCGAACTCTTCAAGCCATGGGGCTGGGTGATCGCATCTGCGGTTTATCTTGATGATGTCTATTCTGCTTTTTGGTGGAGCACTGCAAAGTTGGCGGGTGTCTTGGCACTGGGTGGCGCTTTTGTTATCGCAATTGCCATTGCTGCGATCCGCAATGTCGTGCGCCCGCTCAAGGCTCTGACGACGGATATGACTGGCCTTGCGAGCGGCAACACAGACATTACAATCGTCGGGGCAGGCCGTGGTGATGAGATCGGCGAAATGGCGCAGGCCATGGAAACATTCGTTGCAAATGAGAATGAACGACGGACTATGGCTGCAAATCAGGTAGAGCGCCAGGAAGTTGACCTACAGCGTTCGCGGAACATTCAATCTCTATGCGGCGGCTTTCGTGACACGATCGCCTCCTTGCTCGATACGATTTCCGGTTCAGTTGATAGCTTGCAGAAATCGTCGACAAGCCTCAATGCGGCGGCTCAGCAAACTTCGTCTCAAAGTGAGACTGTATCCGGTGCAGCGGCAAGTGCGTCTTCCAATACAGAAACCGTGGCAGCTGCGTCTGAAGAGTTGGCCGCGTCAGTGACTGAGATTGCTCGTCAGGTTGCGTCTTCAAACCAGATTGCGACCCAGGCTTCCAGTCAGGCTGCCGAAACCAACAACCGTATTCAGGGGCTGTCGGCGGCGGCTGGTAAAATTGGTGAAGTCGTGACCTTGATTCAAGCGATCGCCGAACAAACCAATCTTCTGGCACTCAACGCAACCATTGAAGCTGCCCGTGCCGGTGAGGCTGGTAAAGGCTTTGCAGTTGTGGCCTCGGAAGTGAAGGAACTGGCTACACAGACGTCTCGTGCGACGGAAGAAATTTCGGCTCAAATCTCCAGCATTCAAGGTGAAACCAAGCTCGCAGTTGATGCGATTGGTGCGATCACCGAGACCGTTGGACGGATCAACGAAATTTCAACAAGCATCACAGCTGCTGTTGAGCAACAGGGCGCTGCGACAAACGATATCGCGATGAATATTCAGCAGGCTGCAGAAGGCACACAGCAGGTGTCATCGAATATTGTCGGCGTTTCACAAGCTGCAGGCTTGACCCGCGAGATGGCCGATAACGTTCATGGAGCTGCTGAAAGTCTGGACACAGAGTCTCGCACGCTACGTGAAGAAGTCGGATTGTTCCTTGATGGGATCAACCAGAATTCAAGCACTGAAGCTGCTTGATGTTTCTGGAGTTTCGCTGAGAATTTTGAAAAAAAGCGCGAGAGAAAACTCTCGCGCTTTTTTGTTTTCTGCATTCTTGCAATTTTGACCTCAGCCTAGGCAATATCATGCTGGGGTGCGTGGCGATGTCTCGTTGAGTAAGCGTTTCGTACTTGAAATTTTACCTAGAGAGTAATTTATATTACTTAGATCCATCCACTTTGGTTTCTATTTAATTCTTAAAAAAAACGGGCCAAATTAATGAAAAAAACTGCAAAATACGCTCTGTTCGGATTTGCCGCTGCTTGTTTGTCCAGTGCAGCACAAGCTGAAAGCGTCGATTTTGAGCGATTTCTTTCATCGCCTGCTGGGGCTGCTGGTATTGCGGCAGCCGTCGCCGGTCTTGGTGAATGTGATACGCCGCTGAACTGGGCGCCGGGTTTTGACCCGATGAATGGCACACTGGACCCAAATGCAGTTTCCGTCTCATGCCAGTACAAGGATATTGATGACGAGGAATTTTATGACAAGAGCGTCACGGCCAAGTTTCATTTCTGGGATGAAACGCCAACTTTGGACAGCCTAGTCTATCTGCCTTGAACATTTGGACTCAGTGTCGCGCGTCTCTTGAGACGGGCGACACTGAATCAATCAGGCCTGTTCAGCGGCCTTGCGGATGGCGTTGATGTTGTCGGTATAGCTTTCGACCGCGCCGCCTTTGAAGACAGCTGAGCCTGCGACCAGAACATTTGCGCCGGCTGCTGCGACAAGCGGGGCGGTCTCTGGTGTCACACCACCGTCGATCTCGATGTCGATGGGGCGGTCGCCGATCATCTGTTTGATGCGGGCGGTCTTGTCGACCATTGCCTGGATGAACTTCTGACCGCCAAAACCCGGATTGACGGTCATGATAAGGATCAGATCAAGGCGGTCCAGCACGTATTCCAGCACGCTTTCAGGCGTGGACGGATTGAGTGAGACGCCAGCTTTCTTGCCGAGATTGCGGATCGCCTGAAGGGAGCGGTCGAGATGTGGGCCTGCTTCTGCATGAACGGTGATGATGTCCGACCCAGCCTTGGCGAAGGCTTCCAGATATGGATCGCAAGGCGCGATCATCAGGTGAGTGTCGAAGATCTTGTCCGTGTGCGGGCGCAGCTTGGCAATGACATCTGGACCGAAGGTGATGTTGGGTACGAAATGGCCGTCCATCACATCCAGATGGATCCAGTCAGCCCCCGCCTGAACGACATCTCGGACCTCTTCGCCAAGTTTGGAAAAATCAGAGGCGAGGATCGACGGGGCAATCAGGATATCACGGCTCATGGCAGGCTCCATAGTGTCTGGTATTTGGCCGCTATCACGGGCAGGGCAGGCGAGCAAGTCGATGGACGGACTTCAATCGTTTTAGCTGAGGTTTAGGTCAGATCACTCACCGTTTTGGGTGCGTTTTTGTTCAAAATGAAATGCCGAGCCAGCGGTTTCAGGATCATTGGCAGCATATAGATCGGTAGTTGGCCAAGGGCGAACCAGAGCCAGGTGAACTCCGGAACGGTGCCGCCAAGCGCCGCCACCATCAACCCCATGTTTCTATTGCCTGCAGAATGCGCGATGGCAAATGCATCTGCGCGATTGCTGGCTGAGAAGATCAGCAGGGTTATGCCGATCTGGAAGAATGCAACGCCAAAAGTCAGTGCGGCAATCGCGAAGGTGAAAATCGGCCGACTGGCAAAACTATGCGCCACGCCGTGCATGGCAGCGACGGCGAAGAAAAGCAGAACCAGTACATTCAGTCCGTCTATTCGGGTTTTGGACGCTGCGATCCGAGCGGACCCGATCAGCTTGCGGATGACCATGGCAACGGTCAGTGACCCGCCGAGCAGCGCTGCAAAACGTACAGCGAGATCAAGACTGTCGAGGTTGAGAGAGCTGCCAAGCAGGAACTCTGCCATCAAGGGGGCAGTGATTGGTGTCAGAGAGGTTGCGGCGATCATGATCGCCAGGCTGAGCGCACCATCCAGGCCCATCAGATAGATGAATGCGGGTGCGGACATGACGGACGGAGCAGCGGTTACAATGAAGATTATCAAAAGGATTTGAGGGTCGATTTGATCTGCGCCATAAAACCAGATGGCGATCCCAGCGATCAGGGGAACGATCAGCATCATCCATGCCGTTGCAAGGAGAATAATTACTGGTCGCTTCACGCGTTGGCGAACCGCTTGTGGGTTCACCCGCAGAAATGCGAGCATCAGGAGTGCGAACACTGCTGCCGTCAGATACGGGCGGGCATAGGCCGACAGAGACGGCAATGTCATGCCGATCAGAACGCTTGCAGTTAAGGCGAGGGGGCCGCGCTGCCCGATCCATCCAAGCGCCGATAAAGTATGTGACAACATTGTCGGTAAGTCTCCGGGGCGGGCAGAAGAGGCGGGCTAAAATATCTTTAGCAGTTTGTTGTTTTAAGCTGTTGTAGGATAAGAGCAAATATTGTGTGTTTCCAAGGGGCCAATTTGGATCAGGTCGATGTCATTGTGCTGGGTGCTGGAATCGTCGGCACATCGACGGCGGTTCATCTTCGTCAGCGTGGGCTGGAGGTTGCCCTGATTGATCGGGGGCACCCGGGCGAGGAAACCTCCGGTGGCAATGCGGGTATCATTGCTCGTAATGGATTTTGCTCAACACCGATACCCAGCCGTCCTGCTGATCTTCTCGACATTGCCTTGAAACAGTCGACCGCCGTGCATTGCGATTTCTCAGCTTTGGCGCGGTTGGTTCCGTGGCTTCGGCTTTATGCTCAGCAAAATGGATTGCAGGAAGCACAGCGTTTTGCGCGCACTATGGCGCCTATGCGGGCGCGCGCAATCAAGGAACACAGAGCGCTTTCGATCAAAACCAATGCCGAGCGGTTCTACCGGAAAAGCGGCTGGCTGCAGGTTTATCGTTCTGAGGCCAGCTTCAAGGCGGATCAACGCGAGCGCCACTACGCAAGGGTGTTTGGGGCAGACTACCGTGAGCTTGTCGGTGGTCATTTGAATTCAGTTGAACCGGGATTGAAGGCCGATTCTCTTTATGGCGTGTACTGGCCAGAGAGTGAATCTGTTTCAAACCCGGCCGGAGTTGTCGAGGCTTTGTGGCGGCATTTCATTCAGGAGGGCGGTGTGTTCTTGAACGGGGATGCTTTTGCACTTGAACAGCGGCGCTATGGCTGGCGCATTACGACACCCCGCAAGAAAATCACCGCTCGGGAGGTGGTTGTCGCCTTGGGGCCTTGGTCTGCTGCATTCGCGGCCCGTTATGGCGAGCAGTTTCCGCTGGCTGTGACCCGTGGCTACAATCTTCATTTTCGGCCAAGGTCAGGCGCTTCGCTTTCGCGTCCGGTACAAGATGTCGATCATGGCTATGTGCTGTCGCCGATGGAGCAGGGGATACGGCTGACAACGGGTATTGAACTGGCTGCACATGAAGCGCCTGCAAATCCGGTCCAGCTGGGCCGTGCCAGTCAACGGGCCGAAACGCTTTTTCCTCTTGGGGCACCCGTTCCAGGCGATCCCTGGATGGGAAGTCGTCCGTATTTACCTGATTCACTGCCGGTCATAGGACAGTCTCTGGCGCGGCCTGGGCTTTGGTATAATTTTGGCCATGGAGCATCGGGCTTCACTCTTGGGCCTTTGAGCGGGCGTTTGATGACCGATATGATTCTCGGGGCGGACCCTGGGCTGGATTGTGCACCCCTGTCGCCTCTGAGATTTCTGACATGATAAACTTGAAAATTGTAAGAATAAGATAGAGTATTTTCGCCCGTATTGTTGGTGCAGAGTGACCGAATCCCTCGAAAAATGGTCTAGTTTTCGCGTAGGGGCAGGGCGACTGTATCCTTGACTGTGTTGACCACGATGCGGGACTGGACATCTGACACGAGGGTGTTGTCGAGCAGCTTCAGACGCAGGAAGCCATCGTAAGTCTTGATATCATCAGTGACCACCTTGATCAGATAATCGACAGCTCCGGTGATCCGTTCGCAGGTCACGACCTCAGGCCAATGGTGCACGAGCTTATCGAATGTTTCCATATTCTCGCGAGATGGAACGGCCAGTTTGACGAAGGAATAGGCCACGAACCCGAGACCAACTGATTCCCTGTCGATTATTGCCGTGATCTGTCGAATAATACCTTGTTCCTTGAGCTTCTTGATTCTCCGCCAGCAAGGCGTTTGGCTCATTCCAGCCTCCTTGGCAATTTCAGCAATGGAGAGAGAGGCGTCGCGTTGGAGGGCGCGTAGAATTCGGATATCTGAGGGGTCTAGGAGGTTTTTTTCTGTCATGGTCTCTTTGGGAAATATAATTTCGATATTTTGTCTATTTGATGGGACGATAGCACAGAAATTGTTGCTGAAAAGGATGATATTGATCTGAAGAGTACGGGCGAGACGCGTTGCCTTGATGCTTTGTTTGGAGAGGAGTGAAGCCTAATGAATGTCCATGTGCCCGAAGTCACGCTGGATGACAAATATGTCGCCACGAAAGGGCAGGTCTATCTGACCGGCATTCAAGCGCTGGTCCGCTTGTCTTTCGATCGTGCGCGGTTTGACAGAAATGCCGGACTGAAAACGGGTGGCTTTATTTCCGGGTATCGCGGGTCCCCACTTGGCGGCTACGATACAGAACTCACCCGCTCGAAGCGGTTTCTCGACCAAAATGATATTCATTTCCTGCCAGCTGTGAACGAAGAGCTTGGAGCAACAGCCGTCTGGGGATCGCAGAAGCTGAAGGGGCACCCAAAAGGCAGTGATTATGATGGCGTTTTCGGAATCTGGTACGGCAAGGCTCCGGGCGTCGACCGCGCTGGTGATGCGCTGAAGCAAGCCAGTGCGTCAGGCACGGATCGTAATGGCGGTGTTCTGGCGCTTGCTGGTGATGATCATCTCGCCAAGTCCTCTGTTCTGCCGGCGCAAAGTGAATTTTTCTTCCAACACGCCGAGATTCCGGTTCTGAACCCTTCCGATATTCAAGATGTCTTGGACTTTGGTCTGCATGGCCTGGAAATGTCTAGATTTTGCGGTATCTGGAGCGCGTTGATCTGCGTCGCTGATACTATGGATGCCTCTGCAACAATCAACATTGATGATGCGCGACTGAATTTCATCCGCCCGCCTGTTGGGGATCCGCGCAAGGATTTTTCTATCAATCGGGATCTCCTGCTGGGCAACCGGTTGGAAACCGAACGTTTGCTGCGCGATTTGCGTCTGCCAGCAGCTCAAGCTTATGTGCGTGCCAACAACATTGACCGCGTCGGTTTTGGCTCAGATCGGCGTGTCCGGCTTGCTCTTGTGGCAACCGGCAAAGCTTACCGTGATTTGCTGCAGGCGATGGACCTGCTGGGCCTTACGGTAGAAAAAGCCAAAGACCTGGGCCTTGCTGTTTATAAGGTCGGCATGACCTGGCCGCTTGAGCCAGAAGGTGTTCTCGATTTCGCCCGAGGGGCTGAGCGCTTGCTTGTCGTTGAACACAAACGGGGCTTTTTGGAGCCTCAGGTCAAGGAAGCTTTCTATCATATGCCCGCGGACAGCCGCCCGGAAATCTGGGGTAAGAAGCGGCCGAATGGTGCACCCTTCCTATCAGATGTTCTGGAACTCTCGACCGCGGAAATCGTACAAGGGTTGCTGGACTGGTTGCCTGAAGATGCCGTGACCAATGAGATGCGCGGTGTTGCCGAGCGGATGAACAAACAGGTGATGTGGGCGCAGGGACATGCGGAGCGGGCCGCACGTATTCCTTATTTCTGCTCTGGCTGTCCGCACTCCACCTCTACCGTTGTTCCGGAAGGTGCCCGCTCCCTGCCGGGTATTGGCTGTCATGCCATGACCGAACTTGCCGGGCGTAGCACAGATGGTCAGATCCAGATGGGCGGTGAGGGGATTTTGTGGGTTGGCCAGCAGGCGTTCTCCAACGACACGCACGTCTTTGCCAATCTTGGTGATGGGACTTACTTTCATTCCGGCATTCTGGCGATCCGCCAGGCGATTGCTGCCAATGCCTCCATTACCTATAAAATCCTCTTCAATGACGCTGTGGCGATGACGGGCGGACAGCCGGTCGATGGTCAATTGACTGTGCCGCAGATCACCCGCCAGCTTGCTGCCGAAGGCGTGGGTCGGATTGAAGTCCTTAGCGAAACACCGGATCTTTACGGCGGCTGGAGCGATATCGCGTCTAGTGCTCGGATTAGCCATCGCGATGAGCTGATGACAGTTCAAAAAGAGCTGCAGGAACATGCGGGCGTCTCGGTCATCGTTTATGACCAGACCTGCGCCACGGAAAAGCGCCGCCGCCGCAAGCGCGGACTTATGGCCGACCCTGACAAGCGTTTGTTCATCAATGATCGTGTGTGCGAAGGCTGTGGGGATTGTTCGGTGCAATCCAATTGCCTCTCGGTTGAGCCAATGGCAACACCGTTTGGTGAAAAGCGTCAGATCAATCAGTCCAGCTGCAACAAGGACTTTTCCTGCGTGAAGGGATTCTGTCCTTCCTTTGTTGAAATTGAAGGCGCTGCTCTTCGCAAGGCTGACAAGGCAGAGGTTGATATTGATGCGCTTGTCGCTGGCATCATAGACCCTGTACTGCCCGGCCTAGAGCGTACGCGCAATATGTTGGTTGCTGGCATTGGCGGCATGGGCGTGACAACGCTTAGCGCTATCTTGGCCATGGCGACACATATCGATGGCAATCATGCCTCGACGTTGGATATGACGGGTTTGGCCCAAAAGGGCGGTCCGGTGACATCTCACCTGCGCTTTGCTGCAGGAGACAAAACGATTGAAGGACCACGTGTTCCAACAGCAAGTCTGGATGTTCTGCTCGCCAGTGACATGATCGTTGCGGCCAATGCGGAGCAGCTGGCGATGGTCAATGCCGAGACGACCAGCACGTTTGCCAACACGCGTGTTGCCCCGACGGCGGAATTTGTCATGCAACAAACCTTGTCCTTTGATGAAATTCGGATGGACAGAGCTCTGAATGAGGGATCTGCCTTCTATCTTCCGATGGATGCAGCCAGCATTGGCGAGAAGTTGCTGGGTGATGCGATCTTTGCAAACATGATCCTTGTTGGCATGGCCTATCAGTCCGGTGCTTTGCCAATTTCAGGCGCGGGCATTGAAGCTGCGATCAAGTTGAATGGCACGGCTGTGGCTGCAAATATTCAGGCGTTCCGGGCAGGACGTGTGTTGGCCGCTGATGCTGATGCGATCCTGTCTCATCTGCCGAAGCCTACCAGCGTTGAGAAAAAGCCCTTGGGCGAACAGATTGACGCTTTTGCTGTTGAGCTTGAGGCCTATCAGAGTGCTGACTATGCGAAACTCTATCGCGATTTGATTGGCCGTGTAAAAGCAGCCGACGAGACACATGGGCCTGGAACAATGCGGTTGAGCGAAACCGCAGCCCAGCTGCTTTACAAGGTGATGGCCTATAAGGACGAGTATGAAGTGGCTCGGCTTTATTCAGAGCCTGCCTTCAAGGCCAAGTTGCTGGAACGGTTCGCAGATCCGAAGAAAATCAAGATCCATCTGGCACCGCCCTTGATCGCTCACACCAAGGACCCAAAGACCGGAAGGCCGCAGAAAATAGCCTTTGGTCCGTGGATATTCTCTGCCTTCAAGCTGATGACGCGTTTCAAAGGTCTCCGCGGCACATGGTTTGACCCCTTTGGCCGCACGGAAGAACGCAAGGCCGAGCGGGAGCTGATCGTTAGCTATCAGTCAGATCTGGAAGAGGTTGTTCGCCGGATTGATGGCGGTAACTACGGCCTGCTGGTTGAGCTTGCCCGTGTGCCGGACATGATCCGTGGGTTTGGTCCGGTGAAGGATGCCAATCTGGCCAAGGCGAAGGAAAAGCGTGCTCAACTGCTGCAGCAGCTGAACCGTGTGTCCGGCGATGATGGTGACAACAGTGCGAAGGACTATCTTGAGGCAGCGGAATAAGGTCTGTCTCAAAGCTGATTATTCGGCTTGCTGAATGTCCTGAGATTATTGAAATGCCCGGGGTACACCCCGGGCATTTTGGTTTGGTTTATCGACCGTATTTATCACGCCATATTGGGACCGGGTCGCCCTCGGCAGCATTGGCATGATAGATACCACGGGCAATGGCACGAGCAAGGCATGAGGCTGCTGCTGCGCCGATCTGGATCATGTCTTCCAAGGCGCGGTCCATGGGGCGCTGGCCGGTCGACATGGCGAATACAAGATCGCCATCCAGCGGCGTATGCGCTGGCCAAAGCGCACGGGCCAAACCATCATGAGCCATGACAGCCAGTCGTTTTGCTTCTGATTTGGTTAAGATGGCATCGGTGGCAACGGCAGCAATTGTTGTGTTGGCGCCCGCCTTCAGACCATCCAGCTTGGTTTTGACGTCAACTGCGTCCGGTGGAAGTGGTGAAGGCAGGCCAAGTCCGCCAAACTCAAGTCCTTGCTCAAATGGGGCCGCCCAAAAATGCCCTGTGTCGCCAATGGTGGCACGGCCCAGCGCATTGACGGCGACAATCGCTCCGACGGTGACACCATTATCCAGTACGATGGAAGCGGAGCCGAGGCCTCCCTTTAGATTCGCGGTGGTTGCGCCTGTGCCCGCGCCAATTGTTCCAAGCGGAAAATCGAGGCCAATGTCATCAAGTGCTGCTCTGCCGAGATCGCGATAGGGGGCTGATGAACCCCACCCTTTATCGCCGCCATTGAGAAGATCAAACAGGATTGCGGTTGGCACAATCGGCACGCGGACTGGCCCGACTGCGTAGCCATATCCGAGCTCTGCAAGCCTGCCTTGAACGCCTGCGCCAGCATCCAGGCCGAAGGACGACCCGCCAGCCAGGACGATTGCATCAACCTTGGGAACGGTTTGTTCGGGCTCAAGGAGTGCAATCTCTCGTGTTCCCGGAGCACCGCCATGAATAGCAACGGAGGCAACGGCAGGCTCATCAGGTAGCAGGACAGTTGCGCCTGATTTCAGGTCCGGGTCTGAGGCATGTCCGACCTTGAGGCCAGGAACATCTGTGATGAGATTGCGCGGGCCTGGCATGATACCACCTGTTTGCTGGAACTCGGCTGGGTGCTTTGAGAAAGCCTAGACCGGATCATCGTTCTTTGTTGAATTATTTGGAGTAAGTTATATGGGGCGGGCTATTTGGCGAGACTATGGTAGCCACGGCGCACATACATAAGCGAGTTGCCGGGCTCATTCATGCGGATGTCTGCAACTGTTCCGATAATGACTGAGTGCGTTCCGACCTCGGTAATCGACTGGACTTCACAATCAATGCTCAGGCGTGCTTCATCGAGGCCGGGGCAGCCGGTGGCAAGCGACGTCCAGTGCGCGCTATCAAAGCGCTTGTCCATGGCCAGATCTCCACGACCGGCGAAGGCATCAGAAATGTCCTGATGGCTCTCATCGAGCGTGTTGACGCAGAACACCCGATTTTGCACGATGGCGCCATGGGTCCGGCTTGTTTTATTGACACAAACAAGAATGCTCGCGGGATCATCAGAGACAGAGCAAACCGCAGAAACAGTGGCACCGGTTCGGCCGCCTGGACCATCTGTGGTAACAACGTGGACGGCCGTTGCAATACGGCTCATGGCCTCGCGGAAGGTCAACTGATCGAGCGGAAAAGACTTGGTCATGTCTTGACCTTCCTGCGCATGTGTCGATTTCACGGACATGTTTCCCTTCTCAAGGATATTGTCATAGGGTCCAGAGCTTTAATCGCTTGTGCGATAGAGCTGTTTCTTTGATCAATAGTCTACATTCTAATCCTTAAGGGTATAGGTCATTTTCCCAATTTGCCGGATCGTCAATTCGTGAGGTCGCGGGTTTTCGGGGGTAAGGCTTGCTGGCTTGAGCTAGAAAAGACTGAAACGAGGAGCGCATGATGACGCGAAACTATCTTTGGGCCAGTGTTGCTGTTCTCGCCGGAGTTATCGCACCCGCTTTGGCGCTTGCGGATATCTCGATTGGGGCAGTGGGGCCGATGAGTGGCCAATACGCTGTTTTCGGCGATCAGATGAGGGCTGGTGCAGAGCTGGCCGTTGCTGACATCAACGCAGCAGGTGGCCTTAATGGCGAAAAAGTGGTGCTGGAGATTGGTGACGATCAATGTGATGCGGAGCAGGCTGTTGCTGTTGCCAATCAGATGGTCGGCAAAGGCGTTGCCTTCGTCGCCGGGCATTTTTGCTCCGAGGCATCGATAGCGGCCAGCGCTGTCTATGCCAAGGCCGGGATTGTAGAGATTTCCCCGGCAACTGCGCACCCAGCCTTCACGGATCAGCGCCCCGGACCTGGCATTTTTCGGCTTCATGGCCGTGCTGATGCGCAGGCCAAGGTGGCAGGTGAATATCTGGCGGGTGCTTTTAAAGATGAAAGAATTGCGTTGCTTCACGACCGGACGGCCTACGGCAAAGGCTTGGTTGATGCGACGAAGGACGTGATGAATGATGCAGGCAAATCGGAAGCCCTTTATGAGGCGTATTATGCCGGTCAAAAGGACTATTCCGGTCTGATTTCACGGCTTAAATCGGAGCGCATCGATGTTGTTTATTTGGGCGGCTATCATGCAGACGCCGGTCTCATAAAACGTCAGATGGTTGAGCAGGGGCTTGATATCGTTCTTGTTTCTGGCGACGCGCTGGGCACAGAGGCATATTGGGCGATCAGTGGTCCAGCAGGTGAGGGCACTTTGATGACCTTGCCGCCAAATCCGCGTGAAAACGTTGAAGCTGCATCGGTTGCCGAGGCTCTGGAGGCCGAAGGAAAACCTGCCGATAGCTATGCTCTGACCACATATGCTGCGGTTCAGGTTTGGGCGGATGCGGTTAAAAGAGCTGGTACCCCTGACTTTGACCCGGTGGTCGAGGCCTTGAATGCGGGCACGTTTGAGACGGTTCTGGGAACGCTCACGTTCGATAAAAAGGGAGACATGAGCTTGCCTGGGTATGTCTGGTACGTCTGGAAAGATGGTGTCTATGATCGGAAGTCGCTTCGGTAGGTGTTTGCCCAGGCTCACCTGAGGACGATGCACAAGACTCTGGCGCTTAACGTTAATTTGAACTTTGCTGCTAGGTGGATATCGCTTGGACCTGCAGTGGCATAGCATTGGGGTTACGTTCATTCGAACATCCGGTCCTGTGTCATGCGTTTTGGTCTGCTTTTCTGCACTCTGTTTGCCAGTCTGACATTTTTGAGTGGCGGTCCTGCGTCAGCTGCGGAGCTGGTCAGTTTTCAGGACCGTGGTTACCGACCTGGCACGGTGGTGATCAAGAATTCCGAGCGCCGTCTTTATCTGGTGCTGGGACGTGGGCAGGCGATCCGCTACAAGGTGGCCGTCGGTAAACGCAAGAAATCCTGGACGGGATCGGCTTTCATTACTGCCAAATACGTCGAGCCATCCTGGTCGCCGTCTGCGGAAGTCCGAAAGGACCACCCCAACCTGCCAAAACTGATCAAGGGCGGCGCGGCGAACAACCCGATGGGTGTTGCGGCGATGACGCTTTCCAATGGCAATTATGCAATCCATGGAACCAACCGGCCGAATTCAATCGGGCGGGCTGTATCTTATGGCTGTATTCGCATGGCGAACCGGGATATTCGGGACCTGTTTCAGCGGGTCAGCGTGCGAACCCCGGTGATCGCGATTCCATGAGTGCTTGATGCCTTCCGAGTACTTATGATCGTCTAACTCCTTGCCTTTACAGGCTCCGCGTTTCACTCTTGTCTTTGAATTTCGTGGACTTGGGGCTGATCTGCATGATTTTTTACCTGACCGTTATCTTCGGCTGCCAGTTGGCCGGAGAGCTTTTGAAGATGGCGCTTGAACTGCCTGTGCCTGGCCCGGTCATCGGAATGGTTCTGCTGTTTGCAGGGCTGGTGATCCATCGCGGCATTCCGGCGGATTTTGCCAAAGTTGGCGATGCGTTTCTGGCCAATCTGTCTTTGCTTTTTGTTCCAGCGGGCGTCGGCGTCATGCTGCATATGGCAATGATTGGCGAACAGGGACTGGCGATCTCTGTGGCATTGGTTGGAAGCACGTTGGCAACCATTTCTGTAACGGCTCTTATAATGCGGGCGTTGAGCGGTCGCCGCAATGATGACGGCATATCTGAGGGAGATGTGTCTGATGGATAAGGGCTTGGATGAAATTTGGGTCTATCTGTCAGCCAGTCCTTTACTGGCGCTGACGTTGACCCTTGCAGCCTATCAACTCGGCAACTGGATCTATCAGAAAGGTGGACGAAATCCGCTTCTCAATCCGGTGCTGATCGCGGTTGTTGTTTTGGTGTCGGTGCTGATGGCAACGGGGACAGACTATGCGACTTATTTTGAGGGTGCGCAGTTCGTACATTTTTTGCTCGGCGCTGCAACGGTGTCATTGGCCCTGCCGCTGTATCGTCAGATAGAGCGGGTACGGCAGTCGGCCCTTGCGATCACAGTCAGTCTGCTGGCGGGATCTCTTACGGCAGTCGCCAGTGCCGTGGGGCTTGCCTGGTCGCTTGGGGCTGGCGAAGATATTCTAGTGTCGCTCGCGCCGAAGTCTGTGACGGCTCCGGTTGCCATGGCTATTGCAGAGCAATTGGGTGGCTTGCCATCGCTCACGGCTGTTCTTGTCATTCTGACAGGCATTGTCGGTGCGGCACTCGGGCCGCTCTTGCTGAATTTGATAGGTGTGAAGGACATGGCCGCGCGAGGCCTTGCCATTGGCACGGCCTCCCATGGCATTGGCACGGCAAGGGCGCTGCAGGTCAGCGAAGTCGCGGGTGCTTTTGCGGGCCTTGCTATGGGGTTGAATGCCTTGGCCACGGCAATCCTGCTGCCATTGATTTGGAGCTGGGTATTTTAATGCCCAATTTTAGCGCGGCGCGCTTGTACCTGAAATATTCAGTCGGACCTTGTCACCATAAATCGGCTGTCCAATGTTCATGCCGTAAAGCCCACGGAAGAAGCCGCCATTTACAGTGAAATGGATCGTGCCATTGGGGTCTTTTCCGGTTAAACTAACGGTTAGGCTGGTTCTCTGGCGTTTTCCCCGCATATCCAGAACCCCTTCCACATTTGCGGTTTTTTCATCGACCTTGCTAACTCGCGTGCTGATAAAGTCTGCCGTTGGGTGATTTTTGACATCGAACATTGATGGCCCCTTCAAGAAATTGGTGATCAAGGGATTTTCGGTTTCGACGCTGTCGAGATCCACGGTGACTTTAACGGAGCTTTTTTGCGGTGATAGGCTGTTCAGGGACATCTGCCCGTGAACGGATTTGAAAACCCCTGTGATCTTGCTGCCTCCGATGACTTTGACGGAGAAACGTGTCTCCAGATTTTTGGCGGAAAGCGTGTATTTGCCTTTTACGGTGATCGGAGCAGCTGTCGCACTGGTCAGGCTTGCAAGGGGCAACAGTACAGCTAAACTGCAAAGACTTGCGCTGATCACTTTGTTTCGTCTTCTATAAAGCCGAATGCCTTGGTTCTCTTCGTCTTGAATCGGCTTTTTGGATTTCATCACGGTCTCCTGAGCGTTTCGCTGTCTTGGGTTTACGCTCAGTAGGTTCTGCCAGAGCACCGGATGGTTCATGAAACCCTAACACGAACACGTGAGGAGTTTTGTGGCAGTGCTGTTGGGCAGGGCTTACTCGTTTACGAGAGCCACTTTCTTGGGTCTGAATCTGCCGTTTTTCCATTATCTGAAAGCGCTTCCACGAGATCCTCAATCGCATTGAGGGAATGGGACGCTCTGAATTCGTCGACGTGAGGCAGGATGGCGCGGATGCCTTTTGCCTTGGCCTGAAAACCGTCAAACCGTAACAACGGGTTGAGCCAGATCAGGCGTCGGCAAGAGCGGTGTAGCCGGTCCATCTCGCGTGCCAGATCTTCGTCCGTGTCCCGCTCCAGTCCATCAGTAATCAGCAGTACAGTTGGATTTCCGGACAGAACCCGGCGGGACCAGACCCGGTTGAAGTCATGCAGTGCCGTGGCGATGCGCGTGCCACCGGACCAGTCTTCGACGCCGGAACTGCAGGCTTCCAGTGCCTCGTCCGGGTCTTTCATTCGCAGTTGCCGCGTGACATTGCTGAGCCGTGTCCCGAACAGGAACGTGTGGACATCACGTCGTTGCTCAGTGACGCCATGCAGGAAATGCAGCAGCAGGCGTGTGTATTGGCTCATCGAGCCGGAAATGTCGCAGAGCGCGATCAGAGGCGGTCGTTTTTCGAGCGGGCGGCGATACTTCAGGTCGATGATATCGCCGCCAGTGCGCATGGACGCTCTCACGGTTCGGCGCGGATCGACCCTGCCATGGGAGGATGGGGTCAAGCGCCGCTGGCGTACCGTGTCCATAGTAAGGCTGAGATCACGCAGTGACTGTTTGGCTGTGTTCATCTCTTCCGTTGTCATCTGGGCGAAGTCCTTGGCCTGCAGGAGCTCCTTTCCCGACACGGTAAACTTGGCATCGACCTCGACTTCCGGTCTTGTCTGCTCGCTCATGCGGTCCTTGGCGGACTGGAACGCCTGAGAGACGCGGGTCTGGCCTGGCTTCGGATTCTCCGGTTTGCCGCGTGGGGGGGCAACTGGCGACAGGATCGCGAGCATTTTTTCAATCAAACCCCGGCTTTGCCAGTAAATCCGGAAAGCCTCATCAAACAACACTCTGTGCTCGCGTTTGCGTACAAAGACCGCATGAAGCGTCCAGTAAAGATCGTCCCGATTGATGATACCAGCGACTTCCACGGCGCGAACGGCATCGACCACGGACGAGGGACCTGTCGGCATTCCTGCCTTGCGCAGGGTCCGTGCAAAATGGACGATGTTGTCAACGATCTTGCCGTGCCTGTCCTGGGGCGCTGGAGTGGTCATTTCCTTTCCTTCAGATGTTCGGCATGGCTGTGGTCGAAGAAATCGGCGTGTCTTTGCGGATGTCTTCCACCATCTGCCGAACCTTGGAGCCACGAACCCGCTCGATGTCATCCTGGTATTTCAAAAGAACGCCAAGGGTGTCGGACGCCATGTCCGGATCAAGCGCGATCTCGTCCAGCTCACTGAGTGCTGTCGCCCAATCCAGCGTCTCGGCGACACCTGGCTGTTTGAAGAGGTCTTCCTCCGCGCGCAGTTTTTGTACGAAGCTGACGATCTCGGCGCTGAGGCGCTCGTTAGCCCCTGGAACCTTGCTGCGGACAATTTCCAGTTCTCGCTCGGCATCCGGGTAATCGACCCAATGATACAGGCAGCGGCGCTTCAGGGCATCGTGAATTTCCCGGGTGCGATTCGTCGTGATGATGACGATGGGCGGTTCTTCGGCCTTGATTGTTCCAAGTTCCGGAATGGTCACCTGATTGTCGGAGAGAACCTCCAGGAGAAAAGCTTCAAAAGCTTCGTCTGCGCGGTCTAGCTCATCGATCAAGAAGACAGGCGGGCCGGATGGTGAAGGTTGAAGTGCCTGAAGAACCGGTCGTTTGATCAGGAAGCGATCTTCGAAGATGGACTTGGACAGCTCCGAATGCTGTTTGTCACCAGAGGCTTCTGAGACACGGATTTCCACCATCTGGGCGGCATAATTCCACTCGTAGACCGCAGAGGCAATGTCGAGCCCCTCATAACATTGCAGGCGAATAAGATCACGGCCAAGCGTTCGTGACAGAACTTTTGCAATTTCGGTTTTGCCGACCCCGGCTTCGCCTTCCAGGAAAAGCGGGCGTTTCATGCGCAGGGCCAAGTGAAGCACGGTTGCGAGCGAGCGGTCTGCCACATAGCCATCGCCCTCCAATAGAGCCAGTGTTTCGTCGATAGAGGCGGGCAGGGCGGTCTGATTCATGCGTTGGCTCATTCTGGCTATACCGGTTGGTCCTGACCCTAACATATAGCGAGTTTACCGATATCGGAGGGCGCTGGCGAAATAAAATTATGTGGTGGGTTCTTATGAGGCGCTGGCAACCGATAATTCCGAATGAGGGTCGTAGTGCTCCGTATGGTTTGCTTGTCACTGGTCCGTTAGACTTTCTCCAGATTGAGGGAGAGCCGCATATGGCGACGATGAAGCGTGATTTTTGGGCACTGGTGACCGGCGGCTCTGCCGTACTTATATTCTCAGCGACGGCTGGTATGGCGACAGAAACCTATCCTGATGACCCGGCTAGCATTGCGAGCGGACTTGAGCTGGCGGAAATCCATTGCGCGGTCTGTCATGCTGTGGGGCGCAGTGACAAAAGTGCTCAATCGGGAGCACCTGCCTTTCGTGACTTGAGCAAGAGATATCCGCTTTCCAGTTTGGAGGAGAGCCTGGCAGAGGGCATCGTTACTGCGCACGATGGTATGCCGGAGTTCGCTTTCGAATCTGAAGATATCAATGCTTTTCTTGGTTATCTGACGTCTATTCAGGTTCCCTGAAGCTTGGCAGCACTCATGCTTGGAGGCTGCTAACATATTGACGTTGTTGTCTGAAATTAACAGTCTTAATGTTTTGTTAACCGCATTGCCGCGATGCTTTCGTGTGGAAGAAAGCGAGGCAATCATGACGGTTGGTTCTGATTTTCAAAAGCGCATCATGGGCTATGGCCTCATGACCGCTGAAATTGTCTACCGGATGCCGGATCATCCGAGGTTTCTGCAAAGTTACCTTTGGCAGACTGAGGATCTGGCGCCACATTTTCCCGAGTTGAACAAATTCCTGGAATTTTGGGAAAAGGAAATCGAGGCGCGAATCCATTCCGTGCGCATTGCGCATCAAGATCTGCTGGAGCCTGTCGATTTTCGTTATGCCAAAGGCGGCATTGCCATCCACTGAGTGGCTGTAATTCTGCTTAGCGGCGACAGGTGAGGCCAAGGCCTTTGCCATCTCGCAAGATGGTACTGGTGTGGTCTGTAAAATGTGATCCATCGTCGCCATGGAGCACAAAGCCGGGCAGCAGTTGAAGAGGTGCCTTACTGGCTTTGATGCCGCGTAGAAGAATGCGCGTTGCAGCGACGCCGGGACGTGGGTGCAAGGGAATGATGTCTATTGCACCGAATCGGCCCTGCAGGACATCCAGCATGTCTTTCAAGCCATCGGCTCTGAAGATCATGGTCAGGCTACCACCCTGGCGCACGATGTCAGCTGCGGTTTTGACCCAGGGCTCCAGGCCGCGCTCATCAAGCATATGTGCGCCAGCGCGGGCTTCATCCGGGGATGCGCGAAACCGGTCGGCCTCGTAGTAGGGTGGATTGATGATTGCGTGATCTGCGAATCCGGGCACCAGCCCCGAAGAATGGCGCATGTGCCCTTTGGCGGTGATATCTGCCTCCAAAACGCTAAGGCGCGCGCCAAATTCAGTGTTTTCCTTATCTGCGACATTCTGCCGCGCAAGGCTCAGCGCCGTTGTGTCCACGTCCACAAGAGTGACGGTGATGTCTTGAAGCCGAGCAGCTGCGCAAAGGCCTGCGGTTCCAACGCCTGATCCAAGGTCGACAACGTGGCCTGTTGTGTTATCGGGCAGAGCGGCGGCCAGATAGACCGCATCAAGTCCCGCCCTGTGGCGGCCTTTTCGAGGTTGGCGGATATAAACCTGCCCTCCGAGAAAAGCGTCATATGTGGTGTCAGCTTTTGTATCTGTTTCGGCAGGGCTAGCCGAAGTGTGAGACTTATCTGGGAGCGCAGGGGCTGTCATGACTGTGAGCTGTCCGATTGTACGCGCAGTTCATGGGCCAGTCCTGCTTCGGTCATCAAGTGGCGGGCCTTTATCATTTGAGAAGCGTCAATCAGAACGCGGCGGGGCAACATGCCAAGCGAACCTTCCATAATGCTCATGTTTCCGTCTGCGACAAAATGGATGATTTCAGCTTCGTTGAGCAGGTGCTCAAGAAAGGAGATCAGTACCGGATCATTGGTTCTAATCAGTTCTTCCATCTGGCATGTGCCTCTCAAACTGGATCACAGGACAATAAACAGTCATTCAACCTGACAAATTGTGCTGGTGAAAGCATTTCAACAGTTTGTCAACTGAATGCTCCCTTGCCCGAAGGCCGCTCCCGCCATATTGTCCGCTCAAATATAAACAGGAGTGCCTTTGGTGGCCATGGTCGCATCCTTGTCCGATAACAAGACCCTTAAGCCCTCGGTCCAGTCGCTTGTCGATCTGGTGTCCGCAGACATGGAAAACGTCAACCAGATTATCCTGTCAAAGGCCGGATCGAATGTTGACTTAATTCCCGAAATTGCCAAGCACCTGATTTCATCGGGCGGCAAGCGGCTTCGGCCCATGCTGACTTTGGCCTGTGCCGATATGTTCGGCTATCATGGCGATGGGCATGTGACGCTGGCAGCCAGTGTCGAATTCATGCACACAGCAACGCTACTGCATGATGATGTGGTTGATGAAAGCGACATGCGCCGGGGTAAAATGGCCGCGCGCAAAGTCTGGGGCAATCAGGCCAGCGTTCTGGTCGGTGACTATCTGCTTGGACAGGCGTTCAAGATGATGGTCGATGTCGGTTCGCTTGAAGCCCTTCGTATTCTCGCTGAAGCCTCTGCAATCATTGCAGAAGGTGAAGTTTTGCAGCTCGGTGCAGCGAAAAACATCCTGACCACGGAAGCTGAATATCTGCGCGTGGTGGAAGCAAAGACAGCTGCGCTGTTTGCAGCAGCAGCTGAAGTTGGACCGGTGATCGCCGGTGAAAGCGCCGAGATGAAAAAAGCAGCGCGCAGCTACGGCATGGAGCTGGGCCTTGCGTTCCAGCTGGTCGACGATGCGCTTGATTATGGCGGATCTGCTGCGGATCTTGGCAAGGACATTGGCGATGATTTCCGCGAAGGTAAAATCACCTTGCCGATCGTGTTCGCGGTGGCTCGTGGCACAGACCAGGATCGTGTCTTCTGGAGGCGTTGTCTTGAGACCGACGGTATTGAAGAGGGTGACCTCGAACAAGCTATCGCGCTGCTTGGAAAATATGACTGTATTGCAGATACCGTTCAACGCGCGCGGTCTTATGGGGACGGTGCTTTGAAGGCTCTCGATAAGCTACCAAGCGGCGCACATGCGAATGCATTGGCAGAGGCGGTCGCCTTCTGCATTTCCCGTGTAAGCTAGCTAGGGCTTTCGCCTAGAGTTCATCTGAAAAAGCCACCCACCAGTCCGGGTGGCTTTTTTGTATCCGGGCGGCAAGGTTTTTTTCATCACCGCAGCGGCATAGGGCAAAACATGTGGCTCCGGACCCGGACATGCGGTTCAGGAGCGTTTCCGGGTGTTGATCCATTTCTGAGAGTACATCTGTGATGGCCGGGCAGAGCGCTTCCGCAGTCACCTGCATATCGTTGCGTGTCTCACGGAGATAGACAATCAATTGGTCCAGAGAGGCGAAACTCTCCGGTAGATCCGGTAAGGACGGATTGTTTCGGGCTTGAAGACCCTTGAAGATCGCAGGAGTCGAGACGGCAACACGCGGATTGGCAATTACCATGCCAAAGTCAGGCAGGCTTGGGAGGGGGGACAAGAGCTCACCGATGCCTTGCATCCGCACGGCGACTTGTTTCAGGCAGACTGGGACATCGGCTCCCAGTTCAAGCGCTATGGCGTGGATGTCTTCCGACGCCAGGGTAAAGCCTGGCTGGCGCATCAACAGACGGAGCGCTGCAGCAGCATCTGCGGAGCCTCCGCCAATGCCCGAGGCAACGGGCAGGTTCTTTTCCAGTGACAGATTGATATCAGGTGGTGCGCAGTTTTTGGCTTGCGATAGCCGCCGAATCGCCTTCAGCACCAGATTGTTGTTGCTCTGAGGTTCAAGGTCTGTCGAGAACGGCCCTGTGACCTCAAGACTCAATTTGTCTGATGGCGTTGCCGACAAGTGATCACCGATGCGTGGAAAGACCACCAGTGAATCTAGCATGTGATAGCCGTCGTCGCGCTGTCCGGTGATGTGGAGCGCGAGATTGACTTTGGCGCGGGCAAACTCTCCCGCGCCCTTTTGGCTCTCCAATTCAGGCATGCCCTGGACTTAACCGCCGTTTTTCGAATTGCCAGCCTTGGCTTCGTTGGTGGCTTCTTCTGAGAGGCCATTGGCGATCTTGTCGAGAATGATCGGCAATTCCTCCTCGTCCGGCTTCAGGTCGCGAGCGTGGTTCCACTGGAATCTGGCCTCATTGCGGCGGCCAACCTGCCAATAGGCATCACCGAGGTGGTCGTTGATCACCGGATCTGATGGGCGCAGTTCAATGGCACGTTCTAGCTGGGTGACAGCCTCGTCATAGCGCCCAAGCCGGTAGAAGACCCACCCAAGACTATCCACGATGTAGCCATCTGTCGGGCGCAGTTCGACTGCCTTTTCGATCATCTCAAGGGCTTCATCAAGCTTCAATCCCTGATCGACGAGCGAGTAGCCGAGATAATTCAGGACCAGAGGCTGGTCTTTTGACAGCTCCAGTGCTTGGCGGAAATCAGCTTCCGATGCCTGCCATTTATCAAGGCGTTCCCGGCAAATTCCACGGAAATAGAAGAGCAGCCAATGCTCTTGGGAAAGCTCGGGAATTGTATCGATGCCCTGCGTGTAGACCGCTTCAGATTCTTCGAAAAGCTTGTGGCCCCTCAGCACATTGCCGAGTGCAATGATGGCTTCAAGATCGGACGGATCTTCCTTGATCAGCGCTTCCAAATGGCTGCGTGCTTCGTCGATCTGTTCCAGGGAATTGTAGTTCAGGCCGATCTGGATCTCTGCATCCCGTTTCAGCGGCGAGGCATCGGGTACTTGCTTCAAAACGGCAATTGCCCGTTCCTGCAGGCCCATGCGCTCAAACATACCGCCAAGTGCAACAGCTGCAAATTCTGCTTGGGGATCCAAGTGCAGCGCCAGTTGCAGATAGGATGTTGAGAGCTCTTCTGCACCGTCTCGACCGATGGCGGAGCCAAGCCCATAGAGCACTTCAGAGATTCCGGCGGCCGGAGTTGAGACAAGCGGTAACGGTTTGTCCGCGTCAATTTCCTGGCGGGTAAATTCCAGAAGTGGGTGGCCGCGCAGAAGCCTGTCATAATCGTCGAGGACCTTGAGAGCTTCGTCCTTGCGGTTATTCGCTGCCAGGATCCGTGCATAGGCATCAATTACCCGGATGGCGCCACGGTCGGCCTTATAAGCTGCTTCAATATGCTCAAGCGCCTGTTCATTGCGCCCGGCCGCGTAAGAAATCAGGGCCTGATGTGTTTCCTTGAAGACTTCGAACCAGCTAGGGCCTTTCAAATCGTCTATAATTTTCAAGGCTTCATCAGTTTTACCGGCGCCGAACAAGGCCCAGGCCCGTGAAATGTCTGTTGAAAGCTGAGCGAGAGGGCCGGCGGAGGTCGGCGTCAGAATTTCGACCGCTTCATCATAATTCCCAAGCGCGACAGCGTCGGCACCGCGTGTCAGGCGAGCGAGGAAGTTCTCGATGCCCAGTTGCTCCATTTCCTCGCTGTAATTTACAGCTTCCAAAATGTCGCCATTGGCAAGGTTCAAAATGAAGGCACGTTCCAAAAGAGCGGTGTTGTCAGGGTCAGCAACGAGGGCCTCCTGAAAAAAACGCGGACGCATAAGGAAAATCATTTCGCATGCCAGCCAGTCGTCCTGCCAAATAGCTGCCTGACAGGGTGATCGGCAGGTCCAGTGGTGTCCCTATGTGCTGTGTTTCTCCGCTGTCAGTGTCTGCTAAGGCCGGAATGGCAAATGGTAGCTGCACAGCAATAATCGCGGCTGTTGTCGCCAGCGCCAAGCGTTTCAAACGAGACTTGGCCGATGGGGCCTTGAAGTTTGCGCTGATCAGATTGGTCATTTCACCTCGCATCCGTCCGTCGCATTATGACGACGCGGTTATCATTTATCTGCGACAATGGCGTCTTTAAGGCCGTGCGGCAAGGGAATGGGGGGTAAAGATTTGTTGGTTCATTTAAATCCATTGAAAACGTTCAATCTCCCGCTTTGTATAGAAACACTTGGTTTCCGCTGTGATGCTGTTTGAAAAAATAGCTTGAGTCCTTGCCCTGCCCATAGCAGGAATGTGCGGCGCAAAAGACTTGGGTGGCGAGTTCTTTCGCGGCAAAATGCTCAGGACGGAGACGGATCATGACCAAATGGGTCTATAATTTTGGCAATGGCAGTGCGGATGGCGCAGCAGACCTTCGGAATCTGCTTGGCGGCAAAGGTGCAAACCTTGCGGAAATGAGTAACCTCGGTCTGCCCGTCCCCCCCGGTTTTACAATTACAACTGACGTCTGTACTTGGTTTTACGATCATAAGAATTCATATCCAGATGACCTCAATGGACAGGTGGAAGCCGCGTTGGCTCAGGTCGGAGCGGTGACAGGACGCGTGTTCGGCGATGACAAGAAACCACTTCTTCTGTCGGTTCGCTCCGGTGCGCGGGTTTCAATGCCGGGCATGATGGATACGGTTTTGAACCTGGGTCTGAATGATGTCACGGTCAAAGCAATTGGCGAAGACGCTGGAGACATGCGCTTTGCCTACGACAGCTACCGGCGATTCATTCAAATGTACTCGGATGTGGTGCTGGGCGCTGATCATCATGAGTTTGAGGAAATTCTGGAACAGCACAAAGCTGAGAATGATCTGGCCCTGGATACGGAAATTGCCGCTGAAGACTGGGTCGGTATCATCGAACAGTTCAAGGCGCTGGTCGAAAAAGACCTAGGTTTGCCTTTTCCTCAGGATCCCCAGGAACAGCTCTGGGGCGCTATCGGAGCCGTGTTTGGCTCCTGGATGACATCCAGAGCCAAGACCTATCGCCGCCTTCAGGATATTCCGTCCAGCTGGGGCACAGCCGTGACGGTTCAGGCCATGGTGTTTGGCAATATGGGCGAGACATCTGCAACAGGTGTTGCCTTTACTCGTAATCCTTCAACGGGCGAGAATACCCTTTACGGTGAATTCCTGGTCAACGCACAGGGCGAAGATGTCGTGGCGGGTATTCGCACGCCTCAGGACATTACCGAAAAGGCTCGTCTTGAAGCAGGGTCAACCAAGCCGTCGCTTGAGCAGCTCATGCCAGAGTGCTTTGCCGAGTTTCAGGACATTTGTAGCAAGCTGGAACACCACTACAGGGACATGCAGGACCTGGAATTCACCATTGAGAAGGGCAAACTCTGGATGCTGCAGACACGTGCGGGCAAACGCACGGCGAAAGCAGCTCTCAAGATTGCGGTTGATATGGCCGAAGAAGGCCTGCTGACTGAAAACGAAGCCGTGATGCGTGTTGAGCCAGGAGCATTGGATCAACTGCTGCACCCGACCATCGATCCCAAGGCAACTCGCGATGTGATCGTGCGCGGTCTGCCAGCGTCCCCGGGCGCTGCATGTGGGGCAATTGTTTTTTCTTCCGATGAAGCTGAAGAAGCCAAGGCAGCGGGACGCAAGGTTATTCTGGTCCGTGTCGAGACAAGTCCTGAAGATATTCACGGGATGCATGCTGCTGAGGGGATTTTGACCAGCCGCGGCGGCATGACGTCTCACGCGGCTGTTGTTGCCAGAGGCATGGGCAAACCCTGCGTTTCCGGCGCAGGAAGCCTGCGTATTGATTATCGTACAGGCACCGTCTCAGCGGTAGGTCGCATCCTGAACAAAGGCGATATCATCACAATCGATGGCTCATCCGGCCAAGTTCTGGTTGGTGAAGTGACTATGCTTCAGCCTGCGCTTTCCGGTGATTTTGGGACCTTGATGGGATGGGCTGATAAGGTTCGCCGTATGAAAGTGCGCACGAATGCTGAAACGCCAGCGGATGCCAGAGCTGCCCGTGAATTTGGCGCGGAAGGCATTGGACTGTGCCGGACGGAACATATGTTCTTTGAAGGCGAACGCATTGTTGCAGTTCGTGAAATGATTCTGGCTGATGGCGAGGAAGGTCGGAGGGGCGCTCTTGACAAGCTGCTACCGATGCAGCGGCAAGATTTTACGGCTCTTTTTGAAATCATGAAGGGCTTGCCTGTTACCATCCGCTTGCTTGACCCACCCTTGCATGAGTTCCTGCCGCACAGCGATGAGGAACTTGCCAATGTCGCTGAAGCGATGGGGGTGGATGTCGAAAAGCTGCGCGAGCGGGCCTCGTCTCTGCATGAATTCAACCCGATGCTTGGTCATCGTGGATGCCGCTTGTTGGTGTCCTATCCGGAAATTGCTGAAATGCAGGCGCGTGCGATTTTTGAGGCCGCTGTTGAAGCGGGCAAAATTACTGGCGAGCTTGTGCTGCTGGAAATCATGGTGCCGCTTGTGGGCCTGAAGGCGGAGCTGGACCTTGTTCGGGCGTCTATCGAAAAGACAGCAAAGGCAGTCCAGAGCGAAACCGGTGTCGAGCTGACCTATCAGATCGGCACAATGGTTGAATTGCCAAGGGCAGCTCTCCAGGCGGCTGAAATTGCGAAGTCGGCAGAGTTTTTCTCTTTTGGTACTAATGATTTGACCCAGACAACATTCGGAATTTCCCGCGATGATGCGGCCTCTTTCCTGGGGACCTATCAGGCAAAGGGGCTGATTGAGCAGGATCCATTTGTTTCGCTCGATCAGGACGGCGTTGGGGAGTTGGTGAAGATCGGTGCTGAGCGTGGCCGCTCGACCCGCCCAGGCATGAAGCTTGGCATTTGCGGTGAGCATGGCGGTGATCCAGCCTCCATCGGCTTTTGCGAAAGTGTCGGGCTCGACTACGTGTCTTGCTCGCCGTTTCGTGTGCCTATCGCGCGTCTTGCCGCGGCGCAGTCGGCGCTCACTGCGAAGGACTGATGTCTTGCCACTTGCGCAGGCGGGTCACGGAAACCGGGGAGAGTAGTTCATGATAGCGCTCCCTGATCTGGATCAGCTTAGGCAAGGCGGCAAATTGGCTTTGTCCCGTCTGCTGACGCGTTTGGAAACATCGTCTGCTGACCCGGATGTTGCGGCGTTTTTGGATCACTCCTGCGCTGCCGGGTCAGGGCGCGTACTCGGCTTGACGGGCCCGCCTGGGGTCGGAAAATCAACGTTGACGGATGCTTTGATTCGGCACTTTCGGGGGCAAGGCCAGAGCGTTGCCGTTCTGGCAATTGATCCATCCTCTAGGTTTACCGGCGGGGCTCTTTTGGGGGATCGAACCCGGCTGCACACCGATCCGGACGACCAAGGTGTGTTTGTGCGCTCCATGGCGGCACGAGATCGCCTCGGGGGGCTGTCAGATCATGCGATTGCAGCAATTGCCCTGCTTCGGGCCGTGGTGGATCGTGTCATCGTCGAATCGGTCGGGATTGGCCAGTCCGAGAGTGATCTGGTTCAGGCTTGCGACACGCTGGTGTTGTGTATTCAGCCTGGGTCAGGCGACAGTCTTCAATTCATGAAGGCCGGTATCATGGAACTGCCGGATGTGGTTGCTGTCACCAAGGCGGATATGGGGGCTGCTGCAAAACGTGCGGCGTCTGATGTCACAGGCGCTTTGTCGTTGGCGCGAACGGAACGGGAAGGCTGGAGCGTTCCTGTCTGTGAAGTCTCTGCGACCACAGGCCGTGGCATTCCTGAGCTGGTTGAGGCAACAGATGGTCATGATGCATTTCTGGCGCGCGATGGGCGGCTAAGCGTTAAAAGAAGTGGGCAGCACAGACACTGGCTAGAGGACATGATTGTGTCCCGGTTTGGCCGTGCGGGACTTACGGCTGCAAGCAAGGCCTTCGATCAGAGGTTTTGGGAGGTCGCCGATCGGTTGCCATTTACAAGTTATCTGCAGGTAGTTGATGCTTTGGAAAGACGGCTATTTGCCAAGTAATTGCAGGAACTTAGATGGCCTTCAATGATCGTGTATTCTGCACGGAGGCATTGACGGTGTCCTGCATGGCCGCGTTCAATTCATGGTCTTCCAGGAAGGCTGTCAATGCGTTGTCGGGCAATGGACGTGAAATATAATATCCCTGCATCCGGTGGCAACCGCTGTCAGCCAGGAACTTCAGCTGTTCGGAGGTTTCGATACCCTCTGCGACAATCGTCATGCCAAGGGCCTGCCCAAGCTGGATAATCGTCGTCAAGATCGCCTGGGCCTCAATGCCTTGGTCCATGTTGGAGATGAAATCGCGGTCGATCTTCAGTGTGTCAAAGGGGAAGGTTCTCAGGTAACTCAGGCTTGAGTAACCGGATCCGAAATCGTCCAGCGCGACTTTTACACCCCGATCCTTGAGGCGGCGCATGGATGTCAGGATTGTTTGTGCCTGTCCGGCGAAAACGCTCTCCGTTACCTCAATTTCCAGGCGACTCGGGGGAAGGTTGTACTCTTCCAGGGTTTCAAGGATCGTTTCCACGAACCGGGGATGTTTGAACTGGGTTGGCGAAACATTGACGGAGATCACCACATCTGGCCACTGATGAGCGTCCCGGCAAGCCCTGCGTAAAATCCACAGGCCCAAGTCGTTGATCATGCCTGTTTCCTCCGCAAGCGGGATGAAACTGCTAGGTGAAATCGCGCCGAGTTCAGGATGATCCCAGCGGGCGAGGGCCTCTACGGCAACAATCTGATTGGCGCTTGAATCGCACTGTGGCTGGTAGGCGATGTCGAGGGCATCATTGTCGATGGCTTGGCGTAACGCACGGGACATCTTGTCTTTGGTCTGGACGTGTTCCTGCATCGAGTTATCAAAGAATGACCAACGGCCTCGGCCATTCGCCTTGGCATCATAAAGGGCGATGTCAGCCTTGCGCAGAAGCTCGCCAGGGTCATCACCGTCACGCGGGGCAAGCGCTGCTCCCATGGACAGGCTGACGTAAAGTTCATTGTTGTCGATCCTGATAGGACGAACCAACTGATCTTGAACGCGGGTTAAAATGCGTTCAACTGATTCTGCGCTGTCGCACTTGGTCAAAAGCATTGCGAACTCATCGCCGCCGATTCTGGCGATCACGCCAGAGCCTGGAACAACGGCTCTGAGCCTGGCAGCGACGGCTGTAATGATTTCGTCTCCGGCACCGTGTCCTAGAGTGTCGTTGATGTCCTTGAAGCGATCCAGATCAATATAGACGACGGCGCTGCCCTCAGCCTCGGTTTGCGGCTCTTTGAGGGCTTTCGCCAGCAGGTAGGTGAACTGTTCCCTGTTTGGAAGCCCGGAGAGGGCGTCATGCCGGGCGGTATAAACGGCTTTTGCCTGGCTCTGGGATAGGTTCCGGGTTGTCTGGCGGGTAAAATCCATGACGCCGACAGTCAGACCGACAATTGCGAGTGCAAGGATGAGGAGCACTGGGGCAATACGCCTGAGCATTTCAGTGCCCGGCTTGTTGGCGCGCCATTGCAGGTATCCGAGCAGTTGTCCCTTTGGTGACCTCAACTCGAGACTAGCAAGACTTGGTCGAGCTATTGAGCTCTTGGTCAGGCTAAGACCATCCAAACCGGATATGCCCGCTATCTTCGAAATTATATCGGAGTCCAATTTGTCAAAATTGACGAGGACTGCTGGAGCCCGCCGATTAGCGGTAATCGTATGGAGTTCTGGAGTGATCGCGGCTGCACTGTAGAAATAAACGCCGTCTCCAATTTTTACGAGCCCTGTGTTCGCGTTTTTCTCTGAACTTACCGGCGTATCAACTGTATGCTTATAGAGGCCCGATGGTGTTTTCTTAAATGAGATGATGGCCCGTGCACGCGTTTTCGCAACGGCGCCATTGAGCTGTTCCATCAGCTCTGGAGTGACCCAATCGCCTTCGCCTGTGGAACTGAATTGGAAAGGCGTTTTCAAATCACTCGTGATGAGAACCGTTTTGCAGAAACCATAGGTTTCGTCCAGCCACTGGCCGATATTATTCTTCAACCAGGCTTGATCCAGAGGGGTTTCGGAGGCTTTGAAATAGGCCTTGTCCCAAGAGACCGTGCCGACTTGCTGTCGAGCCATTTGGTCCAGTTTTAGATCAATGGCGCCCTTTAACAAGCTGCGCTGGCTGGTTTCAGCGCTCTCATCGGACAAATGTGACGACCAGATCATCAAGCCGAAGACACAAGCTACAGCCAGAACAACAACAGCTATCATCGGAATGATGATTGCATTTGCTATCCGCCCGCCAGATCTTTCAGTTACCGTTGCCATTCAATGTCCCCACATTTACGTCGAGGACATAAACACGAAAGCCCTTAATGAATGCCGGATATTTATGGTTAATAATAATATCGGCATGTAATTTTCATAAAATACGCTGGATTTTTGGTTTTCTATTCCGTTTGATTTGGAATTTTGACTGTTTCAGTGCAGACACGGTTCACAGAAGCTGTAGGCCCCGGAAACTGACTTGCCCCTCACGTCCCACGATTATGTGATCATGGACTTCAACACCCAGCGGCTTGGCAATCTCAACTATTTGCCGGGTCATTTGAATGTCCGCATTTGAAGGGGTCGGATCACCAGATGGGTGGTTGTGAACCAGGATCACGGCCGTGGCAGAGAGTTCCAGTGCGCGTCTTATGATTTCTCGTGGGTAGACGGGTGTGTGATCAACGGTTCCAGTCTGCTGGACCTCATCGGCAATCAAACCGTTGCGCTTGTCCAGAAACAGGATTCTGAATTCTTCGACGTCTGAAAAAGCCATCGCTGTGCGGATATAGTCAATCACCTTGGACCAGGAAGACAGCGGCTTCCGATCATCCACTTCACCGCGGGCAAATCGCTTTGCGGCGGCCTGGGCGACTTTCAAGGTGTCAATTGTCGTATCGCCAACGCCGCTGATTTCTTTCAGTCTGGCGCGGGGCGCGGAAAGAACGCCTGAAAACGAACCGAAGCGCTTGATCAGGGCTTTTGCAATTGGCTTGGTGTCGCGGCGGGGCAGGGCGGAAAAAAGGAGTATTTCGAGCAATTCATAGTCTGCAAAGCCAGCTTCGCCATGCTCACGAAACCGTCGGCGTAATCTGTCGCGGTGGCCTTCGTGGTCCGATTTGACCGCCTTGTCTTCAAACCCACCTTGCCTGTCGGCCATTCACGCTGTTCTCCGCGTTCCCTGAAATCATTGCCTAGTCACCGGATAATCCAGGCTTGTGCAAACCTGCTGGCGAGAGGGTGAAATTCTCGCATCCATCGGCTGTGATGCCAATGGAATGTTCGTATTGGGCCGACAGCGACCGGTCTCGGGTGACAGCGGTCCAGCCGTCACTGAGCACTTTCACTTGAGGCCGGCCGGTGTTCACCATTGGCTCAATTGTAAAGATCATGCCGGGTTTCAGCTCGATGCCTTCGCTCGGTTGTCCATAATGGAGAATGTTTGGTGTGTCGTGGAACAGCTTGCCTACACCGTGGCCGCAGAAATCACGGACAACAGAATAGCGGTGCCCCTCGACGAAGGTCTGGATGGCAGCACCTATATCACCTGTGGTGTTGCCAGGCTTGGCAGCTTGAATGCCGAGCATGAGAGACTCGTAAGTGACCTCAAGCAGGCGTTCTGCTTTTCGGTTGATCTCGCCAACGGGATACATCCGGCTCGAATCACCATGCCAGCCATCAAGGATGTAAGTGACATCAATATTGACGATGTCGCCTTCACGCAGAGGCTTGTCGTTGGGGATACCGTGACACACGACGTGATTAATTGATGTGCAGGACGACTTGGTGTAGCCGCGATAATTCAGGGTTGCGGGCAGGGCGCCATGGGCTTCGCCATACGCAAAGACAAAATCATCAATCGCTTGTGTGGTGACACCCGGCTTGACGATATCCACCAGCTGATCGAGGCAAGTGGCGGTCAGTTGACCTGCCTTCTTCATGCCTGCGAAATCCTCAGGTCCGTAGAGGCGGACCTGGCCGGTGTTCTTCAATGGGGCGTCTGCTGCGTCGATATAAGAGACCATAAAGTGTCGTTGCTCTTCGTCTGGGCAACACCGTGACGTGGCAGAGCTGTTGCTAGCCGTCAAACGTTGAAGCCGTTCATTTGCTACCTGATCAAATATCGTCTTGTGCGGCTGATTGCTAGAGGTGTTTCAAAAGGCTTGTAAAAAGACGAGGGGCGGCTTGCGAATTTTAAGGCCAGAGGCTAGGCATTGAGCAGCGCGGGCGTGGTGGAACTGGTATACACAGCAGACTTAAAATCTGCCGCCTCAGGGATTGCGGGTTCAAGTCCCGCCGTCCGCACCAAATTTCTCTTCAAACTTTGTTTCTGTTTCAGCTAACCGGGTCCTTATGGGCCCGGATGGCGTATCTGTGTTGACTGCGGCGTTGCAGTGCTTTGAGAGGGCCAAGGGCATTGGCCTGTGATCGCCAAATGCTGCGCAAATCACTTTGAACCGTGACGTCGACAAAACCGGCACTCTCCAGCAGCCCTGCCACCTCTTCAGAGCGTGCGCCCTTGTTGAAATAAACCTGGCTTAGAATTCTCTCATGCCATTGGCCCGTTGCTGGCGCAATCGGCTCCGCGCCTTTGGGCAGAATGCGCCGCTGCACCCAGGTGATCAGGCGCTGAATCCGAGTTTTTGTGACGAAGTCGCCATCAACGATCAGAATGACACCGCCGGGTTTCAAGAGTGACAGCCAATGGGCAATCGCTGCCGGCGGATCAACCAACGTCCAGACGAGGTGCCGCATGACAATGACGTCATAGCTGGCCTCCGGCTCTCTGGTTGCTTCCGCATCGCCTCGCAGAAACCGGATGTTGCTGCCTCTCGTTCTGGATTTTGCCCGGGCCTTGTCCAGCATGGCGTCGGACCAGTCCAGCCCGGTGACCCTGAAACCCAAATCATACATGAGATGGGAGACAACGGCGGTGCCGCAGGCCAGATCGAGCGTGGCACGGCCATTCGCAGGGCCAAGCTGATCTGTAATCAACTCATGCCAGGCGTGTCGCTCCCGTTCAGAGAATATCTCATGACCGGGCTGCAGGTCGAAGGTTTCTGACCGGAAGGACCAATAGTCCTTGATGTCATCGCGTAGGCTGTAATTGGATTGGGACATTGATCAAGCACTCAGGTGGGCATCAACATATAGCGAGCCGCGTCTGGTTTCCTCAATGCTGGTTTCAACCCGGTAGGTTTCCTTGATTTCCGGCATGGCCAGGACGACATTCGGCGCTCCGTCAGCCAGGATTTCACCATTGCGAATAAGCAGCAAGCGGTCGCAGAATTCAGCAGCCAGATTCAGATCGTGCAAGGCCACCATCGCGATGATTTCGCGGGATGTGACAGCTTTCTTGACCGACGTCATGATGGACAGCTGATGATGCAGATCAAGGGCGCTGGTCGGCTCGTCAAGAAGGACAAGCTCCGGATTGCGCACCATTGTTCTGGCAACTGCGACCATTTGCGACTGTCCCCCGGACAGTTCTGAAAGGCCGCGTGAGGACAAATGCGACAGGCCAAGCTCACGCAAGATGGTTTCTACGCGGGTGAGATTGTCGGCCTTCACTCGCCAGCCAGATGTCTGCTTCAAGGCCAACAGAACGCTTTCAAAGACAGACAGAAGCGCATTGCAGGAATAGGTTTGCGGCATATAAGCCACGCGCCGTGCCTTCTGGCCTCTGCCCTGTGCCGCAAGATCAGTGCCGTTGAGGGTGATCGCGCCGGACCTGAGTTTCACAAGACCTGTGAGGCTTTTGAACAGGGTAGATTTTCCAGCTGCGTTCGGACCGATGATGCCGACCAGCTGGCCGGGCTTGATGACAGGGATGTTCAGATCTTTGAGGATCATTTTCCGGCCGTATCCGGCGGATAGATTGCCGACTTCGAGTGTCATGACAGGCGATCCCTGCGAGTGGATAAAATGACTGAGATAAAGACCGGAACCCCGATCAAGGCGGTGATGATGCCAATGGGATAGAGCACGCCTGGTGTGATCATCTTGGACAGAATGGATGTCAGGGACATCATCAATGCGCCGATCAGGGCCGACAGCGGCAGGAAGAAGCGCTGGTCCTCGCCGACGATCATGCGAGCAATATGCGGGCCGACCAGGCCGACAAAGCCAACCGTGCCGACGAAGGCGACTGCTGTTGCGGCCAGAAGAGAGATGATCAAAAGCATTTCGGCGCGCAGGCGATTGACATCAACGCCCATGCTGCGGGCTGTTTCCTCACCCATTCGAAGGGCGGTCAATTGCCAGCTTCTCATCAGGCAGATGGGGATGACAACGGCAAGAAGCGCGGTGCCCAGTCCGATTTTTTCCCATGAGGCACGGGTCAACGATCCCATCATCCAGAAGACGATGCGGGACAATTGATCCTCGGAGGCTCTGTATTGCATCATGGCCAAGGCCGCGTTGAAGACAAAGAAGATCGCAATGCCGAACAGGATGATGGTTTCACTGCTGACGCCCTTCAGCCGTGTCGCTAGCAAAATGAATGCGCAGGTGCCGAACGCGAATAAAAACGCGTTGATCGTGACAATCAGATGACCCACGCCGGGGATCAGGCTCCAGCCCAGTACAATGGCCAAGGCCGCGCCGAAACTGGCTGCGGTCGAGATGCCAAGCGTGAAGGGTTCTGCCAGCGGGTTGTTCAAGATTGTTTGCATTTGCGCGCCAGCGACCGCCAACATGGCACCAACCAGCACCGCGGTGAGCGCAATGGGCAGACGGAAGTCCCAAATGATGACTTCCATGCGGACGCCATGGGAGGCTTTGTCCCAGAGGACTTCGACGACCTTGGACATTGGGAAATTGCCCGGCCCATTCGAGATGTCGAAGATAAAACTGGCCGCCAACAGGAGGCAGGCTGCGCACAGGATCATGATGCGTCGCCCGATAAGGCTGCTGTAAACGGAAATTTCGCCCTCAGGCGCGGACATCGTGGTCATCTTGAATTTTCATGATTTGAGGACGGGACAGCCCCGCAACCGGTGTTGCGAGGCTGAACTGATTTTACTGCTTCAAGGTGGCCCAGAAGACGCCGCTGTAATCAATCGGCAGGAAGCGATCGTGCAACTCCTTGAAGGTGGCTTCAGGGTCCAGGTCTTCGAACTGCTCCGGGTTGGCCCATTTTGCGAAGGCCTGCATGGCTACGAAATGGTATGGGCTGTTGTAGAACTGGTGGTAGACTGTATGGAAACGTCCGTTTTTGACTGCGGACAATTCGCCCCAGCCGCGACGCGCGGCCAAAGCTGCCAAACGTTCCTGAACGCCTTCCTCAGTAGCCTCATAGCCAAGCAGAACTGCTGCTGTATCCGGCTGCGCTTCAGACCAGTTTGCACCGGTGCCGATGATGACGTCGGGATCATCAACGAACAGGGCTTCCGGGTTTACTGCTCCGGCGAAGCCTGGGAACTTGCGGGTTCCCCAGTTGATGCCGCCGGACAAATCAACAAGGCGACCAAGGTTGGCGCTGCCGAATGTGCTGCAGCACTTTGCCGGGTTATAGCCAGCAGCCCGCTCGATGAAGACGACTGGCTTATCGGCATCCTTGATTTTTTCAACCGTGCCATAAATCGTGTTCATGTTCTTGACATAGAAGTCGATGAACTCATCTGCGTTGTCGCGTTGATCCAGTACACGAGCCATAATCTGCAGGCTTGGTACCGTGTTGAGGGTTGGACGCTGGCGGAAATCAACGAAAACAACGGCAATGCCGGCTTTTTCGAGCTTTTCAAGAACGCCGCTTTCCTGCGCCTTCAACAGATTTCCGAGGTTCAGGAAGACGACCTGGGTATCTGAGGTGACCAGGGCTTCAATGCTGTACTCACCGCTGTAAGGGCTTCCAAGGTTTGGAATGTCTGCTGCTTCAGGAAAGGCAGCCAAATATTTCCGATAGGCATCCGGATCATAATTGATCAGATCATCTTTCCAGCCAACGATGCGTTTGAATGGATTTTCCCGATCAAGCAAGGCCAGGGAATACAGCATCCGCCCCTCGCCAAGTACAATACGCGAAGGGTTTTTCTCCACGTCAACCGTCCGCCCAGCAATATCGGTGACCTGGATTTTCTCAGCCGATGCAGTTGAGGTAAGAATACCCGCAAGGATTGCTGATGCGGCTATTACGCCAAGACTTCTACTTAGGATCCCCATAAACGGGTACCTCCCTTTTATATTTTGAATTTGGAATATAGCCGCCCAATAATTCTGGCTAACCAAGGGTACACTATTTAAATATGAATATAATAGTCAAGATATAAACTTGAAATTTTTACTCAACTTATAATTGCCTTTTGAAGCCATGGTCTGCTTGGTCTTCCGTGCTCATTTCGCTGGTGTGGGGAGGGCGCGCGAGCTGGGGGGCCTGATTATTTCTGCATATCCTGATTGTTCCAACCTGTCGGGAGATTGGCAAAAGCCTTGCTTCAGTGTAGGGAAGGGACTTCGCATCCTGGTAAGTCGGGAAAGCTTGAGCATGTTAAGACATGCAAAAATTAAAGATGCGGGGCAAATGATGCCCCGCCGGAACAGCACAGCCGCCGGGAAGCATCTTCTTTGATTTCACTCCGCCCAGTCCTGAACGTTCTTGGATTCCTGTATGTCGGCCTTGCCACCGCCATGTTGATTCCGGCGATTGTTGATGTTGTTGCCAAGAATGCCGATTGGCAGGCTTTTGTCTTTTCCTCACTTCTGACGGGCCTGATCGGCTTGCTTATGTCGATTGCGCTTGGTGGTTCACTGTCCAAGGGGCTCGATACGCGGCAGACCTTTGTTTTGACCACGCTTGCCTGGGCAACGTTGCCGGCATTTGGCGCGTTGCCGTTTTTGTGGCTGGGCATTGGATATGCCGATGCGGTGTTTGAGGCGGTGTCTGGCTTCACCACGACAGGGTCTACCGTTTTGTCCGGGCTGGACAGTTTGCCGCCGGGCCTGCTTGTGTGGCGGTCGATCATGCAATGGATGGGTGGTGTCGGGATTATCGTTATGGCGATTGTTCTACTGCCTTTCCTGCGAATCGGTGGGATGCAGTTGTTTCAGAGCGAGAACTCGGATCGTTCGGAAAAGATTGTCAGCCGGTCGGTGGAATTGATTCGTCTGCTGGGATTGGCCTATGTGTTTCTGACGGTGCTTTGCATTGTCGCGTATCTTGCGACTGGACTTGATCTGTTCGACGCATTCAATCATGCGCTGACGACGATTGCGACCGGTGGCTATTCCACCCATGATCAGTCCTTCGGCTTCTTTAAAAACCCCGCCTCCGGTTGGGTTGCCATTGTCTTCATGCTGATCGGAGCGATGCCGTTTGTGCTGCTCATCCAGGCCCTGCGAGGCCAGCCACTGCTGCTGTGGCGTGATCCTCAGGTTCGCGCGCTGGTGGGCTTTCTTGCCCTCGTTTCGCTGCTGCTGACGATCTACCTTGGCGTCAAGATGCGCTTTCCGTTTGATGAAGCGCTGCTGCGCGCGACCTTTAACGTGGTGTCCATCGTCACAGGAACAGGCTATGCGCTGGGCGATTATACCGAATGGGGCCCGCCGGTTGTCGGTTTGGCGTTCCTGTTGAAATTTGTCGGCGGCTGCACAGGGTCTACGACAGGCGGTATCAAGGTTTTCCGATTTCTGGTTTTCTTCGGCACGGTTCGCGCTCATCTTCGCCGCATGGTTCGGCCAAACCGGGTTATGTCTGAAGAATATGGTGGCACGCGGCTTACGCCTGAGCTGTCGTTCTCGGTACTGGCGTTTCTCGTTGTCTATCTTGGCTCGGTAGGTGTGATCACCCTGGCCTTGTCGTTTTTCGATCTGGATCTCGTCACAGCCATTTCAGCTGCTGCGACCTCCGTCGGTAATGTTGGTCCAGGACTTGGGCCTATCATCGGTCCCTCAGGCAATTTTGCGCCCCTGCCAGATGGCGCAAAGTGGTTGCTGTCCTTTGCCATGCTGGTGGGACGTCTGGAGCTGTTCACGGTTCTGGTCTTGCTGGATCCGGATTTCTGGTCACGCTGATTATCTCGTGGCCTAACTCTGATCTTGTTTCTCTTTTGTTCTCATATTAGAAGTGCTGTATGAAATTTGCAGCACCTCTCGTCAGCGGCCGCCTTGTCAAGCGGTACAAGCGCTTTCTAGCCGATGTAATCCTTGATGAGGATGGCTCGGAAGTTACAGCTCATTGCGCCAATCCGGGCTCCATGCTTGGACTTAAAGAACCAGGTTCGCGTGTTTGGCTGTCCATCTCCAATAACCCCAAGCGGAAATTGAAGTACTCTTGGGAGGTCATGGAAGCAGATGGCGCCTTGGTGGGGATCAATACGGCCCACCCGAACGGTCTTGTGGAAGAAGCGCTCCAGGCGGGCAAGATTCCCGAGCTTGCCGGTTTTGCCAGTCTTCGCCGGGAGGTGAAATACGGCAAGAACTCACGCATTGATATTCTGCTGGAAGCTGACGATGGCGCGAAGACCTATGTCGAGGTCAAGAATGTGCACCTGATGCGGGAAGCTGGGCTGGCGGAGTTTCCAGATTCGGTCACTGCACGCGGGGCCAAGCATCTGGCGGAACTGTCGGACATGGTTGCCGAAGGCCACAGGGCTGTGATGGTGTTTTTGGTGCAACGACCAGATTGCACACAAATGTCTCTTGCCAGCGATATCGATGCAAACTATGCGGCGGCCTTTGCGTCAGCACGTGTTGCTGGCGTTGAAGTCTATGCCATCGGCTGTGATGTGACAGTCGAGGGCATAGAGGTCGATAAGGCGGTGGCTCTGCGCGTTTGAGGGTCTTTGGGGGTGCCTGTAAGGTTCAAACACATGCCTCTGTCTCAGACTATGCCTGCAGGACGACGATCCGGGTGTTGTTTGGTACGCGATTGTAAAGATCAATAATGTCCTGCTGTAGCAGGCGGACACAGCCGGATGATACGGCCTTGCCTATTGACCAGTCTTCATTGGTGCCATGCAGGCGGTAGAGCGTGTCGCGATTGCCTTCAAAGATATAAAGCGCGCGGGCTCCCAGCGGATTTGTCAGACTTGGTGCCATGCCGTTTCTGAATTCTTCCAGTTCTGGCTGGCGGTCGATCATCTCTGCTGGCGGGGTCCAGGTCGGCCATTCCTTTTTGTAGGCGATGCGCGCGGAACCGCCCCAGGCAAACCCGGCCCGGCCGATCCCGACGCCGTAGCGCATTGCCTTTCCGTTTTCCATGGTCAGGTAGAGAAACCGGTTCGGCGTATCCACGATGATCGTGCCTGCAGGTTCAGTCGAATAATAATCGACATATTGCCGGTAGTAGGTCGGGTCGATCTTGCTCAGGTTGACCGCGGGAATCGGAAAACGCTCTTCCGGCATTGCCCGGTACATTTGCAGATATTCCGGCGCTATCCGTTGCCCGCTGGGCTGTGGGCCATTGGGGAGAGGACGGGTGTTGCTGACGCAGCCGGTGAGGGCGGCGGCAGATGCGGCCAGGCAGAAAGTTCTTCGGGTCAGGGACATTCAAGAGACCTTGATAATGGGGCAGCAGAGCGATGTAATCCATTTGCGATGACTTACGCGGTTGGCGCGATGCTGTTTGCGCCATTGATATGCTGCTTAGCAGGAAAAATGCGCCCAGAACGTGTCATGGCCTCAAACCATCGTGAATTCACGTAGGAGTGAAGTATCCATGTCACATGGCAGAGCGGCTTGAAACAAGTTCAGCTTTCAGGTGCTGAGGCTTGGTCCTGAAATGCATGTGGGTTGGTGCCGTGATGAGGTGGCCATTCAATCCCAAGGACAAACGCTTATTGGAGATATGCAGCCAGTAAGATCCAAAATTGCTATGGGTGATCATATATTAGCCGTAGTTTACTTGTCAGTTTACTTTTCTGTTGGGCCTTGGTTCTGATCCTGATTTCAGGCGTTCCAAGTGGATGTTTATCCTGGAGAAATAGTTTAATGGCGATTGTGTTTATGGAGGCTCCACGCAGGGAGACTTGGCATTTTTGGGTGTGTGGCTTGCTGGTTCTTAGCGGTTGCACGAGCGCTCAAGACGCAGGAGAGTTGTTTGACATTCCTGTTGCGGAGGCTTCTGGGCAGATGTCTGGAACGGCAGGGCAAAAACTTCGGGGCAAGGTAGAAAAAGCGCCGAGCCACACTGCTGCTGAGCTCCTTGGCAGCACGAAGGAGGGCGCTGGCTATCAAGTTGCTGATCGGGTTTCCTCTGATGATCGTTTTTTTATCTACACACTCAACACAGACTACGGGTCATACAAGATCCGGGGCGAAACTTTGCTGCAAAAGCACTTGCTTGAATTGCAGGCCGTTGAACAGTTAAAAAAGGAAAACAAGGTCTACGCGGTGTTGAAGGGGACGGGGTCAGCTGTTGTCGATCCTATCGTCGGGGTGTCGAATGTGGCCTTGCATCCAATCAAGGCCGCTAAGGCCGGATATTCCAATGTTAAAAGTGGCTATGCGAAGGTCAAAACGGCTGCGTCCAATGCCGGAACTTTCATTGTTACAGGGGGAGATATGCCTCCTCCAACACTGGCCAAACGCGAGAAAGACGGCTTTGTCGAGAGCTTTTTCGGCAGGTCAGAGATAAAGCGTAAGCTAGCGTATGAGCTGAAGGTTGACCCCTATTCGCATTTCAAGCCGCTTCAGAATGAACTTGATGAGGTTGCTGCCTACCAGGCCTCCGGGAAGTTTGGCGTAAACCAGGGCTTGTCCTTTGTTCCAGGGGTCGGTGGAATTATCGTATCGGGTATCGGTAGTCTGGACAGCCTCACTAAATCAGTGCTGTCCAAGAGCCCGAAGGAAATGGCGGCGCTCAACCGCAAGCGTTTAACGGATGCAGGCTTGCCGAAGCCGGCTATCGAAGCTCTGATCATGAACCCCCAATATACGCCGACTGAAAAGACTGTTCTGGTCGGCTTCCTAATCGAAACGTCAAGTGTGAGCGGCTTTGAAAGCCTGCTGGTTCATGCAGGAAAACAAAACGATCGATCAAAAGCCTTCGCGGTTTTCGAGGAATTGGGGCTGGTGCGCAGAAGGATCAAGACGGGAAAAGACATAGAGAGTGTTTCCGTCGAAGAGGGGATTCCGATCTTGCAACGGAAGAACCGGTCGGTGGAGATATTGCTGGCCTATGACCAATTGGCCTGGACCAGGAAAAATGCTGGCCTCATGACGAGGCTCGTCAAAGTGTTGAAGACCGATGGCACAAGAATCAACGGTTCCGTTGTCATTCTGTCGGGTCAGGCAACGCTGCTTGCTAAACGCTCGCTTACAGCTCGTGGCTTGAAATTACAGGCACATGTTTTGGCAGAAAAGGCCTCGACGAGACTCTGAACTTATTGCTGTCAGCATTTAGAACGTTCAAGTTTAGTCCGTTAACAATCAGGCCCGCCACATAGATTGGGCGGGCCTGTGATAACAGCTTCAAGTGTGTTGCTAGCCGTTTTAGCCAGCGGTTTCCTTGGAAAGTGGCGGCTGGAACTGCCAGCCCATATCCCATGGAAAGTAGATCCATGTGTCCTGGGACACTTCGGTTATGAAGGTGTCAACCATCGGTACGCCAACCGGCTTTGCATAGACAGTCGCAAAATGAGCCTTCGGCAGCATTTCCCGGACCACTTTCAACGTCTTGCCAGTGTCTACCAAGTCATCAATCACCAGAACGCCGCTGCCTTCGCCGCCTTCCAGATCGACAACTTTCGGATCGACTGGTTTGATGACTTCCAGTTTGCCCTGATTTTCATAGTCATGATAGGACGCGATACAGACCGTCTCGATGGTGCGGATACCCAATTCACGTGCGACAATTCCCGCAGGAACCAGACCACCTCGGGTGACGCAGACAATTGCTTTCCATGCGCCTTCGCTTGAAAGTCTCCAGGCGAGGGCACGTGAGTCCCGGTGGAACATATCCCATGAAACCGGGAACGCTTTGTCTTGTGCAGGGTTTTCCATATGAGGTCCTTTGAAACTCTTTCCTTTAGAGGAAACTCAGGCGAGGGTGATTGAGACTGCGTCCTGAACAGCAGCAGTCGCTTGTTCAAGAATGTCTTCATCACGCGCGCGGATGACAATCTGTGTGGTGAAACGCCCATCGCTGGTTCTGGGGTAGGAACCAATCAGGGTTTCGGGAAACTTGGCCTGGATCTCTCCGATGCGTTCGGCGAGACGGCTTTCAGGGATGTCTGCATCAACATGACGGGACAACATCTTGCGGCCAGTCTTTAGGGTTGGAGCAATTGCATCGACCATAGCCTGCATGATCGATGGCACACCGGCCATGACATGAACGTTGCCGATCCGGAAGCCTGGTGCCTTGGAGACGGGGTTGTCGATCAAATCGGCGCCTGCGGGGATTCGTGCCATGCGCAGACGCGCTGCCGTCAGACCTCCGGGTGGGTAGTGCGCTTCCAAAATGGCGCGCGCTCTGGGGTCTACATCAATGGTCACGCCAAAGGCAGCTGCAATGCTATCTGCGGTGATGTCGTCATGTGTCGGGCCGATGCCGCCAGACGTGAAGACATAGGTATAACGTTCCCGCAAAGCATTGACCGCCTCGACGATCCGGTCCGTCTCATCGGGGACAACACGCACTTCGCTAAGGTCTATGCCGATGGCGGTCAGATAATCAGCCAGAAAACCGGTGTTTGTGTCTTTTGTTCGGCCGGATAGGATCTCGTCGCCGATCACAATGAAACCTGCGGTAACCGCGTCCTGTGCCGTGCTTGCTGTCATGACGGTTCTCCCGAGGGTTTGTTAGGAGAATGCCTTTAGCCCAAGCATCGAGCAGGCTCAAGGTTTGTGACCTTGTTTCTCATTTCATTTAAATGGAACGGAGCAGTTTGCGGCATTGCGATTTAATTTCACCTAGATTAGGCGGGCGGTTTCCAGCTGTAAATCCAGTCCGTACGTGCGGCCAGACTTTGCTGTGATGACAGCTTGAGTACTGTGTCGCGGCCAAGGGCAAGTGGCCCTTGCATATGATAGATTTGGCCGTTCTTCTCAGCTGTCCGTTGAACCTTGATCACCCTTTGCACACGGTTTTGCTCATACGTCTTCAAGGATGCTGCCATGTCATTTGTCTGGGGTGTGATGGCTGCTGCGAGTTCCAGCCCGTCTTCAATGGCCATAGCTGCGCCCTGGGCTGCGAAAGGCAGCATTGCATGGGCTGCATCTCCCAGAAGGGCGGTTTTACCGGAAACCCACGGTCCGGCTGCTGGTACGCCGCAGAGGGCCCATTTGAGCCAATTTTTCGGTTGCTCCAGAATGCGCTTTGCGGACGGTGACCATTTTGAGAACCGTTGAAGCAACTGTTCACGGCTTGCTGCTGCGGACCAAGTCTCTTCATTCCAGTCTTCGGAAACCACGGCTACAATGTTGAATTCACTGTGGTTCTTGATTGGGTAATGGATAAGATGGGCGTTGGAACCGAGCCAGATATGAGTGTCGGTGAGAAGATCTGCGTCAATTTGAGCTGCAGGCAGTGTCGCACGATAGGCGGTGCGCCCGGAAAAACGGGCCGTTTCATGGTTGGGAATGGTTTCACGAACCTTCGACCACACACCGTCGGCACCGATGAGGGCCGCTGCAGGGAACGACAGACCTGAGCCATCGGCTGCCTGGCAGTTAACTGTCAGGTCGCCGCGTTGATCGGAGACAGTATCTTTGAAATTCACGCCAAATCGCAGCGCGACTCCCTCCATAGACAGGGCCTTGGCATAGAGCGCCCGCTGGAGGTCTGCCCGGTGCACGAGCAGATAAGGAGCTCCATGCTGCCTGGCAATCGTTTCCCCGAGCGCAATTCGGTTCAGATCCTTGCCATTTCTGGCTGAGCGGATACGGATCGATGCTGGCGCGAAGGCTACGCTTTTTACCGTGTCCAGAAGACCAAGATGTTCCAGACAGTGGCAGGCATTGGGAGATAACTGCAGGCCTGCGCCTACTTCCGTTATTTCGGCCATGCGCTCCAAGACAAGAACGCTGTGGCCAATGCGAGCAAGCGCAATCGCTGCGGCAAGGCCGCCAATCCCTGCGCCGATAATCACAATTGGCCCGGTCATGAATATTCAAGTTTCATGAGTTCTGGGTTTCGTGTTTTGCCAGTTTCGTGCGCGGGAAAGGCGTTGAAAGGTCAGGCTGCTTCTGGAACCCAGACACAGTCGGATGGTGACGATTCAGTTGCCTGCAAAGTCTCATCATACTTGTATAGCGTAGAGCAATAAGGGCAGATGATCTCACTTCTATCCCCCAGGTCGAGGAAGATATGCGGGTGGTCAAACGGAGGCTTTGCACCAATGCACATGAATTCGCGGGCGCCAATTGCAACCGAATCATGTCCACTTGCGTTTTGGAAATGCGGGACGATGTGATCCGCCATAGGTCAATCCATTCCATCAAAGTTCATATTGATGCGAACAATACTCATTTGCCGGGCGCTTGGGTAGAGGGAAGACGTGCGGATCCACGGACAGCTTTGTCGCAGGCGCTGAAATTGCGCCGGGAATTCAGCCATACGAGCAACATACGTTCAACAGTTGTGTGGTTCGTGTTGCAAATGTCGGCAATGTTGGTCTTTCCACGGCAGTGCATTCGACATAATGTAATTGAGAGATAATTACCGTTTACGTAAAGGTTAGATTGAAGCATGCCCAATTTTGAACAAGACGGAGTGGACATCGCCTATATGGACCAAGGCGATGGGGATCCAATCCTCCTGATACACGGGTTTGCATCCAACAAGACCATCAATTGGGAATATCCGGGCTGGGTGGACCTGTTGGTGAAGGATGGTCGCCGGGTGATTGCTTTGGACAACCGCGGGCATGGGGAAAGCTCAAAATTCTACGATCCAGATGCTTATGGGGCACCCATCATGGCAGAAGATGCAAGACGTTTGCTGGATCACCTTGGTCTGGAGACAGTCGATGTCATGGGTTACTCCATGGGCGCGCGGATTTCCGCCTTTCTGACTCTGAACCATCCAGATCGGGTGAAGCGGGTCATCTTTGGCGGTCTTGGTTATGGAATGGTGTCTGGTGTTGGGGACCCGGAGCCGATTGCCTCGGCGCTGGAAGCAGAACGTCTGCAGGATGTTTCTGATCGGACTGGCCGTGCTTTTCGTGCCTTTGCTGAACAAACAAAATCTGATCGTCTGTCTTTGGCGGCTTGCATGCGCTCGTCCCGGCAAAAAATTTCAGAGGAAGATATTTCCCGGATTAGTCGCCCGGCACTTGTCGCTGTGGGGACCAATGACGATATTGCAGGATCGCCTGAACAACTTGCCGATTTGATGCAGGATGCTCGGGTGTTGGATATTCCAGGGCGCGATCACATGGTTGCTGTCGGGGACAAGGTGTTCAAGAAGGGCGTTCTTGAGTTTCTGAACGGAGAGATGGAATGATTGCACGCCGAGAGGAGTTTGTCGGCGCTGATGACAATCTTCTTGTCGCGGATCGTTATGGGGATACTGGAAGACCGGTTGTTATGCTGCATGGGGGCGGGCAGACCCGCCACTCCTGGGATGCCGCTGGGACGCGCATAGCTGCTCTTGGGCATGTGGTTTATTGCGTTGATCAGCGTGGCCATGGCGAGAGCGAATGGGTGCCAGAAGGCAATTATGCCTTTTCCGACTTTGCTCGAGACCTTTCGTCAATCTCTGATACGATTTTTGCTGAAACCAGCGAACGCCCTGTGTTGGTCGGGGCATCCCTTGGAGGTCTGGCCGCGATGCTGGCCGAAGGAATCCAGACGCCGGGCTGCCTGTCCGCGCTGGTTCTGGTCGATGTAACGCCTCGTATGGACGCGGGCGGTGTCGCCAAGATCATCGGCTTTATGGGTGACCGACTTGAGGAAGGCTTTGCCAGTGTTGAGGAGGCTGCCGAAGCAATTGCTTCCTATTTACCAAATCGCAAACGACCGAGTGACTTGTCTGGCCTGTCCAAGAATTTACGCCATCACGAAGACGGGCGCTATCGCTGGCATTGGGACCCTAAATTCATCGGGACCAAGCAGCACACCGAAGGTGTCAAAGCTGTGATGGTCGAAGCTGACCTGGTGTCGGCTGCACAGAATTTGACCTTGCCTGTGCTGCTTGTAAAGGGGCGAAATTCAGAGCTTGTATCTGAAGCGCATGTTGCCGAGTTCAAGGAATTTGTTCCGCATTCGGATTTTGCTGACATTCAGGGGGCAGGACACATGGTGGCCGGTGACCGGAATGATGTCTTCGCGGGGGCAGTTGAGGATTTTCTGCTAAAGCTTGATGAAAAGGCCTTGGCTTAGGGGCAAACTTGCCTTTGTTTTCATTTTCCTGCGAAGGTCGGCCTACGTTTATCGAGGAATGCATTCCGCCCTTCAACAAAATCGGCGCTGTCATAACAAGTGGTGGCTGCTTGTGATGCACGATCCATGTCATCGTCGTTCGCACCTGAGGCTATCGCATTGATTGCCAATTTGGCTGCGGCCAGTGTCAACGGTGCATTGCTGCCGAGTGTGAGGCAGTGCTTGGTGATGCAGTCCATCAAATCGTCAGCTGGAACACGCTCTCCGATCAATCCGATGCTGAGAGCTTCTTGTGTGACTAAGCGCTCGGCGGTGAATAGCAGTCGCTTCGCGGCACTTGCTCCAACAGCTTCGACAATGTCGCTCATGGCATCCAGAGGATATGCAATGCCCAGCCTTGCCGCCGGGATGCCGAACTGGTTTCCTTCAGCTGCAATGCGCATATCGCAAGCCAGCGCAATGCCGAGGCCGCCGCCAATGCAATGACCACGGATCATGGCAATGGTTGGCTTCGCGGCGTGTTTGAGGGCTTTGAACGCTGCGACGTTGATTGCATCATATGCCTTGGCTGCGGCTGCCGTGGCGCGTGTGGCTTCAAATTCGGATATGTCGGCTCCCGACACGAAACTGCTCTCGCCAGCGCCTCGAACAACAATCACGCGAACCCTGTCATCATTGACCAAGTCTTGGACACGCGCTGGCAGGTCTTGCCACATGGCCAGAGAAACGGCGTTACGCTTTGGTTCATTGTCGATGATGAGCCAACCTGTCGATCCATTGACTTCAGTGCGGATGGCGCCAGTGATTGCGACTGTGGAGGTGTCCAAGTTTCTTCTCCGATATGATTTCAAACAAGTAGGTCGACCATATTAAGAAGGCGGCCATGGCGCAGGCAGATTGATACAGTGAAGGGTTATGATGGCAATGAAAAATTGCCATTGGCTCAAAGCCATTGAGTTTGTGTGCGAACACGAAGCGTCATTGTGTCGAAAGCGGGCTCTGTATGAGGCTGTAATTCTAATTTTATTTATGATTATGTGACTAAAACCGCGCTGTTTGGAAACCGTACCTGCAAGTTTGATTTTGGAATTGCGTCATTACCCCCTATCTTGGGTTCATAGAATTTTTTCGGCTTGAAAAGGAGACAAGCCATGCCACACACAATCCCGCGTCAGAGTACTCCAAATCTGGCGCTGCATGATCCGGTTTGGCGACAGCTTCGCGAAGAGGCCGAGGCAATGGTTGCGGCCGAGCCTGCTCTTTCTTCGTTTGTCTATGAAACAGTGTTGAATCACCGCACCTTCGAGGAAGCTGTTGTTCATCGCCTTGGGGATCGACTTGGCCGGGACGTGGTGTCTGCATCACTGATCCGCCAGACCTATCTTGAAGCTCTGGCATCTGAACCTGTGCTGGCCGAAATTTTCCGTGTCGATATTGTGGCTGTTTATGATCGTGACCCTGCTTGCGACCGGCTTTTGGAGCCAGTGCTTTATTTCAAGGGGTTCCATGCGCTGCAGACGCACCGGCTGGCCAATTGGCTGTGGCGTCAGGGGCGACATGATTTTGCGCTCTATCTGCAGAGCCGGTCTTCTGAAGTCTTTCAGGTGGACATTCATCCGGCTGTTCCCGTCGGACGGGGCATCTTTATCGATCACGGTACAGGTCTGGTTGTTGGGGGCACGGCAACCATCGGAGATGATGTGTCGATCCTTCAGGGTGTCACACTAGGGGGCACTGGCAAAGAATGCGGCGATCGCCATCCAAAGATCTGCAATGGGGTTCTAATCGGTGCTGGTGCCAAGATCCTTGGAAATCTGGAAATCGGCCATTGCTCTCGTATTGCGGCAGGCTCAGTGGTTTTGATCGCTGTGCCGCCCAACACCACAGTTGCTGGTGTGCCTGCCAAGATTGTTGGCAAGGCCGGATGCTCGGAGCCTGCACGTTCGATGAATCAGCTGCTTGCAGCCGATAGTGTGATGCGAACAGAAAAGAGAGATGAGGAAGACGGGGATAGCTGACCTCAGCTGTTGGCATGTTGCGACATTGCTGTAGGGTCCGCGATCACCAATTCCATCACGGTTGAACAGGAGTGAACACGTGAACCCGGACGAAATCCGTAAGCTCGAATCATATCTTCGCAAGAAGTTCGAACTTGAAAACCTCAAGGTCAAAGCGCGTCCTCGCAAGGATGACAGCGCAGAGGTCTACATCGGCGAAGAGTTCATCGGCGTGATTTATCGTGATGACGAAGACGATGATCTGAGCTGGAATTTCCAGATGGCGATTCTGGAGTTTGACCTGGAAGAAGAAGCCTGATTTCAATTTTTGATTAGATTTCTGCTAATTTTAAAAAGCCCGGTACCGCAAGGTGCCGGGTTTTTTGTTGAACTGAAATTGAGAAAATCTCTTCCGGTGTAATCATCCGGGTGCTCTGCTGCTTTGCTTGTTACTGGCGCAGAGATTTGACCAGTTGATCCACGCGCCGGTCCAGCCGTCCCCAACTTGCTAGCAGCCCTTGAGCGAACTGGTAGGTCACGAGAAGACCATCGCTGAGACGTATCTCTCGTGTGCAAAGCGCCTGCTGGTTTTTGGTCTTCAGGCAACGAGCGATAAAGCCGTTGGGTCTGTCTGGCTCAAAAACCACCTGATCGGTCTTCAGGGCGACAGGTGAGGATAGAGTGAGTATCTTCAGTCCGGCTGGTCCGTCAGCTTCAGGGCCACGTGCCAGTCGTTTATAGACCGGTTTCAATCGGTCTCGCATTGTTTCGCCGTCCGTCGATGCGCTGATCTCTATCTGGATCTTTTGCGATTGCGTTGGGGTCGTGCCGTCTCTCTTAAATCCGGTCATTGCCGGCCAAGCAACGTCAAGTTTAAGTGAGGACATTGTTTGATGACGGGCGAGGCGGGACAGTCCATGGGCTGGGTTGCGCATCAAGCCGGCAGGCACCGCAAACTTTGAGCCGTTGACTTGAACGAAGTTTGTTGCCGGGTCTGAAACCCAAATCACGTCGTTTTGCCAATAACCGGTCCATCTGGCCGACAGATAGATCAGGTAGACCAAAGTCAAAGCAGTGATGGAGGCGGCTAATATTGTGAAGTGAATTGGTTTCACCCCGCTCGAGCGAGGAAGCTCAATGGGAATCATCGCCAAGTTTCCAGCAAACAGATCTGAGTCACCCGAATCCCTATCCAATACGTACACTTGTCCCGTTTAGACACGAATGTGTCTGATTGGGATAGGTGGATTGGGTGCATTTTTCGCATGGGCCAAGGTTTGTCAGAGGTTAATGCATTCTTAAAAACGGCATGGCGATTGCATTTGACCTTTCAAGTTTCTTTTGGCAGCTTCTGCTTTAAAGGGTTAACGAAAGGTTAATGGTGTGGTGTTCGACCTATTCGTAGCATTGTATATCGGTTCTGCGGGCTTTGTGGCCGCAGGTGTAATTGGTAGTTTGTATCAGCTTCTGACCAGTCAGCCGCCGAAGTTCAATATGGCGGTGGAAAGTCTGTTGGGAACCATTGCCGCTGTCAGCGTGTGTCTCATGGCGGGGCCATTTATTATCATGCGTCACGCAATTCGTGGCAGGCGAATCGAAAGACGGCCTTTAGGCTGGTTTGTCGCATCATCAACAATTGCAGGGATGTGGAGCCTGTGTTCGGGGCTTTTTGTTATGAATTTCGCGGTGAGCCTGGTCGCAACATTCTGATTGAGACAGGGTAAGACGTAATGTCGATTTATGAACTTGATGGCAGTTCACCTACCTATGCAGACGAGGCCCGGTCATGGATTGCTCCGGATGCGAATGTGATCGGCAAGGTTAGGCTGGAAGAGGATGCAAGTGTCTGGTTTGGGGCGCTGCTACGCGGTGATAACGAACCGATTTTGGTCGGCGCGCGCTCTAACGTTCAGGACGGCTGCGTGTGTCATTCCGATATGGGCTTTCCGCTGACTATCGGTGCAGATTGTACGATCGGACACAAGGCGATACTGCATGGATGTCAAATCGGCGAAAATTCATTGATCGGAATGGGTGCTACGGTTCTCAACGGTGCTGTGATTGGACGCAATTGCATCATTGGCGCGAATGCGCTGATCCCTGAGGGGAAGGTCATTCCGGACAATTCTCTGGTGGTTGGCGTTCCAGGCAAGGTTGTGCGCGAGCTTGATAAAGCGTCGGCTGAAGATCTGAGACGTTCTGCTGCGAATTATGTGCGCAATTGGCAGCGTTTCAAATCCGGGCTGAAACTGCTCTAAGATTCCCAGTCCCTATCGACGGAAAAAATGTGGAAGCCGACCTGCTGGGGGGCGGGTCGGCTTCCTGGATCCGGTCGTTAGGGATTGGGGGAGTGTGGGGACGCGACCGGATCTTCCCTTTTGCCCAGACAGGGCAATTCCCAAATTCTACTTTTTAGTTTCCGATGCTGGCGACTGTCTTGACCCGTTGGTCTGAGATACCAGTCCACTTTGCAGGCTCAAGTGTGGATTGGCGCTTGATGTATCGGTATGGAGTTGAATACCAAGGCAGAACGGCTTCAATCTGGTTGTCTAGGATCATGTCACCCTGGTCCGTGCGGACTGTCAGAACGGCATGACCTTCGTTCTTGACGTCTTTTGCCACGGTGATGAGAAGTGCGCTTTTCGGCCATCCTGCGGCCAAGAGCTTCCGCTGCTTTTCAAGCACGTATTCTTCGCAGTCGCCTGCGCCGCTACGTGGGTAAGTCCAGTATTCGGCTTTGCCGAATAACTTTTGATCCGTCACTGGTTTGATCTGGTGATTGACCTTGGCGTTCAAGTTGATCAGTTCATTCCAGCGCGCTTCTGTCAGTCTAACAACGACTGGACCGTCATTACGGCCAGCGCAAGCTTGTCTGTTTTCCCTGCAGAATTGAACGTGCCCGATAGGCGCTTTTACCGATTTACCCATGTCCATGAAACGGGCGGGGGATGCGTTTGCAACTCCCATGGTCGATAACGTAATTGCAGCCGTAAATGTCAGGTTCAGAGTTGTCTTGATAAATTTCATTGTAATGAGCTCCCCAATGCTGGAGGCACATTCGCATGTTACTTTTTATTGCTTGATAATTGGCCTATTATTACTTTAGATAAAATTTATATAATCTTTATTTGATTTTTATTTTACTTTAAGTAAATTTTGAAGAAAAATTAGCTAAAATTGTAATTATTTGATTTAAGTGGTTGTTTTGAATGTGTTTATCTTCATTTTTGAGCGAGTTTTCGAGAAGTTTTAGCTCGGATGTTTCCTGTCCAGATTTCAAAAACGACTTAGGACGTCTCTTTTTTTGATCAATAAAAGTCAGAAAAAGAACAGTGAGCTGCATCAACGCCCTGCAGTTGTTCTGAACCAGGGAAAAAATCTCTGACATGTGTTGGCTTCAACATCATCACATGATCGTTTTCTTTGAGCGCTGGGGTGTGCTTGTCATCGCACGGAGAAAATTCAGGGCTTTTCTTTGATCCTGGGTGACTGCAAACGGGGGGCGGCTCAAGGTTGCCAGGCGCGGAGTTTCAGGCCCACGCAGGCGCAAGTGTCGATTGTTGGAATTGGGGGAGATTCTTAGCTGTAGAGATGACGTAATTATACTTTGGAAAAGTCTGGGGCGTGAAAGCTTGTTGCGCTTTGTCCAGCTAAGCTTGTCATGATCTCAAAGTCTGACCTAAGCTTAAACAACCGGCGTTGCCCAATTTATAGAGACGATCCACAAGCAGAGTTCTGAATTGGTGCTTTCAACTGAGAACTTAACTGGCTAGCAGCTCGCAGGTTCAATTACAGCTTCTTGGGAATCCAAGGTGCCATTTCAAAATCAGTTTACTGACATTGACGGCCAAATCTGATCATCAATCGGTGCTGTTGGAGCCCGTAATGTGTTGCTCCAGCAATTCCCGGTTCTGAATAGCAGCGAATTCGACAGCAATACCGCCTTCAATCTGGCGTATGACACGTGCGCGCATTTTGCCCAAGGCAATACTCTGGCCCATTTCCGGAATGACGTCGGTTGCCAAAGCTGCCCCGGAAAGGGACACATCCATAATGCGGCAAACGTGCTCGGAGCCATCGGGCAGGCCAATCTTGGTGACAGGATTCTTGGGCACGAAGCGATCATGGCGACGATCTTCGGGAAGATTGAGTTCATCCCGGTTTGCAAGCCAGGTCAGAATATTTGCGATCTTGTCGCGTTTGCGCGGGGTGGTGCGCAGTTCAACAGCAAAGCCACCATCAATGAGGCGGGCAATTTTACCTTCAACCCGACTTATATGGTCGAGATAGGCAACGACCCGTTCGCCCACCTTACCCGAAACAGGTGTGATCATCGCAAGCCCGCCAGGGGACATGTCGATAACCTGGCACGGGTACTCCTGCCTATCCTCCAGCATGAAGCGACCCAATATGTTGATCGCTACACGTTGATGCCGACGCTTTTCGTCTGCGTGAAGCTCTTGTTTCTCTTCACTTATAGTCGCTGCGCCGACAGCCATGCCTGATTATCCGTCTTGTCGTGTGCAATGCGCACCTCATCTCAAGTTGGTCAGTCTAGCGGAGACACAGTTAATGATAGGTAATTCGATCAAAATGTTTCAATCAGGACTTGCCGCCTTCGTAAACTGTCAGGTGACCTACACGCCGTTCCGCTCCATGCGGGATTGTCGGCATTGCACCGGCGGGCATGCCCATGCTTTCAGGCGTGAAGCGCGGCAAAATCGGGTTCATGCGCGAAGTATGTCCGTCTGTTGATTTTGCAATGAAATGTGGGCGTTCATCCGGCCATACGAGACGCAGGCTGGTGATCGACTGTTTCATGATGGGATGCAAGCCAACCCAATAGGGACGATCCATTGGGGCGCAGCTGCCTAGAATACGGGTGCGTCCTTCACCTGGCACGTTAAGCGGGAGCAGAAGCATTTCCATATGCAGCTGATGATCATGTTCCGTATGGCCAGCAATGCCAACCACAGCGGCTGCAGCGTCTTCGGTGATCGCTGCCAGAAGGCTTGCCATTGCCTCGTGATCTTTCTGGTTCCAGCCACGCAGGAAATTACGTCCCTTCAATTCCCTGCAATGGGACGAGCAAAGCCTGGTTCCTGCAAGACGATAGCGTGAGGTATGGGGATCTGTGTTCTCCAGAATAAACGTATCCCCGAGAAGGGAGCGAATTTTTCCCGGATCAATTTCGCTGCGGTTTGGAGCCGGTCGTGCGCCGCGCAAGTCATCCCAGTAATTGTAAAGTGTCTGAGTAACGCCGTTTTTCATCTCGCAACGCCTTTTGTGTCGAGGGCCCTTGTCAATTCGAACTGGAAGATTTCTTCCTGTCCTGAATCGGGACACTGGTCCTTCAGTTGTCCGGTTTGGGCTCTACTAAGCAGAGGGCATGCCAACCTGCTGATTGCACGGAAATTTTTTTGCGAAACGAACTGTTAGGGTTAATCAAACCTTGCGCTTATGCAGGCCTATGCCTCCTTGGATGGGTAAGAAAATATTAACTGGTTTTGGCGGAAATCATGCTTCCATCGATATCAGCGCTCATTGGGCTGACATTCTACTGGATATAAAAAACAGAGTTTGGGAAGCATTGGGCGTTGCCCTGAGTATTTGTCGCCCGAGGGAGGCATAGGCCCTGTCTTTCCTGCAGTCTGCTTTTCGATGCTTTCAGACGATTTTGCTTCATTTTGATTTTAAAAGAGAGCCTGGCGAGTTTAAAACCCACTTCGAGTCTACCGGGCAGGCTTGTCAAAGCCAGCTCACGACGTACATCAGATGATGAACCTCTAGGAACTTTGATGAACCAGCATTTTTCAGCCCCCAAAGACCCAGCCGACCAACCGGCGTTTAATTTGCCATCAGTCATAATCTGGCTGAGTGCTGCCATGATTTTTATTCATGTAATGCGTGTGGTCGTGCTTCCGGTCGGCTGGAGCAACCAGATCATGTTGTATTTCGCCTTTTGGCCGTTGCGCTATGACCCTGCTGTGTTGGGAACAGCTCCAGGCGGCCTGGCTGCTGATGTTTGGAGTTTTGTAACCTACAGTCTGCTTCATGGCAGCCTGATGCACATTGGTTTCAATCTGGCATGGATGGCGATCTTCGGAAGTGCTGTTGCGCGTCGTTTTGGGACACCGCGTTTTCTCTTGCTTTCGGTTCTGTGCGCCGTAGCAGGTGCCGCGACCCATCTGTTGTTTCATTTCGGCGAAGCCTCGCCGATGATCGGGGCATCTGCAGCCGTATCAGGGCACATGGCCGTTGCACTGCGTTTCATATTTCAACTGGGCGGGCCACTTGGAGCTTTCAGGCGTCAGGATGCTGCTGCCTATCGTGTTCCGGCTGTCAGCCTGCGTGAAGCAATGTCTAACACACAGGTGGTTGCCTTCACCGCAGTCTGGTTTGGCTTCAATATTGTGTTTGGCCTTGTTGGCTCATCGTTGCTTGGCGGCGGTGCCACGATTGCCTGGGAAGCTCATATTGGCGGCTTTCTGATGGGGCTGGTGCTTTTTCCCCTGCTGGATCCGGTTCCCCGTCAGACACGTTAACGTCGCGATAAGTATCTATTTGCGTCGCCTGGTTTTTTTGCCATGATGCTTCAGGGGATGGGAGAGGACCTGTCCTGCATCGCCATGGGAGGAAAATCAGATGACCGTAGCTTCTATTTTGAATGGAAAAGGCCACGATATAATCTCCGAGAAGGCGCAAACTCCGCTTTCCGATATTTGCAAAGTTTTGGCCGAAAAGGGTATCGGGGCCATCATCGTGACGGATGGTAACGGGCATATTGAAGGCATTATTTCAGAACGTGATATCGTCAAGTCGATCGGACGCAACGGGCCGGAATCTCTGAGCCTGCCGGTTGGTGATATCATGACCCGATCAGTTGTCACCTGTACCGAAGCCGATACAATCAATGATGTTATGTCCAAAATGAGCCAGGGACGTTTTCGTCACGTGCCGGTGGTCAAGGACGGCAAGGTCTATGGCCTGATTTCCATCGGTGATGTGGTGAAATACCGGATTGCCCAGGTGGAGCAGGAAGCTGAGCACATGCGCAGTTACATCACTATGGCCTAAGGCTGGAACGAGGAAAGAAAGCGGCTAGGGTCTGATTGCCTGGCCGCTTTTGAAATTCTCGTATGGTGGCTGATGATGGCCTGGCAGCGTCCGTTCGCTGCTATTTTTCGCCGTAGACGTCCTTGGGGTCGTAAACGCGGCCCTGATCAGGGCTGGTCAGTGCGATGGTGCCATCCTCCGTCTTGACGACTTTTCGGAAAAAGCATGAATTATAGCCAACGTGGCAGGTGGCTCCGTTGCCTTCGACACTGACTTTAAGGACAATGGCGTCTTGATCACAGTCTGTGCGAATTTCCATGACTTTTTGTATCTGGCCGGACGTTCCACCCTTTTTCCAGTATTCTTGCCGTGATCGGCTCCAGTACCAAGCCTCGCACGTATCTATGGTACGCTTGAGAGCCTCGTCGTTCATGTAGCCGACCATCAGCACTTCAGCGCTGATGTGGTCTGTTATCACGACGGCAATCAGGCCATCCTTGTCGAACTTTGGTTGAAAGCTTAAGCCTGTTTCGATTTCAGACTTGTCGCCGCCTGAGGCGAAAATGGAACTGGTCATCATTGTTACCCTTGCCAGATGGCGGGGCGCTAAAGACCCCCGCCGCGCACCATGGTCATGAACTTAGCCTGTTCGGCTGGCTCATCCTGGAAAAGACCGGTGAACTGTGTGGTGATGGTGGAAACGCCTGGCTTTTGAACACCGCGCATGGTCATGCACTGATGCTCTGCTTCCAGCATTACCGCCAACCCGCGCGGAGCGAGCTGCTCGTCAATGGCCGATGTGATTTGAGCCGTCAAGTTTTCCTGCGTTTGAAGGCGCTTGGCAAAAATGTCGACGACACGGGCAAGCTTTGACAGACCAACCACACCTTCCGCAGGGTAGTAGGCGATGTGCGCCATTCCAACGAACGGAAGTACATGGTGCTCGCAATGGGAATGGAACGGAATTGCGCGTACCATCACGATGTCTTTGTAACCGCCAACATCATCGAAGGTTCGTTTGAGGTGCTCAGCAGGGTCTTCAAAATAACCGCCAAAAATCTGTTCATAGGCTTTGGCCACCCGCCTTGGAGTGTCGAGCAAGCCTTCACGGACTGGATCATCTCCAGCCCAGGCCAGTAAAACCCTCACGGCTGCTTCCGCTTGTTCACGGCTTGGGCGAGACAGCTCGTTTTGAGACTTACGCTTCAGTTTTTTGCCTGCGGTGTTCAGCACAGCGTCCATTGTGGCCCTCGTAACCTTGTTTTGGCTGCCTGCCATTAAAACTTGTTCCTCGACATATTTACGTATTGGTCGTTTGAGTTACGGGCAAGTCTATCAGACAGATCATCGCGCATTCGTGAATGCAGCGTATTTTCATGTTTTTAGAGACGGAAGTCGGCAGAAATAAGCCTGCGACGTCAGGGGCTCTTGCAGAATTCGTTCAATACCTGATCTATATAGTCAAAGAGAGCGAGCCTGCAATGCAGGCGGGATCACGAAGAGGCGAGAATGCTCGACGACATCTACAATGCAAAGATCCTTGAATTTGCAGGGAATATTCCCAGGTTGGGCCGCCTGGACGAGCCGCAGGCAAGTGCGAAGGCCCATTCTCGGCTCTGTGGATCCACAGTTGTGGTCGATATAATCCTTGAAGATGGCAAGGTCAGTGACTTTGCGCATGACGTGAAAGCCTGTGCTTTGGGGCAGGCCTCGGCCTCCATCATGGCACGTCATGTAATCGGAGCGACCAGTGATGAACTGCGCGCCTTGAAAACGACCATGCATGCTATGTTGAAAGAAAATGGACCAGCACCGGATGGCCGCTTCAGTGAACTGACGTTTCTTGAACCTGTTCGCGCTTACAAGGCTCGGCACGCCTCTACTTTGCTGACGTTTGATGCGGTCGTTGATGCTCTTGATCAAATTGAGAGTCAATCAGCAGGCGAAACCGAAGACAAGGCAGCGCAGACGGACGATGCCGGTGCAAATGCCTGAAGCTAGGTTCGAGGAGACAGCTGATGTGCTCTTCGCCTTCTGATCCCAAGCTTGACCAAATTCCGAATTGTGATCCTTCCAAGTCAGCCGGTTTTGCATCGCGGCTGTCCCTGCCTGCACGTTTCGGCTTGGGTCTGATCTGGGTTTACCGACATTCCCTTTCACTCTTCATGGGGCGTGGCTGTCGTTATGCACCGACCTGTTCCGACTATACCGGCGATTGTATTCGCCGGTATGGGCTTTGGATTGGCGGCTGGATTGGTCTGGCTCGGATTGTACGGTGCAATCCCTGGGGGGCATCGGGCTACGATCCTGTTCCGGAGGAGTTGCCTGCAAGAGGGCGCTGGTACCTGCCGTGGCGCTATGGAAGCTGGACCGGAACTCATATCAAGGATGAGACCCGACTGGACTGATTTGATTGGTACTTGCTTCGGTCTGGGTTGGGCAATCCTCAGGCTATTGCAGTTGCCTCATTTCGTGAAATCCCTTATGTGGAGCCCACCTTTATTCAAACGAATGCTTACCTGCTTTGTCTGCAGGAGTGAGCTGGAGACATGCTATGATAAATCTGACCTTTCCCGACAATTCCGTTCGCGATTACGACGCTGGTATTACCGGCGCCGGCGTTGCTGCTGGTATTTCAAAGTCATTGGCCAAAAAGGCGGTTGCTGTTGCGCTGGACGGAGAGTTGAGAGACCTTTCCGATCCGATTTCTGCAGATGCGAAAATCGAGATCGTGACGCGGGATGATCCCCGGGCGCTTGAGCTGATTCGCCATGATGCTGCCCATGTGATGGCTGAGGCCGTTCAGGCGCTTTGGCCGGGAACTCAAGTCACCATTGGCCCTGTCATCGAGAATGGCTTTTACTACGACTTCAAACGGGTTCATCCAGACGGTGCTTCAAATGCGGGCGACGACTGGCCGTTCACACCGGAAGATTTGCCTGTCATCGAAAAGAAAATGCGTGAAGTCATTGCTCGCGGAGATATCTTCACCAAGGAAGTCTGGTCGCGCGATGAGGCGAAAGCTTATTTCGCTGACAAGGGTGAAGACTATAAGGTCGAACTGATTGACGCGATCCCGGATAATCAGGATCTGAAAATCTACAAGCAGGGCGATTGGCTCGACCTTTGCCGTGGCCCGCATATGGCAAACACGCGTCAGGTCGGAACTGATTTCAAACTGATGAAGGTGGCCGGTGCCTATTGGCGCGGAGACAGCAACAATGAAATGCTGACCCGTATCTATGGAACCGCCTGGTCGTCGGAAAAAGAACTCAAGGGCTATCTCCACATGTTGGAGGAAGCCGAAAAGCGCGACCATCGCAAACTTGGCCGCGAAATGGATCTGTTCCATTTTCAGGAAGAGGGACCAGGGGTTGTCTTCTGGCATTCCAAGGGCTGGAGCTTGTTTCAGAGCCTCTTGACCTATATGCGCCGCCGGCTTGCTGATGATTATCAGGAGGTCAACGCGCCGCAGGTTCTGGATACTTCCTTGTGGGAGACGTCAGGTCACTGGGGCTGGTACAAAGAGAACATGTTCTCCGTTCAGTGTGCCGACACCGAGTCTGATGACACCCGCGTTTTCGCGCTGAAGCCAATGAACTGCCCCGGGCATGTTCAGATCTTCAAGCATGGCCTCAAGAGCTACCGCGATCTGCCCTTGCGTATGGCTGAATTCGGTACGGTGCATCGCTATGAGCCCTCCGGTGCCATGCACGGCCTGATGCGGGTCCGCGGCTTTACTCAGGATGATGCTCATGTGTTCTGTACCGAAGAGCAGATGGCTGAGGAATGCCTGAAGATTAACGATCTGATTCTTTCAGTCTACAAAGACTTTGGCTTTGACGAAGTGGTGGTGAAACTCTCCACCCGCCCTGAAAAGCGTGTGGGTTCAGATGAGCTTTGGGATCACGCTGAGGCGGTGATGACCGAGGTGCTGAAGACCATCGAAGAACAATCTGAAGGCCGGATCAAGACGGATATTTTACCTGGTGAAGGGGCTTTCTACGGTCCGAAGTTCGAATACACGCTGAAAGACGCGATCGGGCGTGAATGGCAGTGCGGCACGACTCAGGTTGATTTCAATCTGCCGGAACGTTTTGGGGCTTTCTACGTTGACAGCGCCGGAGACAAAAAGACGCCCGTCATGATCCATCGTGCGATCTGTGGTTCGCTGGAACGTTTCCTCGGAATTCTGATCGAGAACTTTGCCGGTCACTTCCCGCTATGGATGTCGCCGCTGCAAGTGGTGGTCGCGACGATCACGACCGAGGCGGATGATTATGGCCGGGAAGTTGCTGCAGAACTGAAAAAGGCTGGTTTGAGTGTTGTAACTGATTTCCGCAACGAGAAGATCAACTACAAGGTTCGTGAGCACTCCCTTGCCAAGGTTCCGGCCATTGTCGTTTGCGGCATGCGCGAGGCTGAAGAGCGGACGGTCAACATCCGACGCCTGGGTTCTAAGAACCAAACGCCCATGTCTCTGGAAGATGCTATTTCAGCTTTCAAGGAAGAAGCGGTTCCTCCCGATCTGAAGCAATATGTTAATTCAATTTGAGGAAAGGCCGCAGGAATACCTGCGGCCTTTCTTTTTGACCTTGTATCCTGTCATTCTCCCGCAATGAATGGTGGGGTATCAATGCGGATTGATTTGCCACTTGCGAATGAGGCTGTTCCCCTTGAATTACGCGGAATTCAGTTATGCCAACGAAGATCATCCTAGGCTGAAGCGTTGGGTGATCCGCTCCATTGAGGGGTTGTCTGGTCGCCGTCAACTGCTTCGCATGTATGAGATATGGAGGACCTCAACCGTTGAGACGTCGCCGTATATCTGGAGCGAACTTCTCGGACTGATCAATTTGAATGTTGCTGTGACTGGTGCTGAATGGCCGCCCCAGGCTCTTCCCGATGGACCGTTGGTCCTGATTGCCAATCATCCCTATGGCATTGGCGATGGCCTTGCGATTCTGGCGCTTGCAGAACAGCTTGGTCGCCCGTTTAAAATTCTAATCAACAATGAGCTTTTGAAAGTTCCGGAAGTTCGGCCTTTTTCCTTGCCCGTTGATTTTGAAGAAACGAAACAGGCCTTGAAGACCAATATGGAAACCCGCAAGCAAGCGCTTCGTCTTCTGAATGAGGGGACGACCATTATCGTCTTTCCAGGCGGGGGCGTTGCAACTGCGTCAAAACCATTCGGACGCGCAGAAGAATTGCCGTGGAAAACATTTACGGCCAAGATGATCCGCTCATCAAAAGCGACCGTTTTGCCGCTCTATTTCGATGGGCAGAATTCCTGGCTGTTCCATCTTGTGTCACGCTATTCACTGACGCTGCGGCTGGCATTGCTGGTGCGCGAGTTCAGAAAAATCCTGGGCTCTGCCATCACCGCAAGGATCGGTGAGCCTATCGCCTATGAAACACTTGCCGCGCTTGGCGATCAGAAGCAAATTACGGATTATCTTCACAGTCAGGTACTTGGTCTGCGTCAGTTGTAGGTCATGGAGGCTCGTCGTGAAAAATATCGCGCATGGGCCTCTGGAGCGATTCTGAAAGACTGCGGCTAGTTGCTCGCTTTCGGTGACTGGGCCGCCGCTGAAATCACTTCAACTTCTCGGTTCTGACCAGTCTCAACTGAAAAATCAGTTCGGAACGTTTTGTCGTTGTTTCTGGCGATAACTTCGTAATCGCCAGCTGCCAGCACAAAATCAGGAAAAGCCCCGCTGGCCTCCACGACAACATCGCCGCCTGGACTGAGCACAGACCAGGATGTGTTGGCAATTGCCTCACCTCCTGGTGTGTTGACGAGCTTCAAGGTGATGTCAGCGGCTTTGTGATAGACAGTTGCTTCAGTCAGCTTTCCAGGAATCACCTGAATGTCAGCCCGAACGACTGCGTTGACAGCGCCATATCTGCTGACAACGTGGTACGTATCGGAGTTGAGTCTAACGATACTGCCGGATTTGACATTTTTGGCAACCAGTTCCCGTTCGCCGCGCTCGTTGAATTCCATACCGTAGATATCGAACCGGACCGGCCCCTTTTCTAAAGGAAGGTCCTCGCTAAGCGCCGCGCTGAGTTTGATGCCGCCCGCATTTAGAATCACCATCTTGGACTTGATGTCCCGACCGATGACAATGCGGTTTGTTGAGGTGGCGTGGCCATAGGCCGTGTGAATGATGTAAGCGCCTGGATCCAGACGAAACTCTGCATCACCGCCCTTGGCCGTCGCGATGAGCTCAAGGCGGCCTTCTTCGTTGGTGGTCTCGCTGTAGATGCGCCAAACCAATCCGCTGTTGAGAGGCTCGCTGTCACGCGTCAGTTTCGCCATGAGGTACAACGCGCCTTGCTCAATGTCAGAACCCGTTGTGCTCAGGTTGTGGGTTGAGGGGGCGTAAGGCACCAGCGTATCGGAGAACAGTGGTTCGGGCTTGCGGTCGAGCAGGTTCTCGATGGCCTGTTCAGGTTCAACGATCCGCATGTTTGGGTCCGGCTTTGGAGCCGGAGGCATTGGAAAACTCTGCGCTATGTCCGGCTGAGCGTTCTCTTGCAGGTTTTGGGCATAAACAAAGGGTGCCTGCGCGACGCAGAGCCACGCAATTGCAAAAAGGCGGATAACAATATGTCCCGAACTTCTCACGCTTTACTGCGACCTTCTGTTAGCACTCTATTTACCAAGCCGACGAACACGCTCTACATAGCACGGCACTGACGGAAATTTGAACCTGTCTTTTGCGCCGTAAAATCCGGCAAATTCAAGACGTTTTTTGAAAAGTTGACAACTGCGTTCAATGAATTACGTGAAGAAGTGTCTCTCCCCTCTATAAGACAGGCTTTTTTCACATGTCGACATTTGCGCCCCGCCGCCAAGAGGCTTTGGATTTTCTGCTGGCTCGCCGTTCACATCCGTGTGTGACTATGACTGAGCCCGGCCCAGACACGGTCGAAGTGCAAGAGATACTCACTGCAGCTGCCCGTGTTCCTGATCATGGCAAATTGGCCCCATGGCGGTTTATTCTCTATCGCAAGCCACAAGGCGAGACGATCGGGCGGAAGCTGTTGGAAATCTGCGAGGCTGGCGGTGAACCTCTGGATGATGTTCGGCGGGATCAGGAGCTTGGTCGTTTCCTGCGCGCGCCTTTGGTCGTCGGGGTTGTCAGCAAGGCTGCCATTCATGCCAAGATTCCGCTGTGGGAGCAGGAGTTGTCAGTAGGGGCTGCCTGTATGAACCTGGTAAATGCGGCCAGTGCCTCTGGCTACGCATCACAATGGCTCAGCGAATGGTATTGCTTTAATGAAGCAGCTGCCCGATATCTGGGGTGCGGTGAAAATGAACGTTTCGCCGGTTTCATTTATATCGGTACTCCGACACAGGCTCCTTTCGAGCGGCCCCGCCCGAGCCTTGTTGACATCTGTACTGATTGGTCCGAGAGCTGAGATATCGATGCATTACGAAACGTCCAAAAACGATCACGGTTTGCCGTATAACCCTTTCAAGGCAATCGTTGCGCCGAGGCCAATTGGCTGGATTTCAACCCTCGACAAAGAGGGGCGTTCCAATCTGGCACCTTACAGTTTCTTCAATGGCATCGGCGATGCGCCTCCAATGGTGATGTTCGCATCGTCAGGCTTCAAGGATTCTGCTGCCAATATCGCGGCCACCGGCGAATTCGTTTGCAATATGGCCAGCCAGGATTTGCAGGAGGCAATGAACGTGTCTTCTGCGCCGCTGGCTGCCGGTGTTTCTGAATTCGAGTTGGCAGGGCTTGAGATGGCACCGTCCAAGTTGGTTAAGGTGCCACGTGTTGCCAGCGCCTATACGGCTTTGGAATGCAAGCATCTCCAGACCATCCGGATGCAGGATCTTGACGGAAATGACACTGAGTCGTGGGTGGTCTTCGGCCAAGTTGTGTCCGTTTACATCGATGACAGCGTTGTCGTGGATGGAATGCTGGATCTTACAAAAGTCCGCCCTTTGGCCCGCCTTGGATATAAAGACTATGCCGTGGTGGAGGAATTGTTCCAGATGGCACGCCCATCTGCCTGACACCAAGATTTAGATTTGCAAGTCTCAGAGGCTGGTATCCATGTGATTCCAGCCTTTGTTTTTGCAGATTTCTGCGGGTCTAGCTGTCACATATCAACGACGTTAAGGTTTTGTTAACCACCTGAGGCCGATTGTTAACGAACTGGTAATAACTATCGAGGAGTGGGGTTCATGCTAATTGCCGAAACCGCCTCGATCGCGTCTCGGATCGAGCAGGCATTTCAATCAGCAAGTACGTCGACTGGCACGTCGTTTGACTACTTGGTCAAAACGGCAGGAAGAGAATCGTCTTTTGATCCAACTGCTAAGGCCAAAACGTCTAGTGCGACAGGTCTCTTTCAGTTTATTGAATCAACCTGGCTGGAGACAGTCAAGGAAGCAGGCCCTCAACATGGTCTGAAGGATTACTCCGATCAAATTCAGAAGACACGAAGCGGAAAATATCGAGTCGCAGATCCTCAAATGCGCCAGGAAATACTGGACCTGCGCAAAGACCCTGAGATTGCGTCTGTTATGGCAGGTGCTCTGACCCAAAAGAATGCGAACCACCTCAGCGGGAAGCTTGGACGTCAGCCCAGTGAAGGAGAGCTTTATATGGCTCACTTCTTGGGAGCGAGTGGCGCGAACCGTTTGATCCGGGCGTCCGAAGACAGTGCTGACATGCGGGCGGACAAGTTGTTTCCATCTCAGGCGCGCGCCAACAAAGCGATTTTCTATCATCGCGACGGGCAAGCGCGAACGACTTCGGAAGTCTATGATGTCATTACAAGCAAGCACGACGGCGTAACCATGATTGCCAATGTGTCTGGAGCCACCGAGAGGGCAGGCGATTTGGCGAAAGTTGCGGCTCTGCCGAATGGCAAGCCACAAGCATTATCCGATGTATGGCTGACGGAGGCTGATTTGTCCGGCCGGGGAATGTTGAACGCATTTCAAGCGACGGACTCGATTGATCCGTTTGAAACTCTGTTCAAAACCAACAATTCAGTTGATGAAAAATCACTTGGTTCTCGTTTTGCTTCTGCATTCTCAGCGGTTGAACAAGCTCAGATCTTCTCGGCACTTGGCGGGAATGATTCCAAATTGGCAGTTCAACAAATGGCTTCTCTGACAGGTGAGGGGCCTTTGGATCTCACTCGCTTCCTGAGCTACCGGGTCGATGAGGAGCAGAAAGACCTTCTACCGCCAGCTTAACTGTTGGCTGCTGCGCTCATGGCTAGAGCTGACACGCCCAGTCCAAGAGATTGGTCTTTGCCTCAATTATGGTGAACTGAACGTTAAGCCTTTGATGCCATCATCGGATCAAAGAGTTAGGGTTGTTGTGTGTCGCTATGATTATTCAAGATTTCCTGAACTGGGTTGATACGGCTCCGGATGGACCGCGCGCTGAAGCCGCAGGTGCTTTGGCGAGAGCCTGGCTTTATTCGGATCTCGATGGGGATAGCCGGAGAGGGGCGAACGCCGCACTGACCTACTTGCTTGATGATCCATGCGTGGATGTTCGCTTGGCATTGGCTCATAGCCTGTGCCGCAGCCAGGATGTGCCGCGCCACCTTTTGCTTTGCCTTGCGAGCGACATCAGCGAAGTCGCAAGTGTTGTTCTGGAAACCTCGCCGATTTTCACGGATGCGGAATTGATTGATACTCTTGTCAGCCCGCAAGACGATCTTCAGGAGGTTGTGGCTGGTCGCCAAAGCCTATCGGCTGCTGTGTCAGCAGCTGTTGCGGAAGTCGGATCGGAAGCTGCCTGTCGCCGGTTGCTCTTCAATGCGTCAGCCAGGATTGTGCCGACCAGTCTTATTCGTCTTGCCGAGCGGTTCCGTCACGTTGCAGATCTGCGCGAAGCGATGCTCAAACGCACGGATTTACCGATTCAACTCCGACATGCTTTGCTTTTGGTTCATGCGCGAACTCTCGGCGCAGGAGCCGGAGGGGCGCATTCTGAGGGACCCGAATACGAACCTGACATGTTCGCAGATGCATCGGACAAGATTGCATTAGGACTGTCGGAGCAAGCATCCGGGGCAGATCTGGATGCCTTGGCGGACTACCTGCGAGATGAAGGCCTTTTGAACACCAGACTGCTGCTGCGAACTGTATGTTGTGGGCGTTTTCGCTTCCTTGCCAGTTCACTGGCTCTTCTGTCCGGAGTGCCCTGTGATCGCGTCATTCGGGCGTTGATCGCGGCGCGGCCGTCAGCTTTGCGTGCTATCTTGCGCAAGGCAGGTTTGCCGATCAGAACCCATCAGGCATTTTTGCTGGCGATTGATGTTGTCCGCGAGGGGGGGGCTGATCTGACCAGTGACTTGCCGCTTGACCAAACGAGAGCGCTGACCGAATGCCTTTTGAGCGAGTTGCAAGATGAGGCGCTTGGATCAGATGGCGACATTCTTGCCTTTATGCGGCGGTTTGCCATTGATGTGGCGCGCCTCGAGGCGCGGGCCTACATCAGCAACTCTTGCCAAAAAGCTCTGAGTGCAGCCTGATTCCATACCGCAGTGCCTGGAAGCTTAAAATTTCAGAATGAACGTGGTGCGCGAAGCGCTTTATGTCTTCAAGTGATTGAGAAATTCGTCTGTCACTTCATTCAGGCTCTGAAGCAGAGCCAACCCTGTCTGGTTGTTCTCGTCTTTTGCACCCTCGGCAACCATCGCACGAATGGCGACGACATATTGCTCCAACAGCGGCAACGGCAGACCTTCGGGCGTTGGGACTGTTTCGATCAAGTTGCAGAGGCTTGCGGACACAGAGCCAACAAGCGGATATCCGAGCGTTAGCGCCTGCCCTTTGATATTGTGAGCACATTGGTAGAGTGGGGAGAGCGTTTCAGCTGACAGGCCTTCATTTTGGATGGTTCCCAACGCGGAAGATAAATCGTCCGTTTCACCGGTCATCCAACCGCCGAAGTTTTTGGACAGGCGTTCCAGTGCCACTTCGGCCGCTTTTATCGGATCGAATTTCGCAGCTTCACGCGGGCCCATGATTCGCACTTTCTTGCGCAAATCATTCGGTGGCGTGATGCGCTCCTGCTCGCCGTCTTCAATTGTTTCGGCAGACATTGGCGTTTCGTGCTCCGGTTTGGCGTGTTGCGCGGATAGCAGGTAAGTAAATCGGCTGTCTAAGCAATCTAATAATTCCCTGGATACGACATTCACTATTGATGCAGGAACTTAATAGTCCCTTGCGTTTTAATGTCCGCTAAGCGGAAAAGCTCAATATCGGAACATTTCAGCCAGAATACGCTCATCCCATCCGTGATCTGAATCAAACATCATCAGGCCTTCAACGTTGCTGTCTTCGTGAATGGAGACTTTGACGACATTGCGTATTTCCGTGTGATCAGCTGAGGCGCTAACTGGGCGCTTGTTATCGTCCAGAACGTCGATATCGACACGGGCTTTATTTGGCAACAGAGCTCCACGCCAGCGGCGGGGGCGAAAGGGGCTGATAGGAGTCAAAGCAAGAAGGGGGGCAGAAATTGGCAGGATCGGGCCATGAGCGGACAGATTGTAAGCCGTGCTGCCTGCTGGTGTTGCCACCAGACAACCGTCGCAGATCAGTTCTTCAAGGCGCGTGCGGTTGTCGACTGAAATTCTCAAACGGGCTGCCTGAGATGTCTGCCGCCAAATAGAGACCTCGTTGATCGCCCTTGCTGCATGGCTGTAGCCGTCACGATCAATCACCTCCATATTCAACGGGTGGATCGGCGTGATGTCTGCCCCGAGCAGTCGGGCAGGCAAGTCCTCTTCCCGGTATTCATTCATCAGGAAGCCGACCGAGCCCCGGTTCATGCCATAAATTGGTGTGCCCGTGCCCATATAGGAATGGAGCGTCTGCAACATGAGGCCGTCGCCACCGAGTGCAACAATCACATCGGCTTTCTTTGGCGCAACGTTGCCATATAGAGCTGAAAGACGGCTGCAGGCCTCTTGTGCTTCATCGGTGTCGCTGGCGACAAAGGCAAGCCTGTCTGTTTTGATGGCTTTTCGTGTGAGTGCTGCCTCAGGCTGGCTCATCGTGCTTGCTGCTCTTCATTGCGGCAGGGATCTCCCGCCAGCTGGATTGTCTCGCCACCAGTTAATAGCAGTCATTGGCCTAACGCCAAGACTGATTTACGTCGTGGAGGGGGCGAATTATTTTATACACTTGAGTCTCATCAAAGGCCGGCGGATGAACATGAGGTCGGGTTCTGATTACATTCGCCGGTTCGTTGATGAAACTGGTTCAGTTGCCGCAGCTCGGATTATCTAGGAGCGATTGCCACTGCTTTCGTGGCACGGCAATGGATTTATCAGTTCCATTGGTTGCTGACACCACGGCAGCAATTTTCAGCTCGTTGTTTTCCTGGATGAAAACCGGCCCACCGGAGCCGCCTTGCTTGACGATGCAATCTGTAACCCAGCTGTCTGAAACTTCTCGGATGATGTGGCATGCTGGGTCCAGGCTGGGGAGGTAACGGCGATCTCTATGATAGCCGGCTGCCATCAGACTGGTTGTTCCGGGCATGGTGTGCTGTGCTCTAAGGGAAATCTGGGCGATCGGGGGCAGGCTATGCGAAAAGGCGGCATTCTATGTGAGACCCAAACCAGAATGTAGAACTGCTTCACAGTGTTGTGGTGTACATTCTGAATGATGGCAAGGCGACTTCAGGCCGCTTCTGTCAATTTGATTTGCGAAAGAAGCTCTTCAGGGCATGAAGGGCGGTGCCACAAGTAGCCTTGGCCAAAATCACATTTCAGATTAGCCAGTTCTGCAGAAACTTGCTCATCCTCCACTCCTTCGGCGACTGTTTTAAGTCCGAGGCCATTTGCCATAGCCAAAATGGCTGTGACCAAGACCCTCTTTTGACCATCGGAGCACATGTCCCGAATGAAAGATTGATCGATCTTGAGGCATTTGATCGGAAAGCGAGACAGATAGCTCATCGCGGAATAGCCGGTACCGAAATCATCGATTGTGATTAAAATGCCGAGATTTGCAATTCTCTCGAGCAGCTCGACCATGTCGTCTGTTTCACTCAGCAGCAAGCTTTCTGTGATTTCAAGTTCGAGCCACGAAGCGCGGCATCCTGTTTCCTGTAGACATTTGCCCAAGGTCGTTAGCATACGTCCGTATACCAGTTGTTTTGCCGACACATTGACCGCAACAACAAATGGCTCCTTGGAGACTTTGTTGCACTCGACAGCAAACTGGCAGGCCTGCTTCATCATCATATCGCCGATTTCAAGGATATGGCCTGTCTTTTCGGCGATGGGTATGAACTCTGCCGGACTGATTATGCCTTTTTCAGGATGGATCCAGCGGCACAAGGCTTCTGCGCCAGTGATTTTGCCGGTCGACAATTCCACTTTCGCCTGAAAATAGGCAGTGAACTGCTTTGCAAGCAAACCCTCTTTGATCATTGTTTCTAATTCAAAGACTTTTTCGGCTTTTGCGCCCATTTCCGGCAAATAGTGGGCCGAACAGCCACCGCCCGCTTCTTTTGCCGCGTATAGCGCCATGTCAGCATTTCCGTATAGTTTTGAATCGGACACGGTATTGTCTTGCCAAAACGCCAGCCCGATGCTTGTGGTAATATTGACTTGCGTGCCTTCAACAGAGATTGCTCTTCGAGCCTCAGCATGGATTTCACTGGCAATTTCATCAGCTTGGTCTGTGTTCCGTATGTTTGGCAGGATGACGAAAAACTCATCGCCACTGAGCCTACCTATTTTGCCATGCTTGCCGATGACCTTTTTCAAGCGCTTTGAAAATTCTCTCAAAATGTGATCCCCTGCCAAATGCCCAAGGGTATCGTTGATCGATTTGAACCGATCCAGATCGAGGATCATCAAGGCATAGATTCGGTTTGTCGGTTGATCGTTTTGAAGGTCTTCATGCAGTGCCTGGTAAAAGGACGCACGATTTGAAAGACCAGTCAGGCTGTCCTTGTAAACCATACTTTTCAGTTGGGCGTGCATAGCCAGTCGTTGAGTTTCATTGGCAACGAACGTCTGCATCGCGGTGGCCATTTCACCGATTTCGTCGCCTCGTCCAGCACCCGTAATTGTCAACTGGGTGTTTCCTGAGGCCAATTCCTTCATATTGTCGGTCAAGGCATCGAGCGGGTCCGTAATGTTGCGTGTAATTGAATTGGCAATCATGAGAACCAACATGCCGCCCAAGCCTAGAAACATCGTGAGTTCGATCAGGTAATCCCACGATGCTATCGTGACATCATCTAGATATACAGCAGAAGCAATAATCCATCCCCAGGGCGCAAAATGCTCGGACCAGGCAGCTTTCGGGACGTTGCTTGTTACATTTCCCTCAAACTCCCGAGCACCAACGTAATACGTCACCCCGCCGCCGTTTATGGCTTTCCTGATCATGGATTGGGTTTGGGGCGCTTCCCAGGCACTTGTACCTTCAAAATATAGTCTATTGCTGACCACACGGATGCCATTCTCATCAAAGGCAAAAACCCTTGCGCCGCCATTGAACTTCATGGAGCGGATGGCATCTCGTGCTTTGTCATGTGCGGCTTTTTCCGACAATTTTCCTGACTTGTAGAGGCCATAATTATCCTCTGCAATTGACTTGCCGGATTCTACGAGGGCGCGGACCTTTTCTATGTGCCCTTCTTTCATTGAAGTTTGAAGCGAATTAAAGCTGTAAACTGAAACGGCTATTGTAAATATTCCAAATATCCAAATTGGAAATCTTACTTTGAGTTTCACATTAAATCGATCGAATTTCATGAATGGCCTAATGTAAGATCACGTCAGTTAATGTAATTGTTCTATTTTTTATTCCTTAACGTCCGCTTACTGAATTCGATGAATTTATATTCTGGAAATTCCCTATTGTAAGTTGTATTATCTGTATGGCTAAGTCATTTTTAGAATATGTAATTTTGTTTTTGCTCAGTTGCTAGAAATTGGCAAGCCGTTGGTCTTTTTGATGTTGATTTTCAATGCGCTAATCGAAAAATATTAATAGCGCTCGTCATCTGGGCCATCTTTATTCTTTGCAGGCGGCCCAGAAAATTGGAGAAATTATCTCTCCGGTCTGCCGGTATCCTCTACCTGATGTTTCCGAGCCGTCTGATGGACTGGCAATTGGCAAGCGCCATCTTGCACTAGCGCTCTCTGGCAACTGTGCATTTTTAGCGTTGGTGATTGCGAAGGAATGTCAGGGAACAGTTTCTTTTAAACAGGCCATATCAGGTCAGTGCTCATTTAGAGAGTCAGTGTGCCTGGGTTTGTTTGCTGGCTCATTTTAGTGGAAGTAACTGTTCTTGTGATGAACGGGTTCTTCCGTTCATGTAACTACCGCTGGCGGGATGAAGAAGGCGCCCTTGGTCGGCCTTTTCAATGCGGTCATCATAATGTTTTACCCGTTGCTTTTGATCATGCAACGGGCTCAGTCGGCCTAAAATAGTCTGACTTGAATACTCGTTTCCCGCCCGTTTCAGGCTCGGCGGGCTTTGCGGTTGGCGTAACGACGATCACGTTCAGCCTTGCGCGCTGCTTCGTCTTCCAAGACACGTGAAACACGTTTCTTGCTTGCCAGCTCACGCTCTTCAATTTCGGCTCTGGCGGCGGCTTCAATCTCAGCTTTACGTGCTGCGGCTTCGGCTTCAATGCGATTTTTTTCATCTAACTTTGCTTGTGCTCGTTCAGCGCGGCGTGCTTCCCGGGCTTCAGCAATGGCAAGGCGCTCTGCCTGCTTGGCTGCGCGCGCAGGTTCAGAAGCTTCTTTTGCTGCTTTATAGGCTGCTAGAAGATCCGCTTTTGCTTCGGCTGCGGCGTTGCGACGATCAGAGTGTTTGCTGTTCTTGAGGTTTCTCAAATGTCCATTCCAGTTGAAGTGTCTTGCCAGAGGCAATTCAGGCCTGTTGAGGCCGTTGACTGTCGTTCTCAGGCATATAGCAATCTATCAGGCTATTGGCCAAGAAAGTAGTAAGAAAAAGGCCAGACAATTTGTCTGACCCCGTTTGGTTTCATGCTTTCGGCAATGCGATTATAATCGTGACAACAGGAAAGCCGCCAGTAATTTAAACGGCTTGGAGATTACAGGCTGACATCTTGCCAGACTTGTTATCGCGCTCAAGCTCGTAGGAGATCTTTTGACCTTCGGTAATTTCGCTCATGCCTGCACGTTCTACTGCGGAGATATGGACGAAAGCATCATCGCCGCCATTATCAGGCTGAATGAAGCCGAAGCCTTTGGTTGAGTTGAACCATTTAACTGTGCCAATGGTCATGATGAACCCTTTCTTAGCAATACAATTGACCGCAGCGTCAAAGCGCCACGAATGATGATAACGATGCTTTAAAGGGAGGTTCGTTCAGGCGCGTTGCCAATCACGCAATAACCAAAGACTCAGCAAGAAAATATCGATGCTGCGCAATCAATGCCATTTGAACCGGCTTGTCAAATTTTAATTTCAATGTTCCATGGAGATTGAAGCAAACGCCCTTGTGACGCAGCAAGAGCCAGGTCGTTCCTGAGCATTTCAGAAGAGATGCTTAGAGGCTGTTAGGCAATTGCCTTTTCAGGTTGGGGCTATTGCTGAGAAGGCATGGGTAGATGAAGTGAGCCGTCAGGTATACTGCGACCGTCTATTTGGGCTCAGACCCTAATAACAAGCCGTGATTTGGTGAATAACCGCTATGGTAAAACTCAAGATGGTCTGCAAAGATCATCACATTGAAATCATAAGTGTCTTACGCAATGTTCCGCAAAATTTCTGCCTCTGCCATGTATATGGGGTTGCTCGCTGCCTTTGTTGGCTATTCAGCTTCCTTCGCTATTGTTCTGGCCGGGATGACTGCCATGGGCGCATCTGGCGCGCAGGCGGCAACAGGCTTGTTCTTCGCAACGATTGGAATGGGCGTTTGTAGCATCTGGCTCCCCGCTGTTACACGCACACCTGCCGCCGTCGCGTGGTCCACTCCGGGCGCTGCCTTCCTTGCTTCAACGGCAGCCCTTCCGGGGGGCTTTGGTGAAGCGGTCGGGGCGCTTGTCTGTTGTGCAGGATTGATTGTCCTGACCGGATTTATTCCGTCCCTTGGACGGATCGTTGCCTCTCTTCCAAAACCGATCGCTAGCGCGCTTCTGGCAGGCGTCCTTCTGAAGTTGTGCCTTGCGCCTGCTGTTGCACTCGGGACTATCCCTCTTCTCGTGTTGCCGGTTCTGAGCGCATGGCTAATTGGATTGACCTGGAACAGGTTGGCCGCGATGCCATTTGCCGTGGTGGCTTTCATGGTTGTGTTGTACTTTGTTGTTGATGTGCCGGTGACCGAGGTTCAAACCACGGCAGCATTTTTGCCAAACTTTGCGCCTGTATCACCGGTTTTCACGCTGAGTGCCTTCATCTCTGTGGCTCTGCCGCTTTATCTTGTGACGATGGCCGGACAGAATATTCCCGGTTTTGCTGTGCTTGAGCTCAATGGCTATGCTGTCGACCGCCAGCCGCTGCTCTTTAAAACCGGACTTGTCAGTCTCCTGATTGCACCTTTCGGAGCAATCCCGGTCAACATGTCCGCGATAACGGCGGCGATGATGGCAGGCAAGGACGCGGGGGCCGATCCGGCAGGCCGATACTGGGCGGCGATCATTTCTGGCATGGCTTTTATTTTACTGGCCTTTGCGGCTGCGAGCATCACATCGCTCGCAAGCCTAGCACCTGTGGCTTTGATTACAGCTGTAGCTGGTCTTGCGCTAATACCAGCTCTGGTCGGCTCGATCTCGTCGGCTTTCAAGGAAACTGACCAGCTGGAGGCGCCCGCTCTGACGTTTCTCATTGCAGCAAGCGGCATGACTCTTTTTGGTGTCAGCGGTGCTCTCTGGGGGATCGTTGCTGGGACTATTATATGGATTGCAAAGAGCCATCGGCGGCAGAAAACGTCTTAAATCTATAAGGCCTGCTAAAACAGAAACGCCGATCTGACTATCTGTGTCACTCAAGTTATATCTTGATGCGTTTCTGAGCCGAGCTTTTATGTGCTGAACACGAGCTGTCGTCTAGATTCGAAAATCTGGTCGATCGTGTTTGATTTTGCATCAAATCAAACGGTGTGGGATATAGGGGATAGCTTCTGACTAAATCTTCTGACGGTAACGTCAGGCATCCTGATATATAAATCCAGGTGAAGTGGTGCCGGCAACAGGATTCGAACCCGTGACCCCCTGATTACAAATCAGGTGCTCTACCAGCTGAGCTATACCGGCTAACGCCTCGTCGGATCGTCTGACGTGCGAACTGGAGCCCTTTTTCCCGATTTTGCCCGGAGAGGCAAGAGGAAATATTCACTTCATCAACTTGTTACGCGATTTTTATGATCGCGGATGTGGAAAACGTCTCTCAAGTGTCTTTTGTACGAGCTTCAGAGTGGCTGAAATGCTGCGGGAAATACAAGGGCTTGGCTATTCACAAGATGGATGCGGCACTGAGCGTTATTGATCTCTCAAGTGTGATAAAATATGAATGCAGACTTCAAGTAATTCGGTGTGGGATTTGATCCACGCCACAAAAAGGATCTCCAGTGATGTTTCTCGCGATGAACAGGTTCAAGGTCAATGTCGGTCAGGAAGAGGCTTTTGAGACAGTTTGGAGAGAGCGTGATTCCCAGCTTGAAAAGGTGCCGGGCTTCAAAAGCTTCAACCTGATGAAGGGCGCGGAAGATGAGGATGCTGCAATCGTGCTGTATGCCTCCCATACAATTTGGGCCAGCAAGGAAGATTTTACTGCCTGGACCAAGTCGGATCACTTCAGAACCGCTCACAAGAATGCTGGCAGCAACAAGCACCTTTATGCGGGGCCGCCGAAGTTCGAAGGCTTTGAGATGGTTCTTTAAAGGTAACTGTTTCTTGAGTTGGTTAGTTTCGGGGGGGGGGGGGCGATCGTCATAGCGCCCTTGAGATCGGCCAGCCTTGTCGCATCAAAGGAGACGTAATTGTCTGACGAAGTCGATTGTATACCGGTTCTGCCATCTTTGAATCTGGCGGAGAGCAAAGCGTTTTATGAAGGTCAGCTGGGCTTTGTGGTTGTTCATGAGGATCCGACCCGTCTGATCGTACGCAGAGGGACGATAGAACTCCATTTCTGGCCGACGGATCGTAAGGAGCTCTGCGAAGCGTCAAGCTGCTATATTCGTGGTGGCGGGATTGATGTGCTTTATGATGCGTTCAGTCAGGCCAAGGTCGCAGGGCTCAGTGCCTTTGAGGTCCGACCCTGGAACATGAAGGAGTTTTACATCCATGATCCGCATGGAAACCTTCTGGCCTTCGGGCGTATTCCCGAGGTTGAAGCTGCTTAGGAAAATTTGAAATAGAGTGCCCGGGAGCATCTGAGTGTTTTGAGTCCCGGGCATATTTCGGTCTAAAGACCCATTTTATGCCTTGCCACATAGAGAGACAAGACGGCGGCATTGGAGACATTCAGCGACCGCAATTGCCCTGGCATGTCCAGACGGGCGAGTGTGTCGCACGCGTTACGGACGCCCTGGCGCACCCCTTTGCCTTCGGAGCCGAGCACCAGAACTGTTTTATCGCCAAATTCAGTGTCTTCCAGTGAGGCCTCGCCGTCGCTGTCGAGTGCGACCCGGAAAAATCCTTCGTCGCCCATTTCCGAAATAAATCTTGCCATGTTTTTCACGCGGACGTGCTTGATCATGTCGAGTGCGCCGGAGGCTGATTTTGCCAAGACGGAGCCTTCCTCGGGTGCGTGGCGTTCTGTCGTCACTACGGCATCCGCAGCCAAAGCAACGGCTGAACGCAAGATCGCACCGACATTATGGGGGTCTGTGACCTGGTCAAGGGCTAGCACCAGCCGCGCACCGGCCAAAGCCTCAACGCCATAAGCGGGCAGGGGATCCACTTTCAAGATCATGCCTTGATGGACCGAATCTTTCGTGACCATCCGGTCGAGGGCTTTTGGTGCCATCTCTTCAATGGGAACATCAATGGTAACGTTGCGCTCTTTGAGGCGGTTTACTGCATTCTCGGTAGCATAGAGCGTGATACGCTTACGGTCCGGATTGGCGAAGGCCGCCTCAACGGTGTGCAGGCCGTACAGTAGGGTCGGGCCATCCGGTTGCAGGCCAGGGCGGCGTCCGGTCGGGGGCTTGCCACGTCCTGCAGGAGCGCGCTTGCCAGTGAATGGGGGGCGTTTGCTGTTCTCGGTCATGGTTCCACATACTGCCAAAGCAGGGAAACCGGCAAGCTTGAATGCTACATTCGAATGGTTGCTCTTGAAAATACCGCGGAGCCGGTTTGGCCTGAAGATTTGTAGCTGAGTGTACGTAAGTTGGGTAATGTTACTCCCTGAAATGATCCACAGCCAGTGCAGGCAACTTATGACGAGTTTTTTGAAGGTTGGGTATAAACTGTAATAAGCGCGGATTCTTGCGGTTCATAAGCCCTGTTGTTCATCGGCTAACTGCCTAATCTGTCTAAAGATTGTGGTTTTCTGATTTTCACAGTGAAAACGGCGTTGACACTCGGCGAACTCATCGTCATAAACCGCGCCACGGGATTGCTCGTCCCCTTCGGACGGGCTCTTCGGTAAGCCATCCTGGCCGTTTCGGCGTGAAGCAGGACATGATGGAGGAGTGCCCGAGTGGCTAAAGGGGGCGGACTGTAAATCCGCTGGCTAAGCCTACGTTGGTTCGAATCCAACCTCCTCCACCAATGTCTCGCCTTATGGCCGTTCGCGGGTGTAGCTCAATGGTAGAGCAGCAGCCTTCCAAGCTGACGACGAGGGTTCGATTCCCTTCACCCGCTCCAAATTGGGTGCTGATCGGAGTGTCCGGAGCGGAGATCCCTTCGTCTGGAAAATCTCGAACAGTTATACGAGACGTTTATCTCTGACTGCGGCATGAGACCGGAGCGGCGACATTCATCTCGCCTCGAGCCTTTATCGATTGAACGCGTAATGGACAGAGAGCAACGCGATGGCCAAGGAAAAGTTTGAGCGTAATAAGCCGCATGTGAACATTGGCACGATTGGCCATGTTGATCACGGCAAGACCACGCTAACAGCTGCAATCACAATGACGCTTGCTGAAGTCGGCGGCGCAGTGGCGCAGGCATATGCTGACATCGATGGTGCACCAGAAGAGCGTGCACGCGGCATCACCATTTCAACGGCTCACGTTGAGTATGAGACGGAAAACCGTCACTACGCTCACGTTGATTGCCCAGGTCACGCCGATTATGTGAAGAACATGATCACTGGTGCGGCGCAGATGGATGGCGGCATTCTCGTCTGTTCAGCTGCAGATGGTCCAATGCCACAGACACGTGAGCATATCCTGCTTGCCCGTCAGGTTGGTGTTCCGGCGCTCGTCGTGTTCATGAACAAGGTTGACCAGGTCGACGATGAAGAGCTTCTTGAGCTCGTCGAAATGGAAATCCGCGAACTTCTGTCTTCCTATGAGTTCCCAGGCGACGACATTCCAATCGTCAAGGGTTCTGCGCTGGCAGCTGTTGAAAACCGTGATCCGGCCATTGGCCGTGAAGCGATCCGTGAGCTTATGGCTGCGGTTGATGAATACATCCCGACGCCAGAGCGTCCGGTTGACCAGCCATTCCTGATGCCAATCGAGGATGTTTTCTCGATCTCAGGTCGTGGTACGGTTGTGACTGGCCGTGTTGAGCGCGGGATCGTCAAGGTCGGTGAAGAAGTCGAAATCGTCGGCGTGAAAGACACCACCAAGACAACGGTTACCGGTGTTGAAATGTTCCGCAAGCTGCTCGACAGCGGCCAGGCAGGTGACAACATCGGTGCTCTTATCCGTGGTGTTGCCCGTGAAGATGTTGAGCGTGGCCAGGTTCTTTGTAAGCCGGGTTCAGTTAACCCGCACACGAAGTTTACGGCTGAGGCTTATATCCTCACCAAGGAAGAGGGTGGTCGTCATACGCCGTTCTTCACCAACTACCGTCCGCAGTTCTACTTCCGCACGACCGACGTGACGGGTGTTGTTCATCTGCCGGAAGGTACCGAGATGGTAATGCCGGGCGACAATGTGTCGGTCGTCGTTGAATTGATCGTACCAATCGCCATGGAAGAAGGCCTGCGCTTCGCTATTCGCGAAGGCGGTCGTACCGTCGGCGCCGGTGTCGTCGCTTCCATCGTCGAGTAATTGAAAATTTGAATACCGGACAATGAATTTGTCCGGTATTCTTTTGGTCCGGAAGCTTGCTTGAGGTGAGTGGACGGGCTATCAGGAGCGAGGGTCGCACGTGCGGTCCTTTTGAAGGGGTATAGCTCAGCTGGTAGAGCGACGGTCTCCAAAACCGTAGGTCGCGGGTTCGAACCCTGCTGCCCCTGCCATTTTGCTCTTGATCATTGGCTCCCGAGAGCTTAAAGAGTTGTCTCGGTGAGGCGCGCGGAATTTTCTGCGCGCCCACTCGTATTTAACGGACCCGAATCGAAATGGCCAAAAGCAATCCTTTTACTTTTGTACAGCAGGTGCGCTCCGAGGTGTCGAAGGTCACTTGGCCGACACGCCGCGAAACTGCGATCACGACAGTCATGGTATTCGTCATGGTGCTGGTCGCTTCGATATTCTTCCTGGTTGCCGATCAGTTGATGGGCTGGGGAATTGGTTTGCTTCTCGGGGTTGGCGGTTAATCTCCGTTTTGCGGTTTCGAGAAATATAAAAGAAAAAATAGAAGCGGATCTGAGGACTATGGCCAAGCGCTGGTACATTGTGCACGCCTATTCGAATTTTGAGAAGAAGGTCGCCGATTCCATTCGCGAGAAGGCCGAACAGAAAGGGTTGACCGATCTGTTCGAGGAAATCCTGGTTCCGATGGAAAAGGTCGTTGAAGTTCGCCGCGGTCGCAAGATTGACGCTGAGCGCAAGTTCTTTCCAGGCTATGTGCTTGTTAAGATGGACATGACCAATGAGGCGTTTCACCTGATCAAGGACACTCCGAAAGTGACCGGGTTCCTTGGATCTGATCAGAAGCCGATGCCGATTCCTGAAAAGGAAGCGCTTCGCATCATCAATCAGGTTCAAGAAGGTGTTGATCGTCCGAAATCTTCTGTAACTTTTGAAGTTGGTGAGCAGGTTCGGGTTTCAGATGGACCGTTTGCATCCTTCTCCGGTCTGGTGGAAGAGGTTGATGATGAGCGGGCCCGTTTGAAGGTCGCTGTGTCTATCTTTGGCCGCGCTACACCGGTCGAATTGGAATTCGCTCAGGTCGACAAGACTTGATCTGAGTGTTTGGGCGTCGCCATTGTGCGGCGCTTTCGTATGTCCGGACCGGAATGTCGGTGCGGGCGGTAAGTGGGTGGTAGGTCCTGGTGTTCTCGCCGGATGCCAATATGGCCAGACCACCAACTCCTTCGATGTTTCGGTGGGAAATCGAAACAGACGCTATTGGAGAGACAAATGGCGAAGAAAATTGCTGGTTACCTGAAACTGCAGGTACCTGCCGCATCTGCGACCCCGTCGCCCCCAATCGGGCCGGCGCTTGGTCAGCGCGGTTTGAATATCATGGAATTCTGTAAGGCGTTCAACGCCAAGACGCAGGATGTCGAAAAGGGCGCTCCATGCCCAACCGTGATCACGTATTACTCTGATAAGTCCTTCACGTTTGAAGTGAAAACGGCTCCTGTCAGCTTCTTCCTTAAGAAGGCCGCTGGCCTGAAAAAGGGAGCGCCGACTGCAGGTAAAGCTACCGTTGGATCCGTCAACCGGTCTCAGGTTCGCGAAATCGCCGAAGCTAAGATGAAGGATTTGAACGCTAACGACATCGATGCTGCAATGCTGATGATCGAAGGCTCTGCCCGTTCCATGGGCCTCGAGGTTACGGAGTAAGGTCATGGCTAAGCTTGGAAAGCGCACGCGCGCCGCCCGTGAGGGCATCGATCGCGATAAGGCCTATGCTCTTGGTGAGGCTCTTGGCCTGATCAAGGAACGTGGCACTGCAAAGTTTGACGAAACCGTTGAGCTTGCGATCAACCTTGGTGTTGATCCCCGTCATGCGGATCAGATGGTTCGCGGCGTTTGCATCCTGCCAAATGGCACAGGCAAGTCCGTCAAGGTTGCCGTCTTTGCACGTGGTGACAAGGCTGACGAAGCCCGCGCTGCTGGTGCCGACATTGTTGGTGCAGAAGAGCTGGTTGCTGAAGTTCAGTCCGGCAAGATCGAATTCGATCGCTGCATCGCAACACCTGACATGATGCCGCTTGTCGGTCGTCTTGGTAAGGTTTTGGGTCCACGTGGCCTGATGCCAAACCCTAAGATCGGCACAGTAACGCCTGACGTTACCTCCGCTGTGAATGACGCCAAGGGCGGCGCTGTTCAGTTCCGCGTTGAAAAAGCCGGTATCGTTCACGCAGGCGTTGGCAAAGTGTCCTTCACTGCAGATGCGTTAAGCGAAAACATCAAGGCTCTTGTGGATTCAATCCAGAAGGCCAAGCCAACAGGATCCAAAGGATCTTACCTGAAGCGCGTTTCCCTGTCTTCTACGATGGGTCCGGGCGTCAAGGTTGATCTGGCGACTATCGCTGGCGAATAATCCGCCTCGCGGATTTCTACAAGTTTCCAGTTGGGTAACCATCTGGATTGGTCCGACGGTTTTCCGCCGGACCACCCTGTCTCAGACTGCAGGTGCCGGGAAACCGGTTTAAGCCAAATGGGCCTGCATAGATGGGTGAGAACCGATTGTCCCTGAATAGGGAGGAATGGTTCGAACCGAGCCTTGCCGCGCTGCCCGCGTGAGCGAGGGGACAGGACCCCTGAGCGTCGTTTGTGGACGTTCCCGGGTTCGGGAACCGACAGCAACGGCAAAGGCAAACCGGTGGCGGAAACGCCACCTAATGGAGATGGCAAGTGGAAAGAGCGGAAAAGCACGATTTCGTGACAGCTCTCAACAGCGAGCTGGGTGACACCGGCGTCGTCGTTGTCGCGCACTATGCAGGTCTTTCGGTTGCAGAAATGACGGCACTTCGTTCGTCAGTTCGTGAAGCCGGTGGCTCTGTCAAAGTGGCAAAGAACCGCCTTGTGAAACTTGCCCTTCAAGGCACGGAACTAGAGCACGTCAGCGATTTGTTCACGGGTCCGACTTTGATCGCCTATTCGGATGATCCAGTCGCAGCCCCGAAAGCAGTCGCAGACTTTGCCAAGGCAAACGACAAGCTCGTTATCCTTGGTGGTGCTCTTGGTTCCACCAACCTGAACCCGGATGGGGTCAAAGCACTGGCTGCACTGCCGTCGCTCGATGAGCTACGCGGAAAGCTGGTTGGCATGATCCAAACTCCAGCGAGCCGTATCGCACAGGTTGTAAACGCACCGGCCGGGCAGCTTGCCCGCGTCTTCGGCGCGTACGCCAAGAAGGACGAGGCCGCATAAGGCGCCCATACACACTGTCTGTAACCAATCACTGGTTCGAACACTTAAGGTATATAGAAAATGGCTGATCTCGATAAGATCGTAGAAGACCTGTCCGCATTGACTGTTATGGAAGCTGCTGAACTCAGCAAGCTTCTTGAAGAAAAGTGGGGCGTTTCTGCTGCTGCACCTGTAGCTGTTGCTGCTGCTGGCGGCGCTGGCGAAGCTGCTGCTGAAGAAAAGACTGAATTTGATGTTGTTCTGACGTCTGCTGGCGACAAGAAAATCAACGTCATCAAGGAAGTCCGTGCCATCACTGGTCTTGGCCTCAAGGAAGCAAAGGAACTCGTTGAGTCCGCTCCTAAGGCTGTCAAGGAAGGTGCTGCCAAGGACGAAGCTGAAGAACTGAAGAAGAAGCTTGAAGAAGCTGGTGCTTCTGTAGAGCTTAAGTAATCGGGTTTTAAAACCCTTGCGGTCCCGGGTTTCCGGGGCCGCATTCTTGCCCCGGCGGGTTTTCCCGTTTCCGGGGCACCTGTCCCACTAGGGGGACGGTTTTCCGAAGCGCCTGGGCCTTGGCCCGATTGATAAGGGGCGTTTCGGCCAGCCGTTACCCGGCCGATACGAGGAGCGACAATGACCCAAACGTTCAACGGTCGCAAGAAGGTCCGGAAATATTACGGATCGATCCGCGATGTCGCGGCTATGCCTAATCTGATCGAAGTGCAGAAAGCGTCTTATGACCAGTTTTTGCAAGTTGATGAGATGCCAGGCGGTGGCCGCAAGGTAGATGGCCTTGAAGCTGTCTTCCAATCCGTTTTTCCGATTTCCGATTTTGCAGGAACGTCTCTTCTTGAGTTCGTTTCCTATGAATTCGAGCAACCCAAGTATGATGTAGATGAGTGCCGTCAACGCGGCATGACATTCTCATCACCCTTGAAGGTAACACTGCGCCTGATCGTGTTCGATGTCGATGAAGACACCGGCGCGAAGTCCGTAAAGGACATCAAGGAGCAGGACGTCTACATGGGCGATATGCCGTTCATGACGTTGAATGGCACCTTTGTTGTCAATGGCACCGAGCGCGTTATCGTCTCGCAGATGCACCGTTCTCCGGGCGTGTTCTTCGATCACGACAAAGGCAAGACCCATTCTTCGGGCAAGCTTCTGTTCGCAGCGCGTGTGATCCCTTACCGTGGGTCATGGCTCGACATTGAATTCGATGCCAAGGACATTGTCCACGCACGTATCGATAGACGCCGTAAAATTCCGGTAACGTCTCTACTGATGGCCCTTGGTCTCGACGGCGAAACCATTTTGAACACGTTCTACAATCGCATTGAATATACGCGTGCGAAGGATGGTACATGGCGTATGCCGTTTGACGGTGCTCGCTTGAAGGGCACAAAAGCGGCTTATGATCTCGTGGATGCTGACAGCGGTGACGTTGTTGTTGAAACCGGTCAGAAAGTGACAGCTCGTACGATCAAGCAGTTGGCCGAAAAGGGTGTTGTTGCCCTGCGCGTCAGCGACGAAGATCTACACGGCCATTATCTGGCTGAAGACATTGTTGATCTCACTTCTGGTGAGATCTACGCAGAAGCCGGCAGTGAAATCACCGGCAAGGTTCTTGAAGACCTGATCGAAGCTGGGCATGGCGATCTGCCCATCCTTGACATCGATTATGTCAACACGGGGCCTTATATCCGGAACACTCTGGCCGTGGACAAGAACGAGTCGCGTGAAGACGCATTGTTCGACATCTACCGTGTCATGCGCCCAGGTGAGCCGCCCACCATCGATACTGCCGAAGCGATGTTCAATTCGCTGTTCTTCGATGAAGAGCGCTATGATCTGTCTGCGGTTGGCCGCGTTAAGATGAACATGCGTCTCGACCTCGAGTGCGAAGACACTGTTCGTGTCATGCGCAAAGACGACATCTTGTCCGTGATCAAGGTTCTTCTGGAACTGCGTGATGGCAAGGGTGAGATCGATGATATTGATAACCTTGGTAACCGCCGCGTTCGTTCCGTTGGTGAGCTGATGGAAAACCAGTATCGTGTCGGTCTTTTGCGCATGGAACGTGCGATCAAGGAGCGTATGAGCTCTGTTGAGATCGATACGGTGATGCCGCAGGATCTGATCAATGCCAAGCCGGCAGCTGCTGCTGTTCGCGAGTTCTTCGGATCATCGCAGCTGTCACAGTTTATGGATCAGACGAACCCGCTGTCTGAAGTCACTCATAAGCGTCGTCTTTCCGCGTTGGGCCCAGGTGGTCTGACCCGTGAACGTGCAGGCTTTGAAGTCCGTGACGTTCATCCAACGCATTACGGACGTATCTGTCCGATTGAAACTCCGGAAGGCCCGAACATTGGCCTGATCAACTCGCTGGCGACATTCGCCCGTGTGAACAAATACGGCTTCATTGAAAGCCCATATCGTAAGGTCAAAGACGCGACAGTTACGGACGAAGTCGTCTATCTGTCCGCTATGGAAGAAGCCAAGCACTATGTGGCTCAGTCCAATGCGGAGTATAATGCAGACGGCAAGTTCACGACTGAACTAATCACATGTCGCCACGCTGGCGAAAACATGATGGTCCCGTCTGAACGCGTTGACTTGATGGACGTGTCGCCGAAGCAACTGGTTTCTGTTGCTGCTTCCCTGATCCCGTTCCTTGAAAACGATGATGCGAACCGCGCATTGATGGGTTCCAACATGATGCGTCAGGCCGTGCCTCTGGTACGTGCTGAAGCACCATTCGTTGGAACTGGCATGGAAGCCATAGTGGCTCGTGATTCCGGTGCTGCCATTGGTGCCCGCCGGACCGGTGTGGTCGATCAGGTTGATGCGACACGTATCGTTATCCGTGCAACGGAAGATCTTGATCCGGGCAAGTCCGGCGTCGACATCTATCGTCTGATGAAGTTCCAGCGTTCGAACCAGAACACCTGTATCAACCAGCGTCCGTTGGTTCGTATTGGCGACATCATCCAGAAGGGCGACATCATCGCCGATGGTCCTTCGACCGATCTGGGGGATCTGGCTCTTGGACGGAACGTGCTTGTCGCGTTCATGCCCTGGAATGGCTATAATTTTGAGGATTCGATCCTCTTGTCCGAGCGAATCGTTTCTGACGATGTCTTCACCTCCATTCACCTCGAGGAATTCGAAGTGATGGCGCGTGATACGAAGCTTGGGCCAGAAGAAATCACCCGTGATATTCCGAACGTATCGGAAGAGGCTCTTAAGAACCTTGATGAAGCGGGTATTGTCTACATTGGTGCTGAACTGACACCAGGTGACATCCTCGTCGGCAAAATCACGCCAAAGGGTGAAAGCCCAATGACGCCTGAGGAAAAGCTCCTCCGTGCAATTTTTGGTGAAAAAGCCTCTGACGTTCGCGATACATCCTTGCGCTTGCCGCCAGGTGTTGGCGGAACTGTTGTGGAAGTTCGTGTCTTCAACCGCCACGGCGTTGAAAAAGACGAACGCGCCATGGCGATTGAGCGTGAGGAAATCGAACGCCTCGCGAAGGATCGCGACGATGAACAGGCTATTCTGGATCGTAACGTCTATGGCCGTCTGGCCGAGATGCTGCTGGGCAGAATAGCGGTTGGTGGTCCCAAGGGTTACAAGAAGGACAGCCCGCTCGACGGCGATGTCCTGAATGAATACCCACGCTCGCAGTGGTGGCAGTTTGCCGTCGACGATGAGAAGTTCATGAGCGAAATCGAAGCTCTGCGCGGTCAGTATGATGACAGCCGGAAGCTTCTTGAGCAGCGGTTTATCGACAAGGTCGAGAAGTTGCAGCGTGGCGATGAACTTCCACCGGGCGTCATGAAAATGGTCAAGGTCTTTGTTGCTGTGAAGCGTAAGCTTCAGCCGGGCGACAAAATGGCCGGACGTCATGGTAACAAGGGTGTGGTTTCCAAGATCAATCCTTGTGAAGATATGCCGTTCCTTGAAGATGGAACACATGTCGACATCGTGCTGAACCCACTTGGGGTGCCGTCACGCATGAACGTTGGTCAGATCCTTGAAACGCACCTTGGCTGGGCTTGTTCCGGTATGGGTAAGCGGATCGGGGAGCTCTACGACCAGTATCGCAAGTCCGGCGAGATCGATCAGCTTCGTGGCAAGGTCATCGAGATCTACGGTGACAACATGAAGGGCGACAACGTCAAGGATTACGACGACGAAGGTGTCGTCCGCCTTGCGGAACAGCTGCGCAAGGGTGTTTCCATCGCGACTCCGGTCTTCGATGGTGCACGTGAGCCTGATGTTGTTGATGCCTTGAAAGTTGGCGGCTTGAAGCCAAGCGGACAGTCGACACTCTACGATGGCAGAACGGGTGAGGAATTCGATCGTCAGGTGACAGTGGGCTATATCTATATGCTCAAACTGCATCACTTGGTTGATGACAAGATCCACGCTCGTTCGATTGGCCCGTACTCACTTGTTACGCAGCAGCCGCTGGGTGGTAAAGCGCAGTTTGGTGGTCAGCGCTTTGGAGAGATGGAGGTCTGGGCACTGGAAGCATATGGTGCAGCTTATACGCTGCAGGAAATGCTGACGGTGAAATCGGATGATGTTGCCGGTCGTACAAAGGTCTATGAGGCCATCGTTCGCGGTGATGACACATTCGAAGCCGGCATTCCGGAAAGCTTCAACGTGCTTGTTAAAGAAATGCGGTCCCTCGGTCTGAACGTTGAACTTCAACGCAACGACCAGCCCCAAATTGAAGGCGAAGTGGTAGCCGATGCTGCCGAATAACCTCAAGGGCATGAAAAAGACCGAATTTGGGATTGATATGCAGGATACGGGGAGGGGGCCGACGGGCCCGCTCCCCCTCCGTGCATCGAAGGAGTTAGACCATGAATCATGAGGTCATGAACCTGTTTAATCAACAGGCTCCGACACAGACCTTCGACAACATCCGGATCTCGCTTGCGAGCCCGGAGAAGATCATGTCTTGGTCTTTCGGCGAAATCAAAAAGCCGGAAACGATCAATTATCGTACGTTCAAGCCTGAGCGTGACGGTTTGTTCTGCGCACGTATTTTTGGCCCGATCAAGGACTATGAATGTCTTTGCGGCAAGTACAAGCGCATGAAGTACAAAGGCGTTATCTGCGAAAAGTGTGGCGTTGAAGTCACCTTGTCACGGGTTCGCCGCGAACGTATGGGCCACATCGAACTGGCTGCGCCTGTTGCGCATATCTGGTTCCTGAAGTCCCTGCCATCGCGTATTGGCCTTCTGCTTGACATGACGCTCAAGGATCTTGAGCGGGTTCTGTATTTTGAGAACTACGTTGTTCTTGAGCCTGGCCTGACGCCGCTCAAGCTACATCAGCTTTTGTCTGAAGAAGACTATGTTGCTGCTCAGGACGAATATGGCGAAGATTCCTTCACCGGCATGATCGGTGCTGAGGCTATTCGCGAAATTCTGATGAGCCTCGACCTTGAACGCATCAGCGAACAGCTGCGCGTTGAGATCGCTGAAGCGACCACAGAACTGAAACCTAAGAAACTGGCAAAGCGCCTGAAGGTCATTGAAGCCTTCATGGATTCAGGCAACAAGCCTGAGTGGATGATCATGACGGTCGTTCCGGTGATCCCGCCTGATCTTCGTCCTCTCGTACCGTTGGACGGTGGCCGTTTCGCGACGTCGGATCTGAACGATCTGTACCGCCGCGTGATCAACCGTAACAACCGTTTGAAGCGTCTGATTGAGCTGCGTGCGCCGGATATCATTATCCGGAACGAAAAGCGCATGCTGCAGGAATCTGTTGATGCATTGTTCGATAATGGTCGTCGTGGCCGTGTCATCACAGGTGCCAACAAGCGTCCGCTGAAGTCTCTCTCCGACATGCTCAAGGGCAAGCAGGGCCGTTTCCGTCAGAACCTTCTTGGTAAGCGCGTCGATTACTCTGGTCGTTCGGTTATCACCGTAGGACCAGAACTCAAGCTTCATCAGTGTGGCTTGCCGAAGAAGATGGCTCTTGAGCTGTTCAAGCCGTTCATCTACTCGCGTCTTGATGCCAAAGGCTTCTCTTCAACGGTGAAGCAGGCGAAGAAGCTTGTCGAAAAGGAACGTCCTGAAGTTTGGGATATCCTCGACGAAGTGATCCGTGAGCATCCGGTTCTCCTGAACCGTGCGCCTACGCTTCACCGTCTTGGCATCCAGGCTTTCGAACCTACCCTGATCGAAGGCAAGGCTATTCAGCTGCACCCACTCGTGTGTACAGCGTTTAATGCCGATTTCGATGGTGATCAGATGGCTGTTCACGTTCCGCTCTCGCTGGAAGCTCAGCTTGAAGCACGGACGTTGATGATGTCCACCAATAACATTCTGCATCCGGCAAACGGCGGCCCGATCATCGTTCCGTCGCAGGATATTGTTCTTGGCCTCTATTATCTGTCGATCATGGCAGAGAACGAGCCGGGCGAGGGCATGGCCTTCAGTGACATTGGCGAGATCCATCACGCGATTTCGAACAAGGTCATAACGCTGCACTCTAAGATCCGTGGCCGCTATCAGAACATTGACGCTGATGGCAACGAAGTCACCGAAATCTTTGAAACAACACCTGGACGTATGCTCATCTCCGAGCTGCTGCCTAAGCATCACGAAGTTCCGTTTGACGCTTGTAACAAGCTGATGACGAAAAAAGACGTCTCCAAGATGATCGATACGGTTTACCGTGCGTGTGGTCAGAAAGAGACTGTTATCTTCTGTGACCGCATCATGCAGCTCGGTTTCTCGAACGCCTGTCGTGCAGGTATTTCCTTCGGCATGGATGACATGTTGATCCCGGATACCAAGCAGAAACTGGTCGCCGATACTTCCGCCCTCGCGACGGAATACGAGCAGCAGTATAATGATGGTCTGATTACCCAGGGTGAGAAGTACAACAAGGTCGTTGATGCCTGGGCGAAGTGCACAGACAAGGTCGCCGACGAGATGATGGCCCGTATTAAAGCGGTTCACATCGACGAGGAGACTGGACGTCAAAAGCCGATGAACTCGGTTTATATGATGTCTCACTCCGGTGCCCGTGGTTCACCCCAGCAGATGAAGCAGTTGGCTGGTATGCGCGGTCTGATGGCCAAGCCATCTGGTGAGATCATTGAAAACCCGATTATTTCGAACTTCAAAGAAGGCCTGTCCGTTCTGGAGTACTTCAACTCCACACATGGTGCCCGTAAGGGTCTTGCAGATACGGCCTTGAAGACAGCGAACTCGGGTTACCTGACACGTCGTCTCGTCGATGTTGCGCAGGATTCGATCATCATCGAACAGGACTGTGGTTCAGAGCGTGGCATTACCGTTGCACCAATCGTTGATGCAGGTAACGTCATTGCAAATCTCGGTATGCGTGTTCTTGGTCGGACGACAGCGGAAGATGTCTACAACCACCAGACTGGCGAAATCATCGTTCCCAAGGGGCGCTTGATTGATGAAAAAGACGTTGACCTCATCGAGGCTGCGAAAGTTCAGCAGATCAAGATCCGTTCGGTTCTGACCTGTGAAACTGAAACGGGTGTTTGCGCAACGTGTTACGGGCGTGACTTGGCTCGTGGTACTCCGGTCAATATGGGTGAAGCAGTCGGCGTTATCGCTGCTCAGTCAATCGGTGAACCTGGTACACAGCTCACCATGCGTACGTTCCATATTGGTGGTACGGCTCAGGTGGTAGATTCGTCCTTCATCGAATCCAACGTCGATGGCACGATTTCCATGCGGAACCGTTCAGTGTCCCGTGATAGCGATGGCAATCTGATTGCCATGGTCCGGAACATGTCGATTGTCGTTACAGATAGTGATGGCAATGAGCGTGCTGTTCACCGCGCCACATACGGCTCCAAGCTGCATGTGGATGAGGGCGACAGCGTCAAGCGCGGCCAGCGGATAGCGGAATGGGATCCTTATACCCGTCCAATGCTTTCCGATGTTGCCGGTGTGGTTGACTTCGAAGATCTGGTTGATGGGGCTTCGGTCCAGGAGACTGCCGATGAAGCAACCGGTATCACAAAGCGTGTTGTCATTGACTGGCGTTCTAACCAGCGCAGTCAGGACCTTGTCCCGGCTATTGTGGTCAAGAACGACAAGGGTGAGGTCGCCAAGACATCACGTGGCAGTGATGCACGCTTGCAGCTTTCGGTAGACTCGATCCTTTCGGTTCAGCAGGGAGCAGTTGTTAAAGCTGGTGACGTTCTGGCCCGTCTTCCTCTGGAAAGCGCCAAGACCAAGGACATCACCGGTGGTCTGCCAAGGGTTGCTGAATTGTTCGAAGCGCGTCGTCCAAAGGACAATGCGATTATCGCTGAACTGACTGGTACGATCCGGTTTGGACGTGACTACAAGAACAAACGCCGGATTATCATTGATCCGTCGGACGAGTCTCTGGAACCAGTTGAATACCTCATCCCTAAGGGCAAGCACTTCCACCTTCAGGAAGGCGATGCCATTGAAAAGGGTGAGTATGTACTCGATGGGAACCCGGCGCCGCACGACATCTTGGCCGTCAAGGGCGTGGAGGCACTTGCTGCTTACCTCGTCAATGAAATCCAGGAAGTCTATCGTCTGCAAGGCGTGACGATCAACGATAAACACATCGAAGTGATTGTCCGGCAGATGCTGCAGAAGGTCGAGATCACAGAGTCTGGTGACACTGAATTCTTCCCGGGCGAGCAGATCGACCGGCTTGAGTTTGAGGAAGCCAATGAGCGTGCGATCAATGAGGCGAAGCAGCCAGCCAAGGGCAACCCAGTTCTTCTCGGGATTACCAAGGCTTCGTTGCAGACCCGTTCGTTCTTCTCAGCTGCGTCCTTCCAGGAAACCACACGCGTCCTTACCGATGCTGCGGTTACCGGCAAGGTCGATCCGCTTGTCGGTCTTAAGGAGAACGTCATTGTGGGTCGTTTGATCCCGGCCGGTACAGGTGGGGTGATGAAGCGCATTCGTCAGATTGCAACTCATCGTGATGACCTGATCCAGGATGCACAGCGTCAGCAGGCATCTGCGAGTGCTGCAGAAGGCCTTCTGGAAGACTTGAGTGGCGCGGCCGAATAAGGTCGTATGCTGTTTACGAGATTGAGACAGGCCGCCTTCGGGCGGCCTTTCTTTTAGGAAGACCGGATTAAATGCCGAATACAGAGTTGAGCAAACCAAATGGAGTTTCCCGATGAGTGATAATGGGGATGCAATGGATCCGACCGTCTATATTGTGATTGGACGGGTCTGGAACACGACAGAAGGCACTGAGGATAACGCAATACCGATCCATGCGATGTTGCGTGCTGCCGATGACGACGATGCCGTACGTAAAACGCTGGAAGCTCTCTCTAGCCAGGGCTTTATAGAAGCTGACCTAGACCAGATTGGTGTCATGGACGGCGAGCCAGACGAGCCGATCTATGAGGGGGCTTATCAGGACGCTCTAGCGGGCAATGTTGCCGTTATTACACTCACCGATTAAACAGCGATTGCAGGTTGCATAGCGGCCATGCGAATCCGGGATATCGATTCTTGTCGGAACTGTCCGGGAATGAATCATCAAATTAACGATTGATTCATATCGGCGGCATGACAATCTAGGTGCTGTTGAAACATTACTCCACCGGCGATGGAAATTTATTGCGATAATTGCGCGATAAGTTCTCTGGAAACGGCAGGAAACCGGGATTTGGAGCAAAAGTGCCCTAAACCGGATTTTTCCTACAAAGCACTTGACGTGGAGGGGGTCTGTGAGTAGTTTCCGGCCATCCCGAAGGCAGGCGGTAAGTACTCCTGAGTTCAAGCGCGCCAAGCGCCGAACCTAAAGAACTTAAACGCTGCCGGGTTCATATAGGCGAATACGCGTCGATTGCATGACCGCTGGGTAACCAGTGGTCCTCTGGTTTTTCGCAGTGCCGGGCACTCTCTTTTGAGTGTCGGGCGCGATTTTGCATGTGCATAATCAGCGAAGCTGGAGCGCATACAAGTTTTTTGGATGGAAGAGGTAAAGGGCACAGCATGCCGACCATCAACCAGCTGATCCGCAAGCCGCGGAAAGATCCGCCAAAGCGGAACAAGGTACCGGCCATGGAGGCCTGCCCGCAAAAGCGTGGTGTGTGTACCCGTGTTTATACTACGACGCCTAAGAAGCCGAACTCGGCTCTGCGTAAGGTGGCTAAAATCCGCCTGACGAATGGCTTCGAAGTGATTGGTTACATTCCGGGTGAGGGTCACAACCTTCAGGAACACTCGGTTGTGATGATCCGCGGCGGCCGCGTCAAGGATTTGCCCGGTGTCCGCTACCACGTAATTCGTGGTGTGTTGGATACCCAGGGCGTTAAGGATCGTAAGCAGCGCCGGTCCAAGTACGGCGCCAAGCGGCCGAAGTAAGAGGTACAGTATATGTCCCGTCGTCACCGCGCAGAAAAACGCGAGATCAACCCGGATCCTAAATTCGGGGACACTGTCGTCACAAAGTTCATGAATTCAATCATGTACGACGGCAAGAAGTCGACAGCCGAACGCATTGTTTACGGTGCATTCGATGTAATCGAGAACAAGTCCCGCGAGAACCCTATTGAGGTGTTTCATGCGGCTCTTGAAAACGTTATGCCGCAGGTAGAAGTGCGCTCCCGTCGTGTTGGTGGTGCTACCTACCAGGTTCCGGTTGAAGTTCGGTCTGAGCGTCGTCAGGCATTGGCCATTCGTTGGTTGATTACTGCTGCTCGTAACCGGAACGAGACCACTATGGTTGAGCGTCTGTCAGGCGAAATGCTTGATGCTGCAAACAACCGTGGCACTGCCGTTAAAAAGCGCGAAGATACGCACCGTATGGCTGATGCCAACCGTGCATTCTCGCACTACCGCTGGTAATTGTGACTTCGAAGGGCTGACGCTATGTCGCGCACGCATAAAATCGAGGACTACCGCAACTTCGGCATCATGGCACACATTGATGCAGGTAAGACGACCACGACCGAGCGGATTCTCTATTACACTGGTAAGAGCCACAAAATTGGCGAAGTTCATGATGGCGCAGCCACTATGGATTGGATGGAGCAGGAGCAGGAGCGTGGTATTACGATCACGTCCGCTGCGACGACTGCATTCTGGAACGAAAAGCGCCTGAACATCATTGATACTCCAGGTCACGTTGACTTCACGATTGAAGTTGAGCGCTCGCTGCGTGTTCTTGATGGTGCCGTTGCTCTTCTTGACGCCAACGCTGGTGTCGAGCCGCAGACTGAGACTGTTTGGCGTCAGGCTGATAAGTACAATGTCCCGCGGATGATTTTCGTCAACAAGATGGACAAGCTCGGCGCTGACTTCTTCCGTTGTGTGGAAATGATCAAGAGTCGTCTCGGTGGCAATTCAATCGTTCTTCAGATCCCGGTCGGAGCTGAAAACGAATTTGCCGGTCTTGTCGATCTGATCAAGATGAAAGCCCTTATATGGCGCGACGAGAGTCTCGGCGCTCAGTGGGATGAAGTTGATATTCCGGAAGATCTGGTCGATAAGGCCAATGAATTCCGTGAGTTGATGATCGAAACTGCTGTTGAAGTCGACGAAGCGGCTACCGAAGCTTACCTGGAAGGCGAAATGCCTGACACAGAGACGCTGATGCAGCTTATCCGTAAGGGTACGATTGCAGGTGACTTTGTTCCTGTGCTTTGTGGTTCTGCCTTTAAGAACAAGGGTGTTCAGCCTCTTCTTGATGCAGTTGTCGATTACCTTCCGAGCCCGCTGGATGTCCCGGCGATCACAGGTATCGATGCGAAGACCGAGGCTGAGATCGTCCGTAATGCTTCGGATGAAGAGCCACTGGGAATGCTTGCATTCAAGATTGCAAACGATCCATTCGTGGGTTCGCTTACCTTCTGTCGTATTTACTCCGGTGTCCTGAACAAGGGTACGTCGGTTCTTAATACGGTGAAAGACAAGCGTGAACGCGTCGGTCGCCTTTTGCAGATGCATTCCAACAGCCGTGAAGACATCGATGTTGCCTATGCTGGCGATATTGTTGCGATTGCTGGCCTCAAGGACACCACAACAGGGGATACACTTTGTGATCCGCTGAAGCCGGTTATCCTGGAGCGCATGGAATTCCCTGAGCCAGTGATCGAGATTGCTGTTGAGCCTAAGACAAAGGCCGATCAGGAAAAGATGGGCCAAGCTTTGAACAAGCTGGCAGCTGAAGATCCTTCATTCCGAGTTAAATCGGACGAAGAATCCGGCCAGACCATCATTGCTGGTATGGGCGAGCTTCACCTCGACATCCTTGTTGATCGCATGAAGCGTGAATTCAAGGTTGAAGCAAACATCGGTGCGCCGCAGGTGGCTTACCGTGAAACGATCACCAAGGCAGCTGATGTGGATTATACCCACAAGAAGCAGTCCGGTGGTTCGGGTCAGTTTGCGCGTATCAAGTTCACACTTGAGCCTTCAGAGCCAAATGAAGGCTATGTTTTCGAGAGCAAGATCGTTGGCGGTAATATCCCTAAGGAATACATTCCAGGTGTTACCAAGGGTATCGAGAGCGTGATGTCTTCCGGTCCGCTGGCAGGTTTCCCGATCCTCGATGTCAAGGTGACCTTGACGGATGGTGCCTACCATGATGTCGATTCCTCTGTTCTTGCCTTTGAGATTGCCGGTCGTGCTGGCTTCCGTGAAGGTATCCAGAAGGCTGGTCCTAAGCTCCTTGAGCCGATCATGAAGGTCGAAGTCGTTACCCCGGAAGACTACATGGGTGACGTGATTGGTGATCTGAATTCCCGTCGTGGCCAAATTGCCGGCACCGATAATCGCGGGATTGTCACGGTCATCACTGCAATGGTTCCCTTGGCCAACATGTTTGGTTACGTGAACAATCTGCGGTCCATGTCCCAGGGTCGTGCCCAGTACTCGATGGTGTTCGACCACTACGAGCAGGTGCCCCAGGCAGTCGCCGAAGAGGTTCAGGCGAAATACGCCTGATCCCCACCCTTGTGATTTAGACGAAATTTAAGAAAGCGGAGTAATCCGATGGCGAAAGAAAAGTTTGAGCGTAACAAGCCGCATGTGAACATTGGCACGATTGGCCATGTTGATCACGGCAAGACCACGCTAACAGCTGCAATCACAATGACGCTTGCTGAAGTCGGCGGCGCAGTGGCGCAGGCATATGCTGACATCGATGGTGCACCAGAAGAGCGTGCACGCGGCATCACCATTTCAACGGCTCACGTTGAGTATGAGACGGAAAACCGTCACTACGCTCACGTTGATTGCCCAGGTCACGCCGATTATGTGAAGAACATGATCACTGGTGCGGCGCAGATGGATGGCGGCATTCTCGTCTGTTCAGCTGCAGATGGTCCAATGCCACAGACACGTGAGCATATCCTGCTTGCCCGTCAGGTTGGTGTTCCGGCGCTCGTCGTGTTCATGAACAAGGTTGACCAGGTCGACGATGAAGAGCTTCTTGAGCTCGTCGAAATGGAAATCCGCGAACTTCTGTCTTCCTATGAGTTCCCAGGCGACGACATTCCAATCGTCAAGGGTTCTGCGCTGGCAGCTGTTGAAAACCGTGATCCGGCCATTGGCCGTGAAGCGATCCGTGAGCTTATGGCTGCGGTTGATGAATACATCCCGACGCCAGAGCGTCCGGTTGACCAGCCATTCCTGATGCCAATCGAGGATGTTTTCTCGATCTCAGGTCGTGGTACGGTTGTGACTGGCCGTGTTGAGCGCGGGATCGTCAAGGTCGGTGAAGAAGTCGAAATCGTCGGCGTGAAAGACACCACCAAGACAACGGTTACCGGTGTTGAAATGTTCCGCAAGCTGCTCGACAGCGGCCAGGCAGGTGACAACATCGGTGCTCTTATCCGTGGTGTTGCCCGTGAAGATGTTGAGCGTGGCCAGGTTCTTTGTAAGCCGGGTTCAGTTAACCCGCACACGAAGTTTACGGCTGAGGCTTATATCCTCACCAAGGAAGAGGGTGGTCGTCATACGCCGTTCTTCACCAACTACCGTCCGCAGTTCTACTTCCGCACGACCGACGTGACGGGTGTTGTTCATCTGCCGGAAGGTACCGAGATGGTAATGCCGGGCGACAATGTGTCGGTCGTCGTTGAATTGATCGTACCAATCGCCATGGAAGAAGGCCTGCGCTTCGCTATTCGCGAAGGCGGTCGTACCGTCGGCGCCGGTGTCGTCGCTTCCATCGTCGAGTAATTGA
>NZ_JBAKIA010000012.1:0-168953 GCF_037783265.1 Roseibium algae
GGATGTTCGGCAGGCTCAAGGAGTTTCGCAGGATCGCAACTCGATATGACCGAAACGCCAAGAACTTTATGTCGTCCCTCTGCCTTGCAGCGACCGTCTGCTACTGGTTATGAGTCTGAAGCCTAGGGCTTTTGGGGCATCTGCTGTGGAATATGATCTTCGAGCATTTCAGGGTAGTGCGGGTTCACCAGACCCGCAGAGATGACCAGTTTGGCAGCGTCTTCGACGCCCATGTCCAATTCGATTACATCCCCACGTGGGACAAACAACAAGAATCCGGATGTCGGATTGGGGGTTGTTGGCAAAAACACAGACACGGTATCCGCCCGCCCCTTCAACTTGGCCGCCACCTCGCCTTTTGTTTCCGTTGAAATAAAGACGATGGCCCACAAGCCTTTGCGCGGATATTCTATCAAAGCAGCCTTGGAAAACGACGTCCCGCGCTGATCAAGAACGGTCTCAAAGATCTGTTTCAGGCCGCTGTAGAGATTTCGCACCAGCGGCATGCGATTGACAATCGCCTCCCCAAGGGACAGCAAGCTGCGGCCGAGAAAATTAGCGGCAAGAAAACCGACAATCGTCAGCAGCAAAATCGCAACAATCAAACCGAACCCTGGCACCGGAAACGGTAGGTACGTGTCTGGATTATAGTCGTGCGGTACGAATGGCTTGACCCAACTGTCGACCCATTGAATGAGCGTCCATGTCAGCCACAGGGTAATTCCGATTGGACCGGTTATTACCAATCCGGTCAGCAGGTAATTACGCATGCGCGTCGTAAACCGGCTTTTGTGCGCGACAGAGCTTATTGGCTCATCGCCCGATTGATCCCGCTTCATGCAATTATCCTCAGTCTTCGCAGAAACGCCATCGCATTCCTGTCCACTGTCCATTACATAGTGTTTCAGGATGCGCTGCGATATCCCATTGGTATATTAAATTTTACGCGATCCGCAGGCTCGATTGCATCAATTGGAGGCAGCCCTTTGCGGCGCACCACATTCAAGGTTCTAGGGATTGGTTTCGTCGCCATCGGATTGATCGGTGCCGTACTGCCATTGCTGCCCACCACAATCTTCTTCATTCTGGCAGCCGGTTGTTTTGCCAAGTCCTCTCCAGAGCTGGAAGCCCGAATCCTGGCACACCCCAGGTTCGGACCCTCTGTGCGCAATTGGCGCGATCACGGTGTCATCCCGCCGAAAGCCAAGCTGTTCGCGCTAGGTGGCATGACCATAGGTTACGTTGTCTTCTACGTCACAGCCAACCCTGTGCTATGGCTTGCCCTGACTGCGGGTGCGGTTATTCTGGCGTGTGCCGCCTTTGTTGCCAGCCGTCCATCCCATCCAAAGACCGACGACTAGATGTCTGGGATCAAACGTTTTCCCATTACCACAACCGGCTCTTCTGAGTAGTCAAGTTTCTTGTAAAACTGGATGACACTTAGGTTGGTGCTGCGCACCATCAGATTGATCTTGGGACAACCCAGATCTTTCAAATAAGATTCCGAATGCGCCATCAGCACCCTGCCAGCACCGGAACTTTGATGGTCTGGATGAATGCCGAGATAGTAAATCGCACCGCGATGACCATCATAGCTTGCCATGACAGTCCCAATCAGAGTCGGAACCTGATCTGAAACCTGTTTGCCCCGCGTCAGGACAAAAAGTTTCCCGACCGGATCGCCAAGCATGCGATCCAAGTCTTTGTTTGCATCGTTCCAAGGGCGTGTCAGCTCACAGGCCTGCCACAGTTCAATGACGTCCTGACGATCTTCAGCTTCAAAAGCACGGACCTTGTAGTCGTTCGTCAAGCTCATGTGAGCGAACCTATTCCACAGTGACAGATTTGGCCAGATTACGGGGCTGATCAACATCAGTGCCCATGAAGACCGCCGTGTGATAGGCTAGCAACTGCACTGGGATAGCGTAAATGATCGGTGCGATGAAATCCGGCACATCCGGCAGAACAATTAGATCCTTTTCGGTGTCGACCGAAGCATCAGCGCCCTTCTGATCGGTGATCAGAATGATCTTGCCGCCGCGAGCTGCGACCTCTTGCATGTTCGATACAGTCTTTTCGAAAATGCCATCGTAGGGAGCAAGCACAACAACCGGCATGGTCTCGTCAATCAAGGCAATCGGACCGTGCTTCAATTCGCCAGCCGCATAGCCTTCTGCGTGAATATAGGACAACTCTTTCAGCTTCAACGCGCCCTCAAGCGCCAGCGGAAAATTGGTATTACGCCCCAGGTAAAGCGCACTTGTCGCCCGTGACAACTTATGGGCAAGTGGTTCAATCGCAGATTCACACTTCAGCGCCTGAACTGCATAACCAGGAACACTCGCCAAGGTGTCAATCAGAGCGCCTTCCTGCTCTTCATTCAACACACCGCGCAAACGGCCGGCCTGAACCGCAAGCGCGGCCAGAACCGCAAGCTGACAAGTAAACGCCTTAGTCGACGCCACGCAGATTTCAGGACCGGCCATAGTCTGGAAGAACACGTCAGATTCCCGGGCAATCGTGCTCTCGGGCACATTGACGATAGATCCGACCCGCGCACCTTCCTGTTTGCAATAGCGAAGCGCGGCCAAAGTGTCTGCAGTTTCCCCGGACTGGGAAATGAAGAGTGCAAAATCCTTGTCGCTCACCGGCGCTTCACGGTAGCGCAGCTCGGAGGCGAAGTCGATTTCCACTGGAAGTCGTGCGTATTTTTCAAACCAGTATTTGCCAATCAGCGCGGCTAGATACCCGGTGCCACAAGCTGACAAAATGATCCGCTGAATGCCTGCAAAATCAACGAGGTCAATGCCTTCAATTGCTGCTTTTCGAGCACTCGGATTGATATACCGCGACAGGGTATGACCAATAACTTCAGGCTGCTCGTGCATTTCCTTCGCCATGAAATGACGATAATTCCCCTTGTCCATCAGTGAAGAAGTTACCGATGACTTGGACTCCGGTCGGCAAACTTCCTCATTTGACTCATTGTAAATGGTCACGCCAGCGCGCGTTGCCACGGCCCAGTCACCTTCCTCAAGATAAGTGATCCGGTCAGTAAATGGCGACAGGGCAATGGCATCAGAGCCAAAATACAATTCTCCGTCACCATGACCGATGGCCAAAGGAGACCCCTTGCGGGCACCAATCATAAGATCTTCTGCGCCATCGAACAAAAAAGCCAAGGCAAAGGCACCATTCAGCCGTGGCAGGATAGCAGCAACGGCTTCTTGGGGAGCCAGACCGCTGGCAAGCTGTTCATTGACCAGATGGGCGACGACTTCCGTATCTGTTTCAGTCAGAATATCTGCGCCAGCAGCCTTGATTTCATCGCGCAGAGCCAGATAATTTTCGATGATGCCGTTGTGAACAACCGCCACATGCCCGGTCAGATGCGGGTGAGCATTCATGACACTTGGGCCGCCGTGGGTTGCCCAACGGGTATGGCCAATGCCCGAAGTTCCGCCAATGGGCGTTTTCTCAAGAGCAGCCTCCAGGTTGCGAAGTTTTCCTTCGGCACGGCGTCTTGCAAGTTTGCCGTTTTCAAGTGTGGCAACACCGGCAGAATCATAGCCTCTGTATTCCAGGCGTTTCAGCGCATCAACCAACCGAGGCGCAACATCGCCTAAACCGAGAATACCAACAATCCCGCACATACATAATGTCCTTGAACTTGAAAACGGAGCCCACCCTTAGCGGACGCTGCACAAAGAACTGAAATCAAACCCTGTTTCAGAACGTGACAGAAAGAGTTGAGGATTTAGTGTGCCAAGCGGGCAAAATGTTCGCCTGAACAAAAGATCATTTACCGCGTTCAGTGCCTGAAGACTTTGCGTCCTTGGCTGCCTTGAAGCGGGTCCGAAGCGCTTCTGCACGGCCCGTTTTTTCGACCTGCTGGCTGCGACCAATCACAAGTGCATTGTCTGACACTTGCTCCGTGACAACACTACCTGCGGCAACAAATACACCATTTCCAAGTGTCAAAGGCGCGACCAGAGTGGAGTTGGATCCAATGAAACTTCCAGCTCCAATATCCGTCTTATGCTTGCCGAAGCCATCGTAATTGCAGGTAATCGTCCCGGCACCGATGTTACTTTTTGCGCCGATACTTGCATCGCCAATATAGCTGAGATGGTTCACTTTTGCGCCTACGCCAATTTCGGAATTTTTAACCTCGACAAAATTCCCAACACGACTGCCCTCCGACAAACGAGCACCGGGCCGCAGTCGGGCGTAAGGCCCAACTGTCGCACTGGAGCCAACATGGGCGCCTTCCAGATGGCTGAACGCACGAATGACAGCGCCGCGTTCTACATGAACATCAGGCCCAAACACGACATTTGGCTCAATCAACACATCTGGTTCAATCACCGTATCATGGGAGAAATAAACAGTATCTGGAGCCTGCATCGTGACCCCGCCTTCCAGTGTCTGAATGCGCATCCGTCGTTGGAATACGGCTTCACAAGTTGACAACTGAGCGCGGGTATTGATGCCCTGAACGTCTTCCTCACTGGCAGACACAGCCACAACATTCAGGTTCCGCGCGACGGCAATCTCTGCCGCATCGGTCAGATAGAATTCGCCTTTTTTGTTGTCGTTACCAATAGATGTGAGGAGCTCAAGAACCACCTTGCCACGAAATCCCATGATGCCGGAATTGCAGAACGTAATACGTCGTTCAGCATCGGTGGCATCCTTTTCCTCGCGGATTGCCAAAAGCTGTCCACCATCCGTCAACAAACGACCGTAGCCATATGGTTTTTTCGTTTCGAAACCGAGGACGGCAACATCTGCTCCATCTGCCAAAGCGGCGCGAACTGTGCCGATTGCCTCCCTCGTCACCAACGGCGTATCACCATACAAAATCAGCACATCGTCAGCGGGATCCAGCATCGCATCACGCGCTGCCAACGCAGCATGAGCGGTTCCCAACCGATCCGTTTGAACATGGCAGGAGACATTGGGCGACAGATCAGTAACCACTTTTTCCAACGCATCCATCTGAGGACCGATGACGACCGCAACTCTGTCCGCATTAGACATCTTCAAGCTGTTCAGAACATGACCGATCATCGGCAAATGACCAATCTCGTGCATCACTTTGGGCATCTCGGACTGCATACGCGTCCCCAAACCAGCGGCCAAAACAATCGGCAGAAAACTGCGCTCAGACATATATCAATATTCCTGCTGAAAACCCGGCTAACGAGGTCCCAATTTCAAGGCAACCTGTGCGATTCTGACACCTATATGGCCCGATCCACAGGACAATGGAAGAACTCACTGCATATCGCCTGCTGTTTCTTGTTCGTTAACTGTAAATACGATCAGATGTGAAGTGTTTGTTATTAGATTCGTAAAAGCTAGGACTGCCTAAGCGTGCCCGACCAAAAGGTCACAACATCAAAACGGGAGACCGTCAAAAACAAGCTGAATCCTCAGCGTGTTTTCGTGATGTCGTGGGCATTTGCGGCCATGTGTTTTGGAATTTTAGGCCTTGGCGCTTATCATTTTGGTGAAAACTCCCCTTCTTCTCCAGAAGGTTTTGCAGGAGTGCACCTCCCACCCACAGGACCAATAAGCAACACCGGGTCGATTGGCTTAAATGGTCAGGACGTATCCTTAGGCGTTATTGCAAGCGCCAATGGACATATGATCACTTCGGCAGATCAGATCGAGAGCAGTCAGATCAAGACACTTCAGCTCGAAGTTGTGGCTCTTCGCCGACGCCTTGGAATGCTGAGCGAACAAAACGATAATTATTCCAGACGCTTGGCAGCGCTTGAAAACCAGCCAGCCATTCTTTCAACGAACTTCCCTTCCAAGTCAGCGCCAGAGCCAATTCCCGGCACACCTGTGGAGGGACAAGATCAAGAGACTGCATCAAAAGCCGCCAAACCACCGGTGCCGCTAAAACGCCCTGCGGTTACCGCTGCTGCCAAGAGCACCAAACAACCGACCGAAATGATGAGGACGATCGATACTGTGCCGGCACCGGAAACGGGCATAGGACCGCTGACATCAGCATCTGCAAAAGGCGCGCCTAAGCAACAGAAAAAACAGTACGAACCGGTAAGAATTGTAGCGGCTTCCAATGCTATGGACGATGAAATAACAACCAGTTCGATCAATGAGAGTGCAATTCCGAAGGAAGAACCAGAACCTAAGCCGTTAATGATCATGCCATCTAAGCCTGCCGGAAAAGCGACCGGTTCCGGTAAATCAGCCATAGGACGATCTGACTTTGGCGCTGTTGTTGGACGATATGATACGAAGGAGCTGGCCGCAGCCGCCTGGCAAGCCTTCAAGGAAGAGAATTCTGAACGCATGCAAGACATGCTGCCCGTGGTTGCGCCATCGCAACTCCAGCCAGGCAAAGTGGATCTCCTAATTGGCCCCTTCGCAAATGCCGCGGACGCAATGGTTGCTTGCCTCAGGCTGCTTGATATTTCCGAGACCTGCCACCCCGCTTTTTTCGTGGGTGAAGACGCGGACAAACTGGTCGCAAGTCTAACGCCAGGAAATTAGACGCATAAATTTACTTTAAGATCAGATTATGCGCCAAAGGCGTGTGGGCATTTTATCCAATCGTCGAAAATGCCGGGAATGTCTCTAAAAGCCAATAGGACAGCACCGCCATCTGACCGGTGATGAAAAGCACGCCGGTGATGATCAAAACCACGCCCATGATCTTTTCAACCAGCCCCATATGCTTGCGGAATCTCTTCATGAAACCGAGAAACGGCCGCGCAAACAGCGCAGCAAGCAGAAACGGGATCCCTAAGCCTATCGCATAGGCGCACAATAAGATTGCGCCCTGAGCCACTGTATCTTCGGATCCTGCAACAAACAGCACAGCGGCCAAAACGGGCCCGATGCAAGGTGTCCAGCCGAAGGCAAACGCCAAACCGATCAGATAAGCTCCAAAGAAACCCGCGGGCTTTTTTTCAACATGAACCCGCGCTTCCCGGTAGAGTAGCCCCAGGCGAAACACTCCGAGGAAGTGCAGTCCCATCACGATAATGGCGGCCCCTGCAATATAGCCAAGAAACTGGATATGCTGGGTGATGAACTGGCCAATGAAGCTGGCACTTGCCCCTAGAATGACGAAGACTGTCGTAAATCCGGCAACAAACGCCAGGCTTGCGAAAAAGACCCGACGCGATGCAGCCTTGTCATCATCTTCTCCGGCCAACTGTTCTAGGGACACCCCAGCGATGAACCCGAGGTAAGGAGGTACAAGGGGCAACACGCATGGCGAAACGAAAGACAGGAGCCCGGCCAGAACCGCGCCCCATATGGTGACATCCTGCAACATTAAGTTAAGTCTCTATTGTCGGCCTGAGCGTCAAACCGCTGTGGCACTGCGATATGGTTCATCGTGTCTTCTTATACAAATTTGAGATGTAAAGAAGACACAGGCGCCTCACCTTTGCGAGAGGCGTCTGATCGCAGGTGCCTTTTGAAGAGTGTCTCAGTCCCGAACCACCAGCACAGACTGACGGGCATGGCGCACGACACGCGCCGCATTGGGGCCTAGAAGGTAATCCTTCAACTCAGGTCTATGCGATGACAATACGATGAGGTCACAGTTCAGCTTGTCAGCTGCCTTGTTTATTTCCTCATAGATGGTGCCATGGGCAATATGCCCTTTGACCTCAATATCTTCAGCAACATGCTGAACGATAAAGGATTTCAAAACCTCGCCGGTCGACTTGAGCGCTTGTCCTTCATAGTCATTGGGGAAAAACCCACCAACTATTGATTTTCCAAAGTCAGGCACAACGCAAATCACGTGGACTTCCGCCTTGAAGGTACGAGCCATGGCTTCAGCAGTCGGCAACGCCTTTATCCAGGAGCTTTCCTCTGCCAGGTCGATTGGAACCAGTATAGACGTGTACATCAGGTCACCCCTTTAAAACGCTGGCACGTCTGTTCGACGCCGTTGCAAGACGATGATCCCACCCAAAAGCAGAAGCGCCGGAATATAGAAGATCTCCTTCGGCAACCGACCTGTTGCCGCAAGTTCAACCTTTTCAATCGTAACGGGTACGTCCGCATAATAATCGAACTGACCCTGAACCTTCAGATCGAGCCATTTCCCAGGGAATGGCTCATCAAGAACAGCCTTGCCATCCTGATCAGAGACAATGATACCGACCTTATCAAGACGCGCTGCACCATCAGCCTTTTCCCCGAGCGGGAGAACAACCGTCAGATAACTGATCTTATTGGAATTATTATAATCCGGGCCGCGCATAACAATCCGCAATGTCCCATCTGGGGGCACGTCTTCTGCCAGTTCCACAATGTCAGTGCCTGGGCGATCGACGAATGGCGGTTCGATATAGTCCAGCCAAAACCCTGGACGGAACAGGGTCAGGGAAATCACGACCAGGAGCAGCGATTCCCAAAGCCGACTTCTGGCGAAGAAATATCCCTGCGTCGCGGCCGCAAACAGCATCATCGCCACAACAGCCACAATGAACACAAACACCGCTTTCAGCGGGCCAACATCGATCAGCAGAAGTTCTGTATTGAAGATGAAGAGGAATGGAAGAAGGGCAGTCCTAATATCATAAGTGAACCCCTGAATACCTGTCTTGATCGGATCGCCCTTCGAGATCGCTGCTGCTGCGAAGGCAGCCAGCCCGACAGGCGGCGTATCATCTGCCAGAATGCCAAAATAGAACACGAACAGATGCACTGCGACCAGCGGAACGATCAGCCCGCTTTGCGCGCCTACGGACACAATAACCGGTGCCATCAGTGAAGACACGACGATGTAATTGGCTGTCGTCGGCAGTCCCATGCCCAGGATCAGACTCATGACAGCGACCAGGAACAGCATGACCATCAGGTTGCCGCCCGAGAGGAACTCGACAAACTCACCAACCACCTGATGCAGGCCAGTCAGCGACACCGTGCCGACGATCACTCCCGCAGCACCTGTCGCAACGCCAATGCCGATCATATTACGCGCACCGGCAATCATACCGTCGGCAAAATCCTGCCAACCAGCACTAAATCCGCTATTCAAGCTGCCGGTTTTACGGAAGAGGGCTTTGAGCGGGTGCTGAGTGAGAACAATGGTGATCATCGAAACAGTCGCCCAATAGGCAGACAGCGATGGGGACAGGCGCTCCACCAGAATGCACCAGATCAAAATCACGATTGGAAGCAGGAAGTGAAATCCTGTGACCGCAACGTCCCAAGCCCGTGGCAAAACTTCCATCGGCGCTTCTGGATCATCAACTTCAAGATCCGGATACTTGGCGGCAACTGACAAGAGCACCACATAGGCGACCGCAAACAGACCAACCGCCGTGGCAAAAGTCATTCCGGGGAACACGACTTTTATCCAGCTAAGCCCATAATAAACAGCACCAGTAAGGATACCCATCAGGATAAACCCAAGCAGAACGCCGGAAAGCTTGCGGGCGACAGTCATGGTCGTTGTTGGCTTTTGCAAACCCACCAAGCCAAGCTTGAGAGCCTCAAGATGAACGATATAAACCAGCGCGATATAGGAAATCACCGCAGGCAAAAACGCATGTTTGACCAACTCCGGATACGCAACGCCGGTGAATTCGGAAATCAAGAAGGCCGCAGCGCCCATGACTGGCGGCATCAACTGACCATTTGTTGAAGAGGCAACTTCAATCGCGCCTGCTTTTTCCGGCTTGAAGCCAGTTCGCTTCATCAGGGGAATTGTGAAAGTGCCGGTTGTCACAACATTTGCTATGGAAGAGCCCGAATAAAGCCCAGACAGCGCCGAGGCGACAACTGCAGCTTTGGCCGGTCCACCTCGCAGATGACCCAGCAGCGCAAATGCCAGCTTGATAAAGTAGTTCCCTGCCCCAGCTTTCTCCAGCAACGAGCCAAACAACACGAAGAGAAAAATCATCGATGCGGAAACACCGAGCGCGACGCCGAACACACCTTCGGTCTGCATCCAGTAATGCCAGGCTGCCTTTCCAAAAGACGCGCCCTTCCACTGAATGGCATCCGGCATGATCGAAAGGTGACCGAAAAACACGTAGAATACGAAAACCGACGATACAATCACCAAAGGCAAACCAAGCGCGCGATAGACTGCAATCGCCAAGCTGATCATGCCTATGGCTGAGAAAACCAAATCAGCCGTTGTTGGCAAACCGGCACGGTCCGAAATGCTGTTCTTGAAATAGAGCAGATAAAGACAGGACGCCGCTGCAATCACCGCCAGCGCCCAGTCATATACAGGCACCTTGTGGCGCGGGCTGGTCTTGAAAAGCGGATAAGCAAGCATGGCCAGGGCGAGCGCGAAGGCCAGATGAATCTGGCGCGCTTCCTGGTTGTTGACAACCAAATTGATGCCGAGGTTTTCACTCAGGACGAATGGGATATTGGAGGCAATGTAGAGCTGGAATAAAGACCACACAAAGGCCAGACAAAGGATAAATTTACCGGCGAACCCTGCAGCGTTTCGCGCGCCGCTCTCAACCTCTGCAACCATGAGGTCGACATCGACCTCTCTGTCGCGTTTAATATCTTCAGACATCAATCCCGCCCCTTATCGGCCAAGTTTGGCCGCTTCCCTGCAAACTCTCCCCGGTTCAGCAAAGAAGCTTCAATCACAAAAGCAAAGCGCCGGATGGAAACAACCATCCGGCGCTTGTTTGCAGCTATTACATCCAGCCGCGTTCCTTGTAGTATTTCACCGCACCTGGATGAAGTGGTGCAGACAAGCCGTCCTTGATCATTTCCTCAGGCTTCAAATTTGCAAATGCAGGATGAAGAGCGCGGAAATCATCGATATTGTCGAAGACGCCTTTGACAACTGTGTAGACCACTTCATCAGGCACATCAGCAGATGTGATGAAAGTGGCGCCAACACCGAATGTTGTCGTTTCGCTATCGGTGCCCTTGTACATGCCGCCTGGAATGGTCGCGACGCGGTAGTAAGGGTTGTCAGCAACAAGCTTGTCGATTGGAGCACCAGTCACAGAGATCAGCTCAACATCACATGTAGTGGCAGCCTCGGAAATTGCCGCAGCAGGGTGACCAATTGTATAGATCATCGCGTCGATCTTGCCATCGCAAAGAGCCTGCGCCATTTCGGCACCTTTAAGCTCAGCTGCGAGAGAAAAGTCGTCCATGGTCATGCCATACGCATCCATCACGACTTCTGTCGTGGCACGCTGGCCGGAACCAGGATTGCCGACATTGACCTTTTTGCCCTTCAGCTCTTCAAAGCTCTTGATGCCCGTGTCCTTGCGAACGATCAGGGTAAAAGGCTCAGGATGAACGGAAAAAACAGACCGTTCTTTTTCGAAAGGTCCCTGATCTTTAAATTTGGATGTGCCGTGATAGGCATGATACTGCCAATCGGACTGGGCAACACCAAACTCAAGCTCACCAGCGCGCACTGTGTTGATGTTGTAAACAGATCCACCGGTCGATTCGACTGAACATCGAATGCCGTGTTCCTTGCGATTTTTATTCACCAGACGACAGATTGCTCCACCAGTCGGATAATAAACGCCAGTCACACCACCGGTACCGATGGATATAAACTGCTGATCTGCCGCGCTTGCGGCGCTCATGCTGCCAGCAACCATGGCAAGGCCTAGGGCCAAGCTCTTAATTTTCATGGGGGAACCTCCACCTGTGGAATTATTCAGCCTCAAAAGAAACTGTCACGAGATAAAAATCATCTCGAAGGTGTGAGATAAGCAAAATTTAGGCGATCATGAAACCCTTACTGGAATTTTATATCATAAAATTGATACTGCGCCGCAATATAAAAATCGCGACTGAATGGCCTAGTCTAGAGTCTTGCCGCCAGAAATCACTTCGAACATTCTCTGGCGAAGCACGGATTCTTCTTCGCCACTGCGAAGTTTATCACGCCACTGGTCAATAACCATGCGCAATCCGAGGGTCGCACGGGTATGGGGAAGCTGTGATACAAATCCGGCAAAAAACGTGTCGAGCCGGTCCCGATCAACCGCCCCTTGATCTATAAGCCCGTGAATAAGCGCCATCGTCGCTGCGATATGGCCTCTCATGAACTCGAGTTCTAATGTTTCCGCCGAATGATCTAATGAACTGTCGGACATAAGGTCTCTCAATTTTCCAAGCTTCAATGGACACAGACATAATTTGATGAAATCTCAAAAAATCAGGTGTCATGTCAACAATAGCATGGAAACAACATATCAATTTTTCCATGCAAAGCTATTCCGGTAAATTTATGTACGACAAACTCAACAAACCGGAAACACTTAATAGATTAAATTTTTATCTTAATACTTTTATTATTAACATAGATATCCTCATTTTTTACAGTGCAATTTCTTCATTCCGGGGAAACATTGATTAATCCATAGAAATATCCAGTTTCGGGGTTGAAACTAAAAACGCCTCGGCATAAACACACGCCACGTTCGGAACACGGCAACAAGCGCCGCGCCCTTCCAGAGGCATTAATTGTTCCATTCCCTGACTTGGGAGCCGATAGCTCAGCTGGTAGAGCAACTGACTTTTAATCAGTAGGTCCAGGGTTCGAACCCCTGTCGGCTCACCACTATCTCCACTTCAAATACGATACGATGTAAGAAATTAGCCTATAGGCTGGTAAATCTGTACGGCATAGCGCTGCTCTGATACCATCAGCATAAGTGCATATTTATGCTTAGTGAGATCTGGAATCTAAATACATTTTAGCCCCGACCGATACATCAATAACGTGTACATCATTGCACGACGCACGCGCATATGCCAAGTTGTATGAAAATAATAAGACGGACGGAGCGGTATTTATGCAGAAGAGATCGCAGGCTGAAGGCCCGGATTCCCTCATAAAACTCGCCCCTTCTCCCATACAAAAAAGAATTTACAAATGCCTCGACGACTTGGACCTCTCTGCGGTCGAAGCAGCACGTAAGGTTGGCGCGCCTGACAATTTGATTCGCGACGCCCTGCGACTTGGACAGGCTAGAACCCCAACTCCAGAAAACCTGTTATCTATAGCCAGAACACTCGGCACAACCAGTGACTGGCTTATCAATGGCGACAGCATCACACATCAAATGACGGCCGATGAGCTCATGATCAATAAAAAGCTCCAAGCCAAAGTAAGGCAAGTTGCCGTCCAGTCTTTGGAGACAGCGGGCCTGGAGCTGGAACCGAGGCCTTTTTCCGAGCTGATGATGGTTCTTTACAAACGACTTTCTAAGGACAGTAAAAGCAGCTGAAATCAATTCAGTTCACCCTCGGAGCCGTTTTAAATGAGCATCATGGATGATCCCGAAATCAAACGCATTCTGGCTTCCGCAACGGTTCTCACTCGTCATCAGCGTGAAATTGCAATAGAACGGGAAATTGTCATGTTAAATGGCGCGGACGTTTTGCAACAAGCCCTCCAGAATGCACTCAACATTGAACAGCTTCAGGAGGTAGAAGATCAAGATTTTGATCTGGCTGCGCTCATTTGCTGGAAGATTATCTACAAACTCCGCGATGGTTCCAGCGTTAAAGAGGCCTCTTTGCATTGAACATGATCCACTCCTTTTCCATTGATCATATTGCAAGAGGCCTGGCTCATCCCCTAATTGCTGAATTTTGGCAACAATGGCAAAGGGATGCTCAGTCTCAAAGCGGCCTGTCATCCTACTCCGCTTCTCTCAGGGCCAGAATGACTCTCAGCGCAAGCACAATAGCGGACGATATGGCTCCCGAGCTGCTTGCTGTTGGTCCTCAGTCTTTCATTGCAGCATGCTTTGGCTCAGCCTGGGCCAGGGAGGCAACACTGCATGCCCGGACCCCGGACGCCAATCTTGAACAAATCAGCGCCCGTGGTTACCTCAAGGCGATTTCCGGCGAGCCAAGCCTCGATATCGTCAAGGCGACAATAACGGGCGAGAATGGCCGCAGGATGGGTGTTCATTATGAACGGCTGATCTTGCCAATCAGAACTTCAGGCCAACACCTTGTCATTGGCTGTATGGCAGCCCCTTTGGCGCCGATTTGCTGGTTACCCGAGCCAGGTGAGCAAGATCACTTGGAGTGTTCCAGCACAGGTAATCGTCCGCGTGAATATGTTCAGGCGCCTTTATCCAATGTGTCCCGGCGGGAGAGATATGTGCATGGCCCTGGTGCGCTGCAAATCCCTTGCTGACCAACTTGCTCTCGATAAAACAATAGATGTAATCAAGCGGCCATTTTGCATAAGCCACCAACTGACCAAGCCGACAGAGCGGCTGAGCAAGGCGCTTGCCTTGCCAATCCGGAGTCAGCCACATATTGCCGTGATAAACGCATTTTCCAGTGATCTGAAACGACGCTGGGCAATGCTCCGTACCCAGGACCGGCTGTTCGTCCGGATAAGGATCGCAATAGATCCGTTTGTGTTGGCTCTGCCAGAAATCAGCCAGTGAAATACCGTTCAAATGATCCAAACGCGCAGCTTGCACAGAAGCAACCTTTCCGTCCAGATCACGACAAACGAGGTAAAAGGCATTGTCCGGTGATAAATCAAACAATTTTGGCGAGAATTGTTCAGTCAAAGAAAACTTTCTGCCTTCCTCAACATCTCGCTGGGAACAAATGTCTACCAATTGACCAAAATCATGGCTCTCTTCAACAACAAGACCATGCTGTTCAACTTCATTTCGGTAAAAACTGATGGCACGATTGAGTAAAATATCATTCTTTATCGTCATAAGAAATCTCCTGTCTTTCATGACAGAAAACTTTTACGAGCGCATGAAATTTATACCACCATAAATAATGTAGTTTCAGAGATGGTTAGTCCGATTATGGCTGAAGTTAACCTTCGCTGAAAACGAAAAACGCTGGCACATGTGCCAGCGTTTCAGGTTCTGCGTTATGATCATGGATCAATCAAATTTGGTCATTGGCTAGGCCTTACCTGCACCAGTCTCAGGAGCTTCAGGTGCCATTGTCACATCACCTGCTCCAAACCAGCCCTTCACGGTTTCACGAGCCGTCTGCATCATCACGTACAAAACCGGAACCAGGACAATGCCGAATAAGGTCGCAAACAGCATGCCGCCAAATACAGCAAACCCAATTGCCTTCTGACTGGCGGCGCCAGCACTCGAAGCGGTCATCAAAGGAACGACCCCCAGAAGGAATGAAAGAGCAGTCATCATAACGGCCCGGAAGCGAAGATGGGCCGCCTCCTCTGCCGCTTCGCGGATAGTCTTGCCGGCAGCCCGCTGCTCAATCGCAAACTCTACGATCAAAATCGCGTTTTTGGCCCCCATACCGAGCAACATGATCATGCCGATCTGCGTGTACAGATTGACATCACCACCGGTCACAAACACGGCGACATAGGCCCCTAGCAATGCAACAGTGACCGACATCAGGATGGCAATCGGCATGGTCCAGCTTTCGTATTGCGCCACCAGGAACAAATAAGCGAACAAGACAGAGAGCAGGAGAATGAACACGACAATTTGTCCGGATCCTTCCTGCTGCGCTGCAGTTCCTGTCAACTCGTAGGTATAACCGGATGGCAGGGCTGTGACTGAGGCCTCCCCGACACCCTGTATCACTGTGCCTGTGGAGGCACCAGGAGCTGGATCTGCATTCAAAGGCGCTGACCTGAACATATTGTACCGGGTCAGGTTCTGAGGCCCCAAGACGGTCTCGGTGGTCAGAAGCGAACGAAGCGGAACCATGACGCCCTCGGTCGAGCGCACATAGAGCCTGCCGATATCGTCCACTCTGTCCCGATACTCACCTTCAGCCTGGATCATGACCTTGTAAACGCGGCCGAAGATATTGAAGTCGTTCACATAGTAGGACCCGAGATAAGCCTGCATCGTCGTGAACACGTCAGCCACGTTGACGCTAAGGGACTTGGCCTTGGTCCTATCCAGATCGACAAAAATCTGAGGAACATTTGCTCTGAATGTAGAATAAGCCTGTGCCACTTCCGGCAGCTGATTGGCTGAATAAACAAGCGAACTGACAGCTGATGACAGATCCTGAGGTGTCCCGCCCCCGGTCTGCTGGATCATCATTTCAACGCCACCAGTTGTGCCCAATCCTGGAATTGGCGGTGGGTTAAAGGCAATGATGTTCGCCCCGGCGACTTGAGAGAACTTACGCTGGAAATCGCGCAGGATTGCATTAATTCTGAGACTCGGCGCCTGGCGTTCTTCCCAACCTTTCATAGTGGTAATGACCAGAGCACTATTGGAGGAAAGGCCTCCCTCCAGGATCGAAAATCCATTCACAACAACAACGTTCTCAACTCCAGGAACCTCGTTGACCAACGAGACCACCTGGTCAGTGATCACACCGGTTCGCTCAAGTGTTGCGCCATCAGGTAGCTGAACATTGACCATCAGATAGCCCTGATCTTCCGAAGGTAGAAATCCCTGCGGCAGACGATCATTCAGGAAGACGATCATGGCAATAATGCCAGCAACGGCGACAAGTCCGAATACTGAAAATCTAATCAGCCGCCGGACAATGCTGGTATAGCCGTTTCGAACAGAGCCAATGCCCTTTTCAAAGACACCCAGAATTCCTTTCGGCGGACCGTTGCGGCGTTTCAAGATCAAGCCGCAAAGCGCAGGCGACAAGGTCAAGGCGTTGATTGACGAGATAATGACCGAGATCGAAATCGTAGCGGCAAACTGGGAATAAAGTTCACCGGTGATGCCGGGCATGAAGATGGTCGGGACAAATACGGCCAGCAACACGAGGGTTGTCGCAATAACAGGGCCGGTAATCTGCCCCATTGCCTTGGCCGTTGCCGCGCGCGGATCCAGTCCCTCGTCAGCAATGATCCGCTCGACATTCTCCACAACGATGATCGCATCATCCACCACGATGCCAATGGCCAGCACCAGCGCGAACAATGAGATCGTGTTGATCGACATGCCGAGGACCAGCAAGATGGCAAAGGTTCCGATCAGTGACACGGGAATGGCCACCGTCGGGATGATTGTTGCCCGCCAGTTGCCCAGAAATGTAAACACAACAGCCACCACCAGACCGAAGGTCAGGATCAAGGTTGAAATCACATCATTCAAAGACTGCTGGACGAAATCCGTCGTGTTGAATGGAACATCATAGGCAACATCGTCTGGAAACGCCTTGGCCAGTTCGTCCAGCTTAGCCTGGACACCCTGCGCAACCTGAAGAGCGTTCGCACCAGGTGCCTGATACACTGCCAAAACCGTGGACGGCTGACCGTTGAAGGCTCCACTTGAAGCATAGAATTGAGCACCGAGTTCGACCCGGGCCACATCCCCCACGGTGACGACGGCACCGTCTTCACCCGTGCGAAGGACGATTTGTTCAAACTCTTCCTTTGAATCAAGTCGTCCCTTCGCTTTGACCGTATATTGAAACTGCTGCCCGGTCGGCACGGGAGGCGCACCGATCTGACCGGCCGCGACCTGAATATTCTGGTCCTGGATCGCAGAGATGAAATCAGTCGGCGTCATGGACAGACTGGCAAGTCTATCCGGATCCAGCCAGATCCGCATTCCATATGAAAAGTCAGTCAGCACATCTGCCTTGCCGACCCCTGGTACACGGGCTAACGCATCCTTCAGATTGATGGAGGCATAGTTCGACAGGAACACTTCATCATAAGTTCCTTTGGGCGAATAAACCGTCACCACCATCAACATATTGGAAGATGACTTTTCAACGGTCACACCGCTGGCAGTCACTTCACTTGGAAGCTGGCTTGTGGCTTGACTGACCCGGTTCTGAACGTTGACGGTTGCAATATCCGGATCGGTTCCCACCGCGAATGTAACGTTGAGCGAATAATCGCCACTCGCGGAACTGGTCGAGGACATGTACAGCATGCTCTCAACGCCGTTGACCTGTTCCTCGATAGGAGCTGCAACGGTTTCTTCCAGCACCTCGGCATTGGCGCCAGTATAACTGGCAGACACATTCACCACAGGTGGTGTGATGTTAGGAAACTGCTCAACAGGCAGAGACACATAGCCAAGAACACCGGCGATGGTGATGACCAACGAAATCACCAAGGCAAATTTCGGTCGATAAATGAAAAATGTCGACAACATGGTGCTTACTCCGCCGGCTTGGTGGCGAGGACCGCTTTAACCGGCACACCTGGACGTACCTTTTGCAGCCCCTCGACAATAACCCTTTCGCCTTCGACCAAGCCCTTGGTCACAACGAAATCAGCACCAATCTGCTCGCCCAAATCAACGTAGCGTTGCTCAACAAGTTCCTTCGTGTTCACAGCCAGCACAAAGCTACCGCGCTGGTCTCGTTGAACGGAAGCCTGGGGGATGACAAGAGCTGTCGTTTTCACCGGAGCCTCAATCGTTACAGTCACATAGGTACCGGCGACAAGTCGGCCCTTGTCGTTGGCAAATTGTCCGCGGAAGGCAATGGTGCCTGTCTTGGGATCAACTTTGTTGTCAATGAAAACAATCTCGCCATTTTCGGAGAACTTTTCCCCATTGGGCAACACCAGAGTAAGATCCGGCGTCTTGCTGGGCTTCAGATCAGTAGGGTCTATACCATGAGCCTTTATAGCATTCAGATACTGCGACTCGCTGACCGAGAAGTTCACATAGACAGGGGCTAGACGGATTAGATCCGCCAGTTGCTCCGTTGTCGGACCAACAACTTCACCCACACTGTAGGTGGTTTTGCCTATCTGTCCGTCAAAAGGCGCCTTGACATCAGTGTAGCTGAGGTTGAGCTCAGCCTGCGACATGGAGGCATTCGCGGACAAGACAGCAGCATTCGCCTGCTCCATCTGTGCGACGGTCGCTTCATAAGAGGCTTCAGAAACATGACCTTTTTGATAAAGGTCCTTGTCGCGTTTTTCATCCGCCGCCTTCAGGGCAGCATCCGCCTTTGCGCTGGCCACATTAGCTTTTGCCTCTTGTAAAGACGCTTGATATTCCTGTTTTTCGATCGTGAAGATCAAATCGCCTTTCTTGACGATAGCACCATCCTTGACCAATTTCTTTTCGAGATAGCCATTGACTCGCGCAACAAGCCCTACCTGATCGACCGCAGCAACTTGGCCAACGAAACTGGAACTTTGGCGAATCTCTTTTGACTGAACACCTGCGATGGTGACTGAGGGGGGCGGTGGTGCCTTCACTTCTTTGGCTTTATCGTTACAAGCCGCCAGTGAAAGGGCTGCTCCGGAAGCAATTAAAAATCCTGCCAACCGAAGTTGTCTCTTATATCGAAGCATTTAGCTAAATCCCCTATGACCAAGCATTCGCCTGATCAAAAATTGGTATCGTCATTAGCTGATAGAATACAGATAAACCCATAGCCAAGCCAATGCCCTAAAAACCTATCGGCATTAAATTGCGAGCTATACACCAGACAATTCACCTAAAATGAACATATGATAGAACGCGGGCAGATACACGCCATCATTAATCAAGTGACTTTAGCTTCTCAGGAGGCTGGGGAAAGAATCAATGTGAGACCGAAGAGTTCATTTGCCGGGATCACCTTACGGGCTTCAAGACCTGTACAAGTCAGCTCAATGGCTGCGATCTGTGGGAGGGCATGATCAAGGGAAGAAGAGGCAGCGTCTCCGACAGAAAAACGATAGGTATCCGGATTGAGAACACGGACAAGACCGCGCGGCGTTTCCAATTCGAGGCCGAAACTGGTGGCACGCATTTCACGCTGACCAGTCAAACCGCCCAAAAACTCATGGTGATCGGAAGGATCTTTAGCCACCAGATAGACCGCCTTTATGGCGCTGGCACCATTTGCGTGGACCTGGAACTCTTTGTTCCAGAACGTCTCGGGATAGCGGTTGAGACAGGAGAAAAAGGCAAGACCCGGCAGAAGTGCATCCGTCAAAAAGGTCAAGTCAAAAGCGACCTTGCCGGTTGAGCCGTCCTTAAATGTGGCAATGCGTTCAAAAGAAAACGGCAGATAGGTATCAAGACCGAGCTCCTTGTAAGCCGCCTGATCGCCCGCGGGGTCCGAGCTTTCAACGACCAACATGGATGCGCCTTGTCGCGATGTCAGAAAATCACGGTTGAATGCACCGAAGGAAAAGGCTCCTTCGACGGGCTCTTCAATCAGGGTTTGATCGGCAATGCCAAGCAGCTCGACAAAAAATCCGTCGAGCTGAATGATCCGATTGACCGTGCCCCAGGGGTGGCGGTTTTCCGATGTAACCGTAAAACCGAGGGCTTCCCAGGCTGACCCGGCCGCCTCCAGATCATTAACCGCAACCACGAGATGATCGAGCCCACGAGCCATTAACCGCCCCTCCCCTGTCATTTTCAAATCACCACTCAGACCAGACGGCTCTGTTTGATCGCCGCTTCAATGAAGGACGCGAACAGCGGGTGCGGCTCGAATGGACGTGACTTATACTCAGGATGATACTGAACACCGATAAACCATGGATGACCATCGATCTCTACTGTCTCTGGCAACACACCATCCGGCGAAGTGCCAGCGAAACTCAAACCGCAGGCTTCCAGCTGTTCACGGAAACCAATATTCACTTCATAGCGATGCCGGTGGCGCTCAGATATGGATGTTTCGCCGTAGATGTCAGCGATCTTGGATCCCGGCTTGAAGCTGGCTTGATAAGCTCCAAGACGCATGGTTCCGCCCAGATCGCCATCTTCATCGCGCACTTCGCGCTGGTTGCCCTTGGTCCATTCCGTCATCAAACCGACGACTGGCTGTTTGGCAGGTCCAAATTCGGTTGAGTTTGCGTCCTTGATGCCAGCCAGATTACGGGCCGCCTCCAGAACAGCCATCTGCATGCCGAAACAGATCCCGAAATACGGCACTTCCCGCGTTCTGGCGAAATGGGCTGCTGCGATCTTGCCTTCAGCGCCGCGCTCACCGAAACCACCAGGCACGAGAATACCATGCACGCCTTCAAGATACGGGCTTGGATCCTCTTTCTCGAAGGTTTCAGATTCGATCCATTCGATGTTGACCTTGACCTGATTGGCCAGACCACCGTGCACCAAGGCCTCTATCAATGACTTATAGGCATCCTTCAACACCGTGTACTTGCCGATGATGGCAATGGTCACTTCGCCTTCGGGATTGGCAACGGTTTCGGATATATCTTCCCAGCGGGTCAGAACCGGTGCTGGAGCGCCTTTGATACCAAAGGCTGCCAGAACTTCGTCATCCAGCCCTTCCTTGTGATAGGCGATTGGCACATCGTAAATCGACTTGACGTCATAGGCCGGAATGACAGCGCTCTCACGCACATTACAGAACAGGGAGAGTTTGCGTTGTTCCGACTCAGGGATAACCCGATCACAGCGGATCATGAGGATATCCGGCTGAATACCGATAGACCGCAATTCCTTCACCGAATGCTGCGTCGGCTTGGTCTTCATTTCGCCTGCGCTCGGGATATACGGCATCAGGGTCAGGTGAACATAAACCACATCGCCGCGCGGCAGATCATTGCCGATCTGGCGTATGGCTTCAAAGAACGGCAGCGCTTCAATATCGCCAACTGTACCGCCGATTTCCGTCAGAACGAAATCATAGTCTTCGTTGCCATCCAGCACAAAGGCCTTGATGGCATCCGTGACATGAGGAATGACCTGAACCGTGCCACCGAGGTAATCCCCGCGCCGTTCCTTGGCGATGATGTCCTGATAGATTCTGCCTGTCGTAATGTTGTCCTGCTTGTTCGCAGGCCGTCCGGTGAAGCGCTCATAGTGACCAAGGTCGAGGTCAGTTTCGGCCCCGTCATCGGTCACAAAGACTTCGCCATGCTGGTACGGGCTCATAGTGCCCGGATCAACGTTGAGATAGGGATCGAGCTTACGAAGCCGAACCTTGTAGCCTCTAGCCTGAAGCAATGCTCCGAGGGCTGCTGAAGCCAAACCTTTGCCAAGCGAGGAGACCACGCCGCCGGTGATGAAAATGTATCGCGCCATGGAGCAATACCATATCTTTGCCGAGGGGCATTTGGCCACTCAGGAGTTTGCATTAGACACAACAAAAATGCCCTGCGGATGAAGCAGGGCATAATGTTGATATGAAATTTACTGTCGAACAGACATCAGCGACCTACTGGGCCGCTGGAACCTGAGGTCCTGTCGGCTCTTCTCTTGGCTTCAGCGAATCAAGGATGCCATTGCCTGACGTACCTTCGCCGGAAGTCGGCAGATCCTGAGTTGCCGAGGGTACGGCATCCAGAACGGAAGCCGGACGATCACCCATTTTGGCAATCAAGCTGAGACCAAGTGACGTTACGAAAAACGCGACAGCCAAAACAGCAGTAGCACGGGTCAGCACGTTGGCTGTGCCGCGGCTGGACATTAGTCCGCCACCGCCGCCACCGCCGCCCATACCAAGCGCCCCGCCTTCGGAACGCTGGAGGAGGACGACCAGCACAAGTGCCAAGACGACCATGAGGTGTATTACGATGACTACGGTTTCCATCGTGGGCCATTCTAATTGTTCAAGATTGCCGGGCTTCTACACCACTATCAGCGGTCTTGCCACCCTTGAATCTAGGGTTTCTTAATGCAGTCCCGCCCGATTTAGGCGTAAGCAGCGATAATTCCTAGGAAGTCTGCCGCCTTGAGGCTTGCGCCACCAACAAGAGCGCCATCAACATTTGCAACATTCATCAGCTCTGAAGCGTTAGCCGGCTTAACCGAACCACCATATAGCAAACGCATGGAATCGCCCTCAGCATCAAAGCGCGCTGATAAAACCTTGCGCATTTCGCCGTGGATTTCTTCAACGTCAACTGCAGTCGGTGTCAAGCCAGTACCGATGGCCCAGACAGGCTCATAGGCTATCACACTGTTTTGTGCTGTAGCACCATCAGGAACAGAGCCTGCCAACTGACCAGACACAACGGAAACAGCATTTCCGGATTTTCGTTCAGTTTCTGTTTCCCCGACGCAAATGATCGCTATGAGGCCTGCACGCCAGGCAGCTTCAGCCTTGGCTTTCACAATCTCATCAGCTTCACCATGATCCGTTCGGCGCTCGGAATGACCAACGATCACGGCGGTTGCACCGGCGTCTGCAAGCATTTCGGCAGAAACATCGCCAGTATGCGCACCGCCCACAGCTGTATGACAATCTTCACCACCAACCAGAACCGCACGGCCCTTGCCAGCCTGAGCCAAAGCATAAGTCAAAGTGGCCGGGCCGCAAATCATTACATCGACCTTGGATGCCAAATTGGCTGTTACACCATCTGCAATGGCAGAATACACATCCAGATGGGATCTCAGCCCGTTCATTTTCCAGTTCCCGGCGACCAACGGCTTAATGGTCTTCGACATATGTGCGCACCCTCCACGTAGCGTTTCATTCGACATTTCATGTTCTATAACGCAAAAGTGCCTACAACGTGCAAATGATAACGCGTTAAAACTTGGCAGATGTTTTTTAGAGCCGCCTTGCGAGGCCAGCCTTGCGTCTCTATTATCCGCCCGCTCCGAACAGGAGCAAATTAGGAATTACGCCTTGAGAACCAAGGCCATCGGACCGGACAAGGACGGGAGACAACATGCTCGACGCGCTGCGCAAAGGCGCTGGCACCTGGATTGCCAAACTGTTTATTGCATTGCTCGTGATGAGCTTTGCCGTATGGGGTGTGGCAGATATTTTCCAGGGTTTCGGCCAAAATGTGGCCGCTAAGGTCGGCGACACAGAAATCTCCCTGTTCTCGTTTGACCGTTCTTATCGACGGGATTTGAACAACTTGGGTCGCCAGGTTGGACGTCCGCTTTCCACTGTTGAAGGTGCACAATACGGCATTCCCCAGCAGACCCTCGGAAAACTTGTCGCAGAAGCTGCGATGAATGAAGAGGCCACGTCGATGAACCTGGGCGTCTCTGACGAGAAGCTAGCGACCCTGATTCAGGCTGATCCGGCTTTCCAGCGCCCTGGTGGTGGATATGACCGGTCACAGCTGGCCCAGGTGCTGCGCAACAACGGCATGAGCGAGGACGAGTATGTAATCGAACGCCGCCAGTTGGCCGAGCGCCAACAGCTTGCAGAAGGCATAACAGGCGGTATGAGCACGCCAATTGCCTATCTTGAGGCGCTTTATTCATTCCAGGCAGAAACCCGCGATATCAGCTATCTGCAGCTTGAACCGTCGGTGCTAGGCGAAATTGCAGATCCGTCGGAAGACGATTTGAAGACCTATTTCGAAGCCGAAAAAGCCCAATTCAAAGCCCCTGAATATCGGGAAGTCTCGATCCTGGAGTTGTCCCCGGCAAAATTGGCTCGCGCTGATGATGTAACTGATGAAGCTGTTGCTGAGGAATATGAGCGCGACAAGGCACAGTATTTCGAACCAGAGCGTAGAAAAGTCCGCCAAATGTCATTTCCAAAGGCAGAAGATGCGACAGCTGCGGCTGAAAAGCTGGCTGGCGGCATGACGTTCGATGAACTGATGGCAGAAAAGAACCTGACCAACAACGATGTTGATCTCGGCCTGATGGCTCAGAGCGACTTCCTGGACAGCGCCATTGGCGAGGCTGCATTTGCGTTGGCACAAGGCGAAACCAGCAATGTTGTAGAAGGCCGCTTCTCCTCTGTCATCCTTGATGTGACCGAGATTGAGCCTGAAACCACCCAGCCACTGGCAGATGTTGCAGATAAAATCCGCGAAACCCTTGCACGTGAGCAGGCCGAACGGGAAGTTCTGGATCTCCTCAACGAGATCGAAGACGCTCGGGCCGGCGGTGCACCACTTGCAGATGTCGCCAAGCGCTTTTCTCTTCAGATCATGACTCCGGCAGCATTCGATGCAACCGGCAAGGGCCAGGATGACGTTGCTGTCGAAATGCCAGAAGCAAGCGGCCTTGTGGCTGGAACATTCAACAGCGACGTTGGCATTGAGAACGACCCTCTCCAGCTCGGAGACAGGGGCTTCCTCTGGTACGAAGTTGTCAAAGTCATCCCTGAAAGAGATCGCGAACTGACTGAAGTTCATGATCGTGTTGTCGCCGCCTGGAAACAGGATCAGACGGTTCAACGCTTGAAGGATCTGTCTGCCGAGGTTTTGGCAAAGCTGAACTCGGGCACAACGCTTGAAGCGCTGGCTGGGGAAAATGGCGTCACCATCAAAACGGTACCTGCTGCAAAACGCGGCGGCGACACCGGTGATCTTGGGGCAGATGCCATCGTGGCAGCCTTTGCTGGCCCTGCCGGGATTACTGCGGATGTGGAAGCCACAAATGGCACCGACAGGCTTATCCTGAAAGTAGACGCTGTGAACACTGCGGCCTTCTTTGCCGAGGCTGAGGATTCAATTCAACTTCGCCAGCAATTGTCGCAGCAGCTTCAGGACTCTCTTCTCAATCAGTATGTAACTGATATTGAGGATAAAGCTGGCGTTGAAATCAATCAGGCATCAATAGCGCAGGTGATCAATCCTGCAGAGACTACCGCCTACTGATCTTTGATCCCAAACAGCGCAGCGGCTAACTGGCCGTTGCGCTCTGCCCTTCAGTTTCAAGCGTGCGGACAGGACATGAGTAACTTCAAGGATTTCATTGCCAAAGTCTCAACTGGCAGCACGTTGACCCGGTCTGAAGCAAGGGCAGCGTTCGAAGTCATCTTGTCAGGTGAAGCCACACCATCCCAACTCGGCGGCTTCCTGATGGCTTTGCGGGTGCGCGGTGAGACAATCGACGAGGTGACTGCAGCGGTCGACACAATGCGCGCAAAAATGTTGCCCGTCAGCGCGCCGGACGATGCCATTGATATCGTTGGCACTGGCGGCGACAATTCGGGCAGTTACAACATCTCAACCTGCACAGCCCTGGTAGTGGCCGGATGTGGGGTGCCAGTTGCCAAACACGGCAATCGGTCTCTTTCCTCCAAATCGGGCGCTGCAGAAGCGCTGGCTCAGCTCGGCGTCGACATCGACATCGGGCCCGAGAAAATCTCCAAGTGTATTGAGGATGCAGGCATTGGCTTCATGTTTGCGCCCTTGCATCACTCTGCGATGAAGCATGTTGGTCCTACACGGGTTGAACTTGGAACGCGCACGATTTTCAATATGCTCGGACCGCTCTCCAGCCCTGCTGGTGTGAAAAAGCAATTACTCGGCGTATTTGCGCGCGAATGGGTTGAGCCAATTGCAAAAGTTCTGAAGCAGCTTGGTTCGGATCATGTCTGGGTCGTTCATGGTTCGGACGGCATGGATGAAATCACCACGACGGGTCCGACTTTTGTGACTGAGCTGAAGGACGGTGTGATCCGCTCCTTCGAGATCAATCCGGAAGATGTCGGATTGCCTATTGTCAAGATTGAAGACCTCAAGGGCGGCGAACCAGCTGAAAATGCCCGTGCCTTGCGCGAAGTTCTCTCCGGAGCGAAGAACGCCTACCGGGATGTTGTCCTGTTCAACTCAGCAGCTGCCCTCCTGATCGCCGGGAAATGCGACACCTTGAAAGATGGCGTCGCCATTGCGGCCCATTCTATCGACAGCGGCGCGGCAGCAGGCTGCCTTGAGCGCCTTGTCGCGACCTCCAACGGATAAGTCTCATGGCCGATATCCTCAAGAAAATCGAGAACTACAAGCGGGTCGAAATCGACGTGGCCAAGGGGCTCGTGCCTTTGCGCAACCTGAAAAGCGCAATCGCCGATCAGCCTGCCCCGCGCGGATTTCAAAAGGCGATTGAGGCCAAGACTGCCGCTGGTGACTATGCCCTCATTGCTGAAATCAAAAAGGCCAGTCCGTCGAAGGGGCTCATCCGGGAGAATTTCGATCCTCCTGCCCTTGCCCGTGCTTATGAGGCCGGCGGCGCAGCCTGCCTCTCTGTACTGACTGACACGCCATCATTTCAAGGCAAGCCAGAATATTTGACTGCGGCACGTGATGCCGTAGCGATCCCGGCTCTGCGCAAGGATTTCCTTTATGACACCTATCAGGTGCATGAGGCCCGCGCTTGGGGAGCTGATTGCATCCTGATCATTCTGGCCGCTGTCGACGACGAAACAGCCAAGGCGCTGGAAGACACAGCCTTTGAACTTGGAATGGATGTTCTTCTTGAGGTACACGACCGGGAAGAACTGGATCGAGCCTTGAAGCTCAAGTCGCGCCTGTTCGGCATAAATAACCGTAACTTGAAGACTTTCGAAACCCGCTTGGAAACCAGCGAAGAGCTGGCCTCTCTGGTGCCTGACGAGCGCATTATCGTTGGCGAATCTGGTCTCTTTACACCGCAAGATCTTTCACGCATGTCCAAGGTCGGCATTTCAACCTTTCTGATAGGCGAAAGCCTGATGCGCCAGAACGATGTCGCCATGGCGACCAGAACGCTTCTGTCGAAGGCCAACGCAAAATCTGCGGAATAGAGGATCAGGATGTCCGACGAAGCCCCGAAGCTGACCCATATCAATGCGTCCGGAACAGCCCATATGGTTGATGTTTCGACCAAAGACATCACGTCGCGCATTGCTGTGGCTGAAGGGTCTGTGACCATGCGGCCAGAAACACTTGACTTGATCCTGTCCGGCAATGCGAAAAAAGGCGATGTGCTGGCAACGGCCCGGATCGCCGGGATCATGGCGTCCAAAAAGACCCATGAACTGATCCCGCTGTGTCATCCATTGGCTCTGTCGAAAGTAACAGTCGACATCGAGCCGGACCAGAAACTGCCTGGCCTCAGGGTCACTGCGACCACCAAGGTCAGCGGCCAGACCGGCGTCGAAATGGAAGCGCTCACAGCCTGTTCGATCGCCTGCCTGACCGTCTATGACATGGCAAAGGCTGTAGATCGTGGCATGGAGATCAGCGGTATCCGTCTGTTGGAAAAGGCTGGCGGAAAATCCGGTCACTGGACGGCAGTAGACGACACCAAAAATGGCTTTGTGGGCGGAACCTGAGCCCTATGACCAACGATACACCCTCCGCACCACAGTCTTCCACGAAATCTACAGGTCCAAAGCCCTTGATGCCGGTTGCTGAGGCTATGGCAAAACTTCTCCAGGGCGTGCAACCGCAGGCGATCGAACATGTTCCTCTCGCACAGGCCAATGGCCGTATTCTGGCTGAAGACCTTGCTTCAACGAGAACCCAGCCACCGTTCGCAGCCTCGGCCATGGATGGCTATGCCATTCGTCACAGTGATTTGGCGAGCCTCCCTGCGCATTTGACCGTCATCGGCGAAGCGCCCGCTGGGCATGGATTTTCCGGCAAGATCGCGGAAGGACAAACGGTTCGGATTTTCACCGGTGCGCCGGTGCCAGCCGGTGCCGATACGATCCTCATCCAGGAAGACACCACGCGCGACGGCGACATTGTCACGGCCCATGAATGCCCATCAAAAGAAGGCCTATATATCCGACCCGCTGGGCTGGATTTTGCCCAAGGCCAGGTGCTGATCACCAAGGGCTGCAAGCTAGGCTATCGGGATCTGGCGCTTGCTGCGGCCATGAACCACGCTGAATTGCCCGTCTACCGCCGTCCGATCGTGGCTATTCTGGCAACGGGTGATGAACTTGTCCGCCCCGGCATGACACCAGGGCCAGATCAAATCATTGCCTCAAATCATGCAGGCGTTGCCGCGCTTGTGGAAGATTGCGGCGGCGAACCGCTCGATCTCGGCATTTCACCTGATGATTCAACAATTATGGCCGGTCATGTGCGCCTGGCTATCGAGTCCAAGGCAGACATTCTCATCACCCTGGGTGGTGCATCGGTCGGCGATCATGATCTGGTGCAGGACGTGTTGGGATCCGAAGGCATGGATCTGGCCTTCTGGCGGATCGCCATGCGTCCCGGCAAACCGTTGATGGCGGGACATCTTGGCCAAACCAAAGTTTTGGGATTACCGGGGAATCCCGTCTCCAGTCTGGTATGTGCGCTGTTGTTCCTAAAGCCATTGATCCGAACCATGCTGGGACAGAACTCAGATACTCACCATGAAACGGAAGCTGTGCTCGGTGCACCAATTGGTCAGAATGACCGACGTCAGGATTATGTCCGCGCAGAGCTGACAGAAGAGACAGACGGCAGTCTGACCGTGACTCCCTTTCCCAAACAGGACAGCTCCATGCTCGCGCTGCTGGCAAAATCAGGTGCCTTGATCATCCGCCCACCGCACGCCGATGCATTGGATGCGGGCAAAAGAGTGCCTATCCTTCGGCTTTAGGCAAAAGCCAATTGGGCACCATTGCCTACTGGGTATCTGGAACCTGAACCACCCAACCATCCATATCCTGGGTTATTGAAATCTGGCAGCTGAGTCGGCTTCCGTCCTTCACCTCCGCATTGGCAAAATTGATCATATCTTCCTCCGACGCGCTTTTTGCCGGGAGCATGCCGATCTGATCATCAGAGAAGTAGCAATGACAAGTGGCACAGGCCAGTGCGCCGCCGCAATCAGCGTCTATGCCGGGGACATTGCTGTCACGCGCGGCTTCCATGATCGTTTTGCCAACCGGAGCCTCGACTTCGATACGCGTTCCATCAGCCTCTTGAAAGATAATTTTCGGCACAAGCGTCTCCTCAGCGCGTGTTGATGAAAGTTCGGGGCGTCCTCCCGAATTCATGATATGCAGTATAGACCCAACAACTATTGATCAATCTGATGCAATAGATGGAAATCATTCAGAAATTGAATGCCCGATTTCATTCCCCGATTTTCGAAACGTCCGGAATGCCTGCGGCGATCTTTGCAAGTTCTTGCCGGATCCAGCTGTGCATGGGGGAATGATGGGTTCTGGAGGTCCATACCAGATCAATTTCAAATGGCGCTGGAACCGGGCTCGGGCGGATCACCATTTCCTGATCGAGAGGTGCCGCCATCCGGCTGGGCAAAGTCGCAATCAGATCCGTGCCCTTCAAAATGCGCCCCAAATCCGCGGGACTGGGCACACCCAGCACCTGATTGATTGAGCGACCCTGCTCTTCTAACTCCAGCAGGAATTGAGATTTCCAATTGCCGCCATAGGTGACGATGGCATGGTTCGCTGAAACATAAGTCTCAATCTCCAGCTGCTTTTCTGCAAGCGGATTGTGCCTATCCATGATGCAAACATAGTGGTCATTCAAAAGGCGCCGCTTGAAAAGCCCCGCGTCATTGAAGCGAATTGGACCCATCAGAAAGTCGCTATCGCCCTGCTTAAGCTGCTGGCCGCCAGATCCGAAGGCCTGATGTATGTTCAGATGAAGTCCCGGAGCTTCACGCCTGAGAACCTTCAGCAAGTCTGGAAGCAAAACCAGGCGTTCATAGTAGTTGCAAGACAGGGAAATGGTCCCGCTGGCTTTTGCAGGATCGAACGCGCGCGGAACGGTAAGGGCTTCAAAAGAACCAATCATCTCCCGCACCTCGACCACGATCTCGCGACACCGGTCGGTCGCTGCGATCCCACTCCCCTGTCTCACGAACAACGGATCCTGAAAGGCCTTGCGAAGCCGTTCAATTGTGTAGCTTACCGTGGATTGGTTCACGTCCAGCCGGGTTGCGACGGCTGAAAACGACCCTGTATCATGCACCAGAACCAGTGTTCTCAAGGCGCTGAAGTCGATGGCGAACGGGTCTATACGGCTCATGTTGGATTTAGGCTCATACCGGTTCCTCTGTTTGGACATGAATATATTCGATCCACTCTATTCAGTCCATCTAATTGCCCAATGAGATGTTGTCACCCAAAATACATTATGGGATTTTGATCTGCGGCAGCCGATACGATCGGCACACGCAGACAGGAGGAGAGAAGAATATGGCTAACATAGCCCATGCAGAGGGCCTGGCACCGCTTGCCCCTCTTGATAACGACATCACCATCACTCAACTGACTGATGATCCCTATCCGATTTATCAGCGGCTTCGGACAGAAACACCTGTGCTGCGCGTAGCATCTGTCGGACGAACCCTGCTGACCAAGGCTACGGACACAAAATGGGTCAAGGACAATCCGGAGCTATTCAGCTCGGATGATCCGAACACGCCTATGGAGCGGGCGCTTGGGGCCAAGACCCTGATGCGCCGGGATGGTCCGGACCATATGCGCCTGCGCAACGCCATGACGTCTGCCTTCTCGGCCAAGAACATTCGCGATGTCTGGATACCCGCCTACGAACGCGTGGTCGATGACTATATCTCCCGCTTGCAACCCGGCGAGACGGTCGATCTATTTCAAACCCTGACCGGACCGATTTCTGCACGCTGCCTTGCCATTTTGCTCGGCTTGAATGAAGCCAGTGACGAGGACATGCAGCTTTGGTCAGACACCATAATCAAAGGCGCTGGAAATTTTGGCTGGAAGCCGGAAATTTTTGCGGTCTGCGACCGGGAAAATGCCCGGATGGACGCCTGTATTTCCGCGGCGGCCGACAACCTGAGGGGCAAAGATGACCCAAGCGCCCTGTCCGCCATGATCAATGCGGAAGATCCGATTGAATTCGAACAAGTCATTGCAAATATCAAGATCGCCATTGGCGGCGGCATCAACGAGCCAAGAGATGCGGCCCTTACCGCCGTCTATGGCCTTTTGACCAACCCCGACCAGCTGGAGGCTGTTAAAGCGGATCCGAAGCTCTGGACAATCGCCTTTGAAGAAGCAGTCCGCTGGGTCGCGCCGATCCAGGTGAGCTCGCGCCGTGTGACGGCAGACACTGAAATTCGCGGCTTCAGGATACCGGAGGGCGACGTGGTGATGACCATTCAGGCGTCCTCAAACCATGACGAGGAGGTCTATGAAAACGGCCATCTCTTTGATGTTTTTCGTCCGAAACTACCACATCAGGCTTTCGGCAACGGGCCGCATTTTTGCCTCGGCACCCATGTGGCCCGGCGCATGGTCGGGCAGATTCTTTTGCCCAAACTGTTTGAGCGTTTCCCGAATTTGCAACTGACAGACCCTAAGGATGCTATTTTTTCTGGCTTTGGTTTTAGGGGACCGATTATCCTGCCTGTGATTCTTAGTTAGATAGATCTGCGTAACTTCGGGAACGGCACATGACACAAGAAACCCAAACCGTCGTCATCATCGGCGCCGGACAAGCGGGCCTTTCCGTCTGCGCAAAACTGCGCAGCCTCGGCCACACCGGCCCTATCACCTTGATCGGTGCCGAAGACACGCCGCCTTATCAGCGTCCGCCACTATCAAAAGCCTATGCCCTTGGCGACATGGAGATGGACCGTCTGCTGCTGAGGCCTTTGGATTTTTATCAGGCCAACAATATTACGCTCAAAACCTCCACCCATGTCACCGGCATTGATCGGGTCTCCAAAACTGTCAAAACCGCAGCTGGCAAAACGTTCGAGTACGACAGCCTTGTGCTTGCCACCGGCGCTCCGCCACGCAAGTTACCAGCCAGCATTGGCGGCGACCTTGAAGGGGTCTACTGCATTCGAACGCTCGAAGATGCTGACGGGTTTGCCGAACATTTGGAGACGTCAAAATCAGCCCTGATCGTTGGCGGGGGCTATATCGGCCTGGAAGCTGCAGCTGTTGCCGCCAAAAGGGGCTTGAAGGTCACGCTGATCGAGGCCGCGGACCGTATTTTGGGCCGGGTCGCAAGCCCGCAAACCGCGGACTATTTCCGAGCGCTGCATAAGGCTCATGGGGTCGAGATCCTCGAACAAACCGGACTTGCCAAATTGACTGGCGAAAACGGCCAGGTTACGGGCGCAGATCTAAGCAATGGTGCCCATTTGGCCGCAGATTTTGTCATCGTCGGGATAGGTGTAATACCAGAAGCAAGCCTTGCAGAAGCAGCTGGTTTGACCCTTGAAAACGGAATCTCTGTCGATGATCATTGCCGCACAAACGACCCATCGATTTATGCTGCTGGCGACTGCGCATCCTTTCCTACGTCAAAAGGCCGTATTCGCCTTGAGAGCGTAGGCAATGCCATTGCGCAAGCCGATGCCGCTGCAGCTGCTATTCTCGGCTCTGATGCGCCCTATGTGGCCAAGCCGTGGTTCTGGTCAGATCAATACGACGTCAAGCTTCAAATTGCCGGCCTGAACTCTGGATATGACCGTGTAGTCACGCGTCAAAACGACGAGAAATCCTGTTCGTTCTGGTACTTTAAAGGCGATATTCTACTTGCCGTCGATGCCATGAACGACCCGCGTGCCTATATGATCGGCAAGCGCATGATCGAAAATGGACAATCCCCCATCGACAGTGAAATCGGCAATCCGGAGCAAAATCTCAAGACACTGACTGTCTCGCCCAACGGAGGCATGTCAAAAAGCTAATCTTGACTGACATCTAACACAAAATTCAAGATGTAAGACGGGTAGAAACGACGTCAGCCGAGTGCACGACCAAACCTCATTCAGGTCTGAAACATCATCACAGCGAGCCAGTCTGCTCTTGTTTGCCAGACTGCGCTCGTGGTGGATTTCACCAAGAATGAGAAAAACGAGCCTAAATTTTGACATGACCTCGCTGATCTGAGCGAACTTTACGCATCTTAAGCCGATCAAATTGCAAGTTTTTGCAATTTTAATGGCTCATCCATTTTGCAAGATGACGGTCTCCACAATCTTTCCTTATCTTATTCATAACTTTTCCTTATCTCATAGATCGTCATTTTCCAGGTCCCATACGACCCGTGAGAACCTTGAAATACAGGTGTTTCCCGCCATTTCGGAAAATGCCCGCTGAGCCGATGATACAAACAGCGACACAGATAAAACGACAAGTCTCTGCAACAAACCCGCTCAAAACCCAAACAATATAGCGACACAACCTGTTATAGAATCGTCATGTTTCAGTTTTTAAGATTCCGCAACAAGTCTAATTGTCAATTCTGTTTAAGTCTGAAATTGTGAGCTAGTTCAGAATGTTGAGTTTGATGAATGATTGCGCGCCTCTGATAAATTTTTATTCAACAAAACGCATCTAACCCCTTTTCCTCGGCGGTTTAATTTGTTTTGATCAGGGCAAGCTGATGAACGTCGGCAAACAATACTCGCAGGGTCTGGATTTCAAACAGATCTTAAGCTGAGCAACAACAGAGGTTTCGGGGATCATATGCCAACAAATCGAGGTGCGTCCGTTCGCTATGAGAACGTCCAGAAGAGTTATGACGGTGAATCTCTGGTCGTTAAAAACCTCAACCTCGACATTCCACCAGGAGAGTTTCTCACAATGCTTGGGCCATCAGGCTCGGGCAAGACCACTTGCCTGATGATGCTGGCCGGTTTTGAACCTGCCACGCATGGTGAGATTTTTTTGAACGACAAGCCTATCAACAATGTCCCGCCACATAAGCGCGGCATTGGCATGGTGTTCCAGAATTACGCCCTGTTCCCACATATGAGTGTTGCAGAAAACCTCGCCTTCCCTCTTCAAGTTCGCAACATGAACAAGGCGGACCAGGAAGCAAAGGTAAAGCGAGCGCTCGAGATGGTTGAGCTTGGCGAATTCGGCAACCGTCGTCCCGCACAGCTTTCCGGTGGACAGCAGCAGCGCGTTGCTGTGGCACGCGCATTGGTTTTTGATCCTGAGCTGGTCCTCATGGATGAACCACTTGGCGCGCTCGACAAGCAGCTTCGCGAGCAAATGCAGTACGAAATCAAACACATCCACGAGAATCTTGGCGTGACCGTCGTTTATGTCACCCATGACCAGACAGAAGCTCTGACAATGTCTGACCGAGTTGCAGTGTTCAACGACGGTATCATTCAGCAGCTGTCGACACCGGATTCCCTATATGAAGATCCGCAGAATTCATTTGTGGCCCAGTTTATCGGCGAGAACAACAAGCTGAGCGGCAAGGTCGTTGAGATCTCCGGCAGTGAATGTCTCGTCGAACTGGCCGATGGCACCCGCCTGAAGGCCGATAAGGTCAACGTTGGCAGTGTTGGTGACATGACGACCGTGTCCCTGCGTCCTGAGCGGGTCGAATTCGAACCGGCTGCCTCCATGGACAATCTCGTCAAGGGTCGGATTGCCGAAATGATCTACCTCGGCGACCACATTCGGGTGCGGATGGACGTTGCAGGTAATGACGAATTCATTGTGAAGGTTCGTAACCGCGGCGAGCGCAGAAAGCTCGCAGTCGGCGAAGAAGTGCCAATCGGATGGGCCATCAATGATTGCAAGGCGCTGGACGCCGTTGCCTAAGAAATCACCGGTTGAGCGCGATAAACGCGCCTGCCTATGTGAGTGAACGGAAAGAAACAATCCGTTTAAACCAGAAAGAGGGAGCTAATAACATGAAGCTCAAGACGACAATTCTCGCAGGAACAGCTCTGGCACTGCTCGGCTCTTCCGCATTTGCTGCAGACATGACAATCGTTTCATGGGGCGGCGCGTATTCTGCATCTCAGAACAACGCATACCACAAGCCATACATGGCAGCTCATCCGGATGTGACCATCATCAATGATGAGTCCTCCTCCGAGGCTGTTGCCAAGCTTCGCGCCATGAACGAAGCTGGAAACGTAACCTGGGATCTGGTTGATGTTGAGGCAGCTGATGCCATTCGTCTGTGCGACGAAGGCCTGGCGGAAGAAATCGATGCCGACACAGCTTTGGCACCGGCTCCAGATGGAACGAAAGCCTCCGAAGATTTTGGTGACATGATCGTCTCCGAGTGCTTCATTCCGCAGATCGTTTTCTCCACCACATTCGGCTACCGCACAGACAAAGTGCCTGAAGGCGTTGAGCCTCCAAGTGGTGCTTGTGATGTGTTTGACCTGGCAAAATACCCAGGCAAGCGTGCTCTGAACAAGCGTCCAATTGCGAACATGGAATGGGCTCTTCTTTGTGACGGTGTTGCATATGAAGACGTTTACGACACGCTCGAAACGGATGAAGGCGTTGCACGCGCATTCGCCAAGCTCGACACCATCAAGGATGACACAATCTGGTGGAGTGCTTCAGCAGAGCCTGTACAGCTTCTTGCTGATGGCGAAGTCTTCATGGCGTCAGCCTATAACGGCCGCCTGTTCTCTCTGATCGAAGAGCAGAAGCAGCCTGTTGGCATGGCCTGGAACTGGCAGATGTTCGATCTGGACGGTTGGATTGTACCAACTGGTCTTTCAGATGAACGCAAAGCTGCTGTGATGGACTACCTGTTCTTCGCAACAGACACACAGCGTCTTGCTGATCAGGCCAAGTACATCTCCTACGGCCCAGCACGTGCGTCTTCTGCACCTCTCGTCGGCAAGCACGAGACACTCGGCATCGACATGGCTCCACATATGCCAACCGATCCGAACAACGCAAAGAACACCTTTGTGAACAATTACAGCTGGTGGGCTGATTACCGTGATGACCTGGACGCGAAGTTCCAAGCTTGGCTCGCCAAGTAATCACGAAGCAATGCGACCGGGTGAGGACGTTCCTCACCCGGACTTTCCTTCAAAATTGAAAGACATGTGTTCATGAGCGATACCGCGACAGAGCCGGTTTTAACGACCAGAGATGGCAGACCTCTCAAGGCAAGCCTTGCAAAGGCCCTCCGCAGAGAAAAACTCCGTGCCCTGGTGCTGATCGCGCCACTCCTCATATTTGTCTTGTTGACCTTCGTTGCGCCGATTGTCGACATGCTGTTCCGCTCCGTGGAAAACAGCATCGTCGCTGATACGCTGCCGCAGACCGTTGTCGCCCTGAAAGATTGGGACCCGGCAAGCGACCAGGCTCCGGACGAGGCTGTTTTCGCAGCCCTTGCTTCCGATCTAAAAGTTGCGGTCAAGAACAAGACACATACACGCCTTGGCTCGCGCCTCAATTACGAAAAGACTGGTATTTCTAGTCTGTTCCGTAAGACTGGTCGCAGCATCAAGAAGATGAATGAACCACCCTATAAGGAGCAATTCCTCAAGGCCGACAAAAAATGGGGTGATGTCAGTACTTGGCAGACTCTCAAGCAATATTCGCCGCGCTACACGGATGGTTATTTCCTATCCTCAATTGATGCCAAACGGACAGCCGATGGCATCCAGATGAAGCCCGAAAACGAGCAAATTTACCTGCTTCTGTTCGGTCGCACACTGATGCTGTCTATTGCCATCACACTCGCCTGTCTTCTTTTAGGCTATCCAATTGCCTTCCTTCTGGCCCAGCTGCCCCTGCGAACATCGAACCTCTTGATGATCCTGGTCCTTCTGCCTTTCTGGACATCTCTTCTGGTGCGGACATCCGCCTGGAAAGTGCTGCTACAGCAACAGGGGGTGATCAATGATTTCCTGGTCTGGATAGGCCTCATTGCAGATGCCAACCGCCTGGTCATGATCAACAATCAGACCGGCACGATCATCGCGATGACCCACATCCTTCTGCCATTCATGATCCTGCCGCTCTATTCAGTGATGAAAACCATCTCGCCCACTTACGTTCGAGCTGCCAAGAGCCTTGGTGCAACAGATTTCAGGGCTTTCTGGAAGGTTTATTTCCCGCAGTCCGTTCCCGGCATCGGGGCTGGCGCAGTGCTCGTGTTCATCCTGTCCATCGGCTATTATATCACGCCGGAACTGGTTGGTGGCACATCAGGTATCTTTATCTCCAATCGGATCGCCTATCACATCTCCAGTTCGCTGAACTGGGGCCTGGCTGCAGCCCTCGGCACCATGCTGCTGGCGGCGGTGATGATCCTCTTTGTTGTCTACGACAAGATCGTTGGCATCGATAACGTGAAGCTCGGCTAGGGAGAAAACCATGAGCGCACTTCCAGCCTATGCCTCAAGCGGGCAAATAATCTGGCACTACACTTTCAGAACGATCTGCGGAGTCATCTTTTTCTTCCTGATCTTTCCGATCTTGGTGATCTTGCCCCTGAGCTTCAACTCGCAGGACTTTTTCACCTTCACCAAGGAAATGCTGTCCCTTGATCCTGCCGGATTTTCCCTGAAGCACTATCAGGATTTCTTCACCAATCCTGATTGGCAGCAGGCCTTGGTCAATTCCGTGATGATCGCGCCTGTGGCGACCATTCTGGCGACAAGTTTTGGGACACTGGCAGCCATTGGACTATCACAGTCTCATGTGCCCTTTCGTGGCGCGATCATGGCCATTCTGATCTCTCCAATGATTGTGCCTCTGATCATTTCAGCTGCCGGCATGTATTTCTTCTACTCGCGGATCGGCCTTCAGGGCACTTACTGGGGCGTTGTTTTGGCACATGCTGCCCTTGGTACACCTTTCGTGATCATCACGGTCACGGCAACTCTTGTTGGTTTTGATCGATCTCTTGTTAGGGCAGCTGCCAGCATGGGGGCAAACCCGGTCACAACATTCTTCAAGGTTCAGATGCCTTTGATCATTCCAGGTGTTGTATCTGGCGGCCTGTTTGCCTTCATCACTTCTTTCGATGAAGTTGTGGTCGTGTTGTTCCTGGGCTCGGCTGGCCAAAAGACGCTGCCGTGGCAGATGTTCACCGGAATGCGCGAGCAGATTTCGCCCACCATTCTAGCTGTTGCATCTCTTATGGTGGGTATTTCCATAGTCTTGCTGACGGTTCTCGAAGGCCTTCGACGCCGTTCGGAAAGACTGCGGGGCCTGAGCCCCGGCTAAAATCCAACTTTTCGTTCCCTGATGCAGGGCGGTGGCGGTACGCCAGTCACCGGAGACAATCGCAACAAGCGTTTCTCTCGACGAACACACATTCTTATAAAGGCCTGGCGGGTCGACTTCTCACGAAGTCGGCCCGCTTTTTTGTTCAATTGACGGCATTTGACGGCAACGCAAGGGAGACTGCAATGAGCTCGCAGATGAAACGAACCTACAAGATGAAGAATGGCGAAAAGGCATTTTCCCCATTTTCGGACTCAGAGATGGAAGGCCGCCAGACAAAACTGCGTAACACGATGGCCGCAAATGACATCGATGCCTGCCTGTTCACCTCCTATCACAACATCTGTTATTTCTCAGGTTTCATGTATTGCGCCTTCGGCCGCAACTACGGGTTTCTGGTGACTGAGACACAGGCAACAACGATATCCGCAGGCATTGATGGTGGCCAGCCTTGGCGGCGAACCTACGGCGATGCAGTGACCTATACGGATTGGCGCCGTGACAATTTTTATTATGCAATCCAGCAATTACTCGGCCTGCCAAGCGCCAAGGTGCGGCGGATCGGCATTGAGTTCGACCATGTGTCGCTCGACCTGAAAGCCAAACTGGAAGCTGCCCTGCCCGGTATTGAACTGGTGGATATTGCGAGCAAAGTCATGACCCAACGCACGATCAAGAGCGCTGAGGAACATGTCCTGATCCGCGAAGGCGCGCGCATTTGCGATATTGGCGGACAAGCCGTCTTTGATGCGGTTCAAGCCGGCATTCCGGAACAGGAAGTGGCGATTGCCTCGACCAACGCCATGATACGCGAGATTGCCAAGAGCTTCCCGGCTGTCGAGCTGATGGACACCTGGACCTGGTTTCAGTCCGGCATCAATACGGACGGGGCCCATAACCCCGTGACCAACCGAATTGTTCAGGCAGGAGACATATTGAGTCTGAACTGCTTTCCGATGATCTTCGGCTATTACACCGCCCTTGAACGCACCCTGTTTTGCGAACATGCGTCCGACGATCATCTGAAATTGTGGGAGGTTAACTGCGAGGTTCACCGGGCAGGACTAGAATTGATTGAACCAGGTGCACGTTGCAGCGATATCGCAAAGTCACTCAACGCAATTTATCGATCATATGACCTGCTTCAATTCCGCAGCTTTGGTTATGGCCATTCGTTTGGGGTGCTGAGCCATTATTATGGCCGCGAGGCAGCAGTGGAATTACGAGAAGATGTCGACACAGTGCTTGAGCCAGGCATGGTTGTCTCCATGGAACCCATGATCATGATTCCTGAAGGCATGCCAGGTGCTGGCGGCTACCGCGAACACGACATTCTGATTGTCACACAACATGGCACCCAGAACATCACCGGTTTCCCTTTTGGCCCGGAGCACAACATTGTTCCGGCCAAGTGACCGAGCCTCAACGACAACAAGGACTACAGATTAATCCGTAGCCCTTGTTGTCTTAGCTCTTCTTATCAATTTGTCAGAGGCTCAACAGCTGTCTGGCATTTTCCTTCAAGATCAAGGGCCGGACCTCGTCTCGAATTTCAAGCTTTTCAAAATCCGAGAGCCAACGGTCCGGCGTGATTGCAGGCCAGTCAGATCCGAACAGCATCTTCTTTTTCAAGATCGTATTCGCGTATTGAACAAGGATCTTGGGAAAATATTTTGGCGACCAGCCAGACATGTCGATGTAGACATTCGGTTTGTGTGTCGCGACAGACAGAGCCTCTTCCTGCCAGGGAAAGGATGGATGAGCCAAAATGATCGGCATGTCTGGAAAATCAACTGCGACATCATCAAGATACATCGGGTTGGAATATTTCAAACGCATACCCATGCCACCTGGCATTCCAGCCCCGACACCCGTCTGGCCGGTGTGAAACAACGAAATTCCACCTTCCTCGGCAATGGCTTCATAAAGCGTATAGACGCTGCGGTCGTTTGGATAAAAGCCTTGCATCGTCGGGTGAAACTTGAAGCCTCGTACGCCGAAATCACGCATCAAACGACGCGCCTCTCGTGCCCCCAGCTTGCCCTTCGCCGGATCAATTGACGCAAAAGGGATCATGATGTCGCTGTTCTCGGCAGAAATTTCGGCAACTTCCTCATTCGAATAGCGGCGGAATCCGGTTTCCCGTTCAGCATCAACGGGGAAGATAACGCAGCCTATCTTTCGCTCACGATAATAGAGAGCCGTCTGTTTGACGGAAGGCAACATTCCCTGTCCGCCGGCCGGATTCTTGAAATATTTCGCCATACCGGCCTGAAATTCATCATATCCATCGTCGCGTGGACCACAGCATGGTTCTTCGGCATGCGTATGAAAATCTAGGGCAATCAGGTCATCAAGGTTCATTTGGTCAGTTCCTGGTCAACGCATGCGAATTTGGCAAGAAGTCGTATAAGTTCTTTGGTCTCTGCATCATTCAAAGGACTGTTCAACGACTGGATGTAACCGAAAAACTCCTGTTGATGAAAGGTAACGAAATCACGACCGCTGACCGTCAGATCGAGTTCCACAGCACGCCGATCCCCATCCGGTATAGTCCGGGTCACAAAGCCAGACTCCTCAAAGCTTCGGATCAATTTCGTCATATGGGCATTCTTGATCGAAAGCGTTTGAGCTGCCAGCCCCTGGCGGATTCTCGGATTATTGAAGATCAACCATAGGACAGAATACTCGCCTGGTTTCAAACCGACATGACCAAGTTTCTTGAAGAAATGATCAAAAACCTTGAGCTGTGACACTCTCAATAAAAAACCAAGCGAATGATTGAGGCCGCGCAAATCCCCACCTGTTTTCACGACCGGTTTCACGGCTGCCTCGATCATTTGCCAGACCCCGCCTGATCTTGAGGATTACGAACCTTGGCCGCACGTTTGTCGAGGAATGCCTGCAGGCGTTCCTTCGCCTCCGGACTGTTCTGTGTGAATGAGGCAACGAAAGATTCAACAAAAAGCCCGTCTTCTCGCGCCATGTCCCGAATACGTGGTAGAGCCTGAATGATGGCGTAATTGGACAACTCTGCATTACCTGCCGCAGCCTTGGCCAGCTCCTTTGCCTTAGCCTTAGCCGTGCCCTCTGGCACGACATATTGCGCAAGGTTCCAGCTTTCGGCTTCTTGCGCGTTGATCGAACGCCCGGTGAGCATCAGATCCATCATGCGAGCAACACCCATGAGCCTCGCAATCCTCACAGAGCCGCCACCTCCAACAAAAATTCCGCGCTGCCCTTCCGGCAGCGCCATGAACATGTTTGCATCAGCTACACGTATATGCGTGGCTGCCGCCAACTCTAGACCACCACCGACGACAGCTCCATGCAAGGCGCACACCCAGGGAATAGTGCCAAATTCAATACGCGAAAAAACATCATGCCAGCCTCGCGAATGCCGAACACCTTCTATGGCAGTACGCTCGGCATGCTCGGCCAAGTCCAGTCCTGCGCAAAAATGTTTGCCTTCACCGAAAAGAACGGCTGCCTTCGCTTCCCGGTCTGCCCGTGAGATACACAGTGACAGCGCATCAATCACCCGATCACTGACCGCATTTCTCTTCTCTGGCCGATTCAAACCAACATAGGCAATCTCATCGACCACTTCATAGGTGACCAGTTCTTCTGTCATCGACTGTTCCATGCCTGCCCTGTTCATACGTCTCGTCTGTAAATGCTCATTCAAAAGGGATCGCCACAACGGATAGAGCATGCCACCGATTGCCCTGACTGTGTCGACCTCTGCGAGATGCAAACCAATTTAGTTTTCTGTAGATAGTTTACAAGGAAACATTTATGATGCAAACAAAATAACAACGGTCTCGCTCTTCCGAGAGTAAGACGACTAGAGATTCAATCCAATTTTGCTGCGACAGAAAGAGTCCAGTGAATAAGAATTGCGCTCTGAATGGCATCGACGGGAGGTAAGGCCATGAACGAAGCCAACACGCATGATGTAGATTTCTGGTCGCCGGTAATCGCTTGGGAAACAAGAAAAAATGGCGCGACCTATGTCTGGCGCGAAGATAAACTTGGTGGCTACCCCAGTCGAATAACAGACAAGTTGGACGAATGGGCTGAAGCTGACCCAGACCGGACCTGGATGGCCGCACGCGACAATAAAGATGTTTGGCACAGGGTCAGCTACGGTAAAGCCCTGAAAACGGTTCGCTCCATCGCGCAAGCATTGATCGATCTAGGCCTTTCAACAGAAAGGCCCGTTCTAATCCTGTCAGGTAATTCAATTGAGCATGCGCTTCTGGCTCTTGCCGCTCAATATGTAGGCATACCATCATCAGCGGTGTCCCCCGCCTATTCCCTGCTTTCTACGGATTTCGGGAAACTGAAAGACATCGCTCAACAGATCACGCCGGGGCTTGTCTTCACCGACAAGCTAGAGGGATTTGAAAAGGCTATCGAGACCGTCTTCAATCCCGGCATTCCTATACTCACCTTGGAAGCTAACTTGCCTGGGCGTCCGTGCCTGACCTTCAACGACCTTTGCACAATTTCACCAACCGAAGCCGTTGACGCGGCAAATGCTGCGGTCAATCCGGACACGGTTGCTAAATTTCTTTTTACATCCGGCACAACTGGCTCTCCAAAGGCTGTTATCCAGACTCAACGCATGCTCTGTTCAAACCAGGCCATGGTGGCGGATTGTTATGCATTCTTGAAAAAAGAACCTCCTGTTCTGGTCGACTGGGCCCCATGGAACCATGTAGCAGCGGGCAACAAGGTGTTCAATCTCGCGCTATACCACGGCGGCACCTATTACATAGACGAAGGCAAGCCGACGCCAAAAGCCATTGGCAAAACGATTAAAAATCTAAAGGAGATTTCACCAACCTGGTATTTCAATGTCCCGGCAGGATATGAAATGCTGGTCAATGCCATGTACGATGACGAAGCTCTGCGCGATAGCTTCTTCAAAAACATGAAATATATGATGTACGCGGGCGCAGGCATGGCACAGCACACATGGGATGATCTGAACAGGTTTTCTGCAAAGGCGAAAGGCAGCCCGGTTCTCATCGCGACCGGCCTGGGAGCAACTGAAACAGCCCCTTTCGCCTTGGCACTGTCAGAGGTCCAAGCTCAACCTGGCAACGTTGGAATACCTGCACAAGGAACAATCCTCAAGCTGGTGCCTTGCGGAGAGAAACTCGAGGCCCGTCTGAAGGGGCCTAATGTTACCCCGGGCTATTGGCGCAATGAAGAACTGAGCCGCAAGGCCTTTGATGACGAAGGTTTCTACTGCCTTGGTGATGCCTTGCGCCATGCTGTTCCAGGAGACCCTTCCAAAGGCTTCTATTTTGATGGACGGATCGCGGAAAACTTCAAACTGCAAACCGGAACATGGGTTGCAGTCGGCGCACTGCGCGGGCAACTGGTCAATGACCTTGGCGGGTTGGTTCGCGATGCGGTAATCGCAGGCGAAAATCAGGAAGAGTTGGCAGCCCTCATTATGCCTGCCATGCCGGCCTTAAGAACACTGGTCCCAGATGAAGAGAGGCTTTCCAATTCAGAAATTTTAATGCACGACGATACCCGAAAGGCCTTGTCCGACGCTCTGGCTCAACATGTTCAAGGGTCTACAGGATCGGCGACACGAGTCATGCGCCTGTTGTTTCTTGATACAGAGCCTTCTTTCGACAAGGGCGAGATCACGGACAAGGGATCCATCAACCAGCGCGCCGTGTTATCCCATCGTTCCCAAATGATCGAGCTGCTCTTCAGCGACCATCCGGATGTGATTCATCCAACAACACAGAAGACCACATAACCATTGCGAAGGAATCTAAAACTGTTCTTGTTGCAAGCTCGGAGCCTGGAGATTTAGCCACGTTTCTTGTGACCTCAATGGTGGAGAAAGCTAACGTATACGGCCAAGATGGCCGCACTATTTAAAAAGCGCGCGCGATATAGTCGCTATCAATTTTATCGAAAGGCGATAAAATATTTCCGAAGAAATGCAGCCCCCTTAAACCGAGACAGATCATCTGTTGTTAGATCTGGTCGAGTTCCTCAAGAAGGCTCAGCAAGGTGGCAAGTTTTTGAACGCCAAAACGACCCTCCAGGTCTTTGGCTATCCGTGCAGCCTCGTCCTTCTTGCTGTCCAGCACGAGTTTGCCAGGCATGGTAATTGCGACGGTCTGCCGGCGACGATCAATCACATCAACATCACGCGTGACATACCCCTTCTGACTGAGCGTTTGAACAATACGGGTCTGGCTCGGAAGGTGGAGCGCTGCGCGTTCTGCCAGGCTGGTGGCATCTTGCGGGCCATATTCATGGAGAACGCGCAAGACCCGCCATTGCTGTTCAGTGATATCCGATGTGCTGAGCATGTCCCGTATGGGTCCCATGACTTTTTCCCGCGCCCGGATGAGCGCAATCGGTAGCGATTTTCCGGTCGGTGGCAAACCTTCACGAGCCTCTGATAAAGCCCCTGCTGTCTGGGTTGCCAGATCTTGTCCGGCCTTGCTATCAGCGCTCATTTGATCTTCAACTTTCATATCAACCAGCCAACCAATTGTTGGCACCTGTCTTCCGGGCGAGCTATTCTGACAGATTGTCAGTACTTATCTTCTAAAACGACTTTCACCCATAAAATGCGTTAGCTTTAATGATAGTAGTTAACATACTAAAGAAACACTCACACGCAGCGTACCTTCACCATGAGCAGGTGTGGTATCCATCAGCATCGTTTGAAAATCGAGCCTCTTCCAATACGTTACGCAAACATCTCGGATGAGAGAAATTTTGAACGCTTACACAAGCGAAGCCTGACCTGGACATCACAACAAATGCTGATCGACCGTCAGCGACGCCTCAGCAGTCCTCTTGCAGGGTCATAGCCAATCAAAGCACCTGCCATGAAGACTGTAAACGACCCGATGACCCAAAGTGCTGCGAAGCCATTGAATTGCTGATAGAGCGCAAAACGAATGAGTTCTACCGCATGGGTGAACGGGTTCAGCGCGCAGATATCTTTGAGCAGCGGCGAACTTTCTGCCATTTTCCAGAGCGGGTACAACGCGCTCGACATGAAAAACATCGGGAAGATGACGAAATTCATCACACCGGCGAAGTTTTCAAGCTGCTTGATCGTCGATGAAATCACAAGGCCGAGGGCACCCAGCATCAAACCGGATGCGACCAACGCCGGAAGCACATAGATATATCCAAGCAGCGGCATGTCGATGCCGAACAGCGCCGCAATGGCAAGAAATACATAGACCTGCAGGATAGACACAGCCGTGCCTGCCAGCAGTTTCGAGAACAACAGCCAGCCACGCGGTAGCGGACTTGTGAGCAGAAGCCGCATGGAGCCCATCTCCCGATCATAGACCAGCGACAAGGAGGATTGCATGGCATTGAACAGCTGGATCATGCCGCAGAGCCCAGGCACGATATAGACTTCATAGGTGATATAAGTCTGATAGGGCGGAATGATCGACAGGCCGAGCGCCGCACGAAATCCGGCCGCAAAAACCACCAACCAGACCAATGGGCGCACCAGAGATGCGAAAAAGCGGCTGCGCTGATTGAGAAACCGAAAAGCCTCGCGCAGGACAATGGCTCTTAGGGCCACCAGATAGGCTGTCATAGAGAGCCCCTTTCTGGAATCCCGGAACGATCGGGATCAACTAAGCTAACTGGACCATTTGCGGTTTCATTGCCGGTCAGCCGTAGAAAGGCATCGATCAACGATCCCTCCCCGGCCAGGTTTTTGGCCTGTTCATGGGCCAGAACTTTGCCACGGCTTAGCACCACAACCTCATCGGTTAGCCGGATTTCATCCACCAGATGGGTCGCCCAGAAGACCAGCAGGCCAGTCTCTGCCAAGTCATGCACATGATCGGTGATCGCCGTGCGGCTGCTGGCGTCCAACCCTACGGTCGGCTCATCCAGCAACAGAACATCCGGCTCATGGATCAGCGCACGGGCAATCTCCATCCGTCTGCGATGACCGCCATTCAAGTCACGGACTTTTTCACCGGAGCGCTCACGCATGTTCAAACGGTCCAGCACCGCGTCAATACGTGCCCTTGCATGCGTGCCAGACAGACCTTGAAGAGCAGCAAAATAAGACAGGTTGCGCGCCACTGACATGTCGAGGTCGAGCGTCGGTTGTTGGAACACCACTCCAAGTCGGGCGAGCGCCCGGCGTGGATGGCTGCGCAAGTCGTGTCCGGCAATCTGAATAGTACCGTCACGGGTCACAAAAAGGTGGGTCAACAGATTGAAAAGCGTCGATTTTCCAGCCCCATTGGGACCCAGCAGGGCACAAAAGCGCCCTGCCTCCAAATCAATGGTCACATCATCTAGCGCCGCCTTCGAGCCGTAACTGTAACTGACGTTTCGAACCGAAAAAACGCTCATGATGTTTGCCGTTCCAACTGTGTGGAGAATTCAGTCCTATTCGATAATGATTTCGACGCGCTGGCCTTCACCCGTTGAGCCCGGCTGACGCAAGAAATACCGGCCCGGCTTGATCGCCAGGAATTCAAGTTCCATTGTCCCGGCATCATCGAACTCGACGCTTTCAATGCCGAATGGACGGATCTCCAGACCATTGACCACCACTTCATTGACCCAGATTGCGCGGAAGAATCCTGAGCCTTCCAAGGCCAACTCAGCCGTTCCATCGGATACGATTTCAATTTCGTACATTCTTCCGGACTTCAGCATCAAAGGGGCATCGGCAATCGGCTTGCCCGAGGAAAGGGTCAATTCCGGAAGTTCATCCCGGTTAGACTTGTCCAGAATACCGGCAAAACCGAATTCATGTGCCATGGCTGGTGCGGCGACAAATGACGCTGCGAGGGCGAGTGCTGCAATAATTTTCATGTAACTTCCTCCATTTTATTTAGTGTCCCCCTGCCCGCAGGCAGAAAGACAGAAGCTGGCGACCCGGCAAGTACAAGTGTCCGGTCCGCCAACCGCGCAGCTTCCCTATGTTCGTGCGTGACGAAGAGAGTTGCTGGCGCATTCTTTTTCATCAGCCGTTCCGTCAGGCTGATCATTTCCTCCGCCATTTTCTCATCCAGAGACACGAAGGGTTCATCCAAAAGCAAAAGGTCCGGTTTGCCGACAAAAGCGCGGGCCAGAGCCAACCGCCTTTGCTGACCAAGGGACAATTGGCCCGGAAACATGTCTGTCTTTTCTCCGATACCGACAGATGCCAGCATGTCTGTTGCTGCCTCCGTCGACAGGCTCGGATGGACCAGCAGCAGATTGTCGAGTGCACTGCGCCAGGGCAAAAGCGTCGGTTCCTGGAATACGAATGCCATGTTGGCCGGGCGGTCGATTCCGCCCTCAAACGCTGTATCAATGCCTGCGACCAGCCGCAAAAGCGTCGATTTTCCAATCCCAGAGGGGCCAAGCACAGCCAGACATTCCCCCCGTTTCAACGTGAAGGCCACATCCTTCAGAATTTCGGCCTTACCGAACCACTTGGATTTCACATCAACCCGGATCATGCCATCCTCCAGGCACGTACACGCCGCTCTAATGGTTGCAAGATGATCCATTCGATAGCCAGCATGAAGGCAATGAAGCTGAGCGAATAGACCAGCACCATGGCCACGTCGAAGAGCTGGAAATACATGTGGATCTGAAAACCGACGCCACTGGAGCGTCCGAGAAACTCAACGACCAGCACGATCTTCCAGATCACCGCGATGCCAGAGCGTGACGCGCCGGCGATAAACGGGGCCAGTTGTGGCAGGATCACATGACGCAAATAGGTGTCCCGCCTCATCCCGAACACTTGGGCCATCGCCTTCAGATCCGGATCAAGCGCTCTTGCCCCTTCCCGTATGATCGTCGTGACGTTGGGGATCTTGTTCAAGGTCACAGCTGTAATCGCCGCAGCCTCCGTCAGTCCGATCCACAAATAGCACAGAACGATCAGCACCAGCGCTGGCAGGTTCAAAAACACCACCAACCAGGGGTCCAGCCAACGGTCGATTTGCGGCTGTGTCCCCATGATCAGGCCCAGCACCGTGCCGATGGTCATGGCAAACAGAAACGCTGCAATCACACGAATAATAGTGATGCCCATACTGTCTAGCAAAACACCTGAGGCAAGTTCCCGGTAGAACGGTCGCAGGAGGTCCCCGGGAGCGGGAAGCACTGTCGGGTCGCCGTTCAGCCAAGCGAGTGCAGCCCACAAAATGATGAAGGCGGCAATCGACAGCACCCGGATGGCGGAAGATGACAAGAGCTGTTACTCGACCTTCGCGAAAAGACCATGCGGCAGCTCTGTGGTATCCCCCACCAATTTTGCACCGCCAACGCGGGCCATCAAGGCAAAGAACGTCGCCGCACTGTCTTCATCAACATTGCCCGGAGCTGGAATGCCTGCGCGAAAATCATGGCGCAATGTCTCGAATTGGACATCTGTTTTGACATTCATCTTTGGCCGCAGGATGTCCCAGGCAGCATTATCTGTTGCGAGCAACTCTTTGGCAGCGCGAGACGCGTCGTAAAATGCCTTGGCCATCGCCTGGTTTTCCTTGAGATAGCTCTCCTTCAGAACATAGCCAAGCAGTGGAATATTTGGATCAAGGCCAAGAACTGTGGAAGCGGTTTCAACAGAGATCAATTCGCGCATGCCAGAGGCCTTCATCTTGGCCAGAAAATGCCAAAAATTGATCGCAGCATCTGTGTTGCCCTGCAAAGCGCTCTTGAACACCAGAGGCGGTGCGCCAAAGACCTGCTCGGTCTCACCAGCCAGGTCAAAGCCATATTCTTCCTGAGCATAGGCTTGAAGGATCACCCAGCTTTTATCGACGGGACCGCCAGCAATGCCGATCTTTTTGCCTTTCAGATCAACCAGGGTTTTGGAGGTGCTGTCCTTGGGCACAACCATACCGCCGACAGCCTTGGAATAGGGAATGAAGACATAATCCTTGCCTGCTGCCCGCTGGCGGGCAACCCAGATCCAGTCGGCAACAGCAACATCGGCTTCACCACCTGCCAGGGCAACCCGTGTCGCGCCGTTGTCCGCATAGGGGCGCACATCCAGCTCGAAGCCGTTGGCTGTGTCAAAGCCATTGCGTTTGATGGTGTCCAGTTCCCAATTCACCGTACCGATTTTGAGCACAGCGGCTCGGAGCGTTGGCTTGTCGGCCGCCATTGTGGGATTTGCTCCCATGAGCAAACCGGCGCTGACTGCACCAACTGCCAAAGCCAAAACCAGACGCCGGGAGAAACACCTCCAACCAACTCGTTGAGCCGAACCGCGGCCACTTTCGCGTTTCACGTTCATGTCATTTCTCCCATTCGCGGCTTATGATCGGGTCCAGGCCCGCTACAGCCGCGTCAAATATCATAGCTCTGCCAGTATCGTATTATCTGCAGAACAACCTTGCCTTGCGGGCGATCAATCTGGCGAGACGACTACACCCCATGGCTGCTGTCCGACCTGCACTGATTTGATCGCTTCCTGCTCAGCCACATCAATCACCGTGACATCATTCGAGTTGCCATTGGTGGTAAGCAGGTACTTCTCATCTGGGGTAAACTCAAGCTGCCAGACTCTCTGCCCGACCAGGATATAACGTACGACCTCGCGCTTCTCGATATCGATTACCGCGACACGGTTTGACGGACCAAGAGCCACAAACAGCCAGTTGTTATCCGCTGTGACTCGCATACCAACCGGCTGAAGCCACTCGGGCTGAACGCCAGCCACTTCAAATCCAATTTTGGTTTCCAGCTCAGGTCCTGTTTCGCCCAACATATTGATCACCGAGACAGTGCCGCCGATTTCAGAACTGACAAACAACGTGTCTCCGTCACTTGTAAAACGAGCATAGCGCGGTCGCTGATCAACCAGCACATTGTGTTTGATCTTGTAATCTTCGGTGGAAATAAAATGCGCCATGTTGGTGGTTTCGGACGTATTGACCACAAAACGCATATCCGGGCTGACGGCCATGCCTTCCGGTTCAACTCCTACGGGAATTTCGGCAATAACCGTCTTTTTTTCCGTGTCGACGACCGTGACCAGATTGTCATCTTCGTTGGACGCATAGAGTTTGCTGCCATCCAGGCTGAGGACGAACAACTCCGGATCCGGCCCAGATGGCAAGCTCCACAAAAACTCATAGGTGTGTGCATCAAACACCTTCACGGTGTCGTCATCAGACGCACAGACATAAAGATGTTTGCCATCAGGGCTCAAACCGATTCCACGCGGGCGATTGCCTGCCGGAAATTCCGCGATCTGCTCCCAGGTCTCGCTGTCGATCACCGAGACCGTGTTGCCCTTCTCATTGCTGACAAAAGCCTTGTAGGCATAGGCCGTATCCGGCGTTGTCAGAACGCAGAGCGACATAACTGACAGGCTCAAACCAGCAATGGGACCCAAGTCGGAAAATCGTTTAAACAGACAAGATGACATCGTTAACCCCATGATTAAATGAACTTTATTAGTCGAAAGCTGTGCAGGACGTTTCAGGTTTATCCAGTCCCAGAGTGTCAAGCGGAGAGCGCTGGTGCAGATATCCCTCCTGCGGGGAAACACTGACCGTGACCTTGCTGTCGGTCAGCAAGACAGGTTGGCGCATTTGGCCATTCCAAGGCCGGAAGGTGACTTTCTGCCCCTTGAAAGCAGCAAGCTCAAAAGCATCGCTCAAGATATAGGTCTTCAGTTTTGCTGGATCATTGCTACCGGTTCGTGTGACGGCCTCGCCGATCACCCGCATGGCGAGCCAGGCGTTGTAATCCTGAGGTCGGATATATCGATCCGTTAGCTTTTCAAAACGGCGCTGAAACTGTGTCGCACCCCAAGCCTCACTGGTGGCGCTGAAGTTAACCGGGCGGAGGCCTCCTGATCCGGCGACAGGACGAGGGTCCCAAGCATGAAACGGCAGATATAGCGCGAAAACGTCGCTTTCGTCGGCTGCCACAATCACATCATGATCTGCTGCATCCTGCGTGAACACCGGGATTTTCCGCTGAACCAGGACATGACCGCTGTCAGCGCGCCGCGATCCGCCCGTGTCCTCAAAAGTTCTCTCTTCCACAATCTCTGCGCCGAATTTCCGCGCTGAATGGCGATAAGAGTCCCCGAGCAACTTGTCCGCCGGGTTGGACCCCTCGATCAGGAACCAACGCTTCCATTTTTTCCAGATGAGAAATTGAGTTATGGCGTCGGCCAACATGGCTCGGCTTGGCGCGACATGGAGAAGATTGGCCCGGCAAGCCTCATCGCGCAAAGCATTGTCCGGAGCGCTAGCATTAAACACCAGCACATCAGAACCGGCCGCATCAGCAGCTTTCGCAACGTCGTTGCCATTGCCAAGAACTGCGAGGAGCCTGATTCCCTTGCCGGTCAGTGTGCCAATATCTGCGACCATATTATCCGGATTAGTCGAAACCCGTTCGATGGCAAACTGATGACCAAGGAACGACCCGGTGGTCTGATTGTCTTCATTGCCTAGTTCCGCACCCGCAAACCCAAGATCGTCCGGATGCCTGTCAAAGCGCGAGATCGGAGCAAGGATCGGATACTCAATATTGATGATACCAACCTGGATCTCGACGGCAGCAGCCGAACACACAAACCCTGTGCCCATCACAAAACTGATCAGGCATCTTTTGATCGCCTGAAAGCGTAAAACAGACCACAGCAATTGCAGACCTCCCAGTCGTCCTCAGCCGGTTTCGGCCATTTTGCGCGCGTTTCCAAAATTCTTAATTTTTTTCTTGAGTGTGCCAGACAACTTACCGGTAAAAAAACCGATACTTTAGGATCCATTGCGACCCTAGTGGTGCGGCTTAAGATGCTCATATGAGACAGTTTTTGACCGTTTTTCTTCTGCTTTTTCTCTCCGTTTCGGCGGGCGCAGAAGTGCTTGAACCAGACAGCAAAGTCGCTTTTCTGGGGCTGGTGTTTATGGATACCTCGACAGAGGGCGCCTACAATGGCGAGCGCTCTGACGAGACCGAAAGACTGGCCCTTCTGGAAGGCATCATCGAACAGCGCTTCAGGGATGAAGGCATCCCTTTGATGGACCTTAGTCCGATAGCCGAGAAGCTGGAAAACACCGCCAATGTAGCAAATTGCTATGGCTGTGAAGTGCGCATGGCCGAGGCGCTGGGAGCCGACTTTGTGATGGTTGGCATGGTCCAGAAAGTCTCCAACCTGATCATCTCGATGAACCTATCGCTGCGCGATGTCGGAACCGGTCAGGTCATGCTGGCGCGCTCCGTCGAAGTGCGTTCCAACACGGATCAGTCATGGTCCAGGGGGATGCGCTACATCCTGAAAACCGCATTCTTTAGAAAAAATGAGGATTAAATGTTGATGAGACTATTTGCTGCCATTGCCGTATTTCTTGTTCCCCTGCTGCTCGTCCCAACGACGTCAGAAGCTCATGGGCCGACCCGACAAAAGGTTACGCTGACCACTTCAGTGCCAGCTGCGCCTGCTGATGTTTGGGCCGTCATCGGCAATTTTCAAGACATGAGCTGGCATCCTGCTGTCTTTTCGTCCACGGGCGAAGGCGGAAACGCGATTGACGCGACCCGGGTTCTAACCCTTGGTGAGGCCAGCGGCCCAACCATCTCCGAAGTGCTGTATAAATTCAGCGATGAAAAGATGAGCTACTCCTACAGGATCACAGATGTGAAGGTAGAAGTATTGCCTGTGACGAATTATTCATCGCATCTCACCGTCAAACCGGGCAAGGACGGCGGCTCCCTGATTGAATGGCGCGGCGCTTTCTATCGTGGTTATCCGAACAATGACCCACCGGAGAACCTAAACGATGAAGCTGCCATCGCGGCTGTCAGCGGCGTTTACAAGGCTGGCCTGGATGCCCTCAATGAACGTTTTTCGGGGAATTAAGCCGCTCATTCTGTGTACCCTGCTTTCAGTCTCCGCGAGCGCGACCACGCTCGCGGGGTCTTTTGCTTTTGTGACCAACCAAAACAGTTCTGATGTCAGCGTTCTGGATCTTGATCAACGCGTTGAAATTCGACGCATTCCTGTTCCTGGCAAACCGGCAGGCATTGTCGTTGCACCATCACTCTCGGCTTTTTATACGGTTAGCCCGGACAGCAAGACAGTTCGGAAATTCGACCTCGCAACGTGCCAGCTGATCACTGAGGCGCAGCTGGATGGCGGTCCAACCGGTATTGCTCTCGATCCAAAATCCGGACAAGTTTTCGTTTCCGACTGGTACAACGCCCGCATATTCGTCTTGAATGCGGACGACCTGAGCCTCTCAAGAAATTTGCAGACCGGCAGCGCACCCGCAGGTTTGGTTGTCGATCCGGACGGCCACTGGCTGGCCTCTGCCGACCGGGATGCGAACCAGGTTTCCCTGTTTGACCTCAAAGATCTGACTTTGATCCAGCGGATCAATGTCGGCGTGCGCCCCTTCGGAATAGCCGTCGATCCAAGTGGCCGGATTCACGCGGCCAATGTGGGGTCTAACTCCGTCTCCATCATTACACCGAAAACTGCATCGGTGATCGCAACTGTTCCTGTTGGCGAGCGGCCTTATGGAATCGGCTTTGCGGACGGCAAGGCTTTCACGACCGACCAATACGCCGATACGATCAGTGTCTTCCGGCTCACTGACTTTGAGCTCGAGACCACCATCGATGTTGGCGAATATCCCGAAGGTATTTCTTCAGCAGATGATGGCAAGCTGATTGTATCGACCAATTGGTTTTCCAATACAGTGAGCCTGATCGATCCAGTGAAGGTGGAAGTCATTGGAGAAATCGAGACAGGTGATGGCCCGCGTGCCTTTGGTCGGTTCATTCTTGAAACGCCGCCAGGAGAAAGACCATGCAGCAAGACAGAGTAACGTCCACACGGCAGATAGCAGCTCTGGCGGCGCTTTTTGCAACGTTTTTCCTTGCCGTGCCTGTCTTCGCTGAGGCCAATACATGGCAAGACTTGCGAGACGAACTCTATGATGGTCGCTTCATGGCCAAATCCGACGCGGTTCTCAGTCTTGATGCGCCTTACCGTACAACCGATGATGCGCGCACGAACATGTCGGTTCGTATGGCTGCGCCTCAAGGCCAGACCTTTCGGTCTGTCTCCCTGATCCTGGATGACAACCCGATGCCGGTTTCCGCGCAGATCGCGTTTGCCGATCCGATATCCACCTTTGAGTTCACCGCAACCATGCGCGTCAATGGACCAACGCCAGTTCATGCTGTGGCAGAGCTGAGCAACGGCCAATTGTACGTCGCTGAAACCTTTGTCAAAACGTCTGGAACAGGTGCCTGCTCGGCGCCTCCCGGTACAGACCCGATCGAGGCGCTTGCGACCCTCGGACAGATGGAACTGGCCATAAGACAAGCCAATCCAGATACAGCGACCCTTGTCAGCACGCTTCGTAGAGATGCAAACTCGGTTCTTGATCTGGAGGTGAGCATCAAGCATCCAAGCCATTCGGGCATGCAGATGAACCAGATATCGCTTCTCTACATTCCAGCCCGCTACGTCGAGACCCTGCAGCTCAATCTCAATGGGGCACCGTTTGCGACCATGACCGGCAGCATATCCTTGAGTGAAAATCCTCAAGTGACCGTATCGGTGCCGTCAGGCACAAATCGGGTCAAGGCCATTCTGACAGATACGGATGGCACTGTGACCGAAGCCGAGCGAAGCCTGGCAGATTACTGACCGTTCTATTTGAACGACTTGTGGTCTAATTGAGATGTCAGCTTAGGGAAGTGCAGGTTCCGGCTTAAGCTTTTCCATCGGGTAATCGTCGAAACTCCAGCCGTCGGTGCCTTCCGGATACCAGTAGACGGACTGATAGCCATATTCGAGAGCGCGCTTTGCAGCGTTCCAGGACATCCAGCATTCATCGAGGCAAAAGAACAAAATGGCCCGTGTATGGTCACCGCCAGTTGCCTTCGCAAGACCTTGCTTGAAGTAATTCGCAGTCACATCTGCAATTCTGCCATAGCCCACATTAGGCAACCACACACTGCCGGGAATTGAATAGCGCGGTTTGTCCCGCCAGATGGTTCCCTCTGGCAGGTTTTGGGGTTTCGGCGCACGGGGTAATACATCGACAAATATGGTGGTTCCATCAGTCCAAAGCTGATGAGCCTCTTCAGTCGTGACAACGCTCGCGCCTTGCAAGGTTTCAGGCACCGGTCCGCGATATGGTGCCTCGCGGTAGCCGTGTGGCTCAGACCTGGCCTCTGGCACACTTTGCGCCAAGACCGCTGATCCATTATCCTCTTCGCCAAACAAAAAAAGCCCGACCGCAAAGGCCAGGCTCCATTTCAATCGACTGCAGGAGAAACGAGCTCCCCACTGTCCCTCGGCAATCACTTGCCATCCCCATATAGCCCGGTTCCCATGTCATTCAGCAGAGGAACACCTGCATCTGTGAGCAAATTGTTGATCTCATTTTGATTGCGTCGGATCAGGGAGTTCAACTTGCGTTGCCAGACTTTTTCGCCCTGACGTACACCCATGGTAATCCGATAGAACAGACGTGGTGGCAGGGTTTCTTTCATCAAGGGCGTGACCTGAAGATCCGGAAAGTCCTGTTTGACCAATGGTCCACCAATCGGCCCCCAAAGGATCGCCGCATCAATGTCGCCAGACTTCAAATCGTTCAACATGTCCATGATCGGCGATTCGTGGCGTCCGTCGAACACCATGTTGTAGGGTTTTGCCTTCCCGATCAATCCATTGCGCGCCATATGGGTTGCAGGCGGAGATCCGGCAACGATGCCGATCCGTGTCCCCTTCAATCGATCATCAGCCAGATCAACGACTTCAGCCAGGGGACCTTCCTTGGGAACAATCAACGTATAGGCAGACGTCATGTAATGGTTGGTGTTGAGCACCATTTCATGCCCCTGAGCATAACCCATGACGATGTCGCAACGATTAGCGCGCAAAGTGTTTCGAATAAAACCGGTCGCCATTGGATACCAGGTGTAGGCAACGGGCAGATCCAGTTTTCCGGCCACGAGTTCTGCGAGCCGGTTCTCATAGCCAGCCCCTGTCTTGTCAGACATCGGCAAAGCCGCAGGATCTGCGCAGACGCGAAGCGCATTGTGTGACACCAGATCAGACGTTTGAGAGGATACCGGCATCGCAAGCCCCAAAGAGACAACGGCAGCCCCTAAAAAAACAACCAACCTGCTCATAATGTCTCCTGATAAAAAGCCTAAAACGAACCGTAATTCGAACTTGCCGCCCACTGCCTGGCCTCGGAAAGTCGTGTGACTCAACCTCTGGCACCTCCCAATCAGAAGTCCCAGAGGCTAAGCGAGCCAAATTAATTTTCGAGGCAGGCGTTCTCGTCTTCGCGGATCACGTCTGATTTCTTTTCCTTTTTGCGCGGGCGACCGCGTGCAATCGCATCCGTTCCACGCGCCTTCAGGTACACATACATATCGTCGAGATAGCACATGACATTCGGATTTGTGCCAAAGGCAGGCATCACCGAATTTTCAGAGGCGCTGACTTTCTTACGTCCGTTAGTCACAACATCAATAAAATCATAATAGTCCATATCGAGCGCGGACTTCTTCAGCGCTGGAGCATAAGAGGATCCCTCGCCTTCCGGTCCATGACACACATGGCATTCTGAGTGATAGCGGCGAAATCCGGAATAGCTTAGCCAGTCAATCGTACCGTCTTCCTGCACGTTATACGTGGGAACATCATCTTCGGTAAAATAACGGCCGTCTTCACTGTAGGCGGCATCAACCTGAGCCGGGTCATAGGCCTGCTTGGCATAAGCAGAACCAGCTTGGACTCCGGCAACCAACAGGGCTGCAGCAAAGAGAACCTTCAAGTTGCGCATTTCTTGTCCTTTGAGAACCTGCCGTGTTTACCACGGTGTCCGGGACACTCTCCTGCCCCCCTGGCATGTGGTATCGAGAGCATCACATTTTGTCGGGTGGAAAAACCGGCGCACTGTGGCGCGCCGGTCTAGTCATTGACTGTAGATGTGATCAGTTTGGCAGAGCAAACACTGTCAGCTGACCACCCAGTGCGGTGTAGTCGCTCAAGGCTGCATAGCCGCCAACCGCGCCCAAACCATCGTTCGGGTTGGTCAGACCAGCGGCAAGGCCAATGCCGGCCCAGCCGCCAACACCCGACAGGATACCGATGTATTGCTTGCCACCGTGTGTGTAGGTCATGACATTGCCGATGATGCCGGATGGCGTTTTGAACCGATAGAGTTCTTCACCCGTATCAGCGCTAACCGCCTTGAGATAACCTTCAAGCGTACCGTAGAAGACAACGTCTCCCGCAGTTGCCAAAGCACCGGACCATACCGAGAACTGCTCGGGAATGGACCATTTGATCTCACCCTTTACATTGTCCCATGCAATGAAGTTACCCATGCCGCCATGACTATCCGCAGGTGGGTACATCGCAAGGGTTGCACCGACATATGGCTGACCCGCTGTGTAGCTTACGCGGAACGGCTCATAATCCATGCAGACGTGGTTTGTCGGCACGTAGAACAGTTCTGTTTCCGGAGAATAAGCAGCAGGCTGCTGATCCTTGGTTCCCAACGCTGCAGGACAGATACCGGTTGAGTTGACATCTTCACCGTTTTGTTCGGTCGAATATTCAGCGACAACCTGTGGACGGCCATACTGATCAGACGTCTTGTCCATTTCAACATGCGTGGCCCAGTTGACCGTTGGGTCATACTTCTCAGCAACGAGAAGTTCGCCGGTCACACGATCCATCGTATAGCCGAAGCCATTCCGATCGAAGTGTGTCAGCACCTTGCGCATAGTACCGTCGAATTCCTGTTCGGTCAGGATCATCTCGTTGATGCCATCATAATCCCACTCATCATGAGGGGTCATTTGATAGAACCATTTGGCAATACCGGTGTCCGCATCGCGGGCCATGATGGTCATTGACCAGCGGTTGTCGCCAGGACGCTGGGCCGGGTTCCATGTCGATGGGTTGCCTGTTCCGTAGTAGACGAGGTTTTCTTCCGCATCATAGGAATACCAACCCCAAGTGGTTCCGCCGCCGATTTTCCACTGATCACCTTCCCAAGTGTTCAGACCGGAATCTGCACCAACCGGAGTGCCCAGATGAGTGGTCTTTGCCGGATCGACAAGAATGTCACTGTCAGGACCCATGGAATATGCACGCCAGGCACGGGATCCATCAGCAATATTATAGGCAGTAACGGACCCGCGCACACCGAATTCACCACCGGAGATACCGACAATAATCTTGCCATTCACAGGCATGACGGTGGCCGTGTTGGTTTCACCCTTAGCCGCGTCACCGTTCATGACAGTCCAGAGTTCTTCGCCGGTTTTCGCATCAAGAGCGACAACCTTGGTATCAGCCTGGTGCAGGAAAATCTTGCCTTCTGCATAGGCAACGCCGCGGTTGACCGTATCGCAGCACATCACCGGAATAACATCCGGGTTCTGCTTCGGCTCATAGCGCCATAGGATCTTGCCGTCGTTTTTCAGATCGAGAGCATAGACGATATTTGGAAACGGCGTATGAACATACATCACGTCGCCAATGACGAGCGGAGAGCCCTCATGGCCACGCAGAACGCCAGTCGAGAAGGTCCATGCGACCTGCAGGTCCTTGACGTTGTCCTTATTGATCTGATCCAGCTTGGAAAAGCGCTGGTTCTTATAGTCGCCTGTCTGGCTAACCCACTGGTTTGGATCATCCATCATCTTTTGCAAATTTGCATCTGCAAAGGCACTACCTGCGCATAGTGTAAGCGCTGTGGCTGCAGTCAATAATCTTTTCATCTCCACCTCCCATGGTGATACGATATTAATATGTATCTTAGACAGGGCACACCCCAGACAGCTAAAGCGGATCAAAACGCACATACATGATCCGTATCTCATCCGATGGCTTTCGTGCTCGGTCTATCTCTCCCAACTCGACGCTTCCTCGTCCTCCTTCGGTTTTCTCCGCTGTCCCGGCTGAAAGGCGGTCAGCTGGAGATATTCGCTCCTGACTCAAGCCCCCCTAGAGCAATGTGTCAGGAGAATGATTGGCAAAACGCAGACTTAAACGTCGGAGTTTTCTCCCGAAACTCCGACAATCTGGCGTTCTATCGGTACAGCCGCTTTGCATGCCATTCGACGTGATCGCGAGCGAACGTCGAGACGAAAAAGTAGCTGTGGTCATAGCCTTCCTGCAGCCGGAATACGGATGGCTGACGTGTTTTTGTGATCACCTCTGCAAGGGCCTCGGGTCGCAGAAGATCAAGGAATTGATCACTCGCGCCCTGATCGATCAGAATGTCGTCATGCCACCCCTTCTCCTTGAGAAGGATGGTCGCGTCATAATCCGCCCAGCTGCTTTCATCAGCCCCAAGATATGCCTCCAATTGCTTGCGCCCCCAGTCAGACTGGGTCGGGTTTGCAATTGGCGCAAAGGCCGATACGGATTTGTAGCGATCCGGATTGCGCAGAGCGATGGTCAGAGCGCCATGGCCGCCCATCGAATGCCCGGTGATGCCGTGTGCATCACTGACCGGCAGATTAGCCTGCACCAGCTCACGCAGCTCATTGACCACATAGTCATACATCTGGAAGTGAGGTTTCCACGGTGCCTGTGTGGCATTAACGTAGAAACCAGCGCCCTGCCCCAGATCATAGGCTTCATCATCTGCAACACCCTCGCCGCGCGGGCTGGTGTCAGGCAGGACAATAGCAACACCAAATTCTGCAGCATGCGCCTGAAGGCCAGCCTTGCTCATGGCATTGTCATGAGTGCAGGTCAGGCCAGACAGATACCAAAGACAAGGAACCGAGCCATCCTTTGCCTGCAGAGGCAGGTAGACGGCGAAGGTCATGTCCACACCGCAGACTTTGGAGACATGACGGTACACCGCCTGTTCCCCGCCAAAGCTCCGGTTTTTGGAAACAACTTCCATTCCGCCCGCTTTCATATCGTCAGCCATCCTCAATACAACACGACGGATCGGATGGATTCGCCGGCATGCATGAGATCAAAGCCCTTGTTGATGTCTTCCAGTGGCATCGTGTGGGTGATCATCGGATCGATCTCGATCTTGCCGTCCATGTACCAGTCGACAATCTGGGGAACATCCGTCCGCCCACGCGCGCCGCCAAAGGCTGTACCGCGCCAGTTGCGGCCCGTCACAAGCTGGAATGGACGGGTGGAAATTTCAGCGCCAGCTGGTGCCACACCAATGATGATGCTTTCGCCCCAGCCCTTGTGCGAGGCCTCCAGCGCCGTGCGCATCACATTGACATTGCCTGTGGCATCAAAGGTGTAATCCGCGCCGCCCTTGGTCAGATCGACCAGATAGGACACAAGATCGCCTTCCACTTCCGCCGGATTGACGAAATGAGTCATGCCGAAGCGTTCGGCCATCGGGATCTTCGCCGGGTTCAGATCAACACCCACGATCATGTCAGCACCCGCAAGACGGAGGCCCTGCAGAACATTCAGGCCAATACCGCCCAGACCGAAGACAATCGCCTTGGAGCCAATCTCGACCTTGGCCGTGTTGATCACAGCGCCAATGCCCGTCGTCACGCCGCATCCGATGTAACAAACCTTGTCGAACGGCGCGTCTTCGCGGATTTTCGCCAGCGCGATCTCCGGAACAACCGTGAAGTTCGAGAACGTCGATGTGCCCATATAATGCAGGATCGGATCCCCATCCAGGGTCGAGAACCGCGCAGAGCCGTCCGGCATAAGACCCGCCCCTTGCGTCGAGCGGATCGCCTGACACAGGTTTGTCTTCGGGTTCAGGCAATATTCACAGGTCCGGCACTCAGGCGTATAAAGCGGGATCACATGATCGCCCGGCTTCAACGTGGTCACACCCGGTCCAACTTCAACAACAACACCGGCGCCCTCATGGCCCAGGATCGCCGGAAACAGACCCTCAGGGTCAGCACCAGACAGTGTGAACTCATCCGTATGACAAATGCCTGTAGCCTTGATCTCAACCAAAACTTCAAAAGCCTTCGGCCCCTCAAGATTGACCTCCATAACCTCAAGTGGCTTACCAGCCTGAACCGCTACAGCTGCACGCGTCCGCATAAAAATCTCTCCAAAACAGTCTTAGCCCGACTGCGTCTTCCACAGTGGACCTTTCAATTTCGACTATAAGTGGACGGTAATTGCGAACAATTGCGACCTTGGTGTGTGTTTTTCAGCATGGACAACACAAGCAGACACGTTACCTTTTGAACACAGGAGGGACCTTCAATGAAAAGAACACTTTGGGCATCTGCATTGATACTTGGCACTGCAGTGGGCACTGCCTTGGTTGGGGGATTTGGGTCAACGCAGGTGAGCGCTGCGACCTTCAACGATCCGACCTGGCCATGTTTACAGCGCAAGGTAGAAAACCTGTCTCTGGGTTTGATGTGGCCAGTGCCGCTCAAGCAGACAGAAACCACATCAGACCTGCCGGATGGGGCCCGCGAGTTGGCTGCACAATTGGCCCTGAGACGGATTTCGATTGAAGACGCGGAACCCTTGGTGAATAGCTATATAAAGGCTCATTCTGATATCAACGCCGATCGCCTGGGCCAAATATTTGAGGTTGTTTTCGAAAAACTGGCCAAGGACCGCAGACGGATTATTTCCGGAATTGGACGTTATTCGGAAAAGCAAATCACCCTCGCTGGCACGATCGACGAGACCCGCGCCGAGATGGATCGCCTGATGTCAGCCAGTTCGCCGGACTTTGATGCGGTGGACAAGCTGGAGGAAAAGCTCGATTGGGATGAGCGGATTTACCGTGATCGGGCACGATCACTCACCTATGTTTGCGAAACCCCGGTTCTTCTTGAGAAGCGTCTTTATGCCATTGCAAAGCTGCTGAGCAAACATGCCTCTGACGGTGAGTGACCTGTATTGCAATTCATAAAATAGAAGCTGGAGTTAAATTGACAGGGCCGCCTTGCAATAATCATAAGCTGGATTTCCATGCCTAGTCCCACTCCAGCTCAGTATAGGCGGCCGTTGCATTTCGATGGTTGAAAACTTCAAACAGGTCCCAGTTTCCAGCCTCGGACTGTCCCACATGAACCGCTGCTTCCCCCAACCGTTCGCCATTCGCCAGAGCCTGCCGGGTTTCCGCCTCCAGTATCTGAAGATAGTTCAGCAAGGGAATCAAGCCATCAGGATGTTTGAGAATCGGACCTCCATGTCCCGGGATCAGATATCGAACTTTCAAAGACGACATCTCCTTCAAGACACTGATCCAGCCAACCAGAGAGCCATCCAGAGCCGGGGCATGGTGATCAAACACCAGATCACCGGCAAAAAGCGTACCGCTTTGGGCATCATAGACCGTGATGTCGGTCGAGGTGTGAGATATGGGCCAGGCTCTGAGCTGAAGAACACGGCCACCAAGGTCAATGTTCTCGGGTAAATCGCCCTTAGTTGGAAGCGCGACAGTCGTCCCGATAAAATCGGCAGGCTGGATCAGGTTTTCGAATCCGGTCAAATAGTTCTGCTGCCTGTCCAGTAATGCACGGCGAAGGCCTGGATGCGCAATGATGACTGCTCCGACCTCAACGAACACCGATGCCCCCAGAACATGGTCAGGATGCATATGCGTTAGAACCACATGACTGATCGGCAGCGGGCTAAGTTGGCGAATGGCACGGTAAAGCTGCTCCCCAACGGCACGGGATCCGCCCGTATCAACAACTGCAATCGAGCTATTTCCGATCACAACACCCAGATTGGCGACATCTCCGTGATTCTCCGGCGACGGTTCGTCAACAGCACCTTTGTGGACATAAACACCGTCAGAGACTTTTGTAAGTAACAAGCCTGCGCCCAACGGCTGGCACTTAGGCTCGCCAACGGCCAACACCCCTTCGAATTTCGCACCAAACGCTTCACCAGTGGCCAAAAGCACCTGTTCACAAGTGACACGGGCTTCAAACACCGGACCGGGAACGAGGTGCGCGCGGCAGACATCTGGATTTGACAGCAGGCATAGACCAACGACAATTTCGAACATGGCACCCCTCCAGCGCAGAAGCTTTGACTGCTAGATTCGCCGCTCGACAGGCTTCAACGCAACATATCCAGAAGGCTCGGTTCGCGTTTCTTCCCTAACGTGATACAGTATTCGCTTATGATAGAGACTTTACCGATAGCGGTTGATCACCCTTTGCATCTTCTGATGCGGTTTAAAATGCTGGATTAACTTGAAATAATTGTAAAATTGCGTGGCCTTTTCGAGCCAAGCGAGTTGGACAAGACAAATTTTCTTTGACGACGTTCGTTTCGTGTTACGTGAAATTTATAGTTGTCGAAGTGCGTCAAACAACGCTCCTGCCCCAAGCTCAACGTCCGGGGCATGTTAACAGGCGAGTCGCAGCAATGAAGATGTCCCACAAACGAAGCAACTCAGGCAGAGCAATACGTGCGACACGCTCGGCTGGAATCGTGTTGGCCTTGCAGCTCCTTACGGGAGTTTCTCTGGTAAGCGTCATTTCACTTGGTATTGATACCATGCCGGCGCAGGCAGCGTCTTCGACGGAGGTGACCAATCCGCTGCTTCTGGACAAGGGCAGTTGGAAAGACCTTAGCGGCGATATCATTGGAGATGTATCGCCAGGTGATGCCAAGGGGATCATCAGACTTGACGCACCCTACCGAGCTCATGATGCAGCAACGGTACCGATCCAGTTGCGGCAACCGAGCCCAACAGCTCCGATAATCACGACAGCAACGCTCATCATTGACGAGAACCCAGCACCTGTTGCTGCCGTAATGGCCTTCGGCCCGGCGATGCACCCTCTCGACATTGAAGTCCGCGTCCGGGTCAATCTCTATTCGAATGTGCGCCTAGTCGCGGAAACCGGCCAGGGTCCGGTCATGACGGGGCGTTTCGTCAAGGCTTCTGGTGGCTGCTCGGCACCTGCAACGAAAAATCCGGAGCTGGCCCTGTCAACCATGGGTCAAATACGCGCCAAGCATTTCGACAGCAAAATTGCACAGTCGAACCAAAGGCGTGAAGCACAAATCATGATCCGCCACCCGAATTACTCCGGGCTTCAACGAGACCAGATTACCCAGCTGTTCATCGCAGCGCATTTTGTCGATCATATCGAAGTCCGACAGGGAGACGATCTTCTGTTCACTGTTGACGGCGGCATTTCCCTTTCGGAAAATCCCGTGATCCGCTTTGCCTATACAGACAATGGCTCAACCGATCTCACCATCCGCGCCGAGGATACAGAAGGCAACAGTTGGGAACAATCTATCGCCAAAGACCCGGCAAGCTGAAGCTTGCCTAAAAGCACAGGATATCGGCTTCAGCCTGAGCACGGCGCAGCACGGCGACCCGTTCCTTTGTCAGAGCTGACGTGCGAAAAATAGACATCCGCTCACCGCCGACCAATTGCAGCGACAGTACCGTCTCGGCCTCGACGTATTTCTCGTAAGGCACAATCGAGGCGATGACATCTATCGAGCACGCGCAGCGGCGTAGCGTATCGCTGCTTTGCCCATTGCTTGCCATGCAACCGAAGACATAATCCGCCCGCGCTTCCGTCGGATAGTCATTCAGGCGATCTGCCATGGTCTGGTTCTGACCGAGATTCTGAGCAAGGACTGTTCCCCCGGTCCCAATCAGCGCCAATCCGCTGAACACAACGCTCAAAGTGAGAGCCGTGCTCATTGCACTTGATTTGACCATACGCCTTAGAATCATTGAATTGCCTCCGCCTTGGCCAAAACAATTTCACTGAAATAGGCTGGGGCTGCATCCGTGCTGTCGGCACCAGCTGCATCAGTGTCCGCCTTCAGCGAATAATACCAACCCGGCACATCTGCCGACATGGTGATCGTCAGGGCGAGGTCCCCAAAGCCTTTCATACGTGCACGGTTCGGATCGTTTTTAAAGGGATACAACGTGATCGCCTGGGCTTTTACGTCCTTGCCATGAACCGAAATCACCGCATCAACAATCGGCGCGTCTTCGATGAGCGCTGCTTTCACCCGGTTACGGATGTAATAAGGACTTCCGCCTGCGGTGCCTGCCATATCCCGAATGACCGTTTCCACGAAATACATGATCATCGGATTACCCACAGTCGAGGGAAATTCGCCAATCTTGCGAAATTTTTCTCCCTGGACGAACTGAAGTCCTGCCATATCCTCAGGCTCAATGCTCAAACGAATGGTGCCTGTGCTTTTCGCACCAAGCTCTTCATTGTCGCGCGCACTCACGGTCCTGTCATATTCCAGGACCGAGCCCTGAGACATGTCATCAAGGGTCCCGTTCTTGAACAGCAGATCGTAGACTTCTACCGCATGAGACGGCATGACATTGGCTGCCGTGAAAAGCCCTGCACCGACGATACAGACAACGGCAGATGCAATGGTTCGTAAACGACGCATGATGTTCTCCAACTGCTTTCAACTCCTTGACCAGAAACAGAGTTCGCCAAATCTAATTGACTTTGCTTTGCCACCACTCGACATCCACAAAATCGGCTAACACTGTCTTCCATGCCTAATATGCAAAGACTTCGGATCAACCCCTAGCCTATCGCCCCTCCTTGCCCTGTCACTGCAGACCTTTGTCTGTGGTAAAAGCGCCTCAGAGCGTCAGGAAGTCTCAGAACGGCGTGTTTTCCAGTCGATCAATGGCCGCAAGCGCGACAGCTTCACGGGCTTGGTCAGCACGGTAAACTGATGCGCTTCACTGTCTTTCACCAATGCATCTTCCGGACTTGCTGTGATCATGATGGCCGGAATATCGACGCCGGTCTCCGCGCGCAGAGCAAGGATTGTCTTGATGCCATTATCCGCCCCGTCCAGTTGGTAATCAGCCAGGATAATGTCCGGAGCCATGCCAATTTCCCGCACCTGATCCAGTGCCTCTTGCGTTGATGTTGCCGTCAGAACGCTCCCCCCCCAGCTTTCGACCTTGCGCATGGTTGCAAACAGGACGTCCGGATTGTTCTCGACGATCAAGACAATAAGATCCATTGCCGCGAGAACATCATCGTCTCCATCGTCTTTCATGATGGCATCCCGCTCCATCGGCGGGACCACTGGAAGCGTAATGGAAAACACCGAGCCTACGCCCGGTTTCGAGCGGATGCTCACCGAATGCCCCAGACGTCGGCAGGCCCTGTCAACAATTGATAGGCCAAGGCCCATTCCGTATCCGGTGCTCTCTGTCGAGACACGGGTAAATTCGGAGAAAATACGCTGCTGATCTTTCTTGGATATTCCAATCCCGGTGTCCCAGACTTCCAGCACAACAGTGTTCCCTCGTCGGCGACAACCAACCAATATGCGGCCCTTTTGGGTGTATTGAATGGCATTGACCACCAGATTCTGCACCGAGCGGCGCAGATAACGCTGATCACTTCGCACCCATATGCTGCTGGGAACGATATCCAGGCGAATGCCTTTTTCCTCGGCCAGCTGTGCGTGATCTTCCTGAACAGATCGCAGAACATCCCCCAAGCCGAAGGCCGACATCGACATTTCAGTTCCTGTAGAATCCAGCCGCGAAATATCAAGAAGGGCATGCAACAGGGATTCAATCGAGTTGAATGAGCGACCGAGTCGCTGCACGGTATCGCTCAGCGGTGTGTCCTGTGCAGCCTCGCTCATCGTTGAAATCAGAAGTTTGGCGGCGTTGATGGGCTGCAGAAGATCGTGACTGGCAGCGGCGAAAAATTTGGTCTTGGAGGAGACCGCTTCCTCAGCCTCTTCCTTCGCCAATCTCAGCTGCTCATCGATCAGCCCCTGTTCCTCGTTTTGCCGACGCAGGCGCTCATTGGCCTGTGTCAGCTCCAATGTGCGTTCGGACACGCGTTGCTCAAGCAACTCTGTGGTCTGGGTCTCTGCGGTGATATCCATCACGTTCATGATGAAACCTTGATCGGGCAGACTGTGGACACGCAGATTCAGGATTTCGCCGCTGACATGGCGGACTTTCCGTTCCAGTCCCTCGCCTGCCCGCACCATTGCCACCCAACTTTCCAGCTCCTCTCCGGGAGAGACGCTTTCCAGCGTCTTGTGTTTGACGATGAACTCAAAGATCTGGTTGAAGGACGTGCGTTTGCGCACCAGAGAAAACGGCAAGCGCAGCAGCTCACGAAACCGTTCATTGTTGATCAGCAAGGTACCTTCCGGCGAAAAGGTGCAGACCCCTTGGGTCATATTGTCGAACGCGCCTTGCAGGAAGATTGCCTGCTCGTCGATCAGCCGATCCTTTTCCAAGCGGCTTTGCCGAACAACGCTTGTGATTTCGGTCGAAAGCAAAACAATCTTGTTATCAGAGTTTCGCTTGTGGGTGATCTGAAACCATCGATCGTTGCGCAGACCGAGAACGGATGGGTGTGTGCGGTTCTCAATCGCGCTGGTCCCGGCTTTGCCGAATGCTCCCGTGCTTGAGATCCCGTTGCTTGTGGCTGTACCCGGAACGACATCCACGCTCCGCCCAAGCGTGGCGAAATAGTCATCAAACCCAAGGCCAGGCACCACCAAACCTGAAATATCAGGGGCTAGGGCCTTGAACTGGTCATTGCAAATTTCAAGCTTTCCGTTCGTAAAAAGCGCAAACCCTCCCTCCATCGCATCAAGTGCATCAATAAGATTGCGTTCCGTTTGCTCACGGGCGAATTCGGCAATTTTGAGCTGATTGCTGGCGCGCCCAAGGGTATCAAGCGCCTGCTCAAGATCCCGAGTTTTCTCCCAGACCTCACCTTGCAAGGCAATCGCCGACTGAAACAGAGAATAAGCAGAGCCGCCGATATCATGTTCCCGGCTCGCCCGCTGGATCAAGGCTTCAATGATCTTTGCCTGACGTTCGACCTGCTGCTCGAGTGGTTCCTTTGGGTCGATCAAAAGACAACTCCATCTCCGGGCGGAAAAAACGCCACGCCAACGAACGTTTGGTTGACGTGAACACCCAGGTGCTGCTCACCATAAGTATTGAAGCCTAGAACATTGTGCCTTTTGAGAATCTGAGACACCTCCGGGACGAGGTTATTCTGTTCAATCTCAAGCTTTCTAAGATAGCAATCAAATCCGAGAATGAAGTCCGGACTGAGGCCCTTTCCGTCCGTTTGGGTCAAGCCGGTTTCAAGAGTTGCCAGAATCTCTGTTCCCTGCCCAAGGGTAAGGATTAAACCATCATCAATTGCAGACAAGAACCAAAGCCCGTCATCATCGGCCACCTGTTGAATGGCCCGGACGTGCCAACTGTTGCCGTTGCGGACCAAAACAGGGTTTTCCGCAAAGACCTTGGGGGACAGTTCCTCGGTCGGAATACCCACATAGCGGGCATATTCCTGGGCAGCTGGCGCGCCATTCAGCTCCATGACCAGTCGGTCTTCGGGAATGGCGCGGGTGACGACCAATTGTTTCGTCGTCGGCAGGAAATGATCGAACCCGATGCCTCTAAAGCCAAGGTCCGTTTCCAGCAATAAGAGCAAAGCTGAATTGGGATGAACTTCGCCACCATGCAGAACGAAGGTTTCTTCAAACGCAAGACCATCGCCTGCGGATCCACCAAAGACAGGAACATCACCGAGCCCAGCCTCAAGCGCTGCGACCAGAAGATCTTCCTGTTTCGACAGACCATCGGCAAAAACCAGTGCAACCCGTTTCCAGTTGGCGGTTTTGGGAAAACGCGAAGCCAGCACCCGTGCCTGGGAAGTTGTGTGTTCAATAGATGTTCGCCCAAGTGGCTTGATCAGAGCGGACGAACAGCGAAAATGCCGACGTGGAAAGGCTATGATGAAAAGCGCGTTGCTCTCATAACCCTCGGGCGTAATTTGACCTGCAGTCGTACAGCCAAAAACTGTCGTAGACGGCATATGCTCCGACAGTTCGCGTGCAACCCGCTCCTGATCTAGGTGATGGGGCACGAAGACCATCACAAAACAAATCGCATGCGATTTAAAATCAGAACATGCTTCGTGAACAGCCTCTTTGGAGCTGGACGAATGGGAAACGCCGACCTTGACGGTCGACGGCTCTTTAGATTTCTGCGGACCAGGCCAGATGTTCATAGTCTAGCTCAAAAGCGCACGAGCATCCGAATCCGACAGATACGGTCCACCATCCAGACTCGCACTGCGGACCAGCACCGCAGCCTGTGTTCGGTTGTTGACACCAAGGCGTCGCAAAAGAGCTGTGATATGCGCCTTGACCGTGGCCTCTGCGAGCGACAACTCATAAGCGATCTGCTTGTTCGGCTTGCCAGCGCAGATCAACTTCATGATCCGGTTTTGTTGAGGTGTCAGATCTGCAATCTTATGTGCAATCTGTTGAACTGTCAGATCGGTCCGTGTTGGTCGCTTCGACGGAATATATCCTGGCGGCAGAAAACGTCTGCCCTCGCGAATTTCTGTCAAGGCATGTTGTAGTACTCTATGAGATGCATCTTTGGGGATAAAACCGGCTGCACCAGCTGTCAGTAATGCACCGATGGTCTCATCAGAGGACTCTGCTGATATAACCAAAACAGGCACATCCGGCAGCCTGTCCTTGACCTTCAAAAACCCACTCAAGCCGGTCACATCCGGCAATTTAAGATCCAGCATGACCAAGTCAGGCTGAAAACGTGCTCCCACCAGGCGCAACCCTTCTTTCAAGGATGTTGCCTTTCTGACCGATTTTGATCGGAACAGTTTTTCAAGCGTAGATGCAAGTGCATCACAATAGAGCGGATGGTCATCAATCACCAGAATTGACCGGATGACCACCTGTTCTTGCGGATCGCTTTTTTTGCTCATCCGTCTGCCTCCTCCCAAGAGAAGTCAACAGTAGCAAGCGATTGTTCTAATTAGCAAGACAACTCATGACAATAAAAACTCAACACCGAAAATAAACATAAACAGATTACGACTTAAGTATCTATTTTTCAAAACTAACCTAGCGTAATTTTAAACAAACGTAAATTTAACGAAATAAAAAATAATAGAGAAAATTTCATATACTTAAATACGAGCAAATATTTTAATTAAGCCAATTTTTGGCCTGAAACAATCAATTGTCTCAGGCCAACTTATTCATCACTTCAAAGCAGCAACAACAATGATCTCAACTTTATAGTCAGGTGTCGCCAGTGCCGATTCGCCTGATGCACGTGCTGGTGGGTTTTCTGGATCTACCCATGCATCCCAAACAGCATTCATTTCAGCAAAGTCGTCCATTGAAGCCATCCAAATTGTGGTCTGAAGCAGACGGGATTTATCTGTTCCTGCACGGGCCAGAAGGCTGTCGATTTTGCTGAGGATTTCCTTGGTCTGTGCAGCAACGCTTTCGCTCGGCGTTCCGACCTGGCCAGCGAGCCAAACGAGATCACCATGGATGACGGCCTGGCTCATGCGTGGGCCCTTGTCGAGGCGTTTGATATCACTCATGTCATGTCCTTTTTTAATTTGCAGTCGTTCGAGTAAAAGCAGGCCTGAAGTCAAGTCGACTGGAGGAACCTGCCAGGGTCTAGCGCCTCAAGAACAGCCGCGCTCAGCAGAGATGTTCTATGAAGGCAAAGATCAGCTGTGAGTTGCGACAAGGCCGGCGCTGTCTGAACGCCATATCCGCCCTGCCCTGCAAGCCAGAAAAAACCATCCTGTTCGGGTGAAAAGCCGACCACCGGGGTTCGATCCGGTGCAAACGTCCTGAGGCCCGCCCAACTGTGTTCAATCCGAGTGACTTGCAAATCAACGGCCTGCTCAGCTCGATATATGCCCTCGGCGAGAACCATATCCTCCGGCCAGGCATCCTGTGCTTCAACCGGGTCTTCATCTGCTGGTGACACCATGAATTTCCCGGCATCAGGTTTGACGTACCAGTCTTCAGCTGCACTCACGAGCAACGGCCAACTGCTAATGTCATCCGAACACGGCGGCGACACGATTGCAGCACTACGGCGTAGGGCAGACAAGCCAACGGGAAGCATCCCGGCAAGACCCGCTATTTGATCCGCCCAGGCCCCGGCAGCATTGATGACAATAGGAGCCGTGAATTGCCCTTTCGGCGTCTCAACCTGCCAGATGCCATTGGCACGCTTCATAGCCGTGACGGGCGCTTTCGGTATAAACTCAGCACCATTGCGTCGCGCCAGCTTCAAACAGCCCTGCAGCAACCTGTCTGCATCAATATCTTGCGCTGACTGCTCATAGGCTGCCTCGACGACCCAATCCTGCCTCAACAGCGGGAACAATTTTACCGCTTCAGCAGCGCTGATCCGTTCGAGCCCATCGGATCCTGTCAAATAGGCATTCAGATCGTCGAGTCCGGCCTCATTTGCGACCATAAGTTCGCCACGTTGTGACAGCAGGGAACTTTCGCTAATGCCTTCCGGTTCCAAAAATGTTGGTTCAGATGCCGCATTCAGTGCCCGAAGTGTCGCATTTCCATAGTTGCGGATGAAGATTGCAGCGGATCTGCCACTTGCATGGCGTCCCGCTGCGTCCTCCATTTCCAGAATGATCACTGACGCCTCAGGTGACAAACGCGCTGCTGCGCCGATCCCGGCGATACCACCGCCGATGATAATGATATCCGCCGTTTTCATAATGCGCTCTAAAATTTCCATGAGAGTCATAGACGATGGCTATTCAAAGCCTCTCAAACAGATAACGCGCTTTAACGATATAAATCAAACGTTTCAGGAAAATCTTGGCGCTGGGCAGCGTAGGTCTAATGGCCTTGGATCAGGCAAGAGTTGGGCGCATTCGGCAAAGAGCTGAATGCGCCATTGAGTGCTGACCTATTTTTAAAACTCGAAGGCTTCCACGACCTTCCGCCGCCCGAGCGTAAAGGCATCAGAGACATGCACCATTGGAGACAGATCCATATCGATTGCAGAGGTGGTCACGAGCTCGGCCATCCGGGCATAAAGGTTCGCATATTCTTGATCGGCGCCCTGCTTCACGAGATTATCATTGATATGCAAGGTGGCCCCTCCATTCGACAACTTAAGTACCCCGTCATCCGTCTCGACATCGATATCCCAAGTCTGGGGACCTTCCTGCAACCAATCAAATTCAGCAGAGAACTTGCCTGCATTTGGCCCGGTAAACGACAAATTGGCCGCAATGGGTGTATCGCGGTTGGATGGAAATTCCAGATCGGCAGCATTCAAATGAACGGCGTAGGGAAGAATCTCCGTGAGGATCGACAGGGCGTTGATACCCGGATCAAAGACCCCCAGACCACCCGGTTCAAAGATCCAGTCCTGGCCCGGATGCCAGCGCCTAACATCTTCTTTCCAGGTGATCGACAGCTGCTTGATTGTCCGCGATGCCAGCCAGGCCTTCGCTTCAGGCACGCAATCGGCAAAGCGCGAATGCCAAGTCGCAAACAGCGTCACGCCCTTTGCGCGTGCAAGAGCCTCAAGCGCATGGCACTCTGCCAGCGTTTGCCCAGGAGGCTTTTCAAGCATGACATTCAGCCCGGCTTCCAACGCACTTGCGGCATAATCGAACCGAGGCTGCGGCGGAATGGCCAGCGAAATTGTATCTATATCAAGCCCAGCCATCAAAAGCTTTTCCATCGAGGCGAAATTTTGCACGCCTTCGACCTGCGCATTCCGGCTTACGACTGCAACAAGGTCCCAATCCGGATTTGTTGCGATAGCAGGCAAATGCTGGTCGCGGGCAATCTTGCCAATCCCCACAAGGGCGAGTTTACGGGCCATCAATGGGAGTCCTTTGGAACATCTGACCCACGGCAACCCGCAAGAAAGTCAAAATCAGCCCCGGTATCAGCGCCTTGAACATGATCGTGGAATAGCCGAGCATAGCCGCTAGGTGGCACCTCGTGAGACGGAAGCCAGGCAGCCAGACGACTGGCAAGTTCAGCATCTGGAATATCCAGATGAAGCTTGCGATTGGGAACGTCCAGCTCGATCATGTCGCCATTTTGAACGACGGCCAACGGACCGCCAGCAGCAGCCTCTGGTGAGGTGTGCAGCACAACTGTGCCATACGCCGTTCCTGACATGCGCGCATCTGAGATGCGGACCATATCGGTAATGCCTTTCTTGAGGACCTTGGGCGGTAGGCCCATGTTGCCCACTTCAGACATGCCCGGATAACCTCTTGGACCACAGTTTTTCAAAACCATGACGCAGGTCTCGTCAATGTCGAGCGCGTCATCGTTGATGCGGGCCTTGTAGTCATCGATGTCCTCGAAGACCACAGCGCGTCCACGATGCTTCAACAGGCTTGGGGTTGCAGCAGATGGTTTCAAAACAGCCCCGTTAGGCGCAAGGTTGCCCTTTACCACAGCGATGCCGCCTTCCTGGGTCAGCGCCTTATCAACTGGCAGGATGACGTCCTCGTTCCAGTTGCGAGCTTCTTTGACCTGATCCCAGACGCTTTTGCCGGATACAGTCAGTGCATCCCGGTTCAACAGACCAGATTCGCCGAGCCGTTTGATAACGACCGGAAGACCACCCGCATAGAAAAACTCTTCCATCAGGTATTTTCCGGACGGCATCAAATTCACGATGGTCGGGATATTGCGGCCAAACTCATCCCAGTCATCCAATGACAGATCAACGCCAACACGCCCAGCGAGGGCAAGCAAATGGATGACCGCATTTGTCGAACCACCGATGGCACCATTGGTCCGGATCGCGTTCTCAAATGCCTCGCGCGTCAGGACATCCGACGGCTTCAGGTCTTCCTTGACCATCTCGACAATCCGCCGACCGGTCAGATGGGCCATCACCCGCCTGCGGCTGTCGACAGCGGGGATGGCCGCATTACCGGACAGGGCCATGCCGAGTGCTTCGGCCATACAGGCCATGCTGGAGGCAGTGCCCATGGTGTTGCAGGTACCTGGCGAACGGCTCATGGCAGATTCTGCTTCCAGGAATTCCTCCTGGGTCATATCCCCTGCCTTGACCGCCTCGGAGAACTTCCAAAGATGGGTTCCAGACCCCACCCGTTCGCCCTGAAACCAGCCATTCAGCATCGGTCCACCGGTGACGACAATCGACGGCAGATTGACCGACGCTGCACCCATCATCAAGGAAGGCGTAGTCTTGTCGCAGCCAACCATGAGAACAACGCCGTCAAGCGGCGTGCCCCGGATTGCCTCTTCCACATCCATGCTGGCCAAGTTGCGAAACATCATGGCCGTGGGACGCAGAGTGCTTTCGCCTGCGGAAAAAACCGGGAACTCGACGGGAAATCCGCCCGCTTCATAAATCCCGTGTTTCACCCGTTCTGCCAGATCGCGCAGATGCCCGTTGCAGGGCGTCAACTGAGACCATGTGTTGCAAATGCCAATCACCGGCCGCCCATCAAACAGATCATCGGGCAATCCCTGATTTTTCATCCAGCTGCGATGATAGATGTGATCACGGGACGTGCCACCGAACCATTCGGTAGAGCGAAGTTTGCGCGGCCAGGATTTGGGTTTGAAAGCCATGGCCTCTATAGCACCTTTACACCAACAGGAGCCGCATCAGCAGGCGTCATGACGAGCCGATTGCACAGCGCGCCGCCAAAACCGGGCGCCGAGATCTCGAACTGATCGCCGTCTCGACAAGAGATCTTGTCCGCAAACGACAGCGTTGCCGTGCCGAACATATGAACATGCAGGTCGCCTGGCTGGCAGAACAGGTCATACTTGAAATGATGATGTTCCAGATTGGCGAATGTGTGGGACATGTTCGCTTCGCCGGACAGGAACGGCTTTTCCCAGATCACCTTGCCATCGCGGCGGATCCGGCTCGTACCCACAATACTGTCCGGCAGATCGCCAACCAGGATTTCAGGGCCAAATGAGGCAGGACGCAGCTTCGAATGGGCCAGATAAAGGTAATTCACTCGCTCCATGACATGGTCTGAGAACTCGTTAGCCAGGGCAAAGCCGATCCGAAACGGCGTGCTGTCTTCGCCGACAATGTAGATGCCTGCCAATTCAGGTTCTTCTCCACCATCATCTGCAAACGAAGGACTGACCAGATCCCCGCCGGGGGCAACCGCAGCCGTGCCATTGCCCTTGTAGAACCACTCAGGCTGAACGCCGCATTCGCCGTCGGCAGGTTTGCCGTTCTCAACGCCCATGCGGAACATCTTCATGGAATCCGTTTCCTTTGCAGCGTCCGCAGCATTGGACGCGTGCATGGCATTTCGGGTTGAGGCCGACCCAAGATGGGTCAGTCCAGTTCCGGTTAGATGCATATGCGCCGGGTCAGCATGGTGTATCGGCAAAGTCAGCCTTCCTTCGCTGGCCAACTGCTCCAGATCGACAGCTGCTCCCAAAGCATGCGAGCGAATGCATTCGGCAATTGTCTGACCTTTTGCGATAGCCTCAAGAGCCAACGCATAAGTGCTTTCCACACCGACCAGAACAGAGGCTTCACTGCCGTTTCTTACAACAACGCTCAGGCTGCCGTCCGTGTTGAGGATCTGTGAAATGAGCATTGCGCTATCCTTGTTTATTCTTGTTGTAGACATCGAAAATGACAGCAGCCAGAAGCACCAGGCCCTTGATGACCTGCTGGTAATCGATCCCGATCCCCATGATCGACATGCCGTTGTTCATGACGCCCATAATGAAGGCTCCGACCACGGCACCAACGATTTTGCCGACACCGCCGGACATGGATGCACCACCAATGAAGACCGCCGCAATCACGTCCAGCTCAAAGGCAACGCCAGCTTTGGGTGTTGCTGTATTCAATCGGGCGGCAAAGATCAGTCCTGCGAGCGCTGCCAGCATGCCCATGTTGACGAAAGTCAGGAAGGTCAGCCATTCGGTTTTGATGCCGGACAGTTTCGCGGCCTTCTGATTGCCGCCGAGCGCATAAATACGCCGCCCAAGAACCGTACTTTCCGTCAAAAAGGCATAGATGACTGTCAAAATTCCCATGGTAAGCAACACATTTGGCAGGCCACGGAAGGTCGACAGCTTGTAGGCGACAAAGACGATGGCTCCAGCCACCAGCGCATTGCGCACGATAAAGAAGACAAATGGTTCACCGGAAATTCCGTAAGCCCGGTTGCGCGCCCTGCCCTGAAGACCGAGCCAGACCAGAACGCCAGCAATGGCAACCCCGGAGACCAGCGCCAGACCGTTCATCCGTTCGACGTCGAAGATCGTCTTCACGAATGGCAGAAGATCCGGCAGAAAGCCCGTGGACAGCGCCTGAAACTCACGCGGGAACGGCCCAACTGACTGACCTTCAAGAAGCCAAAGCGACGCACCACGAAACACCAGCATACCCGCCAGGGTGACGATGAATGAAGGGATCTTCCAATAGGCGATCCAGTAGCCTTGTGCCGCACCAATAGCGATGCCAACGGAAAGACAAACCGGGATTGCCAGATAGATGGACCAATGCCATTCGACAATCATCACAGCCGCAAGAGCGCCGACAAAACCAACAACAGAGCCGACCGACAGATCGATATGCCCGGCCACGATCACCAGCAACATGCCAAGGGCCATGATGATGATGTAGCTGTTTTGCAGGAACAGGTTGGTAATATTGACCGGCTTGAGCAACGTGCCATTCGTCACGATCTGGAAAAACGCCATGATTGCAATCAGGGCCAGCAGCATGCCGTAATCCCGCAGGTGGCTTGCCAGGTAACTCGCAGTGGAGCGGTCACTGCCACTCTTGGTTTTATCTGCAGTAGGCGTGGTCATTCTCAACTCCTGACGATGAACGACATGATGCGTTCCTGGCTTGCCTCGGCAGCGCTTAGCTCTCCGACCAGTGCACCTTCGTTCATCACGTAAATTCGATCGCACATGCCCAGCAGCTCGGGCATTTCCGAAGAGATCATCAAGACACCACGGCCCTCGTCGGCCAGCTGGTTCATGATCCCGTAAATTTCAAATTTGGCCCCGACATCAATGCCGCGGGTCGGTTCATCCAGAATCAGCACATCAGGTTCCGCAAACAGCCATTTGGACAGAACGACCTTCTGCTGATTGCCGCCCGAAAGGTTGACCACCTTCTGGAAAACACTCGGTGTGCGGATATTCATGGCCTGACGGTAGCCTTCAGAGACCTTCTGTTCCTCGGCCTCGTTCAAAACGCCTGCACTTGAGACCGCTTCAAGGTTTGCCAGCGTAATGTTGCGCTGAATGGTTTCCTCAAGCACCAGCCCAAGTCCCTTGCGGTCCTCGGTCACATAGGCAAGCCCCGCATCAATGGCGCGGCCAACAGTGGATAGATCGACGGGTTTGTCATTGAGCAGGGCTTCGCCGGAGATGTTTTGGCCGTAGCTGCGACCAAAAAGGCTCATGGCCAACTCGGTTCGCCCGGAGCCCATCAGACCTGCAATGCCGACAATTTCGCCTTTGCGGACAGTGAATGAGGCATCGCGAATAACCTGGCGCTCTGCATGTTCTGGATGAAAAACATTCCAGTTTTTCACTTCAAACAAAGGCGCGCCAATGTTTCGTATACGCTCCGGATAACGGTTGGCCATATCACGGCCCACCATGTCCCTGATAATGCGTTCTTCGCTGGTTTCCGAGTTGCGCGCATTAAGCGTAGAGACGGCTGACCCGTCCCGGATCACCGTGATCCTGTCGGCAACGCGCTCAACTTCATTGAGCTTATGGCTGATCAGAATAGAGGTCATGCCTTGGGATTTGAGTTCCAGCAACAGGTCCAGCAGCGCCTGACTGTCGGCCTCTGACAAGGCTGCAGTTGGCTCATCCAGGATCAACAGTTTGACATCCTTGGCCAGTGCCTTGGCGATTTCCACCAGCTGCTGCTTGCCGACTCCGAGCTTGTCGACCTTTGTCGTAGGGGCCTCATCCAGGCCCACCTTGCGCAACAGTTCTTCCGTGCGCTGATAGGTCTGCGGCCAATCGATAACACCGCGCTTTGAAACTTCATTGCCGAGAAACAGATTTTCGGCAATCGACAGGAGCGGCACCAGCGCCAATTCCTGGTGAATGATGATGATCCCACGGCTTTCGCTGTCGGATATTCCTGAGAACGAGGCCACCTCGCCCTCATAACGAATTTCACCGTCATATTGTCCATGCGGATAAACGCCGGACAGAATTTTCATCAAGGTGGATTTGCCAGCTCCGTTTTCGCCGACTACCGCGTGGATTTCACCCTCGTCCACATCGAGATTAACCTGGTCCAGCGCTTTTACGCCCGGAAAAGTCTTGGTGATATTTTGCATCTGCAACAGAAGCGACATGACTTGCGACACCGTTTTGACATGACGACCCGCCGCTTCTTTTAAGCGTGACGGCGGGTCGTTGTTTTCATGAAGGAAACCGGGGTCTTACTTGACCTGATCAGCTGTGTAGTAACCGCTGCCGATCAGGATATCTTCCCAATTGCTGCCATCAACAGAGACTGGCTCAAGCAGGTAGGACGGCACAACCTTGACGCCATTGTCGTAAGTTGTCGTGTCGTTGATTTCAGGCTCGCCGCCCTCCAGAAGCGCATCGACCATACCGACCGTTACGCGAGCCAGCTCACGGGTGTCCTTGAACACAGTGGAATACTGCTCGCCAGCCAGGATCGACTTGACTGACTGAACTTCCGCATCCTGGCCAGTTACGATCGGCATTTTCTGATCACCAGAGCCATAACCGACGCCCTTGAGCGAAGACAGAATACCGATGGAAAGCCCGTCGTATGGGCTCAAAGCACCATGCAATGGCTTATCTGTGTAGTGAGCCGACAGCAGGTTATCCATGCGGGCCTGTGCAACAGCACCATCCCAGCGCAGCGTGCCGACCGTGTCCATGCCCATCTGGCCTGATGCAATGTTGATTGTGCCAGCGTCTATCAAAGGCTGCAGGACAGACATGGCACCATTGTAGAAGAAATAGGCGTTGTTATCGTCAGGAGATCCGCCGAATAGTTCGACATTGTAAGGACCATCTCCGAAGCGTTCCTTGAGGCCTGCAACCAGCGAAGATGCCTGCTGAACGCCGACCTTGAAGTTGTCAAACGTTGCATAATAGTTGACGTTGCCGCTGTCGCGGATCAAGCGATCATAAGCAATGACCTTGATGCCGGATGCTGCTGCATTTTCCAACGCATTGGACAATGTCGTGCCGTCAATCGCTGCAATCACAAGAACATTTGCGCCCTTGGTGATCATGTTCTCAATCTGAGCGAGCTGATTTGGAATATCGTCTTCAGCATACTGCAGATCTGTAGTGTAACCGGCGGCTTCGAACTGCTCGACCATGGAATTCCCATCGGAAATCCAGCGCGCAGAAGATTTAGTCGGCATGGCGATGCCAATTGTGCCCTTGCCTTCAGCCTGGGCAGCATCGATGTGGGCGACGCCCGTCATAAGCGTCGCTGCGGCCGCAAAAGCGGCCAGCGTTTTGGAAACAAATTTCATTATTCTCTCCCGAACCGCTTAAGACGCGGCCTCAAACCAAATTTGGTCTTCGCTCCCACAGCGCCTCCCGCTGCGTTTGCCTGCACAGTTTTTGTTGGTTTTATCATACCGGTCAAATCATTTGTTGTGATAATAACATACCAAAATCGGTATATTAAATTTGCGAAAGCCATTCAAATGTACGTTGACCTGCTACGAAAAGGCCTGAAGCTATCGCACCTTAGGCTGTTCGCCGAATTGTCCGAACACGGACAGTTAACCCAGGCAGCCAAGGCGCTGAACATGAGTCAGCCCGCCGTCTCCCGGCTGATCGCAGAGGCTGGAAGCGTTGTTGGAACCGAGCTTTACAAGCGCACCGGGCGCGGTATCCAGCTGACCCAGGCCGGTCAGCAACTGGCCTTTCGCAGCATGCGGGTACTTCAGGAAATTTCCGATGCAGGCCGTGATATCAACGAGCTGAAACAAGGCATCTCCGGACGGGTGAAGATCGGCTCTGTTACCGGTCCGGCGATTGAATATGTCCTGCCAGCCCTGCGTCAGGTCCGCCTTAGCTATCCGGCGATTTCAATTTCTATCGAAATCGGCCCCAGCGACATGCTCGCTCCGATGCTGATGGACGGTCGATTGGATTTCTCTCTGAGCAGAATTCCAGTTGAGTATAACCCGGAGCTGTTCACCGAGATCCCCCAATTGGAAGAACCAGCCAGCGTGATCGCCAGGCAAGGCCATCCGCTGTCTCGAGAGACCGAGACAATTTCACCGGAGGCACTGCTGGCGCACGACTGGGTGCTGCCGCCTGTCGGTTCGCCCATTCGGACCACGACCGAGCGGGTGCTCAGGAGCCTTGGCCTCAGCCTGCCAACGCAAGTGCTGACCACTTCGTCGTTTCTGTTTACGCTGGCGACTATCCGGCAAACAAATGCGGTTGCACCCGTTGCCACGTCCGTCGCCCGCTCCTTTTCCGAGAGCGATGACAATCAAGGCAGCCTGATCATCTTGCCATGTGAGTTTGACCTCTCGGTCGAAACTTATTCCTTTTTGACACGCTCAGGACAAACGCTGACCCCGGCCGCCGAACTGGTAGCAACCGAAGTCAGGCGCGTTCTGTCTGCCAATGCCTGAGGTCGCAAGCGCTGCCGCCCCTATCCTTTGATTGATACTCTGGTTCCAGCCCGACTGGACGCCGCAATCGCATGGATCACGTCCTCGAAGTGAAACGCATCCGCAAACGCGGGAAATGCTAGACGATCCTCGGCAATGGCCTTGAGAAACTCATGCACTTCGATGACTTTCAAGTCGTTGAAGCCAAGCTGATGTCCTGCGGCGGGTACAAACTCACCATAGGGCGGATGCGCCGGTCCGCTCAGGATCGTCTTGAAGCCCTGCTCGGCCAGCGCGCCGCGGTTCTGATAGAGCCGCAACTCATTCATGCGTTCCTGATCGAAAGTGATCATGCCCTCGGTGCCGTGAACCTCAAAGCCGATATGGCTCTTACGGCCCCATGCACTGCGCGATGTGGTCAAGACGCCCTGTGCGCCGGTTTCAAAGGTGACAAGAGCACTGGCGACATCCTCGTTTTCCACAGCCCTTGAGGCACCGCCATCAGCAACAGGCCGAGTGTGATGGATCGTTTGCATATCCGCCATGAGGCTTGCGATCGGCCCGGCGAGATATGTCGCGATGCTGACCAGATGACAACCTAGGTCTCCAAGTGCGCCCAGACCTGCTTCTGTCTTCATGGCGCGCCAGGTCCAGGCAAGATCCGGGTCCGCCTGATAATCTTCATCAATCGCACCACGGAAGTGCACAACCCTGCCAATTGCTCCACTCTCAATGAGCTGGTGAGCGTGGGTAATGGCCGGATTATGCAGATAATTGTATCCGGTGATCGTCTTGACACCGGCACTGGCCGCCGCATCTCGCAGCTCATTTGCATCGGCAATGGTCAAGGCCATCGGCTTTTCCAGATGCACATGTTTGCCCGCACCAAGAGCGGCCAAGGCCATCTCCTTATGCACTTTGTTCGGAGCAGTTATACAGACGATATCCACAGCAGGATCCACAACGAGATCCTGCCATGTGTCTGTTGAGCGGGCAAAGCCAAACTGATCCGCAAAGGCTGATGCCTTTTCACTTGGCACATCGCACAAGACTTCAAGCCGAGGCGTTGGAACAGCGCCAAACACGGCCTTGACAGAACCATAGGCCAAGGCATGGCATTTACCCATAAAGCCGGTCCCAATCAGGCCGACCCCTATGGAGTTGTTGTTGTTCTTGTCTTGAGTCAGTGTCATGCGCTTCACCTCCCGATCGCACGTTGACGCTTCAGCTATGAGGCTCAGATCTCGCTGACTGCGACAACCCGCTTTTCCTCGATGGATTTGAGAGCCGCCTCTGCCAGAAGCAACGCCTTGAGGCCATCTTGCCCATTCGGACTTGGTGCCGTTCCGCTTTCCACCGCTGCTACAAAGGCTGCAATTTCAGCTGCATAGGCTTCGGTGTAGCGGGTCATGAAGAAATCATGCAACGGCGGCCGCAGGTAGCCATCTGCGGTGGCAATCTCGATAGACACGGCCCGCTGGTTCTCGGCAGATACGGCGCCCTTCGCGCCCAGCACTTCGATGCGTTGATCGTAGCCATAAGTTGCCCGGCGGGAGTTGGAGATCGAACAATGCTTGCCGCTTGCCGTCGTCAGAATGATCGAAGCGCTGTCGAAATCGCCGAGCTTGCCGATTTCCGGATTAACAAGTGCCGATGCGCTGGCCTGAACGGTTTCAACTTCTTCGCCCAATAGAAAACGCGCCATGTCGAAATCATGGATTGTCATGTCCCTGAAGATGCCACCGGATGACTGAATATAAGAAGGGGGCGGCGCGCCAGGATCCCGTGAAACAATCTGCACCATCTCTACGTCGCCAATACGGCCAGCATCAATCTCGGCGCGCACAGCCTGGAAATGGGGATCAAACCGGCGATTGAAGCCGAGCATCAAAACACCATTGGTCTCCTCAACCACCTTCAGGCAGTCCCGCACCCTATCAACAGACAAGTCGACCGGTTTTTCGCAAAAGATCGCCTTGCCCGCCCGTGCGAAACGCTCGATCAAATCCGAATGCGTATCAGTCGGCGTGCAGATGATCACTGCATTGACCTCACTGGACGCCTCGATTTCATCAATGCTGAGAACCTTGGCACCATAGGCCTTGGCCAGAGCGTCTGCCGCTTCCACCATCGCATCAGCAACGCCGAACAGCTGTGCGCCCGCAGTCGCTTCAATTGCTTTTGCATGAACTTTGCCGATCCGGCCAGCGCCGAGCAGTGCCACGTTGAGCGTCATATGCAGTCCTCCAGGGATATGTCCGGCTTGTTAAGCCTGCTGAACTGCAGCGCTTGCCAGATTAGAATAAAAATTCCAAAATCACTTTCGATAGAACGTGTCAAGCGAGAAAAGAAAATAACATGAGCGATGACAACGCCCCAAAATCCATTGATGAGGTCTTCAGCCGCATCAGCCAACAATCAGATAGCTTCCCCAAGCGTTTGAAACAATGCGCAGATTTTGTTGCGGCCAATCCGGACCGCGTTGCCGTCTCAACCGTTTCTGAACTGTCGGAATCTGCTGGCGTACAACCCTCGGCTTTCATGCGCTTTTGTCAGGACCTCGGGTTTTCCGGGTTTTCACAAATGCAGAAGGTGTTCCGTTCTGACTATTCCCAGAAATGGCCGGACTATGGAACGCGGTTGGAAAAACTGCGAGAGCATGGCACCGAATCTCCCTCCGCCCTGCTGGCAGAATTCGTTGAAGTCGGCCGCATGTCGTTGGAAAACCTCATGACGTCAGTTGACCCTGCTGCTCTTGAAGAAGCTGTCAAGCAGCTTGCCCGGGCCAGAACAATCCATCTTGTCGGGTTTCGCCGGGCCTTTCCGGTCACGTCCTACCTCGGATATGCGTTTGAAAAGCTCGAAGTTCCAACGATTCTTCATAGCGGAATTGGTGGCATCAAGCTCGACCACACCATTCAACCCGATGACGCTGTGATCGCTGTAACCTTCGCGCCCTACTCCGAGCAGACACTGGAAATCGCTGACATCGCGAAACAGCGTGACGCAGATCTCGTTGCAATTACAGACCTGGTCACCAGTCCGCTTGTGCAAATGGGAGCAGTTCCCTTGCTGGTTGCAGAGCTTGATGTCGGAGCGTTTAGAGCCCTTTCAGCCAGTCTTTCCCTGGCTATTTCCCTTGCAGTGTCGGTGGGTGCAGCAAGAGAAAAACTGCAATTTGAAAAAAATATGTTGCATGACAATTGAAATAGAATTTATATTCCACACAGCGGCATTCGAATATTTACGGACCGCATAATTTCAGGCTCCCGGTTTTGGAAGCCTTGGGAGACAAACCCGGCGGCTGCCCTTTGCCGCGAAAATTCGTTCTGGGAGGAACACCATGAAGAGCACATTTCTCGCGATGGCAACCGCAGCCATTGCATTCACCGGCTTGGCAACTCCTGCAGCTCATGCAGAAGGCGAACGCTATGTTCTCGTGAGCCACGCACCTGACAGCGACAGCTGGTGGAACGTGATCAAGAACTCCATTCAGGTTGCTGGTGACCAGATGGGTGTTGAAGTTGAATACCGTAATCCACCAACCGGTGATCTGGCCGATATGGCCCGCATCATTGAGCAGGCTTCTGCGTCAAACCCAGATGGAATCATCGCGACAATCGCCGATTACGACGTTCTGTCCGGCCCGCTGTCGAATGCAGTTGCCAAGGGCATTCCGGTCATCACGATCAACTCTGGTACAGAAGAACAGTCCAAGGCACTTGGCGCCCTGATGCATGTCGGTCAGCCTGAACATGCTGCAGGCAAGGGCGCTGGCGAAAAGGCTAAGGCCGCTGGTGTGACCAACTTCGTTTGCGTCAACCACTACATCACCAACCCGGCTTCCGTTGAACGTTGCCAGGGCTATGCAGATGCACTGGGCGTGGAACTCGGCGGTCAGATGATCGACAGCGGTCAGGATCCAGCTGAAATTAAGTCCAAAGTCATGGCCTACCTGCAGACTCATCCAGAGACAAACGGCATTCTGACACTTGGACCGACCTCCGCACACCCTACACTGTCGGCTCTTGATGAAATGGGCAAAGCCGGCACAATCCATTTCGGCACCTTCGATCTTTCCGGAGAAATTGCCGAAGCGATCAAAAGCGGCACGATTGCATTCGCCATTGACCAGCAGCCTTACCTGCAAGGGTACCTGCCAGTGGTTATCCTGACAAACCTGACCCGTTATGGCGTTGTCCCTGGCAACTCTATCAACTCCGGTCCTGGCTTTGTCACCAAGTCCAATATTGGCCTTGTTGAAAAGTTCGCCGGCGAATACCGCTAGGCGCCTCCCGGCAGGAGACGGCAATAAGTGTCGTCTCCTGCCCCCTAAATTTTCATTCCCCAAATTATTCACGTCCCGGTGACGCTTCAAAAAAATGTCGCCGCTTTGAACGGCAGGCAGGAGGACCCAATGGCTCAAACAGAGGCTGAAACTGACGGCAAAACGGCCGAGCAGATACAAGAAGCAATTCAGGACGAACGCGTCCAGGAAATGTCTCCGTTCCGAAAAGCTCTGATCCGGCCTGAACTGGGCGCTATTTGCGGCGCGATCCTGGTTTTCGTGTTTTTCCTGAGCATTGCTGGCGACAGCGGCATGTTCGCTCCCGAAGGCATCATCAACTGGGGCACCGTGTCTGCCCAGTTCGCGATCATCGCAGTGGGAGCTTGCCTTCTGATGATTGCCGGTGAATTCGACCTCTCCGTCGGATCCATGATCGGCTTTTCCGGCATCATCATTGCGCTTTTGACAGTTCATCTGGGACTGCCAACCTGGTTCGCGATCCTCGTTGCCTTTGCTCTTGCGCTCGCCATTGGGGCCTTGAATGGCTACCTCGTCATCAAGACCGGCCTGCCGTCCTTCATCGTGACCCTTGCGTTCCTCTACATCCTGCGCGGCGCAACGATTTTCATCTCAATCACCACCACACGCAAAACCATTATTGGCGGAGTCCGTGAGGCTGCAGAAGGCGATCCCATCGCCTGGCTGTTTGGTGGCAAGGTCTTCTCTGGACTCTTCGTCTGGCTGGCAGACCTTGGTGTTGTTGGAAAATTTGTAGCCGGCCCGAAAGCAGGCTTGCCCGTTGTCGAGGGCATCCCAATGCTCATGATCTGGGCGGTTGCCCTGATTGTCTTTGGCCATTTCCTGCTGACCAGAACCAAATTTGGCAATTGGATCTTTGCCTCTGGCGGCGACGCTCAAGCTGCCCGATACGTCGGTGTGCCCGTCAACCGGGTAAAAATCCTGATGTTCATGCTATCGGCCTTCTGCGCCACAGTCTTTGCCACCTGTCAGGTGATGGAATTTGGCTCAGCGGCAGCCGATCGCGGAATGCTAAAGGAATTTGAAGCAATTATCTCGGTGGTTATCGGCGGCGCACTGCTGACTGGTGGTTATGGCTCTGTTCTTGGAGCAGCCCTTGGAGCGCTGATTTTTGGTGTGGTCCAACAAGGTCTGTTCTTTGCAGGGGTGGAAAGCTCGCTGTTCCGGGTCTTCCTTGGCGTCATTTTGCTGCTGGCCGTCATTCTCAACACTTACATCCGCCGTATGATCACGGGAGAACGCTGATATGACTGCTCCCCTTATCGAACTGGTCGACATCAAGAAACATTTCGGCCCTGTCATCGCCCTGAACGGCGTCTCTGTCTCCGTAAACCCTGGCGAGTGTCACTGCTTGCTGGGTGACAATGGAGCCGGAAAATCGACCTTCATCAAGACCATGTCTGGTGTTCACAAGCCAACCCACGGCCAGATCAAGGTCGACGGCCAGGCTGTTGATTTTGCCAATCCGCGGGATGCAATGGCAGCCGGCATTGCCACAGTCTATCAGGATCTTGCCATGATCCCGCTGATGTCTGTGACCCGCAATTTCTGGATGGGCCGTGAACCGGAACGCTCTGTCGGTCCGTTCAAATGGTTCGACTTCAAGGAAGCCAACAAGGTGACCTTGGAAGAAATGGCGAAAATGGGCATTCATCTGCGCTCGCCCGATCAGGCTGTTGGAACACTTTCTGGCGGCGAACGACAGACCGTTGCGATTGCGCGCGCTGTCTACTTTGGTGCAAAAGTCCTGATCCTGGATGAGCCAACCTCGGCGTTGGGTGTCCGTCAGACGTCCAACGTTCTGGCAACCATCGACAAGGTGCGCAAGAAGGGCATAGGTGTGATTTTCATCACTCATAATGTGCGCCATGCCATGGCCGTTGGGGATCGTTTTACGGTGCTTAACCGCGGCAAAACACTTGGAACAGCCCTGCGCGGCGATATAAACCCTGAGGAATTGCAGGATCTGATGGCCGGTGGCCAGGAACTTGCGAAACTCGAAGGCTCACTTGGCGGTACCGTTTGATATGAAGCAGCTCGACGTCATAACCATTGGTCGGTCATCGGTCGATCTTTACGGCGCCCAGGTCGGCGGTCGACTTGAGGACATGGCGTCCTTCAACAAGTACATCGGCGGCTCGCCCACCAACATGGCAGCGGGAACAGCTCGGCTCGGACTGAAGTCCGGGCTGATCACCCGTGTCGGCGATGAACACATGGGCCGTTACATTCGCGAACAGCTTGTACGCGAAGGCGTGGATGTCGCAGGGGTCAAGACTGATCCTGAGCGACTGACCGCACTGGTGTTGCTCGGCATTCGCGATCAGGAACAGTTTCCGCTGATTTTCTACCGCGAAAACTGCGCAGACATGGCCCTGTGCGAAGACGATATCGATCAGGATTACATCGCATCTGCGGGCGCGGTGGTTGCGACCGGAACCCACCTGAGCAATCCACAAACCAAAGCAGCCGTTTTGAAGGCGCTCAATCTGGCGCGTGAGAACGGTGCGCGGACTGCACTTGATATTGATTATCGTCCAAACCTTTGGGGCCTGTCTGGTCACGGCGACGGCGAGAACCGCTTCATTGCCTCCAGCGAAGTCACAAGCAAACTGCAATCTACCTTGCATCTGTTTGATCTGATCGTTGGGACGGAAGAAGAGTTCCACATTGCCGGTGGCACGACCGACACCATCCAGGCGCTCAACAATGTCCGCAAAGTGTCTAAGGCGACATTGGTTTGCAAACGCGGACCGATGGGGGCAACTGCTTTTGAGAATGCCATTCCGTCCAGTCTGGATGATGGCGTTTCAGGGCCCGGTTTTCCAATTGAAGTGTTTAACGTTTTGGGCGCGGGTGACGGGTTCATGTCCGGTCTTCTTAAAGGCTGGCTAACCGATTGCGATTGGGTCACCAGCTTGACTTATGCCAACGCCTGCGGTGCCTTTGCTGTCTCTCGTCACGGCTGCACACCGGCCTATCCGAGCTGGGAAGAGCTACAGTTCTTCCTAAAGCGCGGCGTGAAGGAAGGGGCGCTTCGCAAAGATCCGGAGCTGGAACAAATCCATTGGTCCACAACCCGGCATCTAACCCATGGCGGCGACTGGTCTTCCATGCGGGTCTTTGCTTTTGACCATCGCATTCAGCTTGAAGCCATCGCCGATGAGGTCAATGCACCGCATGAGAAAATAAGTGAGTTCAAGAACCTATGCATCGATGCAGCTGTCGGCGTAGCAGGAGATCAATCCGGCTACGGCATTTTGTGCGACAGCCGCTTGGGCCGAGACGCTCTCTATAAGGCCGCAGGAACCGGCCTGTGGATTGGACATCCGGTTGAATGGCCGGCCTCCCATCCGCTGGAACTTGAGCCTGAAATCGGACCTGACTTTGGCGGTCTGGCTGAATGGCCAACAGAGCATGTGGTCAAGGTACTTTGCTTCTATCATCCTGATGATCCAGAGGCGATGAAAGCGCAAGAAGAAGACGTGCTGAAACGTTTGTTCGCCGCCTGCCGTCGCAATCGCCTCGAAATGCTGCTGGAGATCATTCCATCCAAATCCGGCCCGGTTGACGATGATACGACTGCCACCGTAATTCAGCGGATGTATGACATCGGCCTCTATCCGGATTGGTGGAAGCTGGAGCCTATGACTTCAGGTGCTGCCTGGGCAAAGTCTTGCGATGCCATTTCGCGCAATGATCCGCACACTCGCGGGATCGTCGTGTTGGGCCTTGATGCGCCTGAAGCCGAGCTGGCGGCAAGCTTTGCAGAAGCTGCGCAATTTGATCTCGTCAAGGGCTTTGCCGTCGGCAGAACAATCTTCGCAGACGCGGCCCGCAAATGGCTTGCAGGAGACATCTCAAGCGATGATGCTGTTGCCGATATGAGTGCCAAGTTTGAACGGCTCTGTCAGACTTGGGACGACGCCCGGCTGAGACGACATAATCAACTTTAAAGCAAGTTCAGTCATTTTAGATAGATTAGGCCATTACCAGTTCAAACTGGTAATGGCCTGGACTTCCAAGGACCCTCGCAATGAGCACCCTTCGCCTGACCGCCGCGCAAGCTCTCGTGCGCTATATCAGCGTCCAGTTAAACGAGGATGGGCAGCCGTTCATTCCCGGCTGCTGGGCCATCTTCGGCCACGGCAATGTGGCAGGTCTCGGCGAAGCCCTGGCCGCCGCTGGCGACAGCTTTCCGACATGGCGCGGACATAATGAGCAGGGCATGGCTCATGCGGCAATTGCTTTTGCCAAGGCGAAGAACCGTAAACAGGCGATGGCCGTCACCACGTCGATTGGACCAGGTGCCACCAACCTTGTGACCGCTGCTGCCCTTGCACATGTCAACCGCTTGCCTGTGCTGTTCATTCCCGGTGATGTCTTTGCCAATCGGGCTCCGGATCCTGTGTTGCAGCAGATCGAGGATTTCGACGACGGCACAGTGTCAGCCAATGATTGTTTCCGGCCTGTGAGCCGTTATTTCGACCGGATCACCCGGCCAGAACAACTGCTCACCGCCCTGCCCCGCGCCTTTGCGACCTTGACCGATCCTGAGCGCTGCGGTCCTGCGACGCTTGCTTTCTGTCAAGATGTGCAGGCCGAAGCTTACGACTATCCGGCCAGCTTCTTTGAGCCTAAAACCTGGCACCGTCGTCGTCCGCGCCCGGATGACCTTGAGCTTCAGTCCGCCTTGAAGGCGATACGCAGCGCTGAAAGGCCATTGATCATCGCCGGAGGCGGCGTTCTGTATTCAGAGGCCTGCGACGCCTTGAAGGTCTTTGCCGAAACCCACGGCATTCCAGTTGCAGAGACCCAGGCTGGTAAATCTGCCATGGCCTGGGATCACCCTCTCAATCTGGGTTCCATCGGCGTAACAGGGTCTTCGGCAGCAAATGCCGTCGCTGAGAGCGCTGACCTGGTAATCGGAGTAGGCACGCGGTTTCAGGATTTCACCACCGGCTCTTGGGCGCTGTTCAAGAACCCGGACCGGAAAATTCTGGCCATCAACATCGCCGCCTACGACAGCGCAAAACACGCAGCAGTGCCGCTTGTCGCCGATGCCAGAGTGGCCTTGGAGAGCCTCACCGAAAAGCTCAAAGGCCATAAAGTCGCTAAGCCACCTGCCGAACTGAAGTCAGACTGGCTGAAAGCCGTCGATGCTGTCACAAGTCTTCCTGCTGAACACCCAGACGGCAATGCCTTGCCAACAGATGCACAAGTGATCGGCGCGGTTCAGCGCTCTACCAGTGAAAACACAATTGTTCTGTGTGCCGCTGGCGGATTGCCGGGCGAACTCCACAAGCTCTGGAAGACGTCCCGGCCCAACGGTTATCACATGGAATATGGCTATTCCTGCATGGGCTATGAGATTGCCGGAGGCCTTGGTGCCAAGATGGCCCATCCGGACCGGGACGTGGTCGTTATGGTCGGCGATGGCTCCTACATGATGATGAACTCCGAACTGGCGACATCTGTCATGCTCGGCCACAAGATCATTGTCGTGCTGCTCGACAATCGCGGCTATGGCTGCATCAACCGGCTGCAAATGGCGACCGGCAGCAAGAGTTTCAACAACCTGCTTGATACGGCGCGCCATGAGGTTCCCAGTAACATTGACTTTACCGCTCACGCCGGGTCGATGGGTGCGATCTCCGAGAAAGTCGCAAACCTCCAAGACCTTGAAAAAGCCATGCACCGTGCGCGGGTATCGGATCGTTCCCATGTGATAGTGATTGACACAGATCCCCTGCCCTCAACGGATGCTGGCGGACATTGGTGGGACGTTGCCGTTCCGGAAGTTTCCGAGCGCGCCGAAGTTGCCAAAGCACGTAAAAATTACCAGGCAGCGCTCGTGCATCAACGCCTGGTCGACTGAAGTCTCTTGAAAGCTAAAACCATGATCAAATATGGAACCAACCCCATCGCCTGGTCCAATGATGATGACCAGACCCTCGGCGCAGATATTCCCTTGGAGACTTGCCTGCGCGAGACCGGCGAGATCGGCTTTGACGGCATTGAAAAAGGCCACAAGTTCCCGCTTGAGCCCGACGCACTGAAAGCCGTACTTGACCCGCATGGTCTGGCCTTTGTCTCTGGCTGGCATTCACTGAACCTGCTGGTCCATTCCGTTGAGCAGGAAAAGCAAGCAATCCAGCCACATCTGGATCTGCTCAAGGCGATGGGCTGCAAGGTCTGCATTGTCTGCGAAACGTCCAATGCCATTCATGGCGCCGATGATATCGCGGTGAACAAGAAGCCGCACCTGAGCGACGGCGAATGGGCAGCTTTCGGGTCCAAGGTTGAGATAATTGCAGCCTATTGTGCGGATCAGGGCATCACGCTAGTCTACCATCACCACATGGGTACGATCGTGGAGAGCGAAGCCGAGATTGATCGTTTCATGGAAGCCACTGGCCCGGCAACCAAGCTCCTGCTCGACACTGGTCACACCTATTTTGGAGGTGGCGATCCGGAAGCCGTGGCGCATCGCTATATGAAGAGGGTCGCACATATACACGCCAAGAACGTCCGCCCGGACATCATGGCTGAAGTGCGCGAGCAAGGTCTGTCGTTCCTGGAAGGTGTCCGGCGCGGTGTCTTCACAGTGCCCGGTGATGAAGACGGCGGCGTTGCTTTCGAGCCTGTCCTCAAATGCGCCGCTGAGCATGGATACCAAGGCTGGCTGGTCATCGAGGCCGAGCAAGATCCTGCCGTGCGCAATCCATTCCAGTATCAATCCATGGGCCTGAAAGCCCTGAAATCCATGGCCCGTTCAACCGGGTTGGACACATCCGAAGGAACCGTGTGATGGCTGATCTTCTTGTCAAACCGAATGGAACCTCCGGCAAGGTGCATGACATTACGGCGGAGAGAGCCAACTGGGGTTATGTCGGGTTTGGGCTTTACCACCTCAGCGCCGGTGACAGCGCTGCAGAGCCGACTGGCGATCGGGAAGTCATTCTCGTGCTCGTCGAAGGCAAGGCCGAGATTTCAGCCGCCGAGCAGTCTTTTGGAGAGCTTGGCGACCGGATGAGCGTCTTTGAGCGCAAGAAGCCAGCCTGTGTATATATCCCCAACGACAGCAGCTGGTCCGCCAAGGCAACAACAGACTGCGTTCTGGCGGTTTGCACAGCTCCTGGCAAAGGTGGCCACACCGCGAAGGTCATCGCCGACATTGGCTTTGAAGAGCGCGGAAAAGGCGCCAATACACGCTACATTCACCCTATCGCGATGGAAGACAAGGACGTGGCAGACAGCCTGCTGGTGACCGAAGTCTTCACGCCAGCTGGAAATTGGTCGTCCTATCCGCCGCATCGGCACGATGAAGACAATTATCCGCACATGACCTATCTGGAAGAGACCTACTATCACCGGCTCAACCCAAAGCAGGGCTTTGGTTTCCAACGCGTATTCACCGACGATGGTGAGCTGGATGAAACCATGGCTGTTTCTGACGGCGATGTGGTGTTAGTGCCCAAAGGCCACCACCCATGCGGTGCGCCTCATGGCTATGAGATGTATTATCTCAACGTGATGGCAGGTCCATTGCGCAAATGGCGTTTCCAGAACCATCCGGACCACGACTGGATCGCCAAACGCGACGCAGGCTAGAAAAAGACATACCCTCAGGCACCTGAAGCTTCAGATCCCTGAGGGTATTATTATAGTATACATTCGCTTCTAGAGTTTTTCTAACCCATCACATGAGCTTTTAGATGCTCAAAAATCTACGCGCTCCGGACCCTTAGTGCATCAGTCTCAACCGTTGAAACTTCGCCCGTCGCTGTTAAGCAGACTTTGAACAGCGTTTCTGCCTGTTCCCGATTGTACCGCCCCAGGGCAACGTCTTCGGCGACCTTGTCGGGATCGCGATCTTCCGGGTTACCATAGCCGCCACCGCCCGGCGTTCCAACGCGAACCCTGTCGCCACTCTTCAACGGGATATCCTGTGCCTTGGACAGATGTTCCGGCACGCTCGCCACGCCATCCTGGTAGACAATCACGGAATTGGGCATGCCGTCCTGTCCGCCGAGCGCGCCCTGCGGGCCAAAACGACCGTGATCCATGACAAAACTGGCCGTCGCATTGCCGCGCAGCAGCTCGATTTCGTAATCCAGCCCGAACCCGCCGCGCTGCTTGCCCGCGCCGCCAGAGCCTTCACGCAACGCATAACGGTGATAGAGAACCGGGAACTGCTGTTCCATGATTTCAACGGGCGGTGCCTTGGAAATTCCGATGGTCGAACAGCCGTTGGCCAGCCCATCATGATCGCTGTTGCCACCATATCCACCAGCAGAAATCTGATACATGACATAGTTGCGGTCCCGCTCAGGATCGTGTCCACCAAGGGCAAAGTTGCCGGAGCTTCCGGCTGGAGCTGCAGTCACCCTATCCGGCAAGGCTTCAACAAGCGCTGCAAACACCGCCTCGGCAATCCGCTGGCTGACTTCCGCCGCACATCCGGACACAGGGCGCGGATAGTGGGCATCCAGAAACGTGCCTTCCGGCGTTTTCACATGCAACGGCTCGAACGCCCCTGCGCTGATTGGCACATCGGGGAAAATATGGCGCATGGCCAGATAAACAGACGACAGGGTTGTCGCCAGTACGGAATTCATTGGGCCAATGCAGGGCTTGGAGGAGCCGGTGAAGTCGAAATCTAACACGCCGTCTTTCGCGGTCACCGCCAGACGGATTTCAAGCGGTTCATCGACGACGCCGTCGCTGTCGACATAGGCAACTGAGTTGTAAGTGCCTTCGGGAATCAATGCGATATTGGCGCGCATCTGCTCGCTGGCACGACGGCGCAGCTCCGCAATGGATTCGCTCACCACATCATCCCCGTAGCGATCAAGGATCCGGTTGAGACGTTCCTGGCCGACCAGCAAGGCCGCTGCCTGTGCCTTCACATCGCCAATCCGCTGTTCCGATACGCGAATGTTGGAGCAGATGATCGAATAGATCTCCGTATCGAGCTTGCCTTCCTTGAACAGACGTACCGGCGGCAGACGCAGGCCTTCTTGTTCCACCGAAGTTGCCGAGGCTGAAAAACCACCTGGAACTGCACCGCCCGTGTCCGGCCAATGGCCGGTGTTGGACAGCCAGCAATAAATCTCGCCATTTCGGTAAAATGGCATGGCAAAGCGCACGTCCATTAGATGGGTGCCGCCAAGGTATGGATCGTTGACGATATAAATATCGCCTGGCTTGGGAGCCGCCACGGAGCCTGCCGCAATCATCTCGATCAAGGTGCGCGTTGAATATTGCATGGTGCCGACGAACACCGGCAAGCCGCCCGCACCCTGGGCTATCAAGGAGCCGTCTTGCGCCGAATAAATACCATCGGACCGGTCGTTGGCTTCGGCAATCACCGGAGAAAAAGCCGCTCTGGAAAAGCTCAGGTCCATTTCATCACAGACTTGCTGCAGGCCGGACTGAATGACGCTGAGGGTGATTGGGTCGATGCTCATGCGCCTGCTCCCTGCGGGGCCGTTCCAAGGGTGATGATGATATTGCCGTCAGCGTCTTGTATTACTGTGTCACCGGGCTCAATCACGATGGTGGTGTCCATCTGCTCGACGATGGCCGGGCCTTCCAGCGTTGCCTCCAGCGGCAGGTGGTCGCGCCAATAAATCGGCGTTTCCGTCCAGCCATAGAACCAGACCTTGCGGTGGCCCGTGATAGCCTCCTTAAGCGAGGTCTTGCGTCCAGCGGGGTCTATCAACATCGACAGGTCGATATCCTGACGGCGGCCAATCACCGATGTATTGACGTTGACCAGACTTGCCTTGATCTCCGGCAGTTCAACATGGAAGCGATGGAAATAGGCTTCCTCAAACAGTGTCTGCAGGTCTTCGCGTGTCGGGCGCGGATGGTCCAGAGGCACCCGAAGCACATGGGTTTGCCCGATGAACTGCATGTCGACCGAGCGGATTTCCTTGATCTCCTCGATGGGAACGGTTTCTTTCGCAATCAGGCTTCTGCCGTCGTGTGACTGCTGATCGAACAGCGCGTGAACCGCATCGATATCGACGGCATCCAGAGGCCGGTTGACCGTGTTGACGAAATCATGGCGGAGATCCGCAACCACGCAGCCAAGCGCATTTGTGATACCTGGCCTTGAGGGCACCAGTACACGGGGAACGCCGAGTTCCCGTGCAATCGCAGTCGCATGCAACGGACCAGCGCCGCCAAACGCAAACAGGGCGAAATCCCGGGGGTCCTCGCCAAGACTGACAGAGACCATGCGCACCGCATCGGCCATACGCGCATTGGCAATGCGAAGAACAGCCGCCGCCGCTTCATTGGCAGTAACGCTCAGCGGTGAGCCCAGCTTTTCAGCAAAGATGGCTTCAATGTCGGCAAGCGAGATTTTATTGGCGACAGAATTCAACTTGTCCGGGTTCATTCGCCCAAGCAGCAGATTTGCATCTGAAATTGTCGGCTGTGTTCCACCCCGGCCATAACAGATCGGTCCAGGAGCAGATCCCGCGCTATCAGGCCCGACCTGCAAAAGTCCGGCATCTGTCAAACGGGCAATCGAACCACCGCCTGCACCGACTGTACGCACATCGACCATGGGCACATGGATCGGCATGGCGTATTCGATCTCGATTTCATTGGAGACCGCAGGCTCCGCCCCCCGGATCAGTGCCACATCCGTAGACGTGCCACCCATGTCATAAGTCAGCAAATTCGGAATATTGGCGCGCCTTCCCGTATAGGCCGCCGCCATCACGCCGGAGGCCGGACCGGACATCACCGTCTTGGCAGCTTCCGTAGCGACCCGGCGAGCAGACACCATGCCGCCATTGCCATTCATCACCAGCACGTCGTGGCGATAGCCTTCACCGGCCAACTGATCGGCCAGGCGCTCCACATAACGGCGCAGCAACGGCTGAACCGAGGCATTGATCGCCGCCGTGACACCGCGCTCAAATTCACGGCTTTCCGACAGGAGCGCATGGCCAAGGGTGATGTTCTCATTCGGCCACATCTCGGCAGCGATCTCGCCAGCGCGCAGCTCATGGGCCGGATTGGCATAGGAATGCAGGAAGTGGATCACCAGCGCTTCGCAGTCGGCATCAATCAATGTCTGCAGAGATTGACGCAAGGATTTTTCATCCAGCGGCACAAGTTCGTCGCCAAGGGCATTGAAACGCTCTGGTACTTCCAGGCGCAGATCGCGTGGAATGACCGGCTTGAACTCGCCCTTCATGCCATAGGGCTGAGGCCGGGTGCGGCGTCCAAGCTCCAGCACATCTCGAAAGCCCTGCGTCGTGATCAGGCCGGTCTTGCACAGGTTCCGTTCAAGAACCGCATTGGTGGTGGTTGTTGTGCCATGAACGATCAAGTCTACCGCAGAAAGATCCGCCTCGGCTGCATGCAGCGCATTCAGAACACCGAACGCCTGATTTTCAAGTGTCGTGGGCGTCTTGGCGAGGCGCACCTTTCGAGCGCCTGCATCAAACAACACCAGATCTGTGAAGGTCCCGCCGACATCAACGCCTGCAACCAGACTGTCGGCTGCTGGGGCATCGCCCTGAACAGTTGGGCCGGATTTTAGAGCACTCATTGAAATTAAGTCTCGCTGTTTTTATAGCTGTTTTGCGAAGAATTGCAGGCCCGGTTGCCGTTAAACCGGCGCACCCACGACCTTTGGATGTTAGGCATCAAGCCCCCGGATCGCGGCACGCACCTTGTCCGGCGTTGCGGGCATGTCGGTCACCCGTGCGCCCGTTGCATGTTTGATGGCATTGAGGATCGCCGGAGCCGTCGGGATCAGACAATGTTCGCCCAGTCCCTTGGCCCCATAGGGCCCGTGCGCATCGCCGCTTTCGATGATGATCGTCTCGATGGGCGGCACATCGCCGATGGTCGGGATCAGATAATCATGCAGGTTTTCTGTCCGGCCGGGTAGAAACTGCTCCATCATGGCCAAACCGATACCCTGCGCCACGCCGCCATGCACCTGACCCTCGACCAGCAATGGGTTGATGGCCTTGCCCACGTCATGCGCTGCCGTGAACTTAATCAGTTTGACAGTACCAAGCGCCAGATCGACCTCCACCTCGACCATTTGGGCCGTCGTGCCGAAGACAGCGTAGGGGCTGCCCTGACCATTTTCATCCAGTGGCAGCGTCGGCGGATCATAACTTTCCTCCGCCTCAAGAACGTAATCGCCGCCTTTGAGCGTTGCGAGAGCAATCACTCGCTGGGCACCTTCTTCTGTCAGACGGATATCAGAGGCTGTGATCTCTATTTCAGCCTCTTCGGACACATTGCCGAGCCGCAGGATTTTGGCCCGCAACGCTTCCCCGCAGAGACGCGCCGCATTGCCGGTGATGAAAGTCTGGCGGCTGGCAGAGGTCTTGCCAGCGTCCGGGGTCAGATCCGTATCAGGTCCAACCAGCTCGATCCGGTCCATCGCAATGCCAAGCGCGGTCGCGAAGATCTGAGCGATGACTGTGTTGGAGCCCTGCCCGATGTCCACGGCCCCCTGATGCAGCATCACCTTACCGTCTTGGGTAATGCCTGCCTTGATCGTTGATGGATTGGACAGAGATGTGTTGCCGCAGCCATACCAGCCACCGGCAATGCCAACACCGCGTTTGCGCATCGAGTTTGAGGCATTGAATGAGGCAGCCTCTTCAAGCGCGCGCATCCAGTGTGGTTCCAGACTGTCGAAACACTCCACGATGCCCATCCCCGTGTCGAACACCTGGCCCGTAACCGTCGGATCCCCATTGGTCAGGGCGTTCTTGCGGCGGAATTCAAGACGGTCGATGCCAAGCGCATTGGCCAGATCATCATATAACGGTTCCTGCGCCAGCGCCGATTGCGGCACACCAAAGCCACGAAATGCACCAGATGGGGCGCAATTGGTGTGAACACCGACACTGCGCGCCACATAATTGGGGGTAAGATACGGCCCGGATGCATGGATTGGCACCCGGTTGGCGACGGTCGGCCCCCAACTGGCATAAGCGCCCGTGTTGAACACGCCGTCGAACACGACGCCAACGATTTTGCCTTCCGCATCAGCGCCAATCTTCATGGTAATTTCGGAGGGATGGCGTTTGGTGGTAGAGGCCAAAGATTCGGTGCGTGTGTAGGTCACCCGAACCGGCTTGTTGAGCATCCAGGCCGCCAGCGCCACATAAGGCTGGGTCGACAGATCCAGCTTGGAGCCGAACCCGCCGCCGGTTGCGGTCGGCATTATCCGGATTGCGGATTTCGGCAAGCCCATCAACCGGGCCAGACCGTCTCGGTTCATATAGGGGGCCTGGGTGCAGCAATGCACCTCGATACGATCTCCGACCCGGCGGGCGAATGCAGCTTCCGGCTCAATATAACCATGCTCGATGAAACCGGTCGAAAAAGACCCTTCTACGACAATCGCAGCCTTTTCCAGCGCCTGCTCCGGCTCACCTCGGCGAACCAGCCCCCGGCACATGATGTTATCTTGCCGGTCTGCATGCAGATCCTCGATCAAGGCTGCATCAGCTGGAACCAGCGCCTCCTTCAAGGGCGTCCACACCACCGGAAAGGTCTTCAGATCCAGAGCGTTGACAATGTCCGCGCTGCCAATGACCGCTGCAACCGCCTCACCTCGAAATTTCACATCGCTCTCGGCAAACATCGGCTGGTCTTCAAAGCCCGGAATAACACCGAAAATGTTATCGCCCGGAACATCCTTGGCCGTCAGGATCAGATCAAGGCCTTGGTCTTTACGAAAGCCTTCCAAATCTCCAAGAGAAAATGTGGCCCTGTGATGCGGAGAGCGGACAACGCGCAGGCAAAGTGCATCTTCAGGCGCGACATCGTCACCGAACAGCTCCCGACCTGTGACCTTGGCCAGACCATCAATCCGCGCCATAGGTGTGCCGACGCCGCCAGAATCTGGCATCTCACCTCGGCCTGCGTCCATCACCGCATCGATGATCTTGCGGTATCCGGTACAGCGACACAGCACGCCACCGAGCGCATCTTGCACTTCAGTTTCGTCAGGCTCATCGCTTTCGCGCAACAAAGCCACCGCAGAGACCATCATCCCCGGAGTACAAATCCCGCATTGCGCCGCCTGATGTTGCTGGAATGAAGCCACCAGAGATTGGGCGTGAGGGTCGGTTTTGACGAGACCGGACAAGGTTTCCACTCTGGCATCCTGCACCTGGCCCACAGCCGTGGTGCAGGCACAGACGGGCAGACCGTCAATCAGCACCGTGCAGGCACCACAATCACCGGCATTGCAGCCAACCTTGACGTCCCGGGTCCCGGCGCGTTCCCTGAGCGCACTCGACAGGCGTTCTGCTGGCGGTGCTTGCAAGGTGACCTGAGCGCCGTTCAAAGTGAAGGAGATAGCAGGAAAATCGTCTACGTCCAAAAGAGCCATTGTCATCCCTTCTCTCCCTTCACAGCATCCAGAATGGCCCGGCACACAAGCTCCCGTACCGCTTCCAGGCGATATTCGGCACTGCCGCGCACATCACTCAAAGGTGTCAGACCACCCAGTTCCGCAGGCCCGAGCCGTGACCGGATTGGATCGACTTCCGGCATGATGCCGATCAGCGAAGCTTCTACGTTCGGCAGGCGCCGCGCAACCGCCGAACATGCCCCGACGGACAGCCGGGCATCTGAAATCGCACCGTCTTGATCCAGAAGGATTGTGGCTGCGACCATGGCGATGGAAATCACCAGATACCGGCGTGCCCCGAGCTTCAAAAAGCTGGAGGATGCACCTTGGCAGTCAGGGACAAGAACCGCCGTAACAATCTCATCAGGCTTAAGGTCCGTCTTGCGGACACCCAACATAAAATCACTCAGATCCACCACACGAAGGCCATTTGGTCCGGCGATCTCAACCGATGCATTCAACGCCAGCAACGGGGGAACCCCATCCGCAGCAGGCGATGCATTGCAGATGTTGCCCGCAATTGTCCCGGCATTTTGAATTTGGACCGACCCGACTTCCCGCGCTGCCAGTTTCAACCCGTCAAACAACGGTGGCAGATCTGCGCGGGTGATGTCTCTCCATGTGGTCGTCGCACCAATGCGCCAACTGTCTTCTTCCCGGTGAATACCGCGAAGAGCCTCCACCTTTCGAAGGTCCAGGATCGTTCCGGTGGCTGGAGCATCCATCAGCGATGGATAAAAATCCGTACCGCCGGCAAGCAGTCTCCCGCCTCCGTTGGCCAGTACGAATAGAGCGTCGTCCAAAGTTTCAGGTCGGTGGAATTGCATCGGCGTCCTCAATGCATTTCGTTTGTATGCTAACGAAGTTGAAGCCAATTTTTGCAGCCTGTCAAGCAATCGATTTGGACAGGCTTGCATAAATTTACGCCATGGGCGGAAAATTGCCAGCAGCTGATATTTTTCATTTGTATACGAATGATTTTTCTGCCAGCGTAGAGCTATTCGAGATTTCATGAAGGAGACCATGATGTCGGAAACGACCATGATCGAACAGCTGATTTTGGGCGGGGAGCCCTCACCGTTTGACCTGCCCAAAGGCTGCTATGGTCTGACGGTTACGGAGGTTCAGCACTACACAGACAGCCTGTTCCGATTTCGCATCACGAGACCCAAAGAATTCCGGTTTCGGTCAGGCGAATTCGTCATGATTGGCCTTCCCAATACAGAAAAACCGGTGTTTCGCGCCTATTCGGTCGCAAGCCCTTCGTGGGATGAGGAACTGGAATTTTACTCAATCAAGGTACCCGACGGCCCCCTCACCGAGCATCTGCAAAAAATCCAGCCCGGCGACACAATACTGATGCGTAAGAAGTCGACCGGTACGTTGGTCAATGATGCACTGCTGCCTGGAAAACGGGTCTGGATGTTCTCCACAGGCACTGGTCTGGCTCCGTTTGCGAGCTTGATCCGCGATCCGGAAACCTATGAAAAATTTGAGACAATCGTTCTGGTACACGGTTGTCGCACGGCTGCGGAATTGAAATACGGTGAAGATCTTGTCGCATCGCTCCGGGATGACCCTCTGATCGGTGAAATGGTTGATGGCCATCTGTTTCATTACACCAGCGTGACCCGCGAAGACTTTCCCCGTCAGGGCCGAGTCACAGACCTGATTTCATCGGGAAAACTGTTTGACGATCTCGGTTTGCAGAGAATGGGACCAGAAGAAGACCGTGCAATGATCTGCGGGTCCATGGCCATGCTGCGCGACACAAAACAACTGTGCATCGAACACGGAATGACCGAGGGCGCAAACAACAAACCCGGTGAATTCGTCGTCGAACGGGCTTTTGTCGACTGAACATCAGTACGTTCAGCCCACTGCATCGAAATTCACCAAGCCTGCTTATGAAATCAGCGGCATGCCCATTCAAATTCCGTTGACAGCATTTCATGGAACATGTTTGCATACTAACAATTGCCAGATAGGCAAGTGAGGAGCACCGACGTTGACTGCATCCGATGGCAAGCCAGAAAAGATCCGCTGCGACGCCTGCCCGGTGATGTGTTTCATCGCCGAAGGACGCTCGGGAGCCTGTGATCGCTATGCCAACGACAATGGCAATCTGATCCGACTGGATCCACTGACGATTCTTGAAAACCGCGAGGCTACCGACGCCAACGTCGTCCCGTTCCTGGAGCGGGAATGGAATGGCGATATTGTGCCAGGTCCAGAAACCTTCATCACCGCCATTGGCGCGGGCACAACTTATCCGGACTACAAGCCTGCCCCCTTCATCGTGTCCTCAGAGGTAGATGGCGTCGATATGATCACAGTCGTGACGGAGGGTATTTTCAGCTATTGCGGTGTCAAACTGAAGATCGACACCGACCGGCACCTGGGCGATGAATGCGCCGTTGTACGCTCTGGCGACGAAGCCATTGGCCATGTCACAACTTCAGAGTATGGCAGTCAGATGCTGTCCATTGGCGGCGTACATCACCTGACTGGCGGCTCCAAGAAAGAAGGTCGGCTGACCTGCTCGACCATGTTGGCCCTTTGCAACGGCGAACCAGCGGACCTGACCATTGACGGGGGCGCCGAGCTAACCGTTCAGGCAGGCGGAGCACCGATTATAAACGGCGCTCTGGAAGAACGCATGCGCGTTGGCTGTGGCTCTGCGACTGTCGGCATGTTCGCGGCTCAGTGGAAGGGGCTGGTTGATGAGGTCGTCGTCGTTGATGATCACATAACCGGCGTCATGTCCGAGCATCAGGCGGGCAAAGTCATTGGCTGGGAGCCGACCGGCATCAAAATCAATGGTCGACGTTCGACCCCTGGACGGTATTTCCAGGTGGCGGAACCTGGAACCGGTTGGGGCGGCACAAATCTGACCGACCCGCTTGCGATCATCGACAAGTTTGATCCTAAAACAGCACGCGCCGGACTTTCCATTTTAATGGTGTCGACCACCGGAGAACATGCGGCTTACTTTGAACTGAATGACGATTTGATCCCGGTCCAGCATGACATGCCGGACCATCTGTTGCCTTCTGTAAAGCGGATTGAAGACAACTGTGAACCAGCGCTGACATCCGTGCTGTTCATGGCAGGGGCTGGCGGATCATTACGCTCGGGCGTCACCGAACATCCGGTCGGATTGACGCGCTCCGTGCAGAAGTCGCTGACCTATGTCAGTTGTGGCGGCGCACCGGTCTACACGTGGCCCGGCGGCGGCATCACCTTCATGGCCGATGTCATGCGCCTGCCGAAAAACGCCTTCGGATATGTGCCAACGCCAGCCCTTGTCGCACCGCTTGAATTCACCATGCGGGCAGACGACTATCGCTCCCTTGGCGGGCATATGGACTACGTCATGCCGTTTGAAGAAGCCGTCAAAGGCAAGACAGGCCGTCAGAACGATCACCAGCTCAAGGGCCGTCGGTCTGTTGCGACCTCGTCCAGCAATCCCTGGCCAGCAGGTTCGGACAATTACCCCTGGAGGAACGGCACAGAATGATCGACCGCCGCCAAACCTCTTTCGCTGTTGGCACGTCAGGCGCTTCAGGTCCAACCGCTTCACTGATGCCTGATGGAAAGAGACTGCATTTGCAGCATGGGCCAATTGATCTTGTGATCGGGGCCAGTGGCACAGCAAAAGAAGTTGGGTTGGCTTTTCAACAGGCTCACAACGCCTTTGAGCCTGTGCTTTCTGATCTGGTTGCTGAACTTGGGCGACTGAGATCTAAAGATGGTCCCTTTCCCAATGGTACCGTCGCTCAGCGCATGGTTCAGGCGATATCCCCGCTGACGGCTGACTTTATCACCCCGATGGCAGCCGTGGCGGGGAGCGTTGCAGACCATATCCTGGTCCAGATGATTGACGGGCGAACACTCACAAAAGCCTATGTGAACAACGGCGGCGACATTGCGCTGTATTTGAACGAGGGTAGGTTCCGAATCGGGATTTGCGATGATCCGGTCACCGGTAAGCCCGGCGGCGTTGTCGATATCTCATCTGAAGATGGCATCGGCGGCATAGCCACAAGCGGTTGGCGCGGTCGGTCTCATTCTTTGGGCATTGCCGATGCGGTGACGGTTCTGGCCTCCACAGCCGCCGCAGCAGATGCCGCAGCGACCTTGATCGCAAACAAGGTTGATCTGCCTTTTTCACCGCAAATATCCCGCGAACCCGCCTTCTGCCTGTCACCGGACAGCGACCTTGGCGACCATCTTGTAACCACACATGTGGGACCGCTTGGCGCTGCTGAAACTCAAGTTGCCCTCAGCCGCGGCGCGGAGCTCGCGAAGAGCTATTGCGCAAGAGGCCTGATCACGGCAGCTTATCTCAGCCTGGTCGGTGAACGGCGCACAATAATGGCCGAAAAGGCCCACGTGAAAACATTGAGGAACGTAGCCCATGCCTGAACCGATCCTTCGCAAGAAGGCCATTGTTGTGGAAGAAATCTTCCATGAAGGTGGCCCCGCAGTCGAAAAACCTTTGCGCCGGGCTGCTGCGATTGCCGTGATCAAGAACCCATTTGCGAGCCAATATGTCGAGAACATTGAAGGCTTTATGGATGATTTGAAACCACTAGGCGTCGAGATGGCAGGCGATCTTTTGAAGGCGCTTGGCGGCGATGCCAGTGTTGTTGAAGGCTATGGAAAGGGTGCAATTGTCGGTTCTGCGGGCGAAGTCGAACATGGTGCCTTGTGGCATGTGCCCGGCGGCTACTCCATGCGCGAAATTCTGCCAGCCTCCAACGCCATCGTTCCTTCGACCAAGAAGCTTGGCGGACCGGGCACACGCCTTGATGTGCCGATCACTCATTGCAATGCGTCTTATGTACGCTCGCATTTCGATGCCATGGAAATCGGCATCAATGATGCGCCCAAGGCAGATGAGATCCTGCTGGTTCTGGTGATGACGACAGGTGCGCGCATTCATGCCCGCGTCGGTGGCTTGAAAGCCTCTGACGTGAAGGGGGAGGATGGCCTTCGATGATCTCGACCATTCGCAAGTTCGTGACTGCAGTGGAGGAAACACGGCTCGAAATGGGCCAAGTGGTTTCCCCTGCCTCAAGGCGTGTCATGTCTGCTGCGATTATAGAGAACCCGTTTGCAGGCCGGTTTGCAGCCGATCTGGAAGCGCTGATGACCATCGGGGCTGAACTTGGAGAGCTTTTGACGCGGCGCGGCGTTGAGGCTCTTGAGGTTGACCCGGCTGCGATCCAGAGTTTCGGCAAGGCGGCAGCTGTTGGCGAGAATGGCGAGTTGGAACATGCGGCGGCGATTTTGCATCCCCGTTTGGGCGCTCCAATGCGCGACGTGCTCGGCGGCGGCAAGGCGCTGGTGCCTTCTTCCAAAAAAATGAGCGCGCCCGGACAGTCCATTGACGTGCCGCTTGGCCATAAGAACGCTGCCTATGTGCGCTCGCATTTCGATGCGATGGAACTGAGCTGCCCGGATGCGCCCCAACCAAACGAGATTGTCGTCGCGATTGCCCTTGCGACCGGCGGACGGCCGCTGCCGCGTATCGGCGGACTGACCCATGAGACAGCCCAGGGCGATGACGGATTAAGATAGCGGCCTGAGGCCGATGGAAACAATGAGGGAGAGCCAATATGGAATTCATACGAAATGCCTGGTACGTCGCCGGTTGGTCTTCCGAGATTGATCAGGAACTTCGGCGTTTCACGATCCTTGACGAAAACCTCGTCCTCTACCGCAAGTCAGATGGCGCTGTCATCGCTCTTGAAGACCGCTGTCCACACCGTCTGCTGCCCCTGTCTTTGGGCAAGCGCATCGGAGACAACATCCAGTGCGGTTATCACGGCCTAACGTTTGATTGCAGCGGCAAATGTATCCGCGTTCCGGGGCAGAACAACACGCCCGCTTCCGCCTATGTCGAAGCCTTTATCACCTTCGAGCGCCACAACATCGTGTGGATCTGGATGGGCGACAAGGACAAGGCCGATCCTGCAGACATATTTGATCTTGCAGAATTCTCAGACCCGGACTGGGAAGCCCATCAGGGTGATGCGTTGCATCTGAAATCCAACTATCTCAATGTTGCGGAAAACCTGGTCGATCCAGCCCATGTCTCCTTTGTGCATCCGACCACCCTTGGAAATTCAGCCTCTGAAAACGTACCTGTTCATGTCTCCACTGAAGGCAAGGTGATTGTCGCCTGGCGCTGGATCCGGGATTCAGAGCCGATCGGGTTCTTCAAAAAATTCGGCGACTTCACCGGCAATGTGGACCGCTGGCACTATTACTATCTCCACCTGCCATGCACTGCCGTGATTGATTTTGGCAGCGCGCCGACTGAGGACGCGATTGCCGAGGATGATCGCAACAAGGGCGTGCGGATCTTTGCGCTTCATTTCATGACACCGGTGACCGGCGGCTACACAATCGACCGCTGGATGCATCTGCGCAACACGGCGCTTGGCGATGAAGAAGCTGCCGCAAATATGGACGCCATGTTCCGGATCGCCTTCGATGAAGACAAGGCCATTCTGGAAGCCGTACAGCAGGAAGAGGAACGGCCTGCCAAGCGACGGCCCATCCGGATCGCCATCGACAAGGGGCCGATGGTCTACCGCAAACGCATCAACGAAATGCTGCAACTGGAGCGGACCCACGATGTGGCGTCTGACCCAAGCCCGGCGTTCGTCTACCACGACTAAACGACACGACTGAATAACAAGAGCCGCAAAAGGCTCGGCGAAAATAATGGACCGAAAAATCGGCCAATCTTCCAGATAAATGAGGGACTTATGAAACAGGTAAAAACACTTCTGGCCGCAGCGGCACTTGCCGTCATTGGGTCATCTGTTCACGCTGCCGATACGATCAAGATCGGCGAAATCAACCATTACAAGCGCCTCGCAGCCTTTGCTGAGCCTTACAAGAAGGGCATTGAGCTGGCACTTTCAGAGATCAATGGATCCGGTGGCGTCCTGGGCAAGGAGCTTGAGTTCATCTTCCGCGATGATCAGGGCAAGCCCGGCGAAGCCGTGAAAATCGCTGAAGAACTCATGACACGCGACGGCGCGGTCATGCTGACCGGCACAATCCTGTCCAACGTTGGCCTCGCGATTTCATCCTTTGCGGCAGAAAAAGGCTACATCTATCTGGCGGCCGAGCCGCTGGCTGATGCACTTGTTTGGAAATCAGGCAATCCCTACACATTCCGCCTGCGCGCATCGACCTATGTTCAGGCTGCCATGCTGGCAGAGGAAGCAGCCAAGACCGACGCGATCCGCTATGCGACCATCGCCCCGAACTATGCCTATGGCACAGCTGCTGTTGAAGCTTTCAAGGTCAACCTGAAAAAGCTGAAGCCTGAAGTTGAATTTGTCACCGAACAGTGGCCAGCTCTTTTCAAGATCGATGCAGGATCTGAAGTTCAGGCCATTGAATCGGCCAAGCCCGATGCCATCTACAACGTAACTTTTGGCCCGGATCTGGCGAAGTTCGTGCGCGAAGGCACCACGCGCGGCGTTTTTGAGGGCCGCAAGGTTTACGGTCTTTTGACCGGTGAGCCTGAGTATCTGGAGCCACTCAAGGACGAAGCCCCTGAAGGCTGGTTCGTGACCGGCTACCCTTGGTATAGCTTCACATCCGGTCCTGAAAAGGAATTCGTTGATGCCTATATCGCTGAATTTCCAGATGAAACGCCGAAAATCGGTAGCCTCGTCGGCTATATGACCGCCAAGAGCATCGCGGCCTTGATCGACAAAGCCGGATCAACGGAAACCGCAGCCCTGCTCGATGCATTCAAGGATCTGAAGGTCGAAACGCCAATGGGTGAAATCACCTATCGCTCCCTTGATCATCAGTCCACGATGGGCGCTTATGTCGGAACGACAACGCTTAAGGATGGTAAGGGTGTGATGGTTGACTGGTCCTATAAGGATCCGGCTCCCTACATGCCAAGTGATGACGAAATCAAGGCCATGCGGCCTGCTGACTGATCGTCACTGACGTCGCACATGCTAGTCGCTCCACCGCACGCCCGGTTCTTCCGCGCTGCGGTGGAGCAGAGTTCCCTGCTATTTCGGACGTTTTACAGCTATGGGCCTATTTGTGGCGCAGCTCCTAACCGGGCTTGCAAACGCGGCAGCGCTTTTCCTTGTTGCCTCCGGGTTGTCGTTGATCTTCGGCGTCACCCGGATCGTCAATTTCGCACATGGGTCCCTCTATATGCTGGGAGCCTATGTCGGCTTGACCTTGATGAACCATCTGCCAGGACATTTCGGCTTCTGGGGCTCAATTGTCCTGTCCGGTCTGATCGTCGGCCTGATCGGCGTCGCGATTGAAATCTGTGTTCTGCGGCCTGTCTACCGCGCACCGGAGCTGTTCCAGCTGGTTGCGACCTTCGGCGTCATTCTGGTGATTCAGGATCTTGCGCTGATGATCTGGGGTGCTGAGGACCAGTTGGGGCCACGTGCGCCCGGCCTCAAATCCATTGTGCGTATTCTGGGCGAACCCGTGCCGCAATATGATCTTGCGCTGATTGCAATCACACCCTTCATTCTGTTCGGCCTGTGGTGGTTCATCACAAAGACCCGCACCGGCATCCTGGTGCGCGCCGCCACACAAGACCGAGAAATGGTTGGAGCTCTGGGCGTCAACCAGTCCTGGCTGTTTACCGGCGTCTTCTTCCTGGGATCTGCCCTTGCAGGCCTCGGCGGAGCGATCCAGCTGCCCAAAGGCGGCGCAGATCTGCTGATGGACCTGAACATCATTTCCTCCGTTTTTGTGGTGGTCGTTGTCGGCGGCATGGGCTCGATACCCGGCGCCTTTATTGCGGCCGTCCTGATCTCCGTTCTGAATGTCTTCGGCGTCGCCTATTTGCCCCAAAGCACGCTGGTACTGATGTATGTCGTCATGGCTGTCGTCCTGATGGTCAAACCCTATGGTTTGCTTGGACGGGAAGAAAAAGCCGGTGAGCATGGCCAGGTCGGCGAGATCGAACGCCCCATCCGGCCCGCCGGAACGGTCGGCAGATCCCTGGTAGGACTCCTGCTTGTCGCGCTCTTCTGCGTTCCACTGTTTGCCTCGACTTTTACCCAGGTTTTGATCACCGACATCGTCATTTTCTGCCTGTTTGCTGCCTCTCTGCAATTTATCCTGAGTTCCGGCGGGCTGGTCAGCTTCGGGCATGCGGTCTTCTTCGGCGGCGGCGCTTATGTCTCAGCCCTTCTGGTCACCTATTCGGATACGCCGATGGAGGTCGCCTTTCTGCTTGCGCCTCTGGGGGCCGGTCTTCTGGCTCTGGGCATCGGCTGGTTCTGTATCCGGCTCAGCGGCGTCTATTTCGCCATGCTGACGCTGGCCTTCAGTCAACTGGTCTGGTCACTGGTGTTCCAGTGGGGCTCGGTCACCGGCGGCGACGATGGCTTGGTCAACATCTGGCCGTCGGAATGGCTGTCTGGTACCACAGCCTATTACTACTTCACTCTCGCCCTTGGAACCGGTGGCATTCTGGTGCTCCGGCACATCATTCACTCACCGTTTGGCTACACGCTGCGCGCCACGAGGGACAGCGCCCGACAGGCTGAAGCGACCGGGATCGATGTCAAACGGGTGCAATGGATGGCCTTTGCCTTTGCCGGTGCCATGGCAGGGCTTGCCGGTGGGCTGTTTGTCTTCTCCAAGGGATCCATCTTTCCAAACGAGCTTGAAATCGCCAAGAGCTTTGACGCCCTGATCGTCGTGTTCCTTGGCGGGGTCAAAACCCTGTCCGGCGGCGTTGTCGGCGGTGTCTTCATGGAAAGCGTCAAGGACTGGCTGACACGGCTTGAATACTGGCGTTTGATCCTCGGACTGCTGATCATAGCCGTTGTAATTATCGCACCGGATGGGATTGTTGGATCCTTGCGCAAACTGGGTGAAAAAACCGGACTTTTGAAAGAACAGGAGAGCATGCAATGACCGCGATCCTGGAAGTCAAAAACCTGTCAAAATCCTTTGGCGGCATCAAGGCAGTCAACGACGTCAGCTTCGACGTTGCGCCGGGCGAATTGAAGGCCTTGATCGGTCCCAATGGCGCGGGCAAATCCACCTGTTTCAACATGCTGATGGGCCAACTTCCTCCCACCACCGGCTCAGTTCACCTGCGCGGTGAAAAAATCACCGGCCTGGCTCCGCGTGTTATCTGGCGGCGAGGCGTTGGACGCACGTTTCAGATCACGGCCACATACCAAAGCATGACGGTTGTCGAGAATGTCCAGATGGCACTCATCTCCCATCACAGGAGATTGTTCTCCATCCTGCCCTATGCCTATAAGCTCTACCGAGACGAAGCTATCGCTCTGCTTGAGGTGGTTGGCATGGCAGAACAAGCCGACCGCTCCTGCGCAATCCTCGCCTATGGTGACCTGAAACGCCTCGAGCTTGCCATCGCGCTGAGCCATGAGCCTGCGCTCCTGTTGATGGATGAACCCACAGCTGGCATGGCACCAAAGGAACGTATCAATCTCATGCAATTAACGGCGGACATCGTGCGGGACCGGGGCATCAGCGTGCTGTTTACCGAACACGACATGGATGTGGTCTTTGCCCATGCACATCACATCATGGTGCTGAACCGGGGCGAGTTGATCGCCGAGGGGACAGCCTCTGAAGTGCGCGAGAATGAGCGCGTTCAAGAAGTCTATCTGGGTGGCGGTACCCTTTATGCTGCGGAGACCTCACATGCTTGAGATCAATGGCATCAACAGCTTCTACGGCAAGGCGCACATCCTGAACGACCTGAGCTTTTCCGTAGGTCAAGGCGAAGTCGTGGCACTTCTGGGCCGCAATGGCGCGGGCAAAACCACCACCATGAAATCGATCATGCAACTGGTCCGCCCCCGCTCTGGATCCGTGCGCTTTGCTGATACAGACATCACGGGGATATCACCTCACAAGGTCGCCCGCCTTGGTCTGGGGTATGTGCCCGAAGAACGCCGTATTTTTACCGATCTGACCATCCTGGAGAACCTGGAAGTCGGTCGTCAGGCACCGCGCGTGGGCGCGCCGACATGGACGCTCGATGCCCTGTTCGAGTTGTTCCCCAACCTGGCCGAACGCCAGAACAATCGCGGCAAGGCCCTGTCCGGCGGCGAACAACAGATGCTGACCATCGCCCGCACACTGATGGGCAATCCAAGCCTGCTGTTGCTGGATGAACCCTCAGAGGGCATCGCCCCGGTGATCGTCGAGCAAATGGCCCAGACGATCCTGAATTTCAAATCACAGGGCCTGACGGTAATCATCTCGGAGCAAAATCTGCATTTTGCCAAGATCGTCGCAGACCGGGCCGTGATCATTGAAGGCGGAGAAAAGAAATTCGATGACACATTTGAAGCACTTGAGTCGCAACCCGAGATACGAGACGCCTATCTTTCCATCTAATTCACTGTAGAATCCGGATTAGACGTTGCCGAAGGTGGCTTATCGGTTCAAAAAGGCGCGAACTAACTGGCTGGACCCGCCGCAACTCTGCGCTGGAACATTCCGGACTGTTCGGAACCGATGGAGACACCGTGGCAGATCAAGCGGAACAGACACCGCCCGACGAACAGGCGCATGACTATGTGCTCGACGAGCAAATCGGCTTTCTCCTGCGCAAAGCCTATCAACGCAATGCCGTGATCTTCTCCGAAAAGGTTCAAACCGGCCTAACGCCGACTCAATTTGCCGTCATGTCGCGCCTGTCTGAAATCACATCCGTCTCACAAAACCAGCTGGGGCGACTTGTCGGCCTGGATGTGGCCACCACAAAGGGCGTGATCGACCGATTGTTGGGGCGGGATCTGGTCAAAAGCGAACGGGATCCGAACGACCGGCGGCGGCAGTTGATCTCCCTCACCGCGGAGGGCTGGGCGCAATTCCTGGCAACGGTTCCGCTCGGCCATGAGGTCACAGCTGATACCCTGGCCCCACTGACCCAGGCAGAGCAGAAAAGCCTCGCTCGACTGCTTAAGAAAATTACATAAGATATTGTAATTATTAACTTATACAACACCACAAATTCAAACTGCGGTATCATCGTGTGCCGAGACTGTCTGACGGCATGGGTCAATCCAAAACGGGACCGAGATACCTCGGCCCCGCAACAGGAAACAGACATTGCATTCTGCCGAAGTATAATCGCTCAGGTTAGCGCTGCTGCAACCGCATCCTTGAGCGTGGTCGTCGGCCGACCAATCAAGCCAGACAAGGTTTTGCTGTCGTCAAACAACCAGCCATGCTCGGCGTGGCCCTCTGCATCCGCGATGATTTCGCTTTGCCACTCAGGCAGACCGGACGCATTGAGAAACTCAATGTATTCGTCCTGAGGCAAGTTCTTGTAACGGACTTCCTTGCCGCTCTGGCGTGACACCTCTGCGGCAAGGTCGGCAAATGTAAACTGCTCATCCCCGCCCAGTTCATAGATCTTGTTTTCATGACGATCATCGGCGGCAACTGCTGCGACTGCCTCGGCCAAATCCTGGCGGCTGGCCGGGGTCACTTTGCCGTTTCCTATGGTGCTGATCAGTTCGCCTGACTGAATGGCAGCGGACAAAGTGCGGGTCCAGATCTCATAATACCAAGGGTTTCGCAGCATCGTGTAGGCTAGCCCGGCTGCACGAATTGCTTCTTCGGTCTTCTTATGATCCGGCATGATCGAGATCGGCGAAACATCTGTCTTGAGCATGGATACATAAATGATACGATGCACGCCAGCTGCTTTGGCTGCGTTGATCACATTCAAATGCCAGCCCAATCGATCCGCAGACGCGCCGGTTGGAATCAGAACAAGGGTCTTAACACCCTCAAGAGCGGCAACTTGTGTCTCAGGCTTAGTATAATCAAATGCCCGCACCGCAATGCCCAAATCAGAAGCTTTATCCGGGCTGCGTGCCAAACCAATAATGTTTTCTGGATCTATACGGGTCTTGAGATTTTCAATGGCACGACTGCCCAATTGTCCGCTGGCGCCTGTGATTGCGACGGTCATGGAAACTCCCCTGTTTACATTTTAGAAGCTACACATACCCCTAAATCACGAAAACTGAAAGATGCACGAATTTATAAGTGAAACATATATCAATGTGCCTCTAATCAACGTGAACGGATGCACCCAGTTGGCGGGAGATGCTTCGACACACGGAGAGCAAAGCTTCCCGGCTCTCGTCAACGGATCTAATCGACGTACCTGACAATCTCTTGACAAAGGGAATGGTCAAGGCTGCGACCACCTTGCCGGAGAAATCACGGATTGGGCAGGAAATGTTCACAACGCCCTCAATGGTGAGGGACGCGTTTTCGCAGTAGCCCTTCTCCAGGACCTCCGGAATACCCTCAATAAAATCCTTGCGCCGCTCAGCGGACCCGTCAACGGCATCAAGCAGTTGAGCGCGCAAGCGATCTTCCATCCAGGCAGTGAGAACCCTGCCTGATGCTGTGTCAAACAGCGGGATTTGGGCTCCAAGCCGAACGGAAGTGACATTGTTGTCCGGACAATCAACCTGGGCAATCACGAGCACCTTACCCGAATGCATGATCCCCAAATGAACGGACTGATTGATGTCATCGGCGAGCCGCTGCATCTCGTCCCCCGCGATAGATGTCAGACGCCGGATTGGCGGGTGGCGATGGGCAATCTCGAACATTTTGGTCGTCAGTGCATAGCGGTCGCCATCATCACTCAGCTCAACGTAACCGCGCTGGCGCAGGACCATCAACATGCGGAAGATCTCGGAAGTCGTGCGGCCCAAGGTCTTTGCGACTTCGACTTGTGTCTTGCCCCTCGCCTCACCGGCCAGAAGCTCAAGAATATCGAGACCTTTCGAGAGCGCCGGCGCACGGTATTTGTCGTCGTCCTTCGCGTTGTCGCTCGTATCGTTCATATGTCACCCGGATTTTGACCAAACAACGAATATATCTGACTTCTTCTCAATATAAAACAAAAGACCCATCGGTAAAATTGATTTTTAATATATAAAATCCTGTTTTATTTCTGAATGACCCGGTTTAAACTCCTGTCAGGAGGACCTCATGCAAGCGAACATCACGCTGCGAGGCATGACCTGGTCGGATCCGCGTGGATATGACCCGCTCGTTGCCGCAGTAACTGCCTTTCAAAAAAAACGTCCCGACGTTTCGATCCAATGGGACAAGAGATCCCTTCAGGAGTTCGAGAGCACCCCTGTTCAAGACTTGGCCGCAAACTACGATCTGCTGGTGATTGATCACCCGCATGTGGGCACGATCGTCAAACAGAACTGCCTCATTCCAATGGGGGATATTGTCGAAGACGACGTCTTGTTAGACCTTGCCTCGCAAAGCGTCGGGCGCAGTTTTGAGAGCTACCACTATCAGGGACACCAATGGGCCCTGCCGCTGGATGCAGCCGCCCAAGTGCAGGCCTACCGCCCGGACAGGCTGGATACTCCTGTGCGCAGCTGGACTGATGTCGTGACACTGGCGGAAGACGGCAAAGTGATCTGGCCACTGAGGCCACCCCATGTGCTGATGGCGTTTTTCACCTTGATGGGCAACATCGGTGCGCCTTGCGGCGTACAATCAGGCAATTTTGCCGAGACAAGATCGGCCCATCAGGTGCTGAACGCGATGCAAGCACTTTATGACGCCGTTGACCCGACTTGCTCGCTCATGGACCCCATCGCAGCGCTTGACGCTCTGGCGGACAGTCCAAAGCTGGCTCTGAGCCCGCTGACCTATCTCTACAAGGGTTATGCCAACATAGGCTATCGCCCAAACCGCATCGCTTTTTCCGACATTCCGGTTCTGGGAAAATCCGGGCCGCTCGGCTCGGCCCTCGGCGGCACGGGCATCGCGGTCTCCGCAAACACTGCTCACCCGAAACTCTGCGGCGCATTCAGCCAATGGGTTGCTGGCGGGCACATCCAGTCTACGCTCTATGCGCAAAGCAATGGCCAACCCGGTCATGCTGCGGCGTGGAACGATGCATCTGTGAATGAGCCCGTTGGAGATGCTTATTTCAAGACGCGCATGACCCATGAAGCGGCCTGGCTCCGCCCACGCCACGATGGCTACATGGGATTTCAGGAAGAAGGCTCCGAGATCTTTGCAGACATTCTTGCGGGAAAGGCGACCAAAGCCTCAGGCCTCAGCGCCCTCAAGCTGCGCTTCGATTCCAGCTTCAACCCATTCGATAGAGATGCCACATGACATTGCTTCCCCTTTCCGGCCTCAAGGTTTTGGATTTCAGCCAGTTCCTTGCAGGCCCTTATGCAGCCCTCAAACTTGCCGATCTCGGGGCGGAAGTGGTCAAGGTAGAAAAAGCGGGAACCGGCGACCTGTCCCGTTATCTCTATCTGACAGACGTCAAGGTGGATGGCGAAAGCACAATTTTCCACGCCATCAACCGAAACAAGAAAAGCATCGCTGTTGATCTGAAATCGGAGACTGACAAGGACGCCTTGCGGGAACTGGTCAAGGGCGCGGATGTTATCCTGCAGAACTTCCGGCCCGGCGTGATTGAGCGGCTCGGCTTTGGCTATGAGGACGTCAAGGCGATCAATCCCAAGATCGTCTATGGCTCTGTAACCGGCTACGGCGATGAAGGCCCCTGGGTCAATCTGCCAGGTCAGGATTTGCTGGCACAGGCCCGGTCCGGCGTCATGTGGCTGACAGGCAGTGCTAAAGATGGCCCGGTTGCCGTTGGTCTTCCCATCGCCGATGTTCTGGCGGGGGCTGCTCTGGCCCATGGCATATTGGCGCTGTTGTTTCGGCGCGAGCGTCATGGCATCGGCGGCCACACGGAAACCTCCTTGGTGGAAGTGCTTGCGGACCTTCAGTTCGAGGTGCTGACCACCTGGTTCAATGATGGCAATCGCCCACCACAACGCTCGTCACAGAACCCTGCCCATGCCTATCTGGCTGCGCCTTACGGGATCTACCAGACCGCCGATGGGCATATGGCAATTGCCATGGGCAAACTCGAGCTTCTGGCCGAACTGACAGGCCTTGCGCCGGAGATTGCCGCCCTTGATGCCTTTGTCGAACGTGACCGTATCAAGAAAGCACTGGCGGACCGTCTGGCAACGGACTCGACAACTGTCTGGCAGCAAAAGTTCGAAGCGGCCGACATCTGGGCAGCTCCCGTGATGGATTGGCAGGACATTGGCCAAAGCGGTATTCTGCAAACCTTGGACATGACACAGGACATTCACCGCAATGGCTTGACCATGAAGACAACCCGCCTGCCCTTCAAAATCGACGGCAGGCGTCCATCATCAGACCTCGCGGCCCCTGAACTTGGCGGTGCAAATGATCTGCTATCCAATGGATGGACGCAAAGCGGATAGTTTTTCAGCGAAGCATGTTGACCCAACAAAAAAGGCGACCACTCAGTGGCCGCCTTTTTTTCGTCTGGCTATTCCGCCCTATCAAGCATCGTCGACGCAAACCTGCTTCTGGGTTCCCAGGTTGGCAATGCCCAATTCGACCACATCACCCGCCTTCAGATAGACCGGCGGCTTCTGCCCGAGGCCAACGCCTGGAGGTGTGCCGGTGGAAATGATGTCGCCCGGCTCAAGCGTGAAGAACTGCGACAGGTAGGAGATCAGGAACTTGACCCCATATACCATCGTGTTGGTTGAGCCATCCTGAAAGCGTTTGCCGTTGACATCAAGCCACATATGCATGTCCTGCGGGTCGCCAGCTTCATCTGGCGTCACCAGCCAAGGACCGGTTGGGCCGAAGTTGTCGGAGGATTTGCCCTTGGACCACTGGCCGCAGCGCTCGGCCTGAAAAGCGCGCTCTGAAACGTCATTGATGACGCAATAGCCGGCAACATGGTCGAGAGCATCTGCTTCGGAGACATACTTGGCCTTCTTACCGATGACAAACCCGAGTTCGACTTCCCAATCGGTCTTTTCAGAGTGTCGCGGGATGATGATCGGATCGTTAGGCCCACAAATCGCTGAGGTATATTTGGCGAAAATAATAGGCTCAGGCGGCACTTCCATACCACTTTCTGCTGCATGATCAGAATAGTTGAGACCGATACAAATGAACTTGCGGGTCCCACCAACGCAAGGTCCGAGACGCGGGTTGCCGTCGACGATTGGCAGTTTGGCAACATCAACCGATTTCAGATCATCCAGATTGGCCAAAACATCCCCAGCCAGATCAGGCACAACGCTCGACAGGTCGCGGATGTTGCCGTCATTGTCCAGAAGACCCGGCTTTTCGGAGCCACTTTCGCCAAAACGCAAAAACTTCATGAAATTATTCCTCGAGAGTAGAGATCAGGCGGTCCAGCCGCCATCGATAACGTGTTCTGTGCCGGTCGTGAAGGCGCTTTCGTCGGACGCGAGGTATGCGACCAGAGCAGCGATCTCTTCCGGACGACCAATCCGGCCCATAGGCTGGCGCGAAATAAACTGCTGCAGTGCGCCTTCATAATCGCCAGTGTCGCGCAGCCTCTGATGCAGGCTTGGACTTTCCACTGTGCCTGGGCAGATGGAATTACACCGAATGCCCTTTGTGACATAATCAGCTGCAATTGAACGTGTGAGACCTGCTACCGCTGCCTTGGAAGCAGAATAGATACAGCGGTTCACAGGCCCCGTGATTGGCCCTGCCACCGACGACATGTTGATGATCGAGCCCTTACCCGCTTCGATCATGCCCGGCAGAAACGCGCGGATCATGCGGAACTGGGCTTTGACGTTCAGATCAAAGGCGAAATCCCATTCGTCTTCCGATGCATCAGCCACTGTTCCGGCATGAACGATACCTGCACAATTGAACAAAATGTCGACGGATCCAAGATCGGCGGCAAGGGCGGAAATCGCGTCCTTGTCGAGCACATTCAACACCCGTGTTTCAATACCGGGCTTGCCGTCCAGTTCCTTGAGCAAGTCGGCGTTGATGTCGGTCGCGATGACCCGCGCGCCTTCTTCGCCCATACGCAGGGCCGACGCCTGGCCAATTCCCTGTGCCGCAGCTGTGACCAGTGCGGTTTTTCCTTCAAGTCGCTTCATCTTGTTTTCCTTGGCATTTTCAAGCCGCCGAGCGAGGTAGGCAGGCCGGTCCGATTGGCTCAAACGATTTATAGGTCAGGATGAACTCCCGGTGGCCCAGTTCTTCCGATTTGGTCTGCTGCCCTGCGGCAACGGCAACCACGAGATCACGGATTTCCTGACCGATCTGCTGAAGCGTGGCCGTGCCTTCAATGATGGCACCAGCATTCACGTCCATATCTTCAGCCAAATTGCGATAAGTATCCGGATTCGCGCAGATTTTTATCACGGGTGAGATTGCTGATCCAACAACCGATCCCCGTCCTGTGACGAAAAGTGTCAAATGAGCGCCGGACGCAATCATTTCTACGATTTCCGCGTTGTCTGAAATGTTCGGAAAGCCGAAGCGGACTTCGCCGTCTGGCACCACATCCATAAGATAAAGCCCGCCGGTTGGCGGCACATCGCCCGGCTTGATCAAGCCGACAATCTGGCTATCGCCGGATTTTACGTAAGCGCCGAGGGATTTTTCCTCGATGGTCGACAGACCGCCCGTGGCATTGCCCGCCGCAAAGGATCCATATCCAAGCGTGTCATAATAACGCGCAGCCTTGGCGACAGAGGCGCGCAGTTCATCAGCTAGTTCTGGTGTCGCAGCGCGGTTCGCCATGATCTCTTCACAGCCAATCAGTTCGCCGGTTTCTTCGAAGATGCAGGCAGCGCCCTCACCGACCAGCAAGTCAAACGCCTTGCCTGCCGCCGGATTGCCGGAAATGCCGGACGTGCCATCAGAGCCGCCGCAGATCGTGCCAATGATCAGCTCGGACACATCCATCGGCACCCGTTTAGCTGCAGGCACCTCGGCCAAGGCTTCACGCACCCACTCACGCCCAGCCTGAACGGTGGATTTCGTACCGCCGTTTTTCTGGATCACCAGAGTTTTGACCGGTCGATCGGTGTCGGCAACAGCCGATGTGGCCCGAACCTTGTCGAAACTCTCACAGCCAAGCGAGACAAACAAAACCGCACCGACATTGGGATGGGTGCAGATTTTCTCCATCATCGATTGGGCATATTCATTGGGGAAACAGCCCGGAAAGCCGATCAACTGGACATCTTCATCTGGAAAGCCTGCGACGATCTTTGAGGCGACAAAATGTGCGCATTCGACCAGATAGGCCACGACCACCGTGTTGCGAATGCCCTTGCGCCCGTCAGAGCGCAAATATCCAAGGATCTCGGTCATTGGGGGTCTTCCTTTGCCGTTTCCGTGTGGTCGCCGCCGTTCGCATCCTGCAGCGAATAGGTTGGCGTATAGGCCGAGCGGATATTGTGAACATGAACATGATCGCCGCGCGCGATGTCACATGTCGCAGCGCCAATGGGCATGCCGTACTTAAAAACCATCTCGCCGTCCAGAATATCCCGGCGGGCAATCTTGTGAGCGAGCGGAATATCCGCGGCGAGCGTCACGTCCGCCTGCTCAACCGTGATCGCGGAGCCCGCTCCAACGTGACGCATGGCGACCAACACATTGTCTTTGTCTGACAGCAAAATGAAATCAGCACTCATGCGACCGCTCCTTCGCTGCGCATCTCGACCATATAGATATGATCAGCAACCAGAACCACCTCGTCCGTCTGGTTGAACACGGTCAAGCGCTCAAGAACACGGCCGTAGCCCGGACGTTTCTCCATCACTTCCTTGGCGGTGATTTCAACGGCAGAGCGGATCGTGTCGTTGATGAACACAGGCTTGATGAAGCGCATTCGGTCATAACCATAGGAGAAGGCCACCGGATTGATAATGGTTGCCGTCAAGCCAACGCCGATGGTGAAGACCATTGTGCCATGGGCAATGCGCTGGCCAAACGGCAACGTCTTGCAGAACTCGGCATCCAGATGATGGGGAAAGAAATCACCTGAATGGCCCGCATGGACGACAAAATCCGTTTCTGTAATGGTGCGCCCCACCGTTTTGCGGGCATCGCCCACTTCGTAGTCTTCAAAATATTTGGTTTGCTCAAGCATCTTTTAAGTCCTCTTGGCCAAAGGCGTCGCGGGCGATGCACTGCTTTGGTACGCAGCTTCAACCAAGGCCATGGTGTTCCAGGCGTCAGCAACGGCCCCTTCGAGCAAAGTGTCTTCCCCTGCGGCGAAACGTTGAACTTGTGTCATGCGGCCGACAAAAGCCTCGATGAACCAGTTGCCGATCAGCGGCACCTCTACCCAGTCATCACAGCCCTTGGGATAAATCCACAATTCGTCCGGCTCGCCCTTTGGATAATCCAGATTGACGCCGAGTTTCATGTAGGCAGCGCCTTCGGTGCCACCGATACGGAATTCGCAGGCCTGATATTTGCGGCCAAAGCTGTGATTGTGATTGATTGAAAGGCTGCAACGCACCTGATCGCCATAATCCAGAATGGCAGACGTCCGCGTCTGGGAGATCTTCGAGGACGGATGCCCCAATGTCTTGGCGTGAACGCCCTTTGGGTCACCCAGAATATCCCGAACCGTGTCCAGATAGTGGATCGAGTGCAACAGGATCTCGACCCTTGGCAGATCCGCCAGGAACTCCCAAAGATGCCAGGGCGTATCCAGCGCGAGCCAGGCGTCAAAATCAACCACCTCGCCCAGCAGACCCTTTGAAATCGCGTCTTTCAACGCAAGCGTCATCGGGGCAAAGCGAAGCTGGAAATTGACTGCCGCCTGGATATTGCGCGCCTCGCAAATGTCGAGAATACGGCTCGCCTCTGACAGATCTGAGCCCATCGGCTTCTGGATCAGCGCAATTGCCCCTTCTGGCAGGCTTTCCAAAATGCCCGGAATGGCCACCGGTGGCACGGCCAGGTCAAAAATCGCGCCCTCGACGGCGACCGCGTCCTCAACCGAGGCGAAAGCCATCGTCCCGAATTTTGCGGCCAACCTCTGCGCCTTACCCGCATCCGGATCAAAGATGCCGGCAACCTCAAATCCGGCCTGACGATAGGCAGGCAGATGGGCATCTGGCACAATAGAACCTGCACCGAAAATGACGATGCTCCGGTAGCTGGACGGTGGTGTGATGCGCTGACGCAGGCTTGCCGGGTCAAATCCGGTCTCGCCGGTTTGGTCACTCATGATGAAACACCTCTTCCATCTCCGCCCACCATTCGCCATCCTTACGTGTGTCGAGCGGACGCTGCAGGGGCATACAGACATCCCACCAGCGCTGGGTCTCCGGGTCCGCTGCCATCTTCGCCATGTCCGCATGAAAGTCGGTGCCATGGTATTCAAAATAGGAGAACAGCAGGTTTTCCGGCTCTTTCAGGAAAATCGAATAATTGCGGATGTTGCAGCTGGAGATCTGCTTCAGCACAGTCGGCCAGACATCGGCATGCAGCTGCTTGTATTCAGCAATTGCCGCCACATCCAGGCCTACAACGCTTGCCTTGCGGTCCATCAGATAGCTCCCTTCGTGAATGTTGCAGACTGCCCATCGACACGGCGCGACGTCAGAGCGTCTTCGTCCCATTCAATGCCAAGCCCCGGAGCGACCGAGGCGATGGCATGGCCATTTTCGATTTGCATTGGCCCAGCGATTTCATCGAGTTGAGGGATATATTCAAGCCAGGGCGCATTGGGCACGGCGCACACGAGGCTAACGTGCAGCTCCATCAGGAAATGCGGGCAAATGGCGATGTTATGCGCCTCGGCCATATGGGCCACCTTCAGCCAGGGCGTGATGCCGCCAACCCGTGCCACATCTGCCTGAACAATGCCGCAAGCGCCTGCTGCCACATAATCCCCAAATTGCCCGGGTGAATAGAGGCTTTCCCCAACAGCGACAGGAACCCGGCACTGGGCGGATAGCCGGGCGTGTCCGGCAATATCATCAGCTGGCAGCGGTTCTTCGAACCAGGCAATGTCCAGCTCTTCCAGCATCGGCGCATAACGTAGAGCCTTGGCCGCCGTCATCGACTGATTGGCATCGGTCATGATCTCGTAACTTGGCCCAACAGCATCTCGCACGCGCTCAAGGCGTGCACGATCCTCAGCCAGATGCGGCTTGCCGATCTTGACCTTGCTGCCGGAAAATCCCTTGGCCTGCGCCGCCAAAGCGTCCTCGGCAAGGGCCTCAGGTTCAATCTGCAGCCAACCGCCTTCGGTGGTGTAAAGCGGTACGCTGCGTTTGGCGCCGCCCGCCAGCCGGGACAAGGACAGTCCGGTCTTCTTGCCGCGCAGATCCCAAAGCGCTGTATCTATCGCAGCAAGAGCCAGCGACATGATCGGTCCCACAGCAGTCGCATGGCTGGAGAACAAAAGATCACGCCAGATCGCCTCGATCTCGTCCGCTTCACGGCCCAGCAGCTGAGGCACCAATGTGCGCTCCAGCAACGACATGATCGCCGGACCGCCATCACCAATGGTGTAGCTGTAGCCTGTGCCAATGGCGCCATCGCTGTCCGTAATGCGAACGAATGGCGTTTCCTGGCTCTTGAACGACTGAATTGCATCCGTTCTTTGAACCTTGGGCACCAGGTCCAGCATAAAGATCTGCACATGTTCGATCATAGCCATGGCTTAGCCTCTCAGGTTATGCATCTCGAAGGGCCCGACCACTCTCGGCGTCAAACAGGTGACACTTGTCGAGCGTGATTTGAAATTTCATCGTTTCACCAGCTTCCACTGGTCGCGGATTGAACATCTTGGCCTGAATTTCAGTGCCTGAGATCTCACCGAACAGGATCGTCTCTGTACCAAGCGGCTCTGAAATGCTGACCGTCATGTCGAGCTCCGCCATATGGTCTTCCGGCGGCAGCGCATGACCAACCGGCATGATGTTGTCAGCCCTGATACCGAACTGCACTCGCTGGCCTTCGTCAGCGTGATAGCGGGTTGGTATCGGCAAGGAGGTTCCATCGCTGAACACCACCTTCCCTGCCTTGACCACCCCGTCGATGAGGTTCATTGGCGGCGACCCGATGAACGTTGCAACGAATGTGTTGACCGGATTGGTGAACACATCCAGCGGCGTGCCCTGCTGTTCGATGTGGCCATTGCGCATGATCACAATCCGGTCAGCCAGCGTCATCGCCTCGACCTGATCATGGGTTACATAGATGATGGTCGTCTTGATCTTGCGGTGAAGCTTCTTGATCTCCACACGCATCTGTGTGCGCAGCTTGGCATCCAGATTGGACAGCGGCTCATCAAACAGGAAGACATCGGGATGGCGCACGATGGCACGGCCCATGGCAACACGCTGTCTCTGACCGCCAGACAATGCGCCGGGTTTGCGATCCATCAACGGGGTCAAGGACAGGATGTTGGCCGCTTCATCGACTGCTGCGTCAATTTCAGCCGCACTTTTGCCTGCGATCTTGAGCGAAAACCCCAGGTTCTCCCGCACGCTCATATGCGGATACAGCGCATAGTTCTGGAACACCATGGATATGTTGCGCGCCCGTGGCGGCAGATCATTGACCACGCGGTCGCCGATCCAAATGTTGCCGCCGCTGATGCCTTCAAGGCCAGCGATCATCCGCAGCGTTGTTGATTTGCCACAACCAGACGGTCCGACAAGCACAACAAATTCATTGTGCGCAATATCCAGATCGATGCCGTGAACGACTTCAAGCGAGCCGTATTTCTTGACGACTTTTTCGAGGTGAACTTCAGCCATTATTCTATCCCTTTACGCCGCCAAAGGTCAGACCAGCGATCAGATGCTTCTGGACCAGGAAGGTCAGGATCAGCGCGGGAATGATCATGAGAACGGCCAGGGCGCACATGCCACCCCAGTTCAAAGTGAATTCGGAAGTGAAATCGAGCAGGCCCACGGGCATGGTTTTCGATGTCACCGACCGTGTCAGTTGCGAGGCAAGCGCATATTCATTCCAGGAGGTCAGGAAGGCGAAGATTCCGGCGCTGGCAATGCCTGCCTTGGCGACCGGAAACTCAACCTTCCAGAAAGCCTGCCAGCGGGTGCAGCCGTCAATTTCGGCAGCTTCCGCCAGCTCCTTGGGCACTTGCCGGAAGAAACCGTCAATCAGCCAGACAGTGAAAGGCACATTCATCGCCACATAGGTGATGATCATGCCAAAATGCGTGTCGATGATGCCGATCCGGGCATAAACAATAAACAACGGCAGAGACAGCGCTACACCAGGCACAGCCCGCGTCACCATAAGGCCGATGAAGATGGCCGACTTACCCCGGAACCGGTAGCGCGCGAAGGCATAGCCACCGGCCATCCCGACCAGCAGAGCGATGATCGTGGACGTCACGGAAATGATCAAGGAATTTCGGAAGTAAGTCAGCACCGGAACACCGCCCTCGCCAATCCCGCCGAACATGGCCCTGTAGTGATCAAGATTCAATTCGTTGGGGATCCAGACTGGCGGTTTGGCCATGATCTCGACGGTCGGACGGAAGGAGTTGAGGACAATCCAGAGGCCCGGTGTGCAGATGATCATCATTGCAACGAAGAGCGTCAGAAGATGGGCGATTTTAAGTGCGTTCGCCTGCAGACGGTGGGAGCGGTTCTCATCCATGATCAGCCTCCCATGCCGAGTTCGTTGCGCGCTGTGGTCAGCTTGCGGAAGAAATAGACTGTGAAGAAGATAGCCAGGAAAATGGACGTGTAGCCCATGGCATTGGCGTAACCCATCTTGGCATCGACGTAGCCCGTTCGGCCGATCAGCGTCCAGATCAGCTCGGTCCGGCGCGCCGGTCCACCATTGGTCATGATCTGTACGATGTCATAGGCTCGGGCCACATCAAGCGACCGGATCGCCATGGCGATATAGATGAAAGGCATGATGAAAGGCAATGTGATGTGCCGGAACGTCTGCCAGCTGGTACAGCCGTCAACTTTTGCGGCCTCCAGGGGATCCTTGGGAATAGCGTATAGCCCGGCCAGGATCAGAATTGCGAAGACACTGGTCGAGGTCCATACTTCGGCAAAGATGATCGAGAACATCGCCAGCTTGCCATCGACAAGCCAGGGAATGGCTTGTTCCGTCAAACCGAGACTTTGCAACGCATTGTTCACCAGCCCTACATTGTCGTTGAAGATGAACTTGAACTGGAAGCCGACCAGGATCGGCGAGAACATCATTGGGAACATCATCATGGTGCGAAGGGTTCGTTGACCACGTGTCACCTTGGAAACCAAAAGCGCCAGACCCAGGCCGAGCAGCATTTCCGTATTCAGCGCGATGGTGAGCAACAGAACCGTACGGCCGAAAGCAGCCCAGAACTTCGCGTCGGTCAGCGCCTTTTCATAATTATAGGTGCCAACCCAGCGATACAGGCTGTCAGGCCGGGTCAATCGGTAGGCTGTAAAACTCGAATACAGCGACAGGATCAGGGGCAGCAAGACCACCGCCATCAAGACGATAATCGCCGGCAGGAGCAAAACCAGCCAGGGTGGCAGTTTGATACGGCGCATAATGAACTTTCGATAGGCGTTTGGGTGCCGGAGCGGCGCGTGCGCCGCTCCGAACTTGAGAAGAAAGACCGAGGCTTAGTAGACCCCGTTTTCCTGCATCATTTCGTCAACTTCGTCCGATGCATCGGCAAGCGCTTCCTCAGCCGTCTTGTCACCAAGAATGGCTGCCTGAAGCTCTGGATAGATCAGGTTCGTCGCTTCTATCCAGTAAGGCGTTGCTGGCACGGCGAAAGCAGTTGCAGCTGTTTCCTTGAACGCGGCGAGAACTTCAGCGCGGTAAGGATCGCCCTTGGCCTGTTCGGAGACATAGTCCCAGACCGCCGTGCGGGTCGGCAATGGACCAGCAGAGCTTTCCAGCTTCTGGCTGTCTTCATTGGTCAGGAAGTTCACCAGCGATGCTGCTGCTTCCTTGTTGGCGCAATCTTCAGTCACCGAGAAACCGTGGAACCCGGACCAGCCGGTACGTGCGCCAGAAGAGCCTTTTGGAGCCGGTGCTACGCCGACATTTCCAGCAACCTTGGAAGCAGATGGATCATTGAAGAACCCGGCCCAGCCCGGCCAATCCAGATTGAGTGCGACTGTGCCGGAGGCAAAGCCGTTGCCCAAATCATCCCAAAGGTAGTTGGTTGTGCCTGCCGGAACAGCGCCTGCCTTGTAGAGATTGACGAACCAGTTCAGCGCCCGAACGCCTTCTTCGGAATTGAAGGCTGGCGAGAAATCATCATTGAACAACTTGCCGCCTTCAGCCACCACCATCTCATAATAACGGCCAACGATGGCTTCGTCCTTACCGGCATATTGAGTGCCGTAGAAGTTGGGTGGATCAGCAAAGAATGTAGCCTGATCAGTGACCTGCTGCCAGGTTTCAGGAACCGCCAGATCATAGCCGTATTCGGCCTTGAACTTGGTCTTGTTCTCTTCATTCTCATAAAGATCTTTTTGATAATACAGCGCCGACACATCGAATTGCGCGCGTGGCAACATCACAAGCTTGCCATTGAGGGTTGCAGCCTTAAGGTTTGCCCCAACGAAACCGGCGATATCTTCTGCAGGCACCAAGCCGTTCAGATCCGTGTAAAGCGTCGGATACTGAGAGGCGAAAGACGAATGGTTCGAGCCCACGCACCATCCTGTCGTGCCAGCTGCGACATCGGATTTGAATTCCTTGTCGAGCTCAAAGTGGTTCTTTTTGGAGATGATGCTGACTTTTGCACCCGTCGCTTTTTCCCATTCAGGAATGCGCGCATAAAGTGCTTCGTACTGCTGGCCACCGATCAGCTTTGCTTCAAGGGTGACGCCGTCGAACTCGCCTGCCATCGCTGTCGAAGCGCAGACAAGGCCGAGCACCAGCGCAGAGGCGCCGTGAGCAAGATGTTTCATGATTTTCCTCCCAATTTGCGTCGCCCGCTCCGCTGGAATCCGATGTGGCAAGCTTTCTCACCGATCTTTGAATTTTATATTCGGAACGAACTTTTATATCTAAACTTGACAGTCAATGAGTGTCAAGTTCAACTCCCCTCAAATTACAAGTCGCACTGCTTGGTCGCTTATCTGGCCAGACCACCCGGGAGACACCGAAATGCTGATCGATACACATTTACACCTGATCGACAGAAACCGGCTTGAGTACCCATGGCTGTCTGACGTCCCACCGCTCAACCAGGACTGGACCTACCAAGCCTACCACCAAGTCGCTCGCAGAGTGGGAATCTCGGCAACCCTGCATATGGAAGTGGACGTCGCACCAGCGCAAATTCCGGCGGAAACTACGATGGTCGCAGAATTAATGACCGCACAAGACAGCCTTATCCGAGGGGCCATCGCCAGTGGCAGGCCGGAGAAACCTGGCTTTCAAGACTATCTGGAAGGTCTCGACCGCAGCGTTGTCAAAGGACTGCGCCGGGTCTTGCATGTAATGCCTGACGACCTGTCGCAATCAGCCCTGTTCAGGGACAACATCCGGGCGCTTGAAGCCGCAAACCTGCCGTTCGACATCTGCGTGCTTGCATCACAGCTTGGTCTTGCTGCTGATCTAGCGGATGCTGCGCCCGGGGTCAGTTTTGTGCTTGATCACTGCGGCGTTCCGGACATTGCAGACGGCGGCTTTGATGCCTGGGCAACAGAGATTTCAGAGATATCGAAGCGCTCCAATGTCAACGTCAAGATCTCCGGCCTCGTCGCCTATACCGGCGGCACCTGGGGCCTAGACACAATACGACCCTATGTGGAGCATGTGATCGGGAGTTTCGGTTGGAAGCGTGTCGTGTGGGGATCTGACAGTCCAGTCTGCACCCTTGGCGGCAATCTGGAAACATGGGTCGCGACAACTTACGCGCTTCTGGAAGGCTGCAGCGCTGATGAGCGTGAGGCTTTCATGTCAAAGAATGCCAAGCGCATTTGGCAGATTGATGTCTGATGTCCTGCTGTGGAGCATCTCACGTCAGGGATAGAAGCGCTTCGCAGACGTCAACCGGGTCATAGTAGGGGTCTGCGGTCTGGCTGATCAGATTTAACCGAGCCACCGAAATTCCGCGCGAGTTGAGGTCAGCTTCGTTCACATCGGTTTCACCAGCGCTCCGGTCAATCAGAACCAGATTTAGCAAATGCGAATCCGGGCGATCCTCGCCCGCATCCCTCTTCAGATACTGAAGCAGGATCTCGATCCGCTGCTGGACGCTATAGCCAATTGCTTCCGGGTCAGCCCCAAGACTTGGCACGAACACTTTGGGAACCGTTGTGTTCGCGATAGCCTTGCCAACACCATCAGCCAGGAGATTGGCCAGCAGGCTGGAATAGAAGCTGCCGGGAGGATAGCAAATCAGATCGGAGGCCCCGATGAGCTTCCGATTGCGCTTGCTCAGCTTCGCTGTCACCGGAGCCCGTTTGCTGGCCGAGCTGTTCAGATACAGACGACGGACGGGTGACGGGATCGGCGCATGTTCCTTGCCAGTCAACAGATGTTGGCCAATGATCGACTGGCCGTTTTCAAGATCAACACCCAGATGCAGATTTTCAGCCACGATGGAGCGGACAATGCCCTGAACACCAACGAGTTTGGAGACAAGGAAGATGATCGGCTCCAGCTCCTCATTCTGGTTTAGATAACCACCCGCCAGAATCAAATTGCCGATGCTGGCACCGCGTAGATCAAACTCCTTCGGTTTGGCCTCATGAAACACGCCCAACTGATGGGTGATCAGCGTGCGCATCGGGCGTTCAATCGCCTTCACCAACGGATGGGTTCCAGCCACCATGGCCTCCAGCTCCGTGGTCAGCACTTTCTTCGTCGCAGTTTTCTTGAACCGATGAGTGAAGAGACGAAAAATGTCAGGATGACCCAAAACACTTTCATCCGCCAAAGCCATAAGACGACTGCGCAAATCACCGATTGCCGGCATGTCGAACGCCTGCCGCAATGCTTGAGAGCTGCCGCCTGAATCGAACGGTGTGACCAGATGAACCGAATTGTGAGTGTAAGCCTTCAGTGCATTGGCAATTCCATTCAGCGCTGTACCGCCACTGAAGAAAAGCAATCTCGGGCCAAGACCTGGATTGCGTTTATATCGACCGACACGAAGAGCATCAGGAAAGGTAACACTTCTGGAAATCGTGATATCGGGCACTTGGTCATGATCTCGCAATAGACGCTGAATAAAGTTCAAAAGCGGGTCGAAACACAGAACAGTTCTTTTGTCTTCAAATGCAAGATTGCCTTGTCATTATCAAGACAATGCTTCCCCATGGCTTCAGTATCATTGGTTCCTGCCACTTTGTCTTATCCTTATGCAAAGCGTTTTCCAAACATCGGTGGATTTAGCAGCAAAACTCCAGTTACCAGCTCAATACTATTCAGGATGAGGCAAAATAGCTTCAATGACGAATCGCCGGTATGAGCAATGTTGAAAGTCTCCAGCAATCAGCAAGGAAAACAGCAAAGGCCTCATCATCCGACGCAGTGCCGACAAACTGTCACAAAACTGTCGAGAACAGTAGATACTCGGAGCTTTCGAACCCGCAACGGAACCATGCATGACGCGCCTGCCAAAATCCATTCAGGAAAATCTCCATTTCCTAAGCGCGGAAATAGATGGTCAGCTTGGCAATCTTGAAGCCTTCTTCAAGGTCCCCACTGTCGCCACTGCCCGTCGCATTCTGGACCGCGCCGGGTATGCTCTCAATCTGAAATCAAGAATCCACAGCGCCTGCGCCACACGACTTGTCGGCAAGAAAAGCTCCAGTCGTGATTACATTGCCTTACGCAGTCTGGAGTTCATCGCAACAGACTTGCAGCAACTCGCAAGCCTCGCTCGCCAGTGTATCGCACATGCAGAGAGCATGGAGCAGTTCGACATGCTGATGCCGGAAAGATACCCGGCCATCATTGCTCGTGTGCGGGCGGGTATTCAGAAAATCGAACCCGCCTTTTTAAGTGGCGACAGCGCACAGGCCGTTGAAATCGGACAGCTTAATCGCAAGATCCACGCTGACTACAAGAAGCTGTTCAAACTCTATGCGGCGGAAATGCGGGTCTCAAAGCGCACGGAAGACTTGGCTCACAGCCTTCTGATTGCCAATGAAATTCAGCGCATGGGCACCTCGCTCCAGACCATCAGCGAAGCACTGATCTCGGCCAACATAGGCCAGGCCGTCAATTTCGAACGTTATTTCGCACTTCAAGGCCTGATGTCCGACCTTGAGGGTGAGGGAAATGGCGTTCACATAGAATCTATCGCTGAAACCAGATCCGGCAGCTCCATCTCGGCCATCAGCAATTGCGGTCCTCAGGGCCTCACCGCCGTGTTAAAGGATGGTGAGAAGAGCAAGGTCAAAGGCGAACGCGAGGGGGTGAACAGCTGGCATTCTATTTACCCGGGTCTTGCGCCGAAAATCCTGTCCTATGAAAAACGCAATCGGTCGGCTGCAATGCTGATCGAGCATCTGCCCGGATTGACCTTTGAAAATATCGTTTTGAATGAAGATGATGCTTTATGCGACCAAGCGCTTAAGCAGCTTGGCAAAACGCTCAAGGATGTCTGGCGACAGACGAAAACTGTCGAGCCTGCAGAAATGGGCAGCATGCAACAGCTCGCCAAGCGCCTTGATGATGTTTACCGGGTCCATCCTGAGTTTCGCGACATACGCAGCACCCTGGCGGGGATCACCATTCCGCCCTTCGCCGAATTGATAGAACAGGCCGCTATCCGCGAGCCAACCGTCGCCGCCCAGTTTTCCGTCTATATCCACGGCGATTTCAACGTCGACAACATCATTTATGATCCGGGCGAAAACCGCATTAATTTCATCGACCTGCACCGATCCCGCTATATGGACTATGTGCAGGATATCTCGGTCTTCATGGTGTCCAACTACCGGCTGCAGGTGCTCGACGCACCGGTCCGAAAGAAGATCATGACCATGTCTGGAGAGTTTTACAAAATCGCCCGCAGTTTCGCCCGCAAACAGCAAGACACCACCTTCGATTACAGGATGTCGCTTGGACTTGCACGGTCGTTCGCAAGCTCAACCCGGTTCATCTTCGACAAATCTCATGCCCGCAAAATGTTCCTGCGATCCCGGTTCCTGATCGAGCGTGCGCTCGCCTGTAAACCGGGCCAGGAACACAAATTCAAACTGCCCGTGAAGGAGATCTTCGTTGACTGAACCGAAAATCGGCGTTGTCGGCATTCCCGGCAAATGGTCCACGGAGACCCTCGCAGATGCACTGGAAGCCAGAACCGGTTTTCGCTACATCATTGATATGGCAGATGTCTGTCTCGACCTCACGGACCGCGCCCTCTGGCACAAAGGCGTGAATCTGTGCGAACTGGATGGTCTGATCGTCAAGAAGATCAGCGCTGAATACAGCCCGCATACGCTCGACCGCCTCGAAATGCTGCGGGTTGCGGAAGCGGAAGGCGTTCAGGTGTTCAGCGGCGCTGAGAATATCATCCGGCTCGTTGATCGACTGAGCTGCACCATCACCCTGTCAAACGCTGGCATACCGATGCCGCCAACCTGTGTGACAGAAGATCATGACGCTGCATTTGAGGCTGTGAAACGCTTCGGCAGTGCGGTGTTCAAACCGTTGTTTTCCACCAAGGCGCGTGGCATGTGCGTGCTGGAGGCAACGACCAGCGATGCCAACCTGCGCAAGGGTATCGAAGATTTTACCGTGCTGAACCCGGTGATGTACCTGCAGAAGAAAATGGATCTGTCCGGTCAGGATCTCGGCATGGTCTTTCTGGCGGGCAACTACCTTGGCACCTATGCCCGCGTGTCCCAATCCCAGTCCTGGAACACGACCATTGAAAGCGGCGGAAAATATGCACCGTTTGAACCCACCGCAGAGCTGATTGATCTGGCACAGCGCGCGCAAGCCCCATTCGGACTGGACTTTACGACAGTCGATGTCGCCCTGACCCCGGATGGGCCGATTGTCTTCGAGGTCTCCGCATTTGGAGGCTTTAAAGGCGCACTTGAGGGAGCAGGGCTGGAAGTTGCCGGGCTTTATGCAGATCACGCCATCAGCAAGGTGACATCATGACGCTCGCAATGCCCCATTTCGTGACCCAGCCGGACCTGCAAAACATCATCGACCACTTGCAGCCAGATCAAGTTTGCAGGGCCAGCGCGGCGCTTCACATAGAAGTCGGCGAAATCGTGATCGCCATCTGCGGCGCGGCTGGCGACTTGCATGCAGAGCTGACGCGTTATTTTAGGCATATTCTGGTGCCTGCCCGCGCGCCCTCGATCACTGTGCATGTGCTTGAAGGTCAGACTTTGCCAAATACTCTCGCTTGGTCCGATTGGAGCCGTGAGGCTGGCAAGACCGGACGCAAGGATGCGATCTTTGATCTGACCGATGCCCGCCTGGTTCACAAGGTCCGCACCGGCATGACATTCCTGCAGTCAGCGCCCTGGAATATTGCTTTCGGGCCGTGCCTTGAGAACCCCAATCAGATCATCAACTTCATCAACACCCAGATCCTGTCCCATTACATTCGGGAGGGCTGGGTTCTGGGCCATGCAGCTGCTGTCACGACTGGTCACAAAACGCTTGCTATCGCGGGTCTATCCGGCGGAGGTAAGTCCACAACCATGTTGCGGCTGATGGATCTGGAGGCTGTGTGCTATGTCACCAACGACCGGCTTCTGATCGAGAACACCACTGCCCAACCCCGTGCGCTGGGCATTCCCAAGTTGCCCCGGATCAACCCGGGCACCATTTTGAACAATCCGCGCCTCCAGGGCATACTGCCTGTGGACCGCAAGGCGAAACTCAAGTCTTTGTCTTCAGATGAAATCTGGACGCTGGAAGACAAATACGACGTGATGATCGACGATGTCTTCGGTGAAGGCCGGATCCAACATCATGGCCCGTTGACAGATTTCTGGGTGCTGAACTGGTCGCGGCACTCAGATCAATCTACCAAAGTATCTGATGTTGCGATTGCCGATCGGCCGGACCTGTTGTCAGCCATCATGAAAAGCCCCGGCCCGTTTTTCCAACGCCAGGACGGAACATTCTGGCAGGACAGAACTGCACTTGATCCGGCATCTTATCTGACCGCCTTATCCGGTGTTCGCGTGCAGGAAGTCTCCGGACGGATTGATTTCGATGCTCTTTATGCCATCGGGGCGGATCTTTTGGGCCTTGCCTCATGACCCGGAAGTTGGCCTTTTTGATCCGCCATGGCGATTATGCGCAACGAATTGGCGCACCAAGCGCACTGCAGCCCTTTGCGTTGACCGCCAAGGGTCATGAACAGGCGAAAGCTGCAGGGCAGGATATTGCCAAGACGCTGAAATCGAATGACTGGCACCTGTCACCGACAGTGCATTGCTCACGGCAATTGCGGGCCTGGCAAACCGCCAGAGGCATTGTGGACAGCCTTGTGGAAAACTGCGGGATATCCTGTGAGCTGATTGAGGATGAAGCCCTGGCCGAACGCAGCGTCGGCGCACTTGCCAACTTGACAACGGATGACATCGAACAGGTCATCGCCAATGACCCTCGCCACGATGCCCTACCAGAAGGTTGGAAATCCAACAGCCACTTCAAACTGCCAATGCAAGGTGCCGAAAGCCTGATGGAGGCGGGAAAGAGAGTCGCAGCCTATCTCACCGCGCATATGACAACCTTGCCTGCATCAGAGCAGACACAGGCCTTGCTGTTTGTCGGCCATGGGGCGTCTTTCCGCCATGCAGCCCATGTTTTGGGCGTTCTCGATTATGACGACATTGACCGCCTGAGCATGCATCACGCACGTCCAATTGTTCTTGAGCATCACCCTGATGAAACCTGGACGCATATCGGCGGCGACTGGAAATCCCGCCGCCAAAATGAAACGCCCGCTGATTGACCGCGATCTGATTGACCGAAAGCCGATAGAGATATGACCCTGGTTTCGAATTTCGAACAGACTTTTATGCCGGAGATTTTTGGTGCGGCAGTTCCAACACCAGGCATGCCGAAGACATGTGTGCCCTGGCCCTTTGACATCGAGACGTCAGGCGCCGCAGATGCCAACCAAGCCGATGACATTTTGCAAAACCTGACTGCCACAGCCGGTTACGGCCGATGGAAATGGCCAAAGAGGCCAATTGTCTTCGTCTCGGACCTTCATGCAGATGCTGAGGGGTTTCTTCGATCATTGGCTTCTGCCGGTGTCATTCAACGCGCTGAAGACTTCTCAAATAACTTCAAACTCACCCGGTTCGGTACGTCCTGCACCATCATCATCGGCGGCGACTGCCTCGACAAGGGGCCAAGCAACCTGGACCTGCTTGATGCCATCAAGGCGTTGAGAGACACGAGTGCGCGGGTCAAACTGCTGGCGGGCAATCACGATTTACGCCTGCTTTTGGGAGTTCGGGCTTTGTTGGGGCCGCGCACGCCCTTGAGCGAACATATGTTCATCCGGATGGGCAAAAAAGTTCTGCCGCTGCTGCGGGAGGTCTATGACCGCTATGTTGACCCAAAGGCTGATCTGGATAATGCACCGGATCTCAAGGCCTGCAGAGAGCTGATCTTTCCAAGCCAGGACTGGACCACGACCTTCCCGGAGGCTGCTGCAACACATTTAAGTTCATCTGCCATCGCAAAAGAGGTTAATCGCCTCACCAAAAAGATCATCACCTTTGAAGACGCCAGTCTGGCAGCTGGCATGGACCTGCAAATGCTCTATTGCGCAGCCCTGAAATGTCGGGATCTGTTTCTTCGGCCCGATGGCCAATACGCTTGGTTCTACGGCAAGATGAAGGCCGTGCATAAATCAGGTTCCCTGCTGTTCGTTCACGCAGGCATGGACGATCAAATGTCATCGGAGATTTCAAACAAAGGCCCCGGGCGCCTCAACAAACTGTTCCGCGAACAAGCGCGTCACGATCCGTTTACGTTCTATTCCGGCAATGTTGCCAACATGATGCGCACCAAATACCGATCCGTCGACAAGAAGCTGACCCGCTCAGGCGTTGAAGATCTGCATCAGGCAGGCATCAAGATTGTCATTCAGGGTCACATCAACCGCCACAAGGGACAGCGACTGAAGACAATCAAAGGCTTGCTGCACTTGGAGGCAGACGTGACGCTGGATCGCAATTCGCGCCAGCTCGAAGGCCTTGACGGAATTGGCTCAGGCGCGACACTGATATTCCCGGACGGTGAGATCGTTGGCATCAGCAGGGATTTTCCCCATGCCAAAGTCTTCACTCCACGTTTGCACCTGAAGCAGCCGCGACGGCCAAGAAACATACATCTGGAAGAAAGAGGCCAGCTGACATGATGGACCGCAAGGATCGCTTCAAGCATGAATCCCTTCAGGACCGCAAAACGATACAGAGCCTTTTGACCGCAATCAATCGGGGCATTGCCAAGGGAGAACTGCATTTCAGCGATGAAACCGGCGAAATCACGCTGGAGCCCAAAGATCTACTGAATTTGAAAGTGACAGCGACCAAAGACGAAGGTCGCTGCCGGTTGGACGTCCGCATTTCCTGGACCCCAGACGCCGACACCCCGAAAGACGCCGGAAAACTCAAAGTGAAGTCTTGAGAACGGATTTGGCTTTTTAACCTCAAAAACTCACTTACAAACCAGCGCTGTGTTCGCTGGCAATCTTGCCTGCCAATTGAGCGGCCTGAGCGATCAGCTCGTTGCGTGGGTCGCCTATGAAGGATGCTGTGAACCTCAACGGGCTCGGGTTCCACCCAGGATCGAAACTCGCGATCCTGTTTTCCTCGACCAAACGTGTTCCAAGCGCTCCTGGCAATATGCCAACTCCAATCCCGGAGGCCACCATTTCAAATCCGGTTGACAAGGAATTGGTCGGAAAAACCTGGGCTGTGCTGCCATAACGCACCTCCAGCTCCCTTGTCAGTTCCCGATGAGGCCGCGAGTTCCGTTGATAGGTGATCACAGGAGTTGTTGACAAATCGGGATCTGGCAGATCGATGGGCCGGTACCAGTTCAGCTCAAACGGCGGCAATTCAACATTATCAACGCTGAATTCAGAGATCGGACCCATCAGAATGGCCAGATCCAGAGACCTGTCCAGTAGCAGCTCCCGAAGATGGACCGAAATGTCGACTGACACTTCAATCCGAAGTTTCGGATAAACACTGTGCAGGTGGCTTAGGAAATCCGGCAACCAAGTTTGCGCCACAGTCTCCGCAACGCCCAGACGCAGCAAAGTGCTAACAGCATCCTCCGACATGACATCCCCTTTGATCCGCTCAACAATTCCTGCGATCTGCTCGGCATGAGTGCGTAGCAAAACGCCCTGACGCGTCAAGGAGACACCGGTCGGGGACCGCAGAAACAACTGAGTGCCGAGATAGCTTTCCAACGCAGAAATCCGGCTTGAAACAGCGGGCTGAGAGACATGCATCTGCTCTGCGGCCTTGCGAAGTCCGCCAAGCCGGGCAACCCACAAAAATGTTCTGAGTTGTTCAAGTGTCAATAGCCCATTCCACTTCAAAGGTGATCAGTTTTTTAGATCACAATTACCATAAAAACGCGATTTGACTTTATATAGCCACTGCCTCAGCTTTTGGGAATTGCAAATTAAACCGAGCAAGAGGGCGCGATGAAGTTTCCGGACCTATGCAATTTGGACAGTGAGACCGTGCGCCAAACGATCCGCTCCGGAGGCTACTTTGGCCATACGGCCGGCCTTGCCCAGGGATTGCTTCAATGCAACCTTGCCATTCTTCCTAAAGACCTCGCCGATGATTTCTTGAGCTACTGCAAGGCAAATCCCAAATCTTGCCCCCTGGCAGGCTATTCTGCGCCGGGCGACCCGCATATCGCCAGATTAGGCCAGGATGTCGACATCCGCACTGACGCACCGAACTACAACGTCTATCGCAACGGCGTTCTTGCCGAACAGATCACCGATTTGACGCCAATCTGGCAGGACGATTTTGTCGCCTTTGCAATCGGTTGTTCCTTCACTTTTGAGACCGCCTTGCTGAAAGCAGGTTTCACATTGCGCCACATAGAGCAAAACATCACGGTCCCAATGTACCGCTCCTCCATCCAGACCACGCCGAGCCGCTGCTTCAAGGGCGACACGGTGGTGTCCATGCGTCCACTGCCAATTGCCCGCGTTGATGAGGCCCGTGACATCTGCGGCGCCTATCCGCTGGCACACGGAACACCAATCCATATTGGCGATCCGGCCAGCATCGGAATTTACGACATCACGACACCACAATGGGGTGATCCGGTGGCCATCAAGGACGACGAAGTACCGGTTTTCTGGGCCTGCGGCGTCACCCCTCAAGTGGCCATCATGGAGGCGAGGCCCGTCATCGCCATCACCCATTCACCCGGTGCCATGCTGATCACCCAAGTCGCTGAGACCACAGCGCCGATTTTCCCATACCAAGACCCCAAATAAGGGCTCAACCTTCCTCGACTGGAGACTGACATGAAAAAATACATTGCTCTGACCACACTCTCGCTCGCGGCTTTCGCGGCGGCGTCATCCGCGCAGGCTGTGGAACTGTCCGTCGTTGGCAGCTGGAGCGGCCTACCGCTTCACAAGCAGTATGAAGCGCCCTTCTGGAACGAGACACTGCCTGAAATCTCCGGCGGCGACATGACCGCAACCCTGACCACCCATGACCAGATGGGCATCGGCGGCGGCGATGTGTTCCGGATGCTCAGCCAAGGCGTCTTTGATGTCGGCATGACCGTGGGCGACTATGCTGTCTCCGACAGTGCAGCTCTTGAAGGCCTGGACGTGCCGTTGATCGCAACAGATGCAGAAACCGCGCACAAGGCCGTGGAAGCTGCGCGGCCGATGGTCGATGATATATTCAAAACCGTTTTCAATGCCAAGGTTCTGGGCATTGCCCCCTACCCGCCACAGATCGTTTTCTGTAACGCGGAAATCACCTCCCTTGACGATCTGAAGGGCAAGAAAATTCGCGCGTCCGGACGCATGACCGCCAAGCTTCTTGAAGCTCTTGGCGCTGAAGGCGTCAACATTAGCTTCGGTGAAGTTCCAGGAGCGCTGCAGCGCGGCGTTGTCGATTGCGCAGTCACCGGTGCTGGCTCAGGCTACAATGCAGGGTGGTGGGAAGTCACAACCCATCTGCTCACATTGCCACTTGGTGGCTGGGACCCAGTTGTCACAGCCATCAATCTGGACAAGTGGAACTCCTTGAGCGCTGAAGAGCAGAAAATTTTGGAAACCGGCGTTCACGACAAGCTGGAAGCTCCAGCCTGGGAAACAGCTCAGAGCGCGCTGGAAAATGACATTGCCTGTCTCACTGGAAATGGCGAATGCAGCTACGGCGACGCACGGAACCTGATCCTTGTGGAAGCCAGCGAAGCTGACACAGCAAAAGCCAAAGAGGTTCTTCTGACACAGGTTCTGCCTGAGTGGTCAGAACGTGCCGGTGGCGATTGGGGCAAGCGCTGGAGCGATACGGTTGGTAAAGTGACCGGCGTCGAAATCAAGTAACACCGGAGCCTGAGATCAAAATGACTTCGCTCATCGCAAATCTGCGCCGCCTTAACGATCACCTGGCAATTGCAGTCGGTTTGGCACTCCTTGCCTGCGTGGCATTCACGCTATCGGAAATTGTTATCCGGCGGTTTGCAGTGTCGGTGGGCGGGGTCGATGAGATCTCCGGCTACGTCATGGCTGTCACAACAAGTTGGGGCGTCAGTTACGCCCTGACAGAGCGGGCGCATGTCCGCATTGATCTTCTGCGCAATCAGATGGTGCCCCTCGGGCGAAGCATTCTGGATGTCATCGCCATCGCCAGCATGGCCTTCATGGCTGTCTATGTCGCATGGCGCGGCTGGAGTGTTTTGTCAAAGACCCTTTCGACAGGGGCACTGGCCAACACGCCGCTGGAAACCCCGCTGTGGATTCCGCAATCTCTGTGGTGGGCTGGCTGGTCCTGGTTCGCGATCAGTGCATGTCTATTGCTCATCCATGCCATGCAGAGCCTCATCCGTGGCGATCTTTCAAGCGTTGAAGCCACGGCTGGCACGAAGGCAGAAGTATGATTTCTTTTACATCTCTTGGCCTTCTGGGTCTTCTCACTCTGTCCATTCCGGTGGGCGTTGTCCTGTTTCTGCTGGCATTCGGACTGGACCTGTTCTTTAGCCCCTTCCCGCTCATGCGTGGCCTTGGTCAAGTGGTCTGGACCTCCTCCTCCAGTGCAACCTTGATCACCATTCCGCTGTTCGTCCTGCTCGGCGAAATACTGGTTCGCTGCGGCATTGCAGGGCGCACATATGCTGCCCTCGACAAATGGGTCTCCTGGCTGCCCGGCGGTCTGATCCATGCCAATATAGCAACATCGACCATGTTCTCTGCCACCTCAGGGTCATCGGTTGCAACGGCGGCAACAGTTGCGACGGTTGCAATGCCCCAGGCAAAAGAACTCGGCTACGATGAGAAGCTTTTCTCTGGCGCGATTGCTGCCGGAGGCACTTTGGGGATCATGATCCCGCCGTCCATCAATCTGATTGTCTATGGCTTTTTGACGGAGAGCTCGATCCCGCAGCTTTTCCTGGCCGGTCTTATTCCCGGCCTCATGCTTGCACTCATGTTCATGGCCGTCACAGTTGTTATTTGCGTGTTCTGGCCAAAGCTGGGCGGACCAAAGCGCAGCAGCTCATTGACAGCAAAACTCAACGCCCTTGCGGATCTTCTGCCCATATTGGGTCTATTCGGGGCCATCGTCGGCTCGATCTATGCCGGTTGGGCAACTCCAACGGAAGCAGCGGCTGTCGGCGTATTGATATCCCTTTGCATTGCAGCTCAGCAGAAGGCCTTGAATTGGCCCATTCTGGCCTCAGCGCTGCGCGGTGCCGTCAAGACCTCCTCCATGATCATGTTGGTCGTGATTGGCGCATATATTCTGAACTTCGTCCTGACGGCAGCTGGCGTCAGCCGGACATTGCAGAACCTTCTGTCCGGTCTTGGCATGGGTCCGCTCGCCACACTTCTGGTCATTGTCCTGATCTACATCGTGCTGGGCTTCTTCATCGAAACCCTGTCCCTGATGGTCGCGACCATCCCCATCGTCGTGCCGATCATAGTTCAGCTTGGCTATGACAAGATCTGGTTCGGGATCCTGATGATTATCCTAGTCGAGATGGCTTTGATCACCCCGCCTGTGGGCCTCAATCTCTACGTCGTGCAAGCCGCACGAAAAGGCGGCAGCTTCTCAGACGTCATGCTTGGCTGCATTCCTTATGCCCTGACAATGCTTTTGATGGTTGGCCTGCTGATCCTGGCACCGCAGATCGCTCTATTCCTTCCGTCCACGCTCTAATTGGTATCAAGACACATGAAATTTGAAACATCAGCCGGCCCTGTGGACTTCACACCGACACGTCTCATTGTTGCAGGCTGGACCGGGCGCGATCGCGCCGCAGTTCAGCACCACATTGATGAACTGGCTGCCATCGGCGTTCCTGCTCCTTCCACGGTACCGCTCTACTATCAATGCGCCCCGGCTTTGTTGACGCAGGAAAATGCTATTCAGGTTCTTGGCGGCGAGACCTCCGGTGAGGCCGAGCCGTTCCTGGCGAAGATCGACGGCACAATCTGGCTTGGCCTTGCCTCGGATCAGACTGACCGGGCGCTGGAAACCTATTCCGTCGCCCATTCCAAGCAGATCTGCGAAAAGCCGGTCGCGAACACCCTGTGGCGCTACGACGAGGTGGTCGATCATCTTGACCAGCTGGAGCTCTGCTCCTGGATCAAGGAAAATGACGAATGGGCATCCTATCAAAAAGGCACACTGGCCAGCATTCTGCCGTTGGCTAGCCTGATGGACGGCACCACGTTTGAGAATGACACGGCCATGTTATGCGGCACCTTGCCAGCCATCGGCGGTGTGCGTCCCGGCGCAGACTTCAAAATGAGCCTGCATGACGCGGTCATGAAACGCACAATCGAGTGGTCATACGGAACGGCCGTGCTAAAAGCGATTGCCTGATAGCACTCGCAAAATTGCCAAGACAACATAGAGCCTTGCCATGACGAACATGCCGCGTTTCACTTGGTCACCTGACACAGCCTCAGAGCGTGTGGAAGCCGCTCTCAAAAGGGCTGACAACGATGTTGCCGCCAAAAGCGTCTTCACCAAGACCTTGCCGGACCGCGCCAGAAAGATGGCAGCCAGTGCCACTCATCATAAAGGCTCTCCGCTGGCGGGCGCTTTGGTCAGCGTTAAAGCGCTCTTCGACGTTGAAGGAAAAGTCACGACCGCTGGAACGAAGGTTCTTCAGGTCGAACCTGCAGCCAGCAGCGACGCTCCCTGTATTGCAAAATTGGCGGACGCTGGGGCAACATTTGTCGGCCTGACCAACATGTCTGAGTTCGCCTACTCTGGACTGGGCCTGAACCCGCATTTTGGCACACCGGAAAACCCGATCTTCAAAGGTTGCCTTCCCGGGGGCTCGACCAGTGGCGGGGCGGTGTCTGTTGCGCTTGGCCTCTGCGACATTGCCATCGGCAGTGACACCGGCGGTTCTCTGCGCATTCCGGCTGCCTTTTGCGGCATTGTCGGCTTTAAACCTAGCCAGGCTACGGTCTCGATGGAAGGCGGCAAGCCATTATCAGACACGCTCGACAGTTTCGGTCCGATGGCAACCTCCCTGGAGGCATGTGAACTGGCCTGGAGGGTCATGGCTGGCCTTCCCGACATACCCGTAACACCGGCCAAACGCCAGCTTGTGATCGGCCGGAATTTCGGCTTCAACGAACTGGATCCTGCAATTGCCGAAGGGTTCGAAGCCCTGTGTGGAAAGTTGACGCGTTTAGGATGGCGAATTGTCGAACGCCCGCTTGATAGCCTGGAACTCTTCAAAAAGATCGCACCCTGGCATCTGACATCTGTGGAATCTCGAGCTCATTACGAGACATACTTCCAGAACAACGCTGAAGATTTTGACCCACGCGTCCACTCACGCATGACACGGGCAAACGAAATTTCGGCCGTTGATTATCGCCAGACGCTTAACCAACAAGTTGCATTTTCCAACGCATTTGCGGCAGAGCTTGGAGATGATCTACTGATCCTGCCGACAACAGCGAACTTGCCACCGACCATCACTGATATGCAGAGCGACGAAGCGTTCAACCAGCAGAACCTGCTGGCGCTGCGCAATCCATCTCTGGCCAATGGCGCAAACGGTTGTTCTATTGCCTTGCCATTTAAGCACGAGGACCTTCAGCTCAGTGCGATGCTGGTTGGAGCAAACAACAAGGACGAAACCTTGTTGGCTTGTGCTAAAGAACTGGAAGCCGATCTCCATTAGAGCTCGGCTTCCCAAGGCTATCTAGGTCAGACGCAAGAACAGGCCAGCACCAAGCTTGGCCCGTTCGGCCAGACTGTTGATGATGATGTGTTCATTCAGGGTGTGCAACCCGGCACCGCGCACACCGATGGAATCGATGGTCGGAATGCCCATGGCCCCGGTGAAATTACCGTCGGACCCACCGCCCGCGCTGCAATGAGGCATATCAAAGCCGATCTCCGCGGCGATTTCACGGGTGATTTCATAGAGGGCCAGCGTGTCAGCATCTGGTTCCCACACCGGGCGGGTGACGCCTCTGGTTACTTCAAAGACCACATCCCCGCTGGCATCATTCAACGCGAGCATGTCTTCCACGCCCTTATCGAGATCCGCCTGCCTCTTGGCCATGGACAACACCTCAGCCTGACAAGACGATGAAACGCAATTGACCCATTGCCCCGCGTGGAACACCCCAACGCTAAAAGTGCAATCCTCGCCACTCATCGCCTCGATATCCAGTATCCTCCGTGCCATTTCTGCAATGGCGGAACGGCCATCTTTCAACGCCCAACTGGCGTGGCTCGGACGACCAATCGTTTTCAGATCAAAGCGCGCAATAGCATAACGGCCGGTCACGCAACCGCCATCCGGCGTGGCAGGCTCAGGCACAAGCACATATTTGTTGCGTGCGGCCTCCATCTCGATCAAGCCCCGCGTTGCAGGCGTGCCGACTTCTTCGTCGGGCGTGAACAGAACAGTCACCGGCAGAGGCGTGTCTAGCCCTGCCTTTACAATCTGGCGCAGCGCTTCCAGGGCAGCATAGTTCCCGCCTTTCATGTCCTGTATGCCTGGCCCCCAGGCCTTACCATCTTCAATCCTGAAAGGCAGCTTTTCCAAAGTCCCGATCGGATGCACCGTATCCAGATGACCGCTCACCAGAACGCCAGGCTTGCCCATGTCTTTATGCGGCAAACGGGCCCGCACGGAATCGCCGAAGCCCATCCGCCCTGGAATACGCTCGATCACAGCACCAAGCGCCGCCAAATCATAGGCTGCTAAATCCATCATCCGGTTGACAGACGCAGGATCAAAGGTTGGACTTTCACACTCAACCCATACTTTAAGACCCGCCAGCATTAGGTTGGAATCAAATGGTAATTCTTTAAAATTCATCATCTCGTCCAGTCCAAATAGTGAGACGAATACACGCAGGTAATGCGCATGGGTCTATACACACGAAAAGCCACTTCAAGCAGCAAGGCGCTTTTCAACAATACGAGCATAAACACTGGCACCAACGGGCAAAATCGCATCATCCAGTACGAAAGCCGGATTATGAACCGGTATCCCGCCGCTGTGGCCAATGGTGCAATAAGCACCCGGTACAACATTCAACATGTCTGCAAAATCTTCGCTGCCCGTCACCAGGTCCTGCTGATCGGAAACATTCTGCTGGCCAACAACTTCAGCAGCTGCGTCCAGGTAGGCCGCAGAAAGAGCATCATCATTGCGCAAAACTGAAAAAATCGGACGGAGGTCGACCTTGATCTCAACACCAAAGCTTTTGGCAAACCCATCACACATGTCATTAACGCGGCTGTGAATCATGTCCCGAACATCATCGCTGAAATACCGGATGGTACCGGAAATAACGGCCTTCTCCGGCACGACATTATAGGCCGTTCCAGAATGGATCTGGGTAACAGACAGAACGGCGGGTTCCACCGGTGCGAGATTACGGCTAACAATACTCTGAAGGTTCTGCACAAGAGATGTGGAAATCACGATAGGGTCCTTGGCATGCTGTGGCATTGCCCCATGACTGCCCTTCCCAAGGATTTCGATATCAAAGAAAGTCGCTCCGGCCATGGCAACACCCGGACGGACTCCGACGAAGTTTGGCGGCGCAAGAGGGTTGTTGTGCATGCCGTAGATCTCATCGCAGGGGAACTTCTGAAAAAGCCCCTCATCGAGCATGGCACGTGCACCGCCCAGCCCCTCTTCCGCGGGCTGAAAAATGAAAATGACCTTGCCAGCGAAGTCTTTCGTGTCAGCGAGATAGCGCGCAGCACCTAGCAGCATCGTCGTGTGACCATCATGGCCACAACCGTGAAACTTGCCTGGTTTTTTCGAACTGAAAGGCAGATTGGTCTGTTCATCCATTGGTAGAGCGTCCATGTCGGCACGCAGGCCAATGGTCTTGCCTGCACCCTTACTGCCTTGCAGGACACCAATAACACCCGTTTTACCAAGCCCCCGATGAACTTCCACACCCCAGCCTTCAAGGAGTTTCGCAACAATGCCCGAGGTGCGTTCTTCCTCAAAACCAATCTCCGGATTTGCATGAATGTCGCGCCGCAAAGCCGTCATTTCTTCCGCATAACCGGCGATTTTTTCCAATACAGGCATACTCAGTTCTCCAGTCTAATAAGCGGTAACTCTGGTCATCTGGTCATCTGGGCATCTGGCCAGGTTAACATCCGCAATTCTCATTCTTGTATTTAGCAAAGGCACCTATCAGGCCACCTGAGTGGCCTTCAATTCCCGGAAATTGGCGAAGTCCCAGGCGCGCCCGGGAGCCGCCTCAATCAATGATTTCGTGTAGGGGTGCTGGGGATTGCCAAGCACCTTGGCGGCCGTATCATGTTCCACGACAATACCCTTCTGCATCACCAGAACATCGTCGCAGATCTGGGCTGCTACTCTGAGGTCATGGGTAATGAAGAGGATCGCGATTCCCAGTTTCTCTTGCAGGTCATTCAGGATCTCAAGAACCTGATCTTGAACCGAAACATCCAACGCCGACACAGCTTCATCCGCTACCAGCACATCCGGCTCCATGGCAATAGCGCGGGCAATGGCGATACGCTGTCTCTGGCCACCCGAGAACTGGTGCGGATAACGATCAACCGCATCTTCCGGCAGACCGACAAGCTGCATAAGTTCCTTCGCCCGCGTCATCGCTGCGTCCTTGTCCTGGCCAAGATTAAGCAGGCCTTCGACCAAGCAGCGCCCTACCGTCCAACGCGGATTGAGGGATCGAAACGGATCCTGAAAGACAATCTGGATGTGCTTGCGATGCGCGCGCAGTTCGGATTGTCTAAGTTGTGCAATCTCGGTGCCTGCGACCTGAACAGACCCGTCAGTGGGATCGATCAGACGCATGACACATCGTGCTACAGTTGACTTGCCAGACCCACTCTCGCCAACAATTCCGAGCGTACGACCAGCTGGAATATCAAAGCATACATTCTTGGCGGCCTGGGTCGGTGGCCGGTTCAAGAACCAACTACGCGCGCCATAGACCTTTGCCAAATTGTTGACCGCAAGGACGGGGTCTCCGCTCTCAGTTGTATCCTGAAGCGTCGCCCGAGGGGCTCTGGGAACAAGGCTTGGAACCGCTTTCAATAGCCGCTTGGTATAATCTTGCTGCGGCGTTCGCAAAAGCGCTTCGACAGGCGCCCCCTCCACCAGTTCGCCCTGCTTCATCACCTGCACGGTATCGGCAATCTCTGCGACCACGCCCATATCGTGAGTGATGAAGAGCACAGCCGTTCCGTGTTTTTCCTGAAGCTCGGCAATCAGGCTCAAGATCTGGCGCTGCGTGGTCACATCCAGAGCCGTCGTCGGCTCATCGGCAATCAACAACTGAGGTTCGAGAATAAGCGCCATGGCAATCATGATGCGCTGGCGCTGACCACCGGACAGTTGATGCGGAAAAGACCGATAAATCCGCTCCACGTCCGGCAGATGAACCTGGGTCATGATGTCCAGCACCCGTTCTTTCTTCTCCTTGCTGGTGAGACGAGCGTGGGTATCCAGAACCTCTTCGATCTGATCCCCAACCCGCATGACCGGATTGAGAGCAGTCATCGGCTCCTGAAACACCATAGAAAGGTTCTTGGCGCGCATGTCCCGCATCTCGCTGGGTGTCATATCAAGCAGATTTTTGTCGCCCAGAAGAATACGCCCACCAGACACTTCCAACGCAGCCTTGGGCAAAAGTCCCATGGTCGCCAAAGAAGTGACCGACTTGCCTGACCCGCTTTCACCCACGAGACAGACGGTTTCACCGGCGCGGATGGAGAAGGAAATATTATCAAGCACAGGTTTCGAGGTGTCCGTCGCGCCTGATAGTCCCACTGTCAGATTTTCGATCGTCAAAACGGTTGGGGCATCGGCGAAGGATTTTGTCTTGAAGAGCACAGCTTATGTCTCCCGTTTGCGCAGCCGCGGATCAAGAAGATCGCGGGCTGTATCGCCCAAGAGATTGATGGAAAGGATGCATAGAGACAGCATCACACCGGGCCAGAAGATCAGCGCCGGTTTGATCTGGAAGTACAGCCGCCCCTCGGCCATGATGTTTCCCCAGGTCGGAATTTCAGTGCTGACCCCGGCTCCCAGAAAAGACAGGATGGCCTCCGTCAAGATCGCCGAGGCGCAGATATAGGTCCCCTGGACTGTCAACGGGGCCAAAGTGTTGGGCATCAAATGCTGCCATAGAATTTTCGGCATTGATGACCCCAGCGAGATCGCCGCCTCGACATAGGGCTCCTCGCGGGCCGTCAAGACCACGGCACGGACAAGACGCACGACCCGTGGAATTTCCGGCAGTGTTATCGCTGCAATGACCGACCAGAGACTGGGGCCATTGAGCGCGACCAGAGCGATGGCCAGTAGGATTGACGGAATTGCCATCAGGCTGTCCATGATGCGCATGATGATTGCGTCGGCGGTTCTGTAGAAGCCGGAGACAAGGCCGATCAGCAGTCCAAGGAAGACGCTGACGACAGCCGCCCCAACCCCGATGAACAGCGATACGCGCGCGCCCATGACGACCCTGGAAAACAGATCCCGGCCAAACGCATCCGTTCCAAGCAGAAAGGTTGAGCTCGATCCTTTCAGGCGATTGAGCGCGTCGATTTTCAGCGGATCATGCGGAATATAAAGTGGCGCAAAAATCGCGGCAATGACGATAATCGCGAGGACAACGGCAGCAATGGTCGGGCCGCCGCCCAGTTTGCGCAATGCCAAGGTCACGGACATAAAGTCCAGGACGCTCTTCATACGAGAGGTCGGTTCAAAAGCTGCAGACATCAGTACCGGATCCTCGGGTCAAACACGCTGTAGGAGATGTCGATCATCAAATTGATGAAGACGTAGATCGCACTGGTGAGCAGGATCATGGCTTGAATGACCGGATAATCACGGGCCAGGATCGCATCCACGGTCAAACGGCCAATGCCCGGAATATTGAAGACACTTTCTGTAATGACCACACCGGAAATCAGCAATGCGAAGCCCGTTCCGATGATTGTCAGAATCGGCACGGCTGCATTTCTAAGGGCATGCCGGAAGAGAACAACACGCTCTGAGACACCTTTCGCCCTGGCGGTGCGAATGAAATCTTCCCCCAGAACCTCAAGCATGCTTGCGCGGGTCATCCGGGCAATCAGCGCCACATAAATCGTCGCCAGCGTCAGACACGGCAGGATGGCACGGGCCATAAACTTGCCAAAGTCTTTAGACGGCGCCGTGTAGCCCTGCACTGGCAGCCATCTGAGTTCGATTGAGAAGACCTGAATGAAAATATATCCAATGACAAAGACCGGAACCGAGAATCCGAGAACGGAAAATGTCATGACCGCATAATCGGCCCAGGTTCTATGCCGCCAAGCTGCAACAACACCCATTGGCACTGCAATCAGGACCGACAAAAGAATAGTCAGGAGCGCAATGTTGATGGTTGGCCAGATGCGCTGGCCGATCATGTCCACCACCGGCACATTGGAGATCAGGGATATGCCCAGGTCGCCCTGTACCAACTGGCCTATCCAGGTGCCAAATTGCGTCAGCAGCGAATCATTGAGGCCAAGCGAAGTTCGAATTCGCTCAAGCTGCTCTGGCGTGGCGGAATCTCCTGCAAGAATTGCCGCCGGATCTCCGGGCGTCAGTCTCAACAGAAGAAAGACAAAGATCGCCACGAAGGTGATGACAGGTATCACCGCGAGAAGGCGTCGGGAAATATAGCCAAGCATCGGCCGGTCGGCCCCTTTGGTTCAAGATCAAAAACTCTACATCATATCCGGTGGTTATGTCCGGTGTTCCGCCGCTTGAACCACAGGTCAAGCCGGGGAAACCAAACCGGAGAACTCAATCAAAAGTTCCCCGATCTGGTGCCTCAAGTATCTGGCTGGCTGCTAGCCAGATACCAAGTCTTAACGCGAGACTGACATCAGTCTTCTTTTTTCATCGCCCAGAAAACTGGTACTGGCGACGGGATCATGTCGACAATCTTCGTGCTGCGGGCTTGCGGTGAAAGATACTGTCCAAGCGGAATGTAATTGACCACATCCAGCGCATGAGCCTGGATCAGCTTTGCAACGGCGAGCTGGTCCTCTGGTGTCTCTGCACGAATGAAGTCCTTGCGCAGGGATTCCAGTTCAGGATCTGTCGGCCAGCCGAACCAGGCATCATTGCCGCGACCATTCAACATCGGGTTGATCAGTGGCGTATTGACTTCCGGCACACCCCAGTTGGTGAAGAACAGGTTCCAACCACCTTCAGATGGCTTTGCCTGGCTGGCGCGACGGCCAACAAGAGTCTGCCAGTCCATGGCCTGCATGTCGACTGTGAAGCCAGCATCACGCAAGGCCTGTGCGGCCACGATCGGCTGGGCAGTCAAAGTGGAAACATCGGTCGGCTGCATCAGAACCACAGGAGTTCCATCATAGCCGCTCTCAGCCAGAAGGGCCTTCGCGCCAGGGATGTCGCCACCTGTGATCAATGTTTCAGCACCCGCTTCATCAGCAAGCGGAGTTCCGCAACCAAATACGGCACCGCAGATCTTGTAGTAGTCGGGATTGCCGATCAGTGTTCCAAGCACATCCTTCTGGCTCATGGCCATCATCGCAGCTTGCCGAACCTTCACATTGTCAAACGGGGGATAGAGAAAGTTCATCCGTCCAATGGTCTGATATCCAAGCGGATCACGAACTTCGGCAACAACGTCCTCACTCGAATCCAGAATTGGCAAAAGGTCGACAGGCACCTGCTCGACATAGTCAACTTCACCAGACAACAGGGCATTCAACGCCGTCTGGGTATCCGGCATGGTCACCCATTTGACCTTGTCGATATTTACGACTTTACCGCCAGCCATCCAGTTGGCTGGCTCACTGCGCGGAACGTAGTCTTCATTCTTGACGTAAGTGACGCTGACACCCGGCTGATATTCATCTTCAACAAATTTGAAGGGACCGGAGCCGATGAAGCTGGTGATAGATTCACTCGACGGAGTGGCTGCGACGCTGGCTGGCATGATGAATGGCGGCAAGGCAGACAATTTGGCCAATGTATCAATCAGGGGAGCAAAAGGCTCCTTAAGCGTCCACACGAGTGTCTTGTCATCGGTCGCAGTCAGGGTATCAGTCACATCGAAGATAAGCTGACCGCCAGAATCCTTGCTGCCCCAACGCTTCAGGGATGCAACCGCATCTGCCGCGGTCACCGGTGCGCCATCGTGGAATTTCAAACCATCTCGCAATGTCAGCGTGTAGACTAACTTGTCGTCGGAAATGGTCCAATCGGCCATCTGCGGCTGTGGCTTGAAGTTTTCATCCACGGCAATGAGCACGTCATAGATCATATAAGCGTGGTTACGCACGATATGGGCTGTCGTGATGACCGGATCGATGACCCTGAGGCCGGAGTGCATGACCGCTGTTACAACCTTTTCTTCAGCCTGGGCAGCCCCAGCGCCAGCCAGCAAGGTTCCGGCGATCAAACCCGCAGCAATCTTGCTGACAATCCCACCGCGGCGTCCGATGCGTCGGCGACCGCTCTTGTTGTGGACACCCTCTGTCATATTCTGCATTGTCATTTCCCGTCTGGTTAGATGGTTCTTATCTTCTTTTGATGCTCCAGCCTGTTTCCGGCCGGTTTAGGACAGGCTGAAGGAACACACATTGGCGCCCTTCAGTCCGTATTCCGTCAGGACGCTTTGGCGACAGCCTCCTGTTGGTCTGAGTTGAAGGCCGGTCCACCGGGAGACAAGCGGATGCCTTCTGACAATTTCTTAAACGGAAGATCGCTTGCGTAAAGCGCCATAGGGCCTGGCGCCGTACACACAAGGATATCTGCTGCAATCGGCGCAAAATCCGCTCTGAAGTGGACAGAGCTCTTATTGACAAGAATGGCTTGGTCCATAGGCTCGATACCGACAAAGCGATACATAGCCTGATCCGCCATTTGCACTTTCTTGCTGGCAAGAACGACACGGACACCACCCAGAACGAGACAGGCGGAGGGCCCCAGATCCATCTGGGCTCCACCATAGTAAGGGCCAGTCGTCGTAAATTTTCCATCGGACAATTTCTCAATCCGAAACGTGCCGGAAAACGGAATATCTCCCACAACACCGGATTTTCCGCCTAAGGTCAAAGGAATTTCAGCCCCTTCACCGGCCTCATGCACAAGACGCGCGGCATCAGGATCGACCATAAGCCCAAGTGCTGTCCGCTGCGCATCCGCCTCAACAAGGGCTTTCAGCAGTCCGGCAGTATTGGAATCGCCGCCCGCCCCCGGATTATCCTGGGTATCAGCAATAACAATCGGCTTGGTGGCCCGCGCACTGAGAGAAATCGCCAATGCGATCCCTTCGTCTGGCGAATAGGCCTTGCCGCCAAAGTCTGTTTCCCGGTCAAGCACCTGAGCGCAGAAGTCATCCACGGCAGTTTGAACAGCGACGGCATCTTCACCATAACCAAGGACACATGGTCCGCAGTCCGCAAAGTCAGCCGCCGGAAAGCCCGTCAGAAACGACAGGCTTGAGACCATGCCACCTTCAGCCTGAGCAAGGCTGCTATAGAGACTTTTGGCTGGTTCAATATCCGTACATTGCCAAGGGATCGGGATAAGAAATGGAAGCTGCCGGAAGGTCTTTGCAAAAGGTGCGCCCCGCATCATCAAGGCATTCAGTTGAACAGCTGTACGGCGCCCGCTCTCGGCCATATCCACATGCGGATAGGTTCGATAAGCAACCATGACATCGCTTTCAGTCACCATTTTTTGAGTGACATTGCCGTGCAGGTCGAGCGTGACAGCCACCGAAACATCAGGGCCAACGACAGCGCGAACCCGCGCGATGATCTCACCCTCGCCATCATCTATATGCTGACAAACCATGGCTCCATGGAGGTCCAGATAAACGCCATCAAGATCGCCAGCCGCTTCAAGACGCAAAATTAAATCGCGAAGGATTTTTTCGAACGCGATTTCATCAACGTGAGCCGACGGTATCGCTGCGGCCCAGAGCAACGGAACCAGATCCCAGTTTGCGTGATTACCAAACACAACTGCACCAGAAATGCCTATGTTGACGCCCTGACATCGCTCAAGCAGCTCATCACCGCAGCTCAACGGCATATGTCCGCCACCTTCTACAAAGTGATCATATGTCGCCAGCGATGGCGCAAACGTATTGGTTTCATGAAGAAACCCAGCAATGGCAACTCGCTTTTTCACGCCAACACGCCTTTCTTTCGAAACTAAAACACTCATTCCAAATGCCACCAATACCTCAACCTATTAAGGCAAGGTCGTGAAACAACTCCATGCTTGCAATCAAGTATCACTATGCGATACTTTTGTATCTAAATTATGCTACGAACTAAGCATGACACGGTCAATCTTGAAAACGGTACAATTGAAGGCATCATGAGCCCAAAGTTTTTGCGATCCGAACTGAGCCGCCTGCCCTACCCGCCTGCTGAGAGCGACGATCCGCTGTTTATTCAGTCTATTGGGCGCGCCATGCAGGTGCTTTCGGTATTCCATCAAACGGACAGACCGCTTTCGCTTCAGGAGATCAGCACGTTGTCCGGACTGGGCCGTAGCGCCGTTCAACGCATTATCTTCACTCTGCGCACCATGGGATATATCACCCGCGACCCTGACGACCGGGGCTATGTCCCTGGCCTTCGTATTCTGGATCATTCGCTTGATTTTCAGCGGCTCAACCCGATTGTTGTCACCGCAAACCCTGTGCTTCTGGAGCTGCGTCGAACCATACGTGAACGCGTCGACCTGAGCCTGTTTGATGACTTGAGGCTGGTTTATGCCTCGCGCCTTCAAAGTAAGCGGGAAATTTTGTCTTCCACGATGATCGGTCACAGCGTTCCAACGTTCTGCACATCCGGCGGTTGGGCGATACTTGCGCATCTGGACGACGCTGAAGTCGACGACATCCTCATCAGATCCACCCTCACCGCAGTGACGCCGAAAACCATCACCAATCTTGATGCATTGAAAGCCAAGATCACGGAGACCCGCGCCAACGGTTTTGCTTTGGCATTGGAGCAGATCCTTGCCGGAGAGATCACGATCGGCGCCGCCATTTTGGACAGCCAAAGAAGACCTGTGGCAGCCATTCACGTTGCTGGCTCCCTGGCTGAATGGACGGCGAAAGACTTCAGTCGGAAGTTCGCCCCACTCATTGTTCAGGCGGCCCAAACCATAAGCCGGGGCTGAGATGCCAAGAATATCGCGCGCAATATAATCACACAGGATCATATCACCGGCCATTCCTTGATAGAACCATTCCAGTTCTCGTAAGCCAACGCCAGAGACAACACCTCCAGATCGGCAAATCTCGGACCAACAATCTGAAGACCGATCGGTATGCCGGTTGTTGAAAAGCCGCAGTTGATCGAACACGCTGGCTGATCACCCATATTGAAGGGCATGGTAAAACCGATGTGCTCAAACGGCATGTTCGGATCATTGTTCGGAGATGCCCACTCAGCTGGAAAGCTCACGCCCGGATTGACTGGCGAGAGAAGGAAATCAACTTTGGTGAAGATCTCAGCTGTAGCCTGACGGATCGCCAGTATCTGATCGAAGCCACGCGCCACCTGTGCGCCGGACAGGCTGGCCGCAGCCGATGCCCATTCCAGAATATAAGGCAGTACCTTGGCTTTTCGCTCCTCGGAAAAAGTTTCCATGGTGGACCAGAACCGGCCTCGCCAGAAGTTATCGAGGCCATCCAGCATCTCCCGGGTCAAGATCCCGGATATATCAATGATCTCGGCACCGGCATCCTCAAACTGCCTGGCAGCCGCCAAAACCGCATCACGAACGTCCTGATCAACATTCTGTCCGCAACCAGCTTCAAGCATCAGACCAATTTTTTTGCCCTTCACATTGGCAGGGGACACATTCCAGCCCCCCTCCATGGGCGGCAATGCCGTCGCATCACGCCAATCTGGGCGGGAAATCGATTCCAACAGCAAGATGCTGTCGTCTACAGTCGGCGTCATTGGGCCAACGCACCGCCCAGGATAGTAGGGGTAAACTGGTATACGGCCCTGCGTTGCCTTGAAGCCGAACAACCCGGTCCAGCCAGCGGGCAACCGCACAGAACCACCAATGTCCGTTCCAATATGCAAGGGCCCGTAACCGGCGGCTCCAGCAGAAGCTGCACCAGCACTTGATCCACCCGGATTTTGTGTCAGATCCCACGGGTTGCGGCTCAACTGATGAAAGGTCGATAGGCCAGAACTCAACATGCCAAAATCCGGGCACGTCGTCTTGGCGAAGAAGATTGCGCCGTCTTCGCGCAAACGGGCTGATGTCGGAGCATCTTCGGAAGCCGGCAGCATGTCAGAAGCCGCCGTTCCGCTGGGCACAGGATCGCCTTTGGTCGCAATCAATTCCTTCAGACTGACCGGCATACCGTCAAGCGGACCTATCGGCGCGCCAGCTGTCCAGCGCTCTGCCGATAATTTGGCTTGAGCAAGGGATTGCTCCGGCCTGAAATCATAAAGCGCGCCCACTTTCGGCTCGCGCGCTTCGACCCTGGAAACCAGAGCAGACATATAATCGACAGGCGACACATGACCGTCAGAAAAGGCCTTTAACACTTGCCTTGCAGGAAGAGCCAAAAGATCTGCATCACTGCTGCGCTCTTCGCTCGTTTCCAACATCGCCATACCATTCTTCCCTGTTTTGCATCTGTCTCATGATCCGAGTGATGCGATGCTGCCAGAGAAATGAGCGTATACTCAATCGAATTTATGAGGCCACAGTGATGCTAAAACCGTTGCACGAATAGTTAACAATCACGAACCTCCCTGAAACTGTGACAAAAGTGACAGTTCAAGATGGTGGGCAAACTTGTCTGCAGCAAAACTCAGTGACAGATCCTTGGCCAAACCAAGTTTTAGGAAAGTATCAACCCGTGCATCCGCAGCAAGGGGACGCACAATCAGCCGATTGAGTTCGATGTCCTGCCGAACGGACACTTCCGGCAGGATCAGAATCGTCGCCCCAAGCCGCGCCACTTCCTTCTGCACAGTCATGGAGGGGGTCGTGAATGTGGCCTCCAGTGGCGCTTTCCCCGCAAGCCTCATTCGTTCATCGAGAGCCATTCGAAGACTGTAAGATGTATCAGGCAGGGTCAAAGGGTACTGAGACAAGAGATCGAGCCCGATCTCCTTCGCACTGGCCGCAGGATGGTCCGGTGAGAAAATCGCACAATAGGGCAGCGGCACCTGGCAACGAGATTTTATCCTCGCATCCGAAGGTGAAAACATCGTCAGAGCCATGTCGGCTTCCCCCTGCGCCACCGCATCCAGAGCTGCTTGTGCTGATGTCTCGGAAATTCGCAATTTAACCGATGGATATTTGATGGAAAATTCAGCCAACGGAGCAGACAGAACCGATCCGCTGGCAGCGCCGTTTACATAGACACTGACTTCTCCCGTTCGCAATCCTCTCAGATCGTCAATTGCCTGCCGGGCCTGACCAAAGGCCCGGCTCGCACTGAGCAACCGTTCTGCCACCACCTCCCCCGCCGCGGTTAGCTCAATGCCCTTGGCACCCCGCTCAACAAGCACAACCCCGAAGTGATACTCAAGATTGTCCAGCTGACGGCCAATTGCTGTCGGGGTTACTCCAAGGTTCTTGGCCGCCTCCCGGATCGACCGGCACTTCACCAGCTCATTGAAATAGGTAATCGCTTGAATTTGCATGAGCACTCGCCCCGTTCAAAAGCTAATTGGATTTGACACAAATCGGATCACGAAACGTGAACCGAGAGCAGCGGCATGAGGAGAGAGAACAATTCTGCCTGGGAGGAAATTCCGCACTTTCGATAAAGCTGCTTTCGAAAAACCTTCACCGTTTGACCACTGATGCCCAGGCGCAGACCAATTGAAACCGATGAATGACCACGCAGAATCAACAAGGCAATTTGGGCCTGACGAGGGCTGAGACAAACGCCATGCTCAAGTATCATGGAAGAGATCAGATTGGCTGCAAGGTCTTCATCCCGATAATCACCGCTAGATTGAAGGCTTGACCAGCGCTGCTCAATCAAACCACAGACTATGGGTGCGATCCGAGCGGCTTTTTGGAGGTCGCGCGCAGAAAATCGCCGCAACGACGTTTTATCTCGTCCAAGACAAACATGTACAGAAACACCCGTGGCCGGATATGCAATATAAGCTATCTCATCGACCAGGGACGTGCGCTGATAATAGGCGGCATGGTATTCATTGCGGTGAAATTGATCCGGCGCAATATCCTTCAGCCTGTAAAGCCCCGGCGGCTTTTCCTCGACATGCAAACTGTGAAACGGATCCAGTAGGTAAGCAGCTGGTACATAATCGGATTCAAGTTTGGCATGAACCGATTTCTCCAGAGCCTGTGTAAACAAAACCTCTGGAACCCGGGTCTGAAAATAGGCCAGCATCGTCGTATTGTCGATTTCAAAGCACCGGGAAAGCCATTGGTACAAGAGATATTCAAACTTGGTCGTGGTCAGCGCTGAAATGGCTAACCCAAGCTGTTTTTCCGCTGAATTCGGCAGGTCCATGCAACATACCTCTTTGGGGGTATATACCCCCCAATAAAGACAGATCTATCGTAGAAGGCGCGAATTCAGGGGTATCAGGGAAGAGGCACCAATGACCAGCAAAAACATTGCGGTCCAAATCGACAATGTGGTCAAGCGGTATGGTTCGGTCACCGCGCTGCATGGCGTGTCTTTGGATATTCTGGAAAACGAGTTCTTCACCCTTCTTGGCCCCTCTGGCTGCGGGAAAACGACACTGCTGCGGTCAATCGCCGGTTTCGAGGATGTCACTGCAGGCACAATTCAGCTGAAGGGCAAGGACATCACTGGCCAGCCGCCACATCAGCGCCCCGTGAACACCGTCTTTCAGCAATACGCCCTGTTCCCTCACATGACAGTTACGGACAACGTGATGTTCGGCCTGTTGCGTAGCGGATGGAACAAGCCCGAAGCCGTACGGCGTGTCCATGAAGTACTGGAACTGGTGCAGCTATCCGACTTTGCCGAACGCAAACCCGGACAGATGTCCGGTGGCCAGCAGCAGCGCGTCGCGCTCGCAAGAGCTCTGGCACCACGCCCCGAAGTTCTGCTTCTGGATGAGCCGCTTTCCGCGTTGGATTTGAAGCTGCGCCAGGCCGTGCGCGTCGAGTTGAAGGCATTGCAGCGGGAAACCGGCATCGCCTTCATTTTCGTCACCCACGACCAGGAAGAAGCGTTGACCATGTCAGATCGCATCGCGGTCATGTCATCCGGCAGGGTCCAGCAGATCGGCACGCCGCGCGAGATCTATGAAAGTCCGGTGAACCGCTTTGTTGCTGATTTCATAGGCGAGACCAACTTGCTGGATGTCGACGTTCAATCTGTGACGGATGGAATGGCGCAAATCGTCCTTCCAGGCGGCTCTGCTTTCAGTTGTCCGGCGGCGGCAGTGGTTGATCCAGGCAAAGGGCATTTGTCGGTTCGGCCCGAGCGCATCACCCTATGCGAAGCTGGGGCGGGCAATTTCAACGCTACAGTCCTCGGCCAAGTCTACCTTGGAACCGATATTCACCTGCAGGTAAGCCTTGCCGATGAAGAGAAGATCGACGTTCGCCTGCAGAACTCGGAAGCCACTGTCGTGCCGGAAACGGGCAGCCATATCGGCTTGCAACTCGAAGCAGGCGCAGCGCGCCTGTTGGCTGACTGATGGCTGGCGGCGCGCCAATGGGCGCTGGCACCGGATCTGATATTTACCGGGGCAATGGGCTAAAGCTCATGCTCCCAGCCTGGATCATGATCGGCATTTTCCTTTTGGTTCCGGTCATCATAGTCGGCGTCTACTCTTTTCTTACCAAGGAGTTTCGTGGTGGTGTCATCTGGGAATTCTCACTGGATGCCTATGATCAGTTCTTTTTTGACCGCGGCTTGTTCGGAGATGAACCCCCGACCTTAGAATGGACTTACATCGGCATTTTCTGGCGGTCGATCTGGCAGGCGGGACTCGCCACCATTGCCTGCCTGCTGATTGGTTTTCCAACTGCCTGGTTCATTGCAACAAGAGAGGCCAGCTCCCGGTCGATCTGGCTGTTTCTCGTGACGATCCCCTATTGGGTGAACTTGCTGATACGCACAGTCTCAATGAAATTTCTCATCCGCGACACCGGTCCGCTGAACGAGTTTCTACTCAGTATCGGCCTGATCAACGAACCGCTCGGGTTGATCAACACCAATTTCGCGGTTCAGCTTGGCCTATTCTATAGCTACTTGCCGTTCATGGTCCTGCCGATCTATGCCGCTGTCGAGCGCTATGACTTCGCGCTCTCTGAGGCCGCAGCGGATCTTTATGCAGGAGCCTGGACGACATTACGCTTGGTGATCCTGCCCGTGGTGAAGCCCGGGATTATCGCAGGCTGTATCCTTGTGTTCGTGCCCTCACTCGGAGCGTTTCTGGCACCAGATCTTCTGGGAGGAGCCAAGACCTTCATGATCGGCTCCCTGATCGAGGAACAATTCAAGGGAAGCGCTGGCAACTGGCCCTTTGGAGCTGCAGCCTCAATGATCCTGCTCTCCATCGTTCTGGTGGTGCTCATGGTTTACGCCCGCAACCAGAACAAGGAAGGAACAAGCTGATGGCAGCCAAAACCGACCTTCGGCGTTTTCCTGGCTTTCTCGCAATCACGATCCTCTGCCTTGTGGTGCTCTACGCACCTCTTATTGTGGTCGCCGTTTATTCGTTCAATGCCTCTGCTTCCATCACCAATTGGGGTGGTCTGTCGCTGACATGGTATGTCGATGTTTTCACCGGTCCTGAAGCGCCCAAGTTTCAAAAAGCCGCGTTAAATTCACTCGTTATCGCCCTGACGGCGGCCATAGTCGCAACGACCATTGCCACCGCTGCATCTGTCGCCATGACGCGTGCTGGGCGGTTCCGGGGCAAGACCATAGGCTTTGTGTTGATCAACCTGCCATTGATGGTGCCAGAAGTCGTCACGGCTGTCGCAAGCCTGGTGTTCTTTTCAGCCATCGGCTTCACGACCGGCCTCACGACAATTCTCCTGGCTCATATCGTCTTTTGCATTCCATTTGCCTATCTGCCGATAACGGCCCGGATGCAGAGCATTCCAGACATGTATGAGCAAGCCGCAATGGATCTTTATGCAACGCCCGGACAAGCTTTCAGGCTTGTGCTTCTGCCACTGATGACACCTGGCATCATGTCCGGCTTCCTGCTCGCTTTCATCATTTCACTTGATGACTTCCTGATCACGAATTTTGTCAAAGGAGCTGGCATAGAGACCCTGCCGACGGCGATCTTCGGCTCGGTCAAGCAAGGCATCAAACCCAATATCATGGCCATCTCCACACTGATGCTCGGTGTGTCGGTGGTCCTGGTCACCCTGTCCTGGCTGATAGGCCGGGCAGGACAAGTAAAAAAACAAAAGCCCTGACAGAACAAACCCTAAAGAGTGGAGCACTGCATGAAAAAGCACCTATTGGCGACCTCCCTGATCGTTCTCGGCCTTACGGTCAGCGCCCAGGCTGAAGGCAAGCTGTCGATCTACCATTGGTTCGAGTACATCCCGCAGACACTGCTGGACAAATTCGCCAAGGAATATGATGTCGAAGTGACCATGGACACTTTCGACAGCAACGAAGCTCTTCTGGCATCCCTGAAAGCTGGCAAGCTCGGCAGTTACGACGTTGCCTTTCCTGGCGACTACATGGTCAAGATCATGACCGGTGAAGGCATGCTCGACACATTCGAGCCGTCCGAATTGTCAAATTTTGGCAACATCGAAGACCAGTGGGTTGATGTTGCCTTCGATCCGGGCCGCAAGAGTTCCATTCCCTATCAGTGGGGATCAACCTCCTATTCCGTAAATCGGGATGTCTACAAGGGGCCAATCGACAGCCTGTCCGTGATCTTTGATCCGCCAGAAAAACTGAAAGGCAAGATCAACGTTCTGGACACCGCCGGTGAAACCCTGACCCTTGCATCGCTGTATCTGGACATTCCCCAGTGCACATCAGATCGTGACCAGCTTAAAGCTCTGAACGCCAAGGTGATCAGCGCGAAAAAGGACTGGGCGTCCTTTGGCTCAGATGTCGCCAAGGATGTTCTTGTGTCCGGTGATGCAGCCGCTGGCATGATCTGGTCCGGCTTTTCCGCCAAGGCCCGCGCTGAAGGCGCCAACATCGAGTACGCCTTTCCAAAGGAAGGTTACATTGTCTGGATGGACAATGCGGTTCTGCTGAAAAACGCCCCCAACCGGGACAATGCACTCAAGTTCATGAACTTCCTGCTTGAGCCTGAAAATGCAGCCGCTGTGACCAACTATGCGCAGTACACTGCTGGTGTGAAAGGTGTTGGTCCATTCCTCGATCCGGAGGTGAAAAACTCACCTGAATCCAATCCACCAGCAGGCCAGAAAGGCGTTTTCGTCGAGGCCTGCCCGGAAGACGTCCAGGTTCTCTATGACGCCATCTGGACCAACCTGAAGAAATAAGCGCAGGACAAAACAGACATGAAACTTGCGCTTTATCAGGGCCCCGCAATTGGCGGAGATATCGAGTTGGGCTTTGCCCGGATCGAGATGAACTTGGCCGCTGCAGCCCAGGCAGGCGCAAGTATGGCTGTTTTCCCGGAACTTTATCTGCCAGGCTATAATCAGCCTGATCTGCATCAAGGCCTCGCCCAACCTTTGGGCGGGGCATGGACAAAGCGTCTGTCGGACCTTGCAAGTCAGTATGCGTGCGGCCTGACCATTGGCTGGGCCGAGCGCCTCGACGAGACAATCTATAATTCAGCAACCTGCTTCGACGACACGGGAAAGCAGTGCGCGCATTACCGAAAAATCCAGCTGTTTGGCCCCATGGAACGGGCCGGTTTCACAGCTGGAGATGCCTATTCGGTGTTTGAGATCTTCGGACAAAGAGCGGCATTGCTGATTTGCTATGACGTCGAGTTCCCGCAGCATTGCGACGCGCTCGCCCGCGAAGGCGTCAGCCTCATTTTGGTTCCAACCGCGAACCCAAAAGGATTCGAACATGTCTCAAGGGTTCTGGTGCCTGCCCGCGCTGCGGAAATGCGCCTGACCATCGTTTATGCCAATTATTGCGGCCAGGAAGATGGCCTGGCCTACGGCGGTAATTCTCTTATCGTCGGACCGGATGCCATGCCTCTGGCGACCGCTGGAGTGACAGAAACACTCCTGATCGCCGATCTGTCTCACATTGAGCAAATCACCGCCGAAATACTTTCACAACAAAACAGAGATTACAGGAAGGTTGGGATTTCCCATGACGCTTGATGTGCAGATGACCACCGATGAAGTGCTAACGGCGGACACCCATCTAATCCAGTCCTTCGCCGATTTGAATGCGCTGAAGCAAAATGATGCCCGCACGGTTATTGTCAGCGCAGAAGGCGCGCTTGTGCGCGACAGCGAGGGCAATGAGCTGATCGACGGAATTGGCGGCCTTTGGTGCGTCAACGTCGGACACCGCCGCAAGGAAATCATTGATGCTATCCATCTACAGCTCAATGAGCTGGATTTCTACTCGACCTTCTACAATTTCACCCACCCGACCGCTGCTGCATTGTCCAGCAAGATCGCAAGCCTTGCGCCCGGGCACCTCAACAAGGTGTATTTCGCCAACTCCGGCTCGGTTGCCAACGATTCAGCCGTACGCATGCTGCATCACTACAACAACCGTCTTGGCCGCCCGAACAAGAAGAAAATCCTGAGCCGGATCGGCGCATACCACGGCTCAACCCACCTCTCCATTGCCATGACGACGCCCGCTTATTCAGAAGGCTGGGACAGCGCCAACGATCTGGTTCATCACCTGCGCAGCCCGCATTTCTGGCGTGAGGGTGAAGGCATGAGCGAAGCGGAATTCCTCGACGCATTGGAGGCCGATCTCGAACAAAGCATCGAACGGATGGGCGCAGAAAACATCGCAGCCTTCATCGCTGAACCGATCATGGGTGCTGGCGGCGTCATCGTGGCGCCTGAGGGCTATCATATCCGCATGGCAGCGGTCTGTGCGGCCAATGACATCAAGTATATCTCCGATGAAGTCGTGACAGCCTTTGGGCGCCTTGGGCATTTCTTCGCCTCCAAAGACGTCTTCGGTGTCACCCCGGACATTATCACGACCGCCAAGGGTTTGACATCGGGCTATCAGCCCATGTCAGCAACCATCATTTCTGACGAAATCCATGACGTCATCTCAGGGCCTGGCAGCATGTTCCTGCACGGCATGACTTACTCCGGGCACCCTGCAGCCGCTGCTGCCGGTCTTGCCAACATCGCATTGATGGAACGTGACCAGCTGCCACAACAGGTCCGCACCACAGGCAAGATCTTTGAGAACGCACTGCGGGGCCTTTCAGATCTGGAGATCGTCGGCGAAGTCCGAGGCAGTCACTTCATGATCGGCATCGAGTTCATCAAGGACAAGGCCACCAAGGCCCCCTTCACACCTGAAGACCAGATCGGCTTGAAGATTGCCCGTGCAACCCAGAAACGCGGACTGATCGCGCGGCCACTGGGCAATATCCTCATCCTGTCTCCGCCCCTGATCCTCACCGAAGAACAAATAGGCCAGATTGCCGAGATCCTGCGGGAAAGCATTTTAGAGGTGACGGCCAACCGTTAGGTCTGCATGAGCTGAAATGGCCTGATGTGCTTGAGGGCGCCGCGAATAACGGCGCCCTTTTTCATATCCAGACATCACGAACTTTAGACGTTCCGAGATGGATTGAGCTGAATGAGGCTCAGAATTTCAAACAGAATCTGCGCACCCGCATGGGCCGTATTGGTGGTTGTGTCATATTGCGGAGCGACCTCGACCACATCTCCGCCAACAAAATTGCCGCCCTTCAATCCATGAAGAATGGCCAGGGCTTCTCGTGTAGTGAGGCCGCCAATCTCCGGCGTTCCGGTGCCCGGCGCAAAAGCCGGATCAAGACTGTCAATGTCGAAGGAGATATAGGTCGGTCCGTCACCAATCACCGAAAGCGCTTTTTCAATCACCGCAGGAATGCCCATTTTTGCAATGTCTTCAGCGTGAATGACGCTCATGCCGGACTCGTAGGAAAACTCCCAAAGATACTCAGAAGACCCGCGAATGCCGATCTGAACCGTTCGCGTCGGATCCAGTACCCCATCCAGAACCGCATTACGAAACGGACCTCCGTGGTGGAATTTGGTCAGGTCAAAAGACCCACCTGTGTCGCAATGCGCATCGATGTGGATCATGCCGACGGGGCCATCCTTGCCGACGGCTTTCAAAATCGGATGGGTGATAGAATGATCCCCGCCGACTGCCACCGGGATCACGCCAGCTGACACGATCTGGTTAAACCGCTTTTCGATATCCTCGTGGCTCATTTCCAGCCGATAGCGGCTGCTGAACGGCACATCTCCGATATCAGCCACCTTGGCCTCATAGAGCGGTGCAGTCTTCAAGACATGATTATAGGGCCCTACCCGTTCGATGGCCCGGATTGCACGAGGGCCAAAGCGGGAGCCTGGGCGGTTGGTGACACCAAGGTCCATCGGAACCCCGATGAGAGCAATATCAAGACCCTGAAAATCTGGATTTTCCGCATCAACGGGCAGATGGTCAGCATCCAGTAAGGTCGGAATACCGCTGTAGGGCGCAGCCCGGGTGCCGTTTGCGGAAAAGATCTTGTCCGCCACGGCACGGAATTCAGAATTAAGAATATTACCGCCATGGCCGTCGCCAAATTTCTCACGCAGATCTTGAAGCTTTTGATCGTCAAACGTCATTGCAGTCATCTCTTGGCTTACGGACTATCCATTGCACCCAGTCTCGAACGCTTTGGGATCATTCGCAATGCCTTGATTGATGAAAACCAATACTGCATGTCAGCACACAGCGGGTCTCAGCGCAGCATTTGCGTTCAATCCGCACATCGATCAGGTACATACTTCTATCAGGTACATACTTCTATCAGTTACATCATCTATCGACTGAAAGAGCCGCCATGGTTTTGGCAAAAAGAGTAGTTTCTAATTTTACGGATTTCCAAGACCAGAGTGATTGGCATTTCACATGGCCAAATGCTGGGACGCAGAGTTGCAATCGATGGCCTCATGTAACTGTGTGAGCAAGCCAAATGCCTCGCCTCCTCCACACTTCTCCAGCAAAACCCACTTGCGCACATCGAAAAAACAGATAAAACTATATTACTAGCTTTATGAGAAAAGGAAGGAATATACCTTCTTCGTAAAGCTCGAATAAGGGAGGTTGATCACATGCCAAATTTTAACTGGAACAGTGTTCGTCGTACGATTGCGGCTGGCGTCATTGGCGGTCTCGCTGCGATATCCGCCGGGACGGCCATGGCTGAAGACTACCCAGACCAACCAGTAACGCTGGTCGTCGGATTTCCGCCAGGAGGATCGACCGACGTTGTCGCCCGAATCCTTGCAGGCCACATGTCCGAAACTCTGGGACAACCCGTTCTGGTCGAAAACCGCCCAGGCGCAGGCGGCACAGTCGGTATTTCACACGTCGCGAGCTCTGATCCAGATGGCTACACCCTGGGGGTCAGCGGTGTTGGCGCATCGATCCTGATTGACGCCTTGGGCCGCGACACAGGCTATAACATCGACAGCGACCTTGATGTCATCGGCGTCATGGGCACGCTGGGCCTCGTCATCGCGGGCCGCAACGGTCTTGAGCCGCAAACGCTTCAAGAGCTTATGGAATACGCCAAGGCCAATCCTGAAGCCCTGACCTACGGCACCTCCGGGGTCGGCACACCCGGCCATCTGGCGATGGAATACCTCAAGAGCCTTGCAGGCGTCGAGATGCTGCACATTCCCTATAAGGGCAACACGCCACTCATGAATGACGTTCTGGGTGGACACGTCGATATCGCAATGCTGACAACACCGGGAGCTGCCGAGCAAGTTCGTGCAGGCAACATACACCCCTTCGCAGTCTCCTCGCCGGGCCGATCATCCCTGATGCCTGACGTGCCAACCGTGATCGAGAGTGGATTTGAGGGCTATACGGCAACGCTCTGGAACCTGCTTGTTGCGCCCAAAGACACACCAGCCGAGGCCCAGGACAAACTATCAGCTGCTTTGAATGCAGCCATGCAGGATGAGGGTGTTCTGGAGGCTTACGCCTCAAAGGGCCTGGCTCCAACCCTGACAACCCCGCAAGAAGCCTCACAGTTCCTCGCCGATGAACGGGCCAAATGGAAAAGCGTTATTGAAACTGCTGGCGTGACAAAAAACTAAGAACCACAATGAGCGCGGCGGATCGCCGCCGCGCTCATAAGCATCATTCAAGGCCCGCCCACAGGCCCCCTATTTCACTTAGAGATCTTCCTGAGATCACCCAGAGACCACTATGAAAACCGTATCGCTCCGGCTCGTAGTTGCAGCGCTTCTGGCAGCAATCGGCCTGACAGCCTTCATTATCGGGTTGAACTATGACTTCGGCTCCGCCCGGAGAATGGGCCCCGGCTACTTTCCAATTGTCCTGTCAGCTGCCCTGACCTTGCTGGCTCTGGCTGAATGCGCCTCGGCCATCCTGAAACCTGATCCGACCAGCGCTGATACGCTGGTTTGGCGCCCGCTGATAGCCATTCTGGCCGCCGTCGCGGGCTTTGCGGTAACGATCTATCTCTTTGGATTGATCCCGGCGTTCTTCGTGGTCATTGGCCTCTCAACCTTGTCGGAGCGCGGCTATGGCTGGAAGCCAGCGGTCATCCTCTCGATCATCACCTGCATTGGGGCCTGGTTGTTGTTCTCGCAACTTCTTGGCATGGCTCTTCCGTTGTTTCGCCTGGGATTTTAAGCGCCATGTTTGAAAACATCCTCCTCGGTTTTGCCACAGCCTTCACGCCCATCAACCTGGCCTATTGTTTCCTTGGGGTGTTTCTCGGCACATTCATCGGTGTTTTGCCCGGACTGGGTTCGCTGGCTGCGATCTCGATGCTGTTGCCGCTGACATTCTACCTCGAGCCGACAACCGCCTTGATCATGCTGGGCGGGATCTATTACGGCGGCGAGTACGGCGGATCGATTGCCTCAATCCTATTGAATCTGCCGGGCACACCATCAGCTGCGGTGACCTGCCTTGATGGAAATCCGATGGCCAAACAAGGTCGCGCCGGTGTTGCCTTGTTCATCACGGCTGTCGCCTCCTTCGTTGGCGGGTCCTTCGGCATTGTAGCGCTCATGGGTTTTGGTCCGGCCATCGCCCGCTTGGGGCTCAGTTTTGGCCCCAGCGACTATTTCGCGCTCATGCTTCTTGGGCTGGTGGCGGCGGTGACGGTTGGCGGCGGCTCCGTGATCAAGGGCCTTATCATGGTCGTGCTGGGCCTGTTGCTTGGAACGGTCGGCACTGATGTTACCTCTGGCGATTTTCGCTACACATTCGGCTTTCTGGAGCTGCGCGACGGTGTCAGCCTCGTCGGCATGGCGATGGGCCTCTTCGGTGTCGCTGAAGTTGTCAGTTCCATTCGCGGTGCAAAGACCCGCAGGATAACGGAAAAGGTTACGGCGCGCAGCATGTTGCCGACCCGAGAAGACATGCGCAAGACATTCGGCCCGATGGCCCGCGGAAGTTCAATCGGCGGATTTCTGGGAGCTCTACCGGGCGCAGGAACAGTCATCGCCGCATTCCTCGCCTATGCCACGGAAGTCCGCCTTGCGAAGGACAAGACACGCTTTGGCAAAGGCGCGATTGAGGGCATCGCCGCACCAGAATCGGCCAACAATGCTGCTGCTCAGACGGCTTTCATCCCAACCCTGACCATCGGCATTCCAGGCAGCGCGACCATGTCCATCATGCTTGGTGCGCTGATGATCCATGGCATCACCCCTGGACCACTTCTGATCACTGATCATCCAACAGTTTTCTGGGGTCTGATCGCCAGCTTCTGGATCGGCAACCTGTTCCTTCTGGTTCTCAATATCCCATTGATAGGCCTGTGGGTTCGGGTTCTGCAATTCCCCTATAAATACATCTATCCGGTGGTGATTGCCCTGATCTGCATCGGTGTTTTCTCCATGCGCACCAGTGTCTTTGATGTCAGTCTGGTGGTGATCTTCGGCGCCCTGGGATACCTGTTTCAAAAGGCGGGCTATTCCCCAGCCCCATTGATCCTCGGCTTTGTGCTTGGACCAATGCTGGAGGAAAACCTGCGCCGTGGCATGCTCATGGCCCGAGGCGATCCAATGCGGCTGGTGTCCGATCCCATAACCGGATCCATCCTGGCCCTGTCAGCCATCTTGTTGATCTGGTCCTTCGTTGGCGGCATCCGAAATCTGCTCGCCACACGCCGCAAAGCAACACGCCCATTGGGCGAAGCCTGAACAAGACATGCAACAATGATACATCAAAGCAATATTTACTTGCTTCAGCCATCTTTGAGACAGGTCAGCATGGCTTGAACTTTTTCTGTGCGATGTAAGTCTACGTGGGTGACAATCCATAAAGGAATGGACCACGCATTATTTACTGGCAAGACAGCATGAAGGTCTGTTCGTCCGGCAACGTCGAGATCACTCAAAAACCCCAAGCCTAACCCTGACATCACCGCCTCGGTCACGACAAATGGGTGGTTTGATGCCAGAGCGACCTGGGATGGGTCAATGTTCTCGGCAACCCAAGGCGTAAATGGTAACTGCGTTTCTTTACCGACAGGCAAGACAAACTCATGCCCCTCAAGCTGGTCTGCTCCAAATGGCAGTCCTTTACGTTCAACGTACCGATCATGCGCATAAAGGTTCAAGCCGACCGGCGCGCGCGGTGTCACAACGTAGTCCGGATGGTCTGGTTTCCGACCGACCCGCAATGCGACATGCGCATCCCCATACTCCAGACGTTCAAGCTCTTCAGACGCGATCACATTCACACGACAATTGGGATTTTCACTCCGAAATCGGGCGACAGGCCCAATGAGGGCTTTCATAAGAGGTAGGAGGATCGTGACTTTGATCTCCCCGGAAAGTTCAGCTTTCTCGCCCCTAACACGGCCTGCCAGATCCTCCATCAGATCGTCGGTTTTCTGAGCGACCCGCAGGGCATCCTCGCCCAGTTCCGTCAGCGTGTAACCGCGTGCGTGCCGAATGAAAATCCTCGCACCCAGCTCTTCTTCCAACAGGTCTATATGCCGGTTTACCGTTGCCCGGTGAAAGCCAAGCGTTTCAGCAGCGGCACTCACCGTACCAAGCTTTGCGACTTGATAAGCAGTCCGAAGTTCAGTCCATTTATCCATAATCTCTATGTCCAATAATCGCGCATAAATTACAATATAACGCGCATTAGGTACGTTTTATGTAAAGCGATCTACCAAATAGTCATCCCAAGAACTCTGTCCGTTTTGGCCATCCAAAGCCTTTCTTCAAAGCACAGCGCATATCCAATCCCAATAACGGGATAAGCCTCTTTGTGAACGTTCGATGAATAATCCCTTGACCTGAAGTTACTCCATGTCGGTAGCTTGCAAGCTATTCAGTTGATTTGGGACAGTACGTTATGAGGATTGCTGAAGTTTCCGCAAAATGCGGTCTGAGCATCGACACGATCCGCTACTATGAAAAGTCTGGCCTCTGCCCCGAGGTCCAACGTGGAACAGACGGCAAGAGGCGGTTTTCAATTGAAAATCTGGATTGGCTCATCCTGCTTTCATCGCTTCGAGAAACCGGCATGCCGACCCGGAAAATGAAACAGTTTTCCGAGCTCTACCGCCAAGGAAACACTGCCATCCCAGCAAGAAAAGCCATGCTGGAAGAGCACGAAGCACATCTCGAATTGCAAGAGCTGCGATTGGTGAAATGCAAGGCACTCCTGGCATTCAAACTCGCGAAATATGATGAGATATTAGGAGAGAAATTATGAAGATCATTATTGTTGGAGCCGCTGGAGATGTTGGAAAAGCAGCCTGCGCGGAACTGGGGCAGCGCCATGATTTAATCACGGTCGGTCGGTCCAGTGGGGATCTTCAAGTTGACATATCGGACCGCATTTCCATTGACAATATGTACAAAAAGATCGGGCCAGTTGATGCTGTGGTCTCAACAGCAGGCGATGTTCATTTCGCAACGCTGGAGGAACAAACCGAAGAAACCATGATGCTGGGCTTCAGGCAAAAGGTCATGGGACAGATCAATCTGGTTCTTGCCGGTATCAAGTCTGTGAAAGACGGCGGCTCATTCACACTTACCAGCGGTGTACTGGACCGCGACCCGATCCGAATGGGAGTCGCAGTTTTCCGGACAGGTTCGCGGCTGATTTAAGGTGTATCCAGGTTGTTTTTCATGCCGCCAAATTCAGGTGCCTGTCGGCCCAATATGCCTCCTTTGGTGTCTTGTGCTCAAGGGCTGAATGAGGTCGTTCGGTATTGCAGAAGGTTATCCAGTCACGGATGACACGATACGCCTTGAAGCCATCGATCAGGTCTTCGAGATAGACCGATTCCTGCTTCAAGGATCGCCAGAGCCGTTCGAGAAGATGTTGTCCATGCACCGGCCGCGCCCGTCCATAGAGATGCGTATGCCAGCTTCGGTCAGCGTGGTGATCCAAGCCGCCCCCGTGAACTGGTATTTCGTATGACTATCCGTATTCATTATCTCGGGCGGTCCGAACCGGGCGATGGCCTCTTTCAAGGCTTCGACGCAGAAGTCGGCGTGCATCGTATTCGACAGCCGCCAGCTCAGGACTTTCCGTGTCGCCCAATCCATGATTGCAACCAGATACAGGAAACCGTG
>NZ_JBAKIA010000013.1:0-164492 GCF_037783265.1 Roseibium algae
TGCGTAACTCTCACTTAAAACACCCAGCCACATAAGCAACCGAGCATCCGCAAGAACAACGCCGTCCACGCTTCCCTTTCTTCAATATCATATTGTCAATGAACACTCAGATCAAAAAACCCGAGTTGAGACAGAAATACCATCGCCCTGTAGAGCGCCGACATCCGATTGTCTGGTAGAACCGACAGTGTGTGGCACCGCTTGTTGGCACCGTCGCTATCGTTGGAGCGGTTTATACGCAGCACCTCGGCATGAGTCAACAAGCATTGTCAAAAAAGATTCACAATTGCGCACATAGATTTAGAACTCGCGGATTTCTAACAATTTTTAGCCTCAGGCTACGGATATAACCATTAAATCGGTCTCATTTGCAGCTTACAATAGGATCATCATCTCACTTTTCCCTAGGAAATAGGAGGGTTAGGCGGCTCATCGGTTTGACCACCCATCTCGTCTCATCACAGATAGCCTTTAAAGAAGAATGGTGACTGCAAGCAGTAACCATCACGACAATGATAACGGTCCCGGGATTCTCCATGCGCCTTAGGTCATATCACTTCGAGGCACTATTTCGCCCTTATTAGAACTCGACCTAGGATGAGATATTCCTGCCCTACTCCTGCCTGAATATAACGACATTTAAGAATGGGTTTATTTTTGCTGCTTTTGTTTGACCTTTTGGGCTCAAACCGGCATTTTCGCGCAGCATGCAATTACAAGCAGTCAGGTTATCGCTCATATGCAACTAAGGCCGTTTCAATCCGCGCATCATATGAACGTGGTCCTCGGGGATGAGGAGCCACTGGTCGTCGACGATGATCGAAACGGCCTGCCTGACAGGCGAAGAGTTTCCCTCAGATGGCTAACGGGCACCATTTTGACCGGCCTGACGTCCATGATGCTTATGGGAGGAGCCTTGATTGCAGCGCTTGACGGACAATACAGTGTTTCTGCTGCGACGGCTCCAACGGATTTCTCGCAGCCACAAGGCATCGAAAGCCTCCTGGCTGGAGGTGCAAAGGGTGACAAAATTTCTCGTCCTGCGGCCGAATTCGCCAACAAGCAAGTCATTCCCGTAAACGTCGTCACCAAAGATGGCGATAGGGAACATATCTCGGTTCGAGACTATACTCTTGTGATCTCAAGTCTGGCGACCCGCAAAAACCAGAAACTGACACCAGAAATTCCGACATTCAATCCCTTGAACATGTTCTCCGACGTTCAGACCATTCCAGAAAGCTCTGTCCCGGACACAGTATTTTCGAACTCGACTTATGGCGCCAAGCTTGAAGGGGAAATCAGCATTTCCCTGACGCAATTCCCCACCGATAGCCCATTGATTGAAGCCGATCAGGCGCTTCCGGAATCGGAGATTGAGGAGAAGGTGCGTCAGACAGCCAGGTTCCTCGCCGTTGACACCGTAGATACAGCCGCAAGAACGCTTGTGGATCCGGCACGGTTCGATTTCAATTTGGCCCGGCAATCCGAATTTACTCGCCTTGCGGTCCGCATCACTCCGGAGAACGTATCCTTCATCTCCAAACAGGATGATCAGGTTCGATACACCGGCATGGACGAAAAGATCGTTCCCATAGCAGATGAAACCGATTTGACCGATGTTCTCTTAGACAATGACGTCAGCCCCCAGGATGCAGAACTCATAGCAGCAGCCTTTGCGGATCAATACGACCTGACAATGCTGCAACCCGGCCACCGGCTTCGGATTGCCTATGCCCCGTCCATCGATGGATCATCTCAGATGCGCGCTGAACGGATTAGTCTCTATTCCGACAAAGTTCATCAAGCCACTGTGGCGCGATCCGATACCGGAGCCTATGTCGTCGCAAAGGCCCCAACGAATTTCCTTGCTGATGCATTTGCCGAAGCAGATCGGGTTTCCTATGGCGGCCAGACGCCTGTTCTTTATGACAGCCTGTATCAAACAGCGCTTGAGCAAAAAATGGCCCGGCCACTTATAGATGAGCTAATCCGGATCTTCTCGTTTGATGTCGATTTCAATGCCCGGGTTCAACCAGGCGATTCACTGGAAGTCTTCTACGGTGACAATGACGAAAACACCGCTCCAGAAGTTCTGTATGCGGGATTGAACACCGGCTCCAGCACCCGCCGCTACTATCGCTTCCGCACACCTGATGACGGGTTGGTCGACTTCTACGATGCAAACGGGCAAAGCGCGAAGAAATTCCTGATGCGGAAACCCGTTTCCGGCGGGCGTTTCCGGTCCGGCTTCGGCATGCGTCGCCATCCAATATACAAATACCGGAAAATGCATACCGGCGTCGATTGGTCTGCGCCGCGCGGAACACCAATCATGGTGGCCGGCAATGGAACAGTCACAAAGGCTGGCTGGAGCTCCGGATATGGCCGCCGTATCGAAGTCCGCCACGCCAACGGCTATGCCACCACCTATAATCACATGTCCGGGTTCGCAAAAGGCATAAAAGAAGGCGTAAAAGTGCGTCAGGGCCAGATCATCGGCTATGTCGGCTCCACTGGCCTATCGACCGGTCCGCACCTTCATTATGAAGTCCTGGTCAACAAACGCTACGTTGACCCGATGCGCATACGCCTGCCACGCGGCCGAGTTCTTGATGGCGACATGTTGACGGCCTTTGAGACCGAACGCATGAGGATTGACACATTACTTGACAGGACACGCCCTCCATCGCGGGTTGCCTCAAAACAATAAGCTCATCAAGACAGAATAATAGAAGACACAAAAAAGCCGGCACATCAGATACCGGCTTTTTACAGTTCAAATCAGGCAAATCAAGCGGCAGCAGCAGCCACTTGCTGACTTGTTGTGAAGATCAGACGGTCCCCACCAGTCGAGACTTCGATAAGCTGCCCTTCAGAAACTTCCCCCGCAAGAAGCTTTTCCGCCAGAGGGTCCTGAACCTCTTTCTGGATCACTCGCTTCAACGGACGCGCACCATAGGCAGGGTCGTATCCCTTCTGTGCAAGCCAATTAACCGCATCATTCTCCAATGACAGGGAGATCTTCCTGTCAATCAGCAGAGCCCTCAAACGTTCCAACTGAATGGCCACGATATCCGCCATCTGCGAACGCTGCAGGCGATGGAACAAGACGATTTCATCAAGCCGGTTCAGGAACTCAGGGCGAAAATGTCCGCGAACAGTTCCCATCACCTGATCACGCACCGCATCCGTGTCTTCGCCCTCCGGTTGATTGACCAGATACTCTGCCCCCAGATTGGAGGTCATGATGATCAAGGTATTGCGGAAATCTACGGTCCGCCCCTGGCCATCGGTCAGTCTACCATCATCGAGAACCTGCAGAAGCACATTGAACACATCAGGATGCGCCTTTTCGATCTCGTCGAACAGGACCACCTGATAGGGCCGCCGCCGGACACTCTCAGTCAAGGCACCACCTTCCTCATATCCGACATAGCCAGGAGGGGCTCCAATCAGCCGGGCAACGGAATGCTTCTCCATATATTCCGACATATCGATCCGAACCATCGAGGTATCATCGTCAAACAGGAAACGGGCCAGCGCTTTGGTCAACTCTGTTTTGCCCACACCTGTTGGGCCGAGAAACATGAACGAACCGATAGGCCGATTCGGGTCCTGAAGACCGGCACGCGCACGCCGAACCGCTGTGGAGACCGAATGGATCGCTTCGGATTGCCCGACAACCTGTTTGGCCAACACATCTTCCATGCGAAGAAGTTTTTCGCGCTCCCCTTCAAGCATGCGGTCTACAGGAATGCCCGACCACTTTGAAACGACCTGAGCCACATGCGCCACTGTCACGGCTTCATCCACCATGGGATCGCCTGCGTCACTGGCTTCGGCCTCGCTCAACTGGCGCTCAAGATCGGGAACAACGCCATAGGCAAGCTCTCCCGCTTTGGCCAAGTCGCCGCGCCGTTGGGCAATTTCCAAATCGATCCGCGCCTGCTCCAGCTGCTCCTTGACCTTTTGCTCGAGATTAAGCTTGTCTTTCTCACCCTGCCACCTGCGCGTCAGAACGTCGGACTCTTCTTCCAGATCAGACAGTTCTTTTTCAAGTGATAGAAGTCGATCCCGCGCAGCAGGGTCATCTTCCTTTTTCAAGGCTTCACGTTCGATCTTCAGTTGGATAATTCGCCTGTCCAGCTCATCAAGTTCTTCCGGCTTGGAGTCCACTTGCATTCGAAGGCGGCTGGCAGCCTCATCAATAAGGTCAATAGCCTTATCCGGCAGAAACCGATCCGTGATGTAGCGGTTCGACATGGTCGCAGCTGATACAATTGCAGAATCCGTGATCCGAACCCCATGATGCAATTCATACTTGTCCTTGATCCCGCGAAGAATAGAGATTGTATCCTCAACGGTTGGCTCGCTGACGAACACGGGCTGAAACCGACGAGCGAGCGCCGCATCTTTTTCAACATGCTTGCGATACTCATCAAGCGTGGTCGCGCCGACGCAATGCAACTCGCCTCGTGCAAGAGACGGCTTCAGAAGATTGGACGCATCCATGGCGCCATCCGCCTTACCAGCTCCGACAAGCGTATGCATCTCGTCAATAAACAGCACGATTCCGCCCGCTGCAGATTCAACTTCGGACAGGACTGCCTTCAAACGTTCCTCGAATTCACCGCGATATTTTGCGCCCGCAATCAAAGACCCCATATCCAGCGCCAGCAAGCGCTTATCTTTGAGGGATTCCGGGACATCGCCATTTACAATGCGCAGCGCCAAGCCTTCAGCAATGGCTGTCTTGCCAACACCAGGTTCGCCAATCAACACCGGATTATTCTTGGTCCGACGCGACAGAACCTGAATTGTCCGACGAATTTCCTCGTCCCTGCCAATCACCGGATCAAGCTTGCCGTCTCTTGCCGCCTGAGTCAGATCGCGCGAATATTTTTTCAGCGCGTCATATTGGTTTTCAGCCGTAGCACTGTCCGCAGTCCGTCCCTGACGAAGGGAATTAATCGCCTCATTCAGGCCATTCGGCGTCACACCCGCTGAGGCAAATAGCTTGCCCAGATCGCTTTCGGCTTCCATGACCAAAGACAGCAAAAGCCTCTCGACGGTGACAAAACTGTCCCCGGCCTTTTCAGCAATTCTCTCGGCCTGTTCGAAAACACGCGCAACCTCTGGAGACAAATACAGCTGTCCATTGCCACCGGAGACCTTTGGCATCTTGCCAAGGGCAGTTTCAACGTCACTCCTGAGAACCCTTGGATCACCTCCAGCCTTTTCAATCAGGCCGTTGGCCATGCCTTCCTGGTCATCAAGTAAAACCTTGGCAATATGCACCGGGGTGAATTTCTGATGCCCTTGGCCCATCGCAAAAGTCTGGGCGGATTGAATAAACCCACGCGCCCGTTCTGTGTACTTTTCTACGTTCATTTTATAACTCCAGACCACCTGATCACCCGAAGCATGATCGGTTTTAAGGATTCCGGACCTTCCTCAGAAGCGCCCGAGCGATCTCGATGAGCATCGCTCCCTTGATATAGTGTTGCATAATCACAACAAAAGAGGGCCATCCAAATTTCTGCAAAACTCAACACAGGAGGCAACGCAAAACGGCGCCCAATGGGCGCCGTTCATTCGATCTCTCAAAGCCCAACGTAGAGCTGAGATCATTCTCCCGCAGGCGTAACCTCTGGTGCATCCTCGACAGGCTTCACCTTACGAGCCCGCGGCGCGCGCTTTGGTTTAGGCTTCGGCTTCACAGCTTCTTCCCCAACTTCAACGACGGCGTCAGCCACTGGGGCCGCGACAGGAACGTCGACTGGAGTCACAGGAACCTCAGCAGCAACAGGCGCTGCCTCAACGGCTTCAGTCACTAGGACAGGTGTCTCAGTATCACCCTCGGCAACCGCAGGCTTCACACCCCGACCACGCGTACCACGAATACGCCGACGCGGCTTAGCGTCCTCATTTTCGGGCGTTTCTTCAACCGGCTGTTCCGAACGACCCTTCACCTGACCAGCTGCGTCAATCACAGGCATATGATCGATGAATGGCTGCGGGCTATCCTCAGCAACGTATTCTTCCTGCTTTTCTGCAGGCTCAACACGAGGTGAACGAACGACCCGTTCAGGACGATTAGGTCTATCGGGCCGATCTGGACGCTCAGTCCGGTTCGGTCGCTCGGCACGTTCATGCCGATCCGCACGATCTGGTCGCTCTGCGCGTTCAGGACGGTCCTGTCGCTCTGGCCGGTCTTGTCGATCTGACCGGTCTTGTCGATCTGACCGCCCTGCACGTTCTGGCCTATCTTGTCGCCCTGCACGTTCATGTCGATCTGGCCGCTGACGCCGTTCATTTTGAACCGGTGCTGCAACTTCTTCGTCGCCATCACCATCGTCATCGTCATCGTTCACATGCTGCGAAGCTGCAGGCTGTTGAGCCTGAGCTGCGGCAACAATGCGAAGATAATGCTCGGCATGCTGGAAATAGTTTTCCGACATGATCCGATCACCTGATACCTGAGCATCACGGGCAAGCTGTTGATACTTTTCCGCAACATGCAGAGCCGTACCGCGAATTTTCACGTCCGGTCCATTCGATTCGTAGGACCGACTGAGCGGGTTTGGGCCTTTACGGCTGCGTCCACGCATACGTTTGTTGTTCTGATTTCCTGGTCTCATCCTGCCGTTTTCTCTTAAAGAACGGCGACCAGCTGAAGCTGGCCCAACATCGGAATTGCCTAAATACCGATACGAAATAGCTACCGAAACCAATCATGAAGATTAGCGGCTGTCCTTTGCAAAAGACATCACGAGTTCCAAGCCACCGCAACGCGGTAAATGAAATCGCCATATTCTGCGACAGTCCGAAAGTCCGGTTGCTCCGTTACACAACGGGATCCAAAATGCGATTTTTTGCGTATGGCTCCACGCTGCCGGTTAGGCATGCCCCGCTAATCGCTGATCACAATACTCCGGTCTCGGCGAGGAGAAACTAACTGTTTCCGCTTGGTTTTCCAAGCGCTTTTTCAAGATAGTCTTAAAACTGGACCAATCATCCTTTCGCAGCGACCAGAACCCGGTCATTTCCGGACAAATCTTGAATGATTTCAACGTCTCGAAAACCACCGCTGCACAGCAATATCTGCACTTCTTCGGCTTGATCAAAGCCAATCTCAAGAGCGATTCGCCCCATTGGCGCAAGAACGGCGGCGGCTTGCGCGACAATAACGCGATAGGCATCCAGCCCATCTTCCCCACCATCAAGCGCAAGAGCCGGATCATTCTCACGTACCTCGCAAGAAAGCTGCTCCATAACCTCGGTACGGATATAAGGCGGGTTGCTAATTATCCAATCGAACCCGACCCCGAGTGCAGTTGCATGATCTGCACAGACACCAAAAAACCGCTCATCCACACCATGGCGCTTTGCGTTGGCACAAGCACAGTCCAAAGCACTCTCTGACAAATCGATAGCCACGCATCGCGCTTGCGCCAGCTCACTCAACAAAGCGATTGCGATTGCTCCGGTGCCGGTTCCAATGTCCGCCAGAACAACAGCGGCCTCAGGTTTCATCCTGCTCAAAACCGCGTCTACCAGCGTCTCCGTATCCGGCCGCGGTTCCAAGGTCGACGCATTGAGTGCAAACGACAGCCCCCAAAATTCGCGCTCACCCAATATCCGCCCGACTGGCATGCCCATAAGGCGCTGTGCCGCATAGTGTTCTATTTGCAAACGTGCAGCGTCTGGAGCCAACTCGTCTTCGCGCAAGAGCATCTGCGATGTCGATAGATCCAGAGCCGCTGAAACCAGAATGCGTGCATCCAGATCAGGCGTTTCCAGCTCTGCAGCCCGAAATTTGGCCCGAACGTTCCGGTAAAGGCCGCCAATCGTCATGTTTTATTCCTCTTCAGCCGCCAAAAGAGACGCCTGATGATCCACGATAAGAGCTTCAATGACTTCGCCCAGGGCTTCGCCTGCAATAATCTGATCGAGTTTGTAGAGGGTCAGGCCGATCCGATGGTCTGTCACACGACCTTGAGGGAAATTGTAAGTCCGAATGCGTTCAGACCGATCTCCAGACCCGACCTGCAAACGCCTCGCCTCAGTCCGTTCATCCGCTGCACGATCCCGCTCAACGTCATAAATGCGAGCCCGAAGCAATTGCATAGCCCGCGCCTTGTTCTTGTGCTGAGACCGCTCGTCCTGCACGGAAACGACGATATTGGTCGGAAGGTGAGTAATGCGAACAGCAGAATCCGTTGTGTTAACGTGCTGACCACCGGCACCAGATGCCCTGAAAGTGTCGATACGCAAGTCGCTCTCTTGAACATCAACATCCACTTCCTCGGCTTGCGGCAACACCGCAACCGTGGCCGCTGAAGTATGAATACGGCCGCCAGATTCCGTTGCGGGCACCCGCTGGACCCGGTGCACTCCAGACTCAAACTTCATCTTGGCAAAGACGTTATCGCCAGACACGGAGGCAATGACTTCCTTGAAGCCGCCGACTTCGCCTTCACTGGCAGACAGGATCTCGACCTTCCATCCGTTCAATTCAGCGAAGCGCTGATACATCCGGAAGAGATGCCCGGCAAACAAAGCAGCTTCATCACCGCCCGTACCAGCACGCACTTCCAAAATGGCGTCATTGGCATCCGCTTCATCTTTAGGCAGCAAGCCAAGCCGGACATCCTGAGCCAATGCCCCCAGACTTTCGATGATCTCATGCCGTTCAGCTTCGGCAAGTTCTTTCATCTCCGGATCAATATCCGGATCTGCCAACAATGTATCGACCTCAGTCATCTCGTCTTGCGCTTTGAGCAAGGCGCGCACCTTGGCAACCAAAGGCTCCAGACCGGCGTACTCTCTTGCAAGCTTCACATAAGCTGAAGGATCCGGATTGGCGGACATTCTGTGTTCCAGCTCAGCGAAACGATCGAGCAATGTATCAAGCTTGCTTCGCGCCAGCATGAGAGCAGGTCTCCTTAAAAATCCCGAAGGAAAGAGTGGTTCGTTGGCCAGCGCATAGACCCACTGAGTGAGCCCGTCGCCTAAATTACCACATCCATTTCAGATGCATATCGTCGAAGGAAATCCCGGATATCGGTTTCCCTGTGCCCAGGCTCAAGCCGTGGCAGAAGCCTGGCAGACAGGCGCCCAGCATCAAGAGTGCGCAGCATTGCCTTTACCGGCCCAAGTGAGGCAGGCGACATGGACAGATAGCGAAACCCGAGACCGATCAGCGCCATGGCCTCAAGCGGGCGACCAGCAAGCTCACCGCAAAGAGTCACTGGCACATGTGCTGAATCAGCCTTGTCGATGATGCTCTTCAATGCCCGCAAAAACCCGACACTCAACGTATCAAACCTGTTGGCGACACGCGTGTTTCCCCGATCAACGGCACAAAAGAACTGAAACAGATCGTTCGACCCAACCGAGACGAAGTCGACTTCCGCCAAAAGCTCGTCCAATTGGAACAACAAGGAGGGCACTTCGATCATCACACCAAGCTGGATCCTATCCGGCACGGAGTGACCATGCAGGCGCAGGTGCTTCAATTCTTTATCGACCAATTCACGGGCGCTCAAAAACTCTGAAACATCCGCCACCATCGGGAACATCAGTTTCAGGCCATAATCGGCGCTCGCCTTCAGCAATGCCCTGATCTGGGTCCGCAAAAGCCCTGGCCGATCCAGCCCCAGTCGCAAGGCCCTCCAGCCCATCGCCGGGTTTTCTTCCTGGATAGATCTAAGATAGGGAAGAACCTTGTCCCCGCCAACATCAAGAGACCGAAAGGTGACAGGCTTTCCGCCTGCTGCCATCAGGACCTGTTCATACTGCGCCTGTTGTTCCCGCATACGGGGGAAAGACGAGGCCACCATGAACTGCAATTCGGTACGAAACAGTCCAACACCGGCAGCACCAGATTCCGCCAAATGCGGTAGATCTACAAGCAGTCCGGCGTTCATTTGCAGCGATATGTCAACGCCATCCTTGGTAACGGATGGTTTGTTCCGCAAACGACGATATTGCGCTTGCCGGCGGGCACGGAATTTGACCTTTTCTGCGTAGGCATTCTCGACGTCCTGCGCCGGACGCAAATGAACTTCGCCAGCCTCACCATCGACGATAATCGCATCCCCGGCATCAGCCAGGCTAACGATATCCTCAACTTGCCCGACCATCGGGATTCCAAGCGCTCGGCCAACGATCGTCACATGACTTGTAGGTCCGCCTTCTTCCAGAACCAGGCCACGAATTCGGTCCCGTCCATAGTCCAGAAGCTCCGCAGCGCCCATATTGCGTGCCACAATGATCGCGTCCTGCGGCAAATCGGCCAAACTTGGCCCATGTCCACGCCCCATAAGTTCGCGGATCAGCCGATGCGCAAGATCATCAAGATCATGCAAGCGCTCACGCAAATAAGGGTCCGTCTGTCGCAACATACGCGCACGCATGTCACTTTGAACTTTTTCAACCGCAGCTTCAGCGGTCAAGCCATTGCGAATGGCCTCTTCGATTTTCCGAGTCCAGCCACGATCATAGGCAAACATCCGATAGGCTTCGAGAACATCGCGATGTTCACCCGTTCCAGCGATATCACCGCTGGCCAGCAAATCATCGATGGAAAGCCGCAACCGATTGATCGCGCCATCAAGGCGGGTCTTCTCTGCGTCGGTATCTTCCGCAATCAGGTTGGTTACGACGACACGAGGTTCATGAAGCACCACATGACCAAGGCCGACACCATCGGCCAGCGCCACACCATCCGCATGGATCGGACGTGACATATCAAGACCGGTGGCTTTTTGCGCAATAGCTTCCAGCTCACCGGCGGCAACCATTTCAGCAATCACCATTGCCGTGGTCTGCAAAGCCTCGACTTCATCTTCAAGATAAGTTCTATGAGACTGGTTCTGAACGACAAGAACACCCAGCGTCCGCCCTGCTCTCAGGATCGGCACCCCGAGGAAGGAATTATAGGCCTCTTCGCCAGTTTCTGGCAGGTAAGCAAAGCCCGGATGAGCCCGCGCATTGGGCAAGTTCAGAGGACGCGCTTCAGCTGCGATAAGACCGACAAGGCCCTGGCCGACGCGCAGAGAAGCCTGATGAACGGCGTCTCTATTGAGGCCCTCTGTCGCATAAAGCTCCAGAACGCCATCGGCTCTCAGGATATAAACAGAGCAGACCTCAGCGACCACATTTGATGCAATCAGGACCACTATCTTGTCGAGTCGTTCCTGCGCCTTGATCGGCTCCGCCATGACTTCACGGAGCCGGCGGAGCAACAGGCGCGGACCGGCCAGGTTGCTGCGCATCGCTTTACCTCGTCATGTCCGGGAGGCCGCGCGCAAATTTACGATTTTTCCACGCAGCGGCGAGTCGGAACGTTCTATCCATCCAATCCATATAACGAATGGAGAGTCCGGACTGCAAGTTCAGTATAGGCGGAATCGATCAAGACGGAGATTTTAATCTCTGAAGTCGTGATTGCGCGAATATTAATTCCCTTTTCGCCCAACCCGCGGAAACAATCTGCAGCGATACCCGCATGGGATCGCATCCCAATCCCGATTACCGAGACTTTGACAACATCCTTGGCACCTTCCAGATTCTGAAATCCAATGTCAGGACGGTTGTCTTCGAGAACCTGGATGGCTCTTTGATAGTCAGTTTCCGGCACAGTAAAGGTGATGTCCGTTGTCTTACCATCAGGCGAGATGTTCTGAACGATCATGTCCACATTGATATTGGCATCCGCAAGGGGGCCAAACACAGACTGCGCGACGCCCGGCTTATCAGCCACATCGCGAATTGAAATCTGGGCTTCATCCTTGGCAAATGCAATGCCTGTGACAACTTGCTGTTCCACGAGTTCATCCTCGTCGCAGATAAGGGTTCCGGGGGGAAGATCGCCAACGCCAACCTGTGGCGCATCCGGATCATCGAAGCTGGAGCGCACAAACGTTCTCACGCCGTGAACCATAGCCATTTCAACTGAGCGTACTTGAAGTACCTTTGCACCCAGCGAAGCCATTTCAAGCATTTCCTCGAAGGACACACGATCAAGTCGGCGGGCCTTGGGAACAATACGTGGATCGGTCGTATAGACCCCGTCCACATCGGTATAGATATCGCAACGATCGGCCTTGATGGCCGCCGCTATAGCCACCGCACTTGTGTCTGAACCACCACGACCAAGGGTCGCAATCCGGTTATCTGGAGAGATCCCCTGAAACCCGGCAAGAACACCGACCTGTCCTTGGGAGAGGCGCTCGACTAAAAAACTGCCGTCAATTTCCTTGATACGGGCAGCCCCGTGGTTCTCATCTGTTTTGAGTGGCACCTGCCAACCTTGCCAAGAGCGTGCATTAACACCCATGTCCTGAAGCACGATGGCAAGCAAACCAGATGTCACTTGCTCACCAGAGGCAACAACAGCGTCATATTCGCGTGCATCGTGCATAGGGGACGCTTCGCGGCAATATTCCACAAGCTTGTTTGTTTGCCCTGACATGGCGGAGACAACTACTGCCACCTCATGTCCGGCTTCCACTTCACGTTTAACGTGGCGGGCCGCATTTCGGATACGGTCCAGGTCGGCAACCGATGTACCGCCAAATTTTAAAACCAGTCGCGCCATTGCTGTCGTATTCTTTTCATCAAGGAACGAGGGCGCTATGAGCACCCAGCGGATCGGGCGCATCAATACAGGTCCATCGCGCTTGCCGCAACACCGCACCTTGACAAAAGAGACCGGACCTTGAAACACACTGGACCAATCAGGGGCTGCACCTATATTCCGTCCCTAAAGAAAAGGAACCGAGATGGCTGAGGCAAACAAGACGACTGAAGGCACGGTTGACGAAGCCGAAGTGGCCCGTTTTTCCGCCATGGCAGCCGAGTGGTGGGATCCAACCGGTAAATTCAAACCCTTGCATAAATTCAGCCCGGTCCGCCTGTCTTACATAAAAGAGGCAGTTTGCAAGCAATTTGATCGCGATCCCAAAGCACCTGATGCCTTCAAGGGTCTGCGATTCCTTGACATTGGCTGCGGCGGTGGACTTCTCAGCGAACCAATGGCGCGTCTTGGCGCGGAGGTTGTCGGAGCCGACCCTTCTAAGGTCAACATCGAAATCGCCAAGACACATATGAAAAGCTCTGGGTTGGAAATCGACTACCGCGCAGAAACATCCGAACAGCTCGCCGAAGCCGGTGAGACATTCGATATTGTCCTGAACATGGAAGTTGTCGAACACGTCGCAGACGTGCCGCTCTTTCTGTCAGAGACAGCCAGCATGGTTCGCCCGGGCGGACTGATGTTCGTCGCGACCATCAACAGGACCCTCAAGGCCTATGCATTGGCCATCGTTGGCGCGGAATATGTCCTGCGCTGGCTTCCCAGGGGCACACATTCTTTCGAAAAACTCGTGCGTCCTGGTGAAATTGAAGGTCCGCTTACAGCCTCAGGCATGCAGATCATCGATAGAACCGGCGTGACCTATAACCCTCTGCTCGACAGCTGGAACAAGTCACGAGACATGGATGTCAACTACATGCTGCTTGCTGAACGCGGACCGATTTCAGGAAAAGCATAATCATGGAACCGATTGTCTTCATTCCCGGTCTTCTGTGCACCGAAATCCTGTTTGCACCGCAGATTGTTGCCTTCAGCGATAGACCTATCCTGGTCGCAGACCATCGTCGGCATGAAACAATCGCCGAAATAGCGGACAGCATTCTGGACACTGCACCAGAAAGCTTTGCCCTCGCAGGCCTCTCCATGGGCGGTTACATCGCCATGGAGATCATGCGAAAAGCCCCAGAACGTATCACCCGGCTCGCCTTGCTCGATACCAATTCCCGCCCTGACACAGCCGATCAGATCAAGCGACGGAAATTTCTAATCAAGTTGACAGTCGAAAAGGGCTTTGGAAAAATCCCGCATCTTCTCTACCCTGGCTTTGTTCATGCAGATCTGGAAAACGATGAAGACATGAAGGCGACAGTTGTCGAGATGGCGACTGAAACCGGCGGTGAAGCCTTTATCCGTCAGATAAAGGCTGTGATTGGGCGGCAAGATTCACGTCCGCAGCTTAATGACATCAAATGCCCCACACTGGTTCTAGTGGGTGACGGTGACACACTGACACCGCCATCGCGTGCTCAGGAAATCCATGAATTGATCCCAGGAAGCAAACTCGCTGTCATCGAAGGCTGCGGACACCTTGCGACGCTGGAAGCGCCCAGCGCCGTTACAGCAGAACTGAAAAAATGGATGGATAACAGCTCCATGCATTCTCCGCGCTAAACGCGAAATTCACGTGATCAAACTGTCAGTTTTTTTCTTCCGGCAAAACTGGCAGCGGCAGCACAGAAATTCCCTCTTCGATCAGGGATTTAGCGTCGTCTTTGGTAGTCTCGCCGTAGATATTCCGTTCTTTCGTCTCACCGTAGTGAATTTTGCGTGCCTCCTCAGCAAAGTCCTTGCCGACATAGTCGGAAGTCTCTGTGATCTTCTTCCGCAAGCCCTTCAGGGCCTCCAGTATTTCCTTATGCTTCGAATCCATAGGAACAAGAGCTGATCTCTCAGCAGCTACAGGCTCAGCTGCGCCGCGCTCGACTGCAGACGGCGCGATAGCTGTCGCTGTTGCTGCAGCCCCAGGCTCTGCAGTAGGTGTCTCGATGGCATTTGACCCGGCACCACCCTCTGGGACAGGTCTGTTTTCCTTGGATCTGGATGTGGAAATTGCCGGAGCCATCAAACCCTTTTGCACGTTAACGGAACCACAGGCAGGGCAAGTCACAAGCCCAGCTGCAATCTGACGATCAAAATCTTCGGAATTACGAAACCAGCCCTCAAAACGATGAGATGCCTCGCACGCAAGCGTAAAACGGATCAAGTCCGCACCTCCGCAGACAAGTCACAGATGCCAAGCAACATTGCACTATCCCTCACCAGGGCGTCCCGCGCCATGAGATCATGATTGCTTCGCAACAAAACACCGGCGACAACAAATTCACTCATTGCGAAACTCCAGAAAAGACACGGATCAGCTTTAGGAAGCCACCAGCGCATCAAGTTTACCTGCGCGCTCGAGATCATGCAGCTCATCACAACCTCCAACGTGAGTACTGCCAACAAAGACTTGCGGGAAGGTTGACCGACCATTGGCCTTTTCAACCATTTCCTGCCTCAAAGCTGGATTGAAAGTCGCATCGAATTCCTCAAAGGCAATGCCCTTTTTCTCAAACAAACGCTTTGCCGCCGTACAAAATCCGCAAAGCTGGCGTGTGTAGATTACGACTTCGGCCATTTCATTTCCTAATTTTCAAGGGAAAGCATTCAGCGATTTGGATTTGTATATATGGGCTTGCATGGTATGAGCACAAGCCATGGGCTTAGCTCACCTGTCTTCATGGCCATCCTCGTTGACCGCCACCGCGAATGTCAGCACATCAACAGAGACAGCCCCCGCCTTGCGCAGTACCTTTGTGCAAGCCGCCACAGTTGATCCCGTTGTCAGCACATCATCAATGAGCAGCACAGGACGTCCGTGAACCTGGTTCTCCCAGCCGTTCCGCAATTTAAATGCCCCGCGAACATTTGTTTGCCTCGCGGAAGAATCCAGCCCGACCTGCTGCCGCGTTCGTCGCGCTCGCTGCAAAAGCATCGGATCCCAGTCAAGCCCAGCTTCCCGCGCCACCACCCGCGCCAAATCTGCAGATTGATTGAAGCGGCGTTGCCAGAGACGAAAGCGATGCAGTGGAACGGGAATTACTAACGTCTCTGGCATAATCAACTCTCTACCGGCCTGAGCCATCCAGCTCCCCATTGGTTCCGCGAGGTCCCGGCGTCTGTTAAACTTCAGAGAAAGCACCAAGGATCGCGCAATCCCCTGATAGGTCGCAACCGCACTCGCCTTGTCAAAAACCGGCGGGTCCATGATTGCCCGTGCACTCAGCCCGCCTTCTCCAAGGTCGTGAGAAAAAGGCGTGCCATATCGGGCACAGACCGGTGCCGCCAAATACGCCATGCCCTGCCAACATCGGCCACACAAATTGCCTGGAGTGGCGACACGTGCCTGACAAGCCAAACATCGAGGCGGCAAAACCAAGTCCAGCATAGCCCGACCAGCAACCTTCCCTGCCAAGCTCAGCATTCCTGCCCTAAACTGCACCTTTTCAAAGCCTGAAATCGACGTACGCGCCATCACTGCCTTCCCCATCATCCTGTGGAGATCCTATCATGTTTTGACGCAGCCGCGGCAAAGGCCCATATGTCAGTTCATATGAAACCGAACGGACGCGCAATGACACAGCCAGACCTTTTTGACCGCAGCTTGCTCAAGCGCCGCCGCCTACGTGCGCTCAAGGAAGCAAAACCAGGCAGCGACTTTCTGCTGGAGACGGTCGCCGAAGATCTCGCCGATCGTCTCGCCATCCAAAGCCGAAACTTTGACACCGCTGTCGAGCTGGGCGGCCACACGGGACGAATTACATCCGTGCTTCGAGAGAGCGGGAAAGTCGAAACTGTGTGGCGCGGCGATTTATTGTGTTCAGAAACCTGCGACGCAAACGGGCCAGACTTTGTCTTTGATGATGCGTTGCCGCCGCTTCGCGAGAAAAGCTTGGGCCTTGTCACCTCGGCGCTTTCCCTGCATTGGGTCAATGACCTTCCCGGCGCTCTGGTTCAGATCCGCCAGGCCTTGAAGCCGGATGGCTTGTTTCTCGGTGTGCTTCTTGGCGGTGATACCTTGCATGAACTCAGGGACGTGCTGATGCGTGCAGAGCTAGAAGTTACAGGCGGCGCCGCACCGCGTGTCTCTCCTTTTGCTGACACTCGTGACCTCGGCAGCCTACTTCAGCGTGCAGGGTTTGCGCTGCCTGTGACCGACATGGACAGATTGACGGTTCGCTATTCCAACATGTTTGGCTTGATGCAAGACCTCAGATCCATGGGAGCCACATCGGTCCTGGAGGAACGCAGTCGAAAACCGCTTCCAAAATCCGTTTTCCTAAGAGCCGCTGAACTCTACGCAGCAGACTATGCCGATCCGGACGGCAAAATTCGAGCAACGTTTGCCATGATATCCCTGTCAGGCTGGGCCCCGCATGAAAGCCAGCAGAAGCCGCTAAAACCGGGTTCTGCTAAGACACGTCTGGCCGATGCACTTGGAGTCAATGAGGTAGGAATCCAGAGAAACGATTAGCAGTCAGATAAATATCGAACTCAAGACCCATTGCAAGATCGTTTTAGACAAAGACAAATTAGCTATCTGCGCTGCCGTCGCCGCTTAAAGCGCCAGAAAGGACACCAAAAACATCATCTCTAATCGTTTCACCGATTGCTAATATAGTGCCCATGATTGCGAGAGTGATCATGCCGATCATAAGACCATACTCGACCGCGGTACTGCCGGATTCATCAGCCGCAAACCGTTGGACGACACCCCGGGCATCAAAAGCAATCGACCTGACTTGAGATAGGAGGTTTTGCATTCGGTGTCCCTTTGACAATCCAGGTTCGTGCTACATTGGCACCAGATCCATCAAGAATGGTATCAGGGGCTCGTCCGCCGCAGGCATCGGATAGTCGCGCAATCTGGCGGGCCTTACCCATTTAAGAGCTTGCCCTTCCCGACCACTCGGTGTTCCGTCCCAACGGCGACAAATGTACAATGGCATCAGAAGATGAAAATCTTCGTAAGCATGGCTGGCGAAGGTCAACGGCGCCAAACACGCTTCGTTAACACAAATCCCAAGTTCTTCGTCCAGTTCCCGGATCAAGGTTTCTTCAGGTCGTTCGCCAACTTCAACCTTGCCGCCAGGAAACTCCCACAATCCCGCCATTGATTTTCCTTCCGGCCTTTGTGCCAGAAGAATTCGTCCATCGACATCAACAAGCGCGCAGGCCGCCACGAGAACAATTTTGCTCATCAATTCTGTTCCAACATCACACAAGAGGATAACGATCGATTTACCGTGTTCAGGAAAGCTCTCATTAAAACCGCAGCCAATCGATGATAACGCGTCCTAGCTAGCTCCGATAATCACCATTAATCGCGATGTATTCCTTGGTCAGGTCACAGGTCCAGATACACGCCTGACCACTGCCAAGACCAAGGTCAACGCGGATCACAATGTCTTCTTCCTTCATCACTGCAGCCGCTAGTTCTTCCCCATATTCGGGGTCCCGTTCACCATCAACAGCCACTCGAATATCGCCGAACCAGATCGCAAGCTTGTCTCTGTCTGCAGGTTCACCAGCTTTGCCAACAGCCATCACGACACGTCCCCAATTGGCGTCCTCGCCGGCAACAGCTGTCTTGACCAAGGGTGAATTACCGATCGAAAGCGCGATTTTCTTTGCCGAAATATCACTCTCAGCACCTTCAACCTGCACTTCGACAAACTTCCGGGCACCTTCACCGTCACGCACAATCTGTTGTGCGAGGTTTTGCATCATGTCGCCCAAAGCTGCACGAACGGTCCCAAGACGCGGGTCATCCAGATCGTCCAATTTCGCAACGCCCCGTTTTTCAGCAGCGCCAGTCGCAAACAGCAGCACAGTATCAGAAGTCGAGGTATCACTATCAACAGTGACCGAGTTGAAGCTTTCGCCAGTTTCGCCCGACAAGAGGGATTGAAGAACCTTTGGGGAAATCGCCGCATCGGTAAAAATAAAAGACAGCATGGTCGCCATATCAGGTGCGATCATCCCCGCACCTTTTGCAATGCCATTAAAGGTGACAGCCTTGCCGTCAAACTCGACAGTCGCAGTTGCGATCTTCGGATATGTGTCCGTCGTCATGATCGCTTCAGCCGCTTCACGCCAGCTTGCTGGTTGAACCGCAGCAGCCAGATCATCAATCACGGCTTCAAATTTACCCGCATCCAGCGGTTCGCCAATCACACCGGTTGATGCCAAAAAGACTTCATTCACATTACAACCGAGAGACTTGGCCGCAATCTTTGCAGATAACTCAACCGCAGTAGAACCTTTTTTGCCAGTGAAGGCGTTGGCATTTCCGGAATTGACCAACAGTCCGCGAGCGGTGCCATTTTTCAAAATTGCCTTACACCAATCAACTGGCGCAGAAGGACATTTGGACTGGGTGAAAACACCCGCGACGGTCGTCCCTGCATCAAGAGATGCCAAAACGACATCCGTACGGCCGCGATATTTAACGCCCGCTTCTGCTGTCGAAAAGCGCACGCCTTCAATCTCGGGCATATCCGGATAGAACTTCGGGGCAAGCGGGGACACGATTGTGGCCATCGGCCATACTCCTGTTGTAGCGGAGCAGGCAAGAAACCGCTCCAGTTCCAGCACTTATGCCTTCGCCGGAGCGGTCGCGTAAAGAGTCTAATTCTGCTTTGCAGCGTTACTGGGCAGCAGGGGCTTCAGCAGACGCCTTGGCCAGGTTCTCATCCAGGATTTCAACCGGATGCTCAGCCTTCAACACTTCCATTGTTTCGGCGTAGCGGTCGCGAACCAGATTCTGACGCAAATTGGCCGATACGTCTTCAAACGTTGGCTTTTCCTGACGACGCTTGTCTTCCAACAAAATCACATGCCAACCAAATTGTGTTTCGACAGGCTCTTTCGTGAAAGTACCCTTTTCGAGCTTCAGAAGAGCTTCCTCAAATGGGGGAACCATTTGGCCCTTGGAGAAATACCCGAGATCCCCACCATTTGGGCCAGATGGACCCGTTGATTTTTCTTTCGCCAATTCAGCGAAATCCGCTCCGCCTTCGAGATCCTTAATAATGGCTTCGGCCTCCGCCTTTTCCTTCACCAGAATATGCCGCGCCTTCATTTCTTCCGGCCCTTCAAAATCGGCAAACTCCTTGTCATAGGCAGCTTTGACCTCTTCTTCGGTGATTGCACCATCAATTTTCTGCGCCAAATAAGCATTGCGCAAAGCACGGAGAGTCAGGAAATCAACCTGCTTCTTAAAATCCGGGTCTTTGTCGATGTCGGCATTTTTAGCCGCTTCCGCAAGCAGTTCCATATCGACAAGCACGTCCAGCAAAATTGCACGCCATTGCGCTGGCGGAAAACGTTTTAGTTCTGCGCCCAGGTCCTGAGCCGCAAATGCAAGGTCGGCTTCAGTGATTTCTGAGTTGCCAACCTTGGCCACAACATCACCGGGTTCAGCCGCCAAAACCGCAGAGCTCCCTAGCATTAGAGCCAGAGCTGGAACAGCAAGGAAACGTGCCTGCCGACGCACGGAAAAACGAAACATGAGAAGTCCTTTACACTTATGAAGTGATTTCTGGCAGCCCTGACCGTCAGGACGGGGCAACTTTGCTTAAACCAGCGCCGTTGACAAGCTTTGGACCCCCTCTTATCTGTCGGACGTCCGGTCTTTCGATGCGGACGTCATCTTTGCCTCGAGTTTCCGCTTGCACATCGTCGCTCGCGGAAGAACGTGGACAGCAATTGAGACGATTTCATGGGCAGGCGCCGAGCCGTTCAACTCGGAGCCGCCCGACAGGGGAAGGACCGCCCGATGGCTGGCCTTGGCGCAATAGCACGTAAGATTTTTGGTTCAGCTAACGACCGTAAGGTTAAGGCGTTCAAATCACAGGTAGAGGCGATTACCGCCCTAGAACCGGAAATTCAGGCACTCACGGACGATCAACTTCGTGCGCGGACCGATGAATTTCGCGAAAAACTGAAGAATGGCGCCACGCTCGACGACATTTTGGTTCCTGCTTTCGCAACTGTTCGCGAAGCTGCGAACAGGGCATTGGGCCAGCGACACTATGACGTTCAGCTGATTGGTGGAATGGTTCTGAATTCAGGTCACATCTCGGAAATGCGCACCGGTGAGGGTAAAACCCTTGTCGCGACGGCGCCAGTTTACCTCAATGCATTGTCTGGAAAAGGCGTGCATGTGGTGACCGTCAACGACTATCTCGCTCAGCGAGATAGTGATTGGATGGGCCAAGTTTACAAGTTCCTCGGCCTGACCGTCGGCTGCATAACCCATGGTTTATCCGATGAGGAACGCAGAGAAGCATATGCTTCTGACGTGACATATGGCACCAACAACGAGTTCGGCTTCGATTATCTTCGCGACAATATGAAGCATGAGCGCGAAGCCATGGTTCAGCGTGGCCACAATTATGCCATCGTCGATGAAGTCGATTCCATTCTGGTGGATGAAGCACGGACGCCGCTGATCATTTCCGGACCGTTGGAAGATCGCTCTGATTTTTACAACACCATCGATGCCTTCATTCCGCATCTGTCGGAAGAAGATTATGAACTCGATGAAAAAGCACGGTCGGTATCCTTTACCGAGGCGGGCAATGAAAAACTCGAAGGTATTTTGAGTGAAGCCGGCCTGCTAAAAGGCGAGCACCTCTACGACGTTGAAAACGTTGCCGCAGTTCATCACCTTCAGCAGGCTCTCAAGGCACATAAACTGTTCCAGCGTGACAAAGATTACATTGTCCGCAATGACGAAGTCGTCATCATTGATGAGTTTACCGGACGCATGATGCCAGGCCGTCGTTTTTCGGAAGGCCTACATCAGGCTCTGGAAGCGCGCGAACACGTACGGATCCAGCCAGAAAACCAGACACTCGCCTCGATCACGTTCCAGAACTATTTCCGCATGTACGGCAAGCTCGCCGGCATGACGGGAACCGCCCTGACCGAAGCAGACGAATTCGCTGACATCTATTCGCTTGAAGTCATCGAAATTCCGACCAACATGCCTGTCAGCCGCATCGACGATGACGATGAAGTTTACCGGACTGTTGAAGAAAAATTCCTCGCGATCGTCAAGCTGATTGATGACTGCAAGGAACGTGGGCAGCCAATTCTTGTCGGTACGACCTCAATCGAAAAATCCGAGTACTTGGCAGAAATGCTAAAGACGCACGGTTACAAACAGATCGACGTTACCGACCCGGCAAGCTTTATCAAAGCGCAGCAGCAAGATGATGGCAAGGCGAAAGTCTTTGCTGTTTTGAACGCTCGCTACCATGAGCAAGAAGCTCTGATCATCAGCCAGGCTGGTCTACCCGGCGCCGTCACCATCGCAACCAACATGGCTGGCCGTGGTACTGATATTCAGCTCGGCGGCAACACAGACATGCGGTTCGACATCGACCTTGGCGACATGCCTCAGGGTGAAGAGCGCTCCGCGCGAGAAGCTGTGATCAAGGCTGAAATCAACGAGCAAAAGACAAAAGCATTGGCTGCCGGTGGTCTTTATGTCATCGGAACCGAGCGCCATGAAAGCCGACGCATCGATAACCAGCTGCGCGGCCGTTCTGGCCGTCAGGGTGACCCTGGTCACTCCAAGTTTTTCCTGTCCTTGCAGGATGACCTGATGCGCATCTTTGGCTCCGAGCGCATGGATTCCATGCTTCAAAAACTCGGCCTCGAAGAAGGCGAAGCGATTATCCATCCATGGATCAACAAGGCGCTTGAGAAGGCCCAGCAGAAGGTCGAAGCACGTAACTTTGACGTTCGGAAAAACCTCCTCAAGTTCGATGATGTCATGAACGACCAGCGCAAGGTGGTGTTCGAGCAACGCATTGACTTGATGGATGGAGATACGATCCAGGAAACCGTCTCGGATATGCGGCATGACGTAATCGAGGATATGATCATACGTCATATTCCTGAGCGTGCATACCCGGAGCAGTGGGATACGGATGCCCTCCTTGAGGACGTGCGGACCAATTTGAACCTGGATGTGCCAGTCAAGCTATGGGCTGCTGAAGAAGGCATTGCCGATGAGGAGGTGAAAGACCGCCTGATCCGCGTGGCAGACGAAGCAATGGCCAGCAAGGCCGCCAAATACAGCCCGGACATCATGCGGCAGGTTGAAAAGGCCGTTCTGCTGCAAACCCTGGACAACCTGTGGCGAGAGCATCTGGGAAACCTGGATCACCTGCGCTCTGCTGTTGCCTTCCGTGGCTATGCCCAGCGAGATCCTCTTCAGGAATACAAGACCGAGTCTTTCTCCTTGTTCGAGGCCATGCTGGCTCAGCTACGCCAGATCACAACGGCCCAGCTGATGCGTGTGGAGCTCGTTACCGAGCAAGCCCCACCACAGCCAGAACTGCCGGAAATGCATGGTCATCATATTGATCCGCTTACCGGTGAAGATGAAATGGCCGAACCTCGCGACCCGCAGGACCCTTCGACTTGGGGCAAGGTTGGTCGCAACGAGGCATGCCCCTGTGGTTCTGGAAAGAAGTACAAGCATTGTCATGGCGCTCTGAACTAGGCCTGACATTCTATAAACTCGAAAAGGCCAGCCCCTTCTGGGGGCTGGCCTTTTTACATCAACTGCGGCAGGTTGCATGCCCAGGAGCAGACTGATCTATGCAGATTGAACAAGGCGAACATATCTATCGGAAACGACGCGCTGAGGGCCGCATTGCAACCCCTCTTATCAGCATCGTTGTGCCTGCCTACAATGAGGCAGAGGTCCTTGATCATTTTCTGAAAGACACAAGCGCAGCCGTGGGTCCACTGGGTCTGCCCTACGAGTATATTTTTATTGATGACGGCAGCTCGGATGAGACTGCCAACATCATTGCAGCTCATTTGAAAAACGGCTTGCAGGGACGCCTGATCGGCTTGGCACGAAATTTCGGCAAGGAAGCTGCCCTTACTGCAGGGTTGGCGCATGCTAAAGGCGATGTTCTGGTCGTGATTGATGCCGATCTTCAGGATCCACCACAGTTGATTCCGCAAATGATTGATGGCTGGCGCGCCGGATATGACGTCGTATACGGTCTTCGGGTCGACCGCTCATCCGACACAGTGATGAAGCGCAACTCGGCCGGTCTTTTCTACAAGCTGTTCAACCGTCTTTCGGACATCGACATGCCAGCCAACGCGGGAGACTTCCGGCTCATCGACCGCAAAGTTGTCGAAGCTCTTTTAAAGCTGCCTGAGCGCAATCGGTTCATGAAGGGCCTGTTTGCCTGGGTTGGCTTTTCATCGATGGCAATCCCTTATGAACGTCCACACCGCCGTGCTGGATACGGCAAGTGGAACTATTGGAAACTCTGGAATTTCGCAATCGACGGCCTCACTAGCTTTACCACCATGCCTTTAAGGATCTGGTTTTATGGCGGGGCTCTCGTTGCAGCCCTGTCCTTTGCCTATGCCGCTTTCCTCATCATTCGCGTTATGGCTTTTGGAATTGATGTTCCCGGATATGCATCGCTGATGGTCGGACTGCTGTTTTTCTCCGGCGTTCAACTCCTGTCCATCGGCATGATCGGCGAATATGTCGCCCGCCTATTCAACGAAGCCAAACAGCGCCCCATCTATCTGGTTCAGGATATCATCGAAGGCGCGCCTAATACTCATAAGACAAAGCCTGATGAACAGTGACCCTTCGTCCTTGCACCACCGGGTCAAGACAGAGGTCGGCACGGCCTTCCGGTTTGCCATTGTCGGCGCAACTGCAACTCTGACCCATGCAACTGCGGCACTGGCACTTTTGGAGACAGGCACGCTGTCGGCTTTTCCGGCCAACATTGCCGGGTTCCTTGTCGCGTTTGTAGTTTCCTTTGTTGGTCACCACCGCTGGAGTTTCGCCAGCACTCAGCAAGACGGCAAAGCCCATCAACGCATGCGGCGCTTCTTTGTCCTCGCCCTCATTGGCTTTGCTCTAAATTCCAGCGTTCTTGCAGGATGGCTTGGCCTGACGTCCTGGCCTCAAAGTCTCGGCATCCTCTTCTCTATCGCCGTTGTCCCTGCCCTGACGTTTTTTGGTGCACGCCTCTGGGCGTTTTCCGGTTCACCGCCAGCTTCCGACCCGAACGAGAGTTAATACCTTGACCGCACAGCGCGCAGTCCTTTTTTACGTTCTTGGTCTCGGCCTTCTCTGGGCGCTGATCCCGACCCTAACATTCCCAAATCCGCCGCTTGATGTCGTTGAAGGCTTCGCCTGGGGACAGGAACTTGCCCTCGGTTATACCAAACACCCCCCTATGCAGGCCTGGCTGCTGGAATTGAGCTACCAATTCACCGGAGGATCAGATTTTGGGGGTTACTGGCTAAGCCAAATCGCAATTGGCCTAGGTTATTGGTGCATCTGGGAGTTGGCAAAGCGACTCGGGCTGTCAGACTGGCAGGCCTTCTGGTCAGTGGTTCTGACCAGCGTAACCTTTTATTTCACACTGCCAGCGCCTGAGTTCAATCCCAACATCCTGCAGATCCCGGTTTGGGCCGGAATGGCTCTGTTCTTCCACCGTGCCCTGGAAAAAGGCTGGCTGATAGACTGGGTCTTGCTCGGGGCTATTGCCGCTTTTGGTCTGTATTCGAAATATTTCACAGCACTTTTGATCGGCAGCATCGGCCTTTATGTCCTCGTGATGCCATCTGCTCGGAAGTGCCTCGCAACTGCTGGCCCATGGCTCGCAGCATGTACCTGCATTGCACTTCTGACACCGCATATAATTTGGCTGCTCGACAATGATTTCCTGACATTCGCCTATGCCGCCAGCAGAAGTCGCGGAGCTGAGAACTGGCTGGCGCATCTCACCAATCCAGTTAGCTTTCTTGGCGCACAGATCGTCAATCATGCAGGCCTCTTCATTGTCGTTCTAGCAGGTCTGGGCATAGCAGGTGTAAGGGCTCTTCCCGATAAACTCAGGCAAAAACCGTATCGAGATAAGCAAGTTTTTCTTCTGTGGTTTGCGTTTGTACCACTAGCAGTCGTTCTCCTGACATCTGCCGTGACAGGCAATGAATTCAAACACATGTGGGGCACATCCCTTTTCGTCCTTTCCGGTATTGTCGCAATCCGTTTTTTGAATTTGCCAAACAACTGGCCCTCACCCAGACGCGCCCTCATTGCCGCTCTTGTTGTCCAAAGTATCTTTTTGAGCATCACACTCGGCCAGGCATTGCTTGAGCCACTATGGAAGACCAAACACACTCGCATTCACTACCCGGGGCTGAAGATCGCACAAACGCTTTCAAAAGCCTGGCGGGATAGTGTTGGAACTGAACTTGCCTATGTGGCGGGCGACATGTGGCCAACTGCGAATATAACCCTGCATGCGGCAACTCGGCCCTCCATGTTTTTGCAGCATGACCTGACACTCTCGCCATGGATCCGCATCACAGATGTTCAGCAAAAAGGCGTCATGCTGATCTGGCGCGGCAAAGACGAGAGGCTGCCAGAGAACCTGGCTCGGCTCTATCCGGACGCAAAGAAAGATGGATCACTCACGTTGCCCGCTCATTCCTATGGCACTATTCCGCCGATTAGTTTGAGCTGGGCTATTATTCCCCCGGGGAGCGTTGCTCAAAACGTCGTAAATGAATGATGGCACCCCATATAATCAGCTTGGAATTCAATAACCAGCAGGCGTAAAATTTCACCATGATCGATATGACTGACATCGACCACGTTGAAGATTGGTTGATCGGCGAAGCGCTACAATCGCCTGATATGCCGATAATGTTCGGCGAACTCTGCAATAAATTGAGAGACTGCGGCCTGACGATTGAGCGCGCACTGCTTGGCTGGTCAACCCTGCACCCTTTGATCGAGGCCGAAACGGTCTATTGGGAAAATACAGGCGATGTTCGCCATCGCCAGATTGAGCACTCTGACGAAGACACAGAAGAATGGCTAAGCAGCCCTGTTCGTAGCCTTATTCACAGTCCTAAAACCTTTTTACGCCGCCGCCTGGAAGGCGGAAATGCAGAGCTGGATTTCCCGCTTTGCGCAGACCTGGCATCTGTCGGCTATACTGATTACCTCCTCATCGCCACCGGCTTCCAAATGCCATCCATGCCTGAGATGAAGGGAAACACAGGCATCGTTGTCAGTTGGGCCACCCGTAAACCAGACGGCTTCACAGATGAAGAAGTCAAGGCGATCCACTACATCCAAAAACGTCTCGCCATAGCTGCACGCGCAAATCTCGAGGCAGAGATCTCCCGCACGATTACAGAAACCTATTTGGGGCGCTGGGCAGGATCTCGTGTGCTCAATGGCCAGATCCGCCATGGCGACGGCGAAGTCATCAAGGCTGTCATTTTCTATTGCGACATGCGCAATTCAACCGGCATCGCCGAAGATCTGGGGCCAAACTCATACCTGGAGTTCCTCAACACTTATTTTGAAGCGACCGCAGGCCCGGTTCTCAAGCATGGAGGAGAAATCCTCGATTTCATCGGTGATGCCGTGCTCGGCGTCTTCCCAATCAGCGATCTTGGATTTGATGAAGCGGTCAAACGCGCGCTCCAGGCAGCTGATGACGCACGTGAAAATCTCAATGCAATCAACAATGCAGGCAATAACCAACACGTTCTGAAGGTCGGATTCGCACTGTCAGTCGGCGAAGTGATGTTCGGCAACATTGGAGTTGCCAATCGCCTGACCTTTTCCGTCATCGGCCAGACTGTTCACGCAGCTGCACGCGTCGAGGCCCTGACCAAATCAGTCGGCCGTGAAACACTCATGACCGAGGAAGTCGCAGCTTTTGCCGGGTCGCGCAGTGAACCCATGGGCCTTTTTGAGCTTCACGGATTCGCCGTCAATCGGCCTCTCTTCGCCTTGAAACCAGCCGATGTTGTATAAATAAAGAGCCGGGAAATTTCCCGACCCTTCTATGTTCCACGCAGAAGAAAGCCGACTATAGAACCTTCACCTTGGTGCCGATTTTGACCTTGTCATAGAGGTATTCGACGTCTTCATTCAGCATCCGGATACAGCCAGAAGACATGGCACGACCAATGCTCCAGTCCTGATTGGTGCCGTGAATGCGATAGATGGTATTGCCGAGATAAAGAGCGCGAGCTCCAAGAGGGTTTTTCGGTCCACCAACCATATGAGCTGGTAATTTCCGGCCTTTCTTACGTTCACGTGCAATCATTTCAGGTGGCGGTGTCCAGCCTGGCCATTTCGCCTTGCGTGTGATTTTTTCCGTTCCATTCCAGGTAAAGCCATCTTTGCCAACACCGATCCCGTAGCGCATTGCTTTTCCGCCTGCCTGAACATGGTAAAGCCAGCGCTCATCAGTGTCGATCACGATGGTTCCAGGCTCTTCCGAGCCGCGATAATTGACGAGCTTACGCTTGTACTTTTTACGGGCAATTTTCCCGGCGGCTTCCGGCGTAACCGAATAAGTCATCCATGTTTTTGAATTGGGATCAAAAAAGCGCGATTGCGCTTGAGCCGGCAACACAAACAAGAGGGCAAACACCCCCAACAACGAGAAGGCAAGACGGTGCATATCTGGGTCTCTTAAAACAGGGTGTGACGATGCTACTGCAAGTGGCAGATAGCTCACCACAACATGTGCATCACTATGATTAACAAATCCTGCCCTGTCTCCCGTACGTCAGCGTTTTCACGACAACATAAGCCACCTCAAATCTAGACATCGCTGGTCCAGAGACAATTTCCCGATGACATCAACCAGCATTTCGTGCGACCCATGTTACCAAATCAAAACAGTTCAGGGACCCGCATGACCGACCTCAGCCTTTCCGCCAAAGTGCACCTCCCATTCAACGAACAATCCGCTCAAAATGGCAGCACAGCAGTGCCTGTCGTACTGTTGCATGGCTTCGGTGGCGACAGGCAGACATGGCTCAACATTCAGACAGCCATTTCGCCCACACGCCGTTCCCTTGCCTTTGATCTTCCAGGTCATGGAAAAGCGCTTGATTGGCCGCGAATTGGGCATGCTGGCATTGCTGCGAAGGCCGTTGCAGTATCCTTGGATGCTCTAGAATTGGAGAAAGTCCACCTCGTCGGTCATTCAATGGGCGGGGCTGTTGCCTCCCTGATCGCATTGAAAGACCCTGAACGCATTGCAAGCCTTACACTCTTGGCACCTGGCGGTTTCGGACCAGAGATCAACCACAAGCTCCTGCGCCGTTATGCAGCTGCCACCGATCCCGCTGAAATGGAAATGCTCCTGGAACAGTTTTTCGGTTGGGAATTCAAACTACCGAAACTTCTGGCCCGCAGTGCTGCCGAGGCCCGTGCCCGTCCCGGAGCGGTTGAAACCTTAAAAGCCATCGCAGAAGAAATCATCGACGGATCCGTGCAAAAGACCCTGCCTCGCAAGGAGATGGGCGAACTCCCCATGCCCATCAAGGTGATATGGGGCACACAGGATCGCGTCTTGCCGACACGTCAATCTCACAATTTACACGGTATTGTAGCAACGCATATTTTCGAGCGTGTCGGACACATGCCCCATCTTGAGATTCCGGAAGATGTAGCAAGATTGATTATACAAAATGCTCAAATGGCATGATGACGAATCAATTCTGAACTGAGAAAGCCAAGCCAAGGTGCCGCCTTCTCCAGCGGCAACCTTGAAGGCAAATGCACAAACCATGGTCAATTCGACCATTTGGACAAACTTTTTACAACCACAACCCGGCTAAACATTGTGCTTGCCCAAAAAAGCCGCCCTAATGCAGAGGTAAACAAAAACCAAATGGATCCGGGGCCCAGAGGGGCACGATTTGGGGGCCACATGGGGGGGCGTCGCAAAAACCCGGGCAAAGGAGTCAAAATGGCAGGCGAACAGTCCTCACTCGGGACGGCAGCACAATTGCGCGACCCGAATTACACACCGCCACTGGCACAAGCAATCCCGCTCGGCATCCAGCATGTCCTTGCAATGTTTGTGAGCAACGTAACACCCGCTATTATTGTTGCCGGTGCAGCAGGATTTGGATTCGGCTCCAATTCTCCCGATTTCCCGAACCTGATTTACATGATCCAGATGTCGATGCTGTTCGCCGGTATCGCAACCCTGTTCCAGACAATAGGCTTTGGACCGGTCGGTGCACGGCTTCCCATTGTTCAGGGAACAAGCTTCGCCTTTATCCCGATCATGATCCCGCTGGTTGCTGGCAAAGGCGTCGACGCCATGGCTGTCCTCATGGGCGGCGTTATGATTGGAGGTCTGTTCCACGCCTGCCTGGCACCTTTCATTGGTAAATTGCGCTTTGCATTGCCTCCGTTGGTGACAGGCCTGGTCGTCACCATGATCGGCCTCGCTCTGGTCAAAGTCGGCATTCAGTATGCAGCTGGCGGCGTTCCAGCCATCGGAACACCTGAATACGGCAGCCTGCAGAACTGGTCTATCGCACTCGTGGTCATTGTCGTGACGCTCGGCTTCAAATTCTTTGCCCACGGGATGCTATCGGTATCCGCTGTGCTTATCGGCCTCTTTGTCGGCTACATCGTGGCCTTCGCGACGGGCATGGTCAACTTTTCCAATGTTGGACGCGCAGCACCATTCGCTCTTCCAAACCCATTCCATTTCGGCTTCGAATTCTCGATTGCCGCAGTGGTTGGCTTCTGCCTGATGGGCATCATTTCCGCCATTGAAACCGTGGGCGATGTCTCCGGAATCACCAAGGGCGGAGCTGGCCGCGAAGCCACGGACAAGGAAATCACCGGGGCAACCTTTGCTGATGGTCTTGGAACAGCAATCGCAGGTGTCTTCGGCGGTCTGCCAAACACGTCCTTCAGTCAGAACGTCGGCCTGATCGCAATGACCGGCGTCATGAGCCGGGGCGTGGTGACCATCGGCGCGCTGTTCCTGATACTTGCTGGTTTCGTCCCCAAGGTTGGCGCAATCGTATCCACGGTGCCAATTGAAGTTCTAGGCGGCGGTGTGATTGTCATGTTCGGCATGGTCGTTGCCGCCGGTGTCTCCATGTTGTCTGATGTGAACTGGTCTCGCCGCAACATGGTAATCTTCGCGGTCTCCCTGTCCATTGGACTAGGTCTGCAGCTGGAACCAGGCGCATTGCAGCATGTTCCAGCGACTATCAAGGTTCTACTGTCTTCAGGTCTCTTGCCTGCTGCGTTTATCGCCATTGCGCTGAACCTGATCCTGCCAGAAGAACTTGCAGACGATCAGACGGAAGAGATCTCAGGCGGCCACTCAGGCCACCAGAAGAAGTAAACCCATCCACAGATCAAGCAAGAACGCCCGTGCCCAGCGCGGGCGCTCTTCATTTCAAACACCCTTTCAGTTGACAATCATGCACCGATGACTGAAGTGCATGGCTCAATAACCTGCACCTGACCGGAGCCATCATGACAGTTGACACCGCGCCCAAACCAATCGACGCGATAGTGACCGCAGTCTCTGGGTACGACCCCCAACATATGGCGGTTTGGTTCAACTCTCTGAAGGCAACATCTTTCAACGGCAGAATTTTTGTCATTGCCTATGATGTCAGCCAGCAGCTGGTCGATTACATGGAATCTGAGGGCGCAACAGTCTTCACCTTTCAGCACAACGCCAAGAAAAAACGCTACTCCTATTCCCAGCTGATCGAGGAAACTAAGGACCACACGGACGAAGGCAAACTGCGTGTGGACAGCCGTTGGACATGGACACGCCGCATCCTGAGATTCAAGGACAAGGTGCACGACCGCCGTTTCTTTCACGCTAGCCAGCTCCTAAAGGAGCATTGCGAAAAGACCGGCGAGTGTTTTCGGTTTCTGGCTTTCTCTGACGCACGCGACGTCGCCTTTCAGTCAAATCCGTTTGACTGGCTGGAAAAAAACTTGCCTGAAAATCAGGATTTGATTGTATCGGTCGAAGGCATCACCCACCGCGACCCTTGGAACAGTCGAATGATGATCAAGGTGTTTGGCAAACACGCTCTGAAGCGGGTTCAGGATGCTCCGGTCATCTGTTGCGGCTATTTCGCTGGCAGGTTTGACGCCATGCTCGATTTCATGTTGGCCAATTACTATTTTGACCAGAGCAAGAGAATCGGGGATCAGGTCGCCATGAACCAGCTCTTGAGCTTCAAGGCATGGCGCCAATTGACGACGGTCACCGACTGGTCAACGCCATGGACGCTTCATGCCTGTACACTAATGGAGCCGTCAAAGAGCCCGGGTAATTTCGCAGATCCTGCAACACTGCCAGTATTCGAAAACGGTGAAGTCAGAACCCGATCAGGAGAACTATTTGCCATCGTCCATCATTACGATAGGCATCAGGGACTGCAAAGTCACTTGAACAAGCAATACGGCACCCTAAAGTAATCTAGCGTTAAGCCACATCTTAAGCTGCGCGAACGCCAACTAGGAATGTTGAAATTTCCGCTCGAATTAGCGCCGCTTGTTCGGAAAGAGACGTAGCGGCAGACTCAACCTCGGCTCCGGTTGAGCGAGAATGCTCAGTGGCAGAACCAACATCGACCATTAGCTGGGTGCCTTCATCTGCACGAAGCGAAGCATCATTGACGTTTTGAGCTATCGATTGAACAGCAGAATCTTGCTGCACCACGGCGGAGGCAACGGCCGATGCAAGGCCCTCCATCTCGGAAATGACACAAGTCACGTCCTCAATGGCCGTCATGGCGTCAGCCGAAGATCCTTGAATGGCATCAACCTGTACAGCGATGTCTTCGGTCGCCTTTGACGTTTGTTCGGCCAGTTGCTTCACTTCAGACGCCACAACTGCGAACCCTTTTCCAGCCTCCCCGGCGCGGGCAGCTTCAATGGTTGCATTCAAGGCAAGGAGGTTGGTTTGGGCAGCAATATCACGGATAAGAGCCATAACCTCACCAATCCGATTGGCAGCCTGAGACAATTTTTCCATCGTACTGTGTGTCCCCTGCGCGCTCTTCACAGCCTGCTTGGCAACCTCGGTAGACTTATTTGCCTGACTGGCAATTTCATTAATCGAACTTGCTAGTTCCTCGCTGGCGGACGCAGCGGTGTTCACGTTCTCCGCAGCAATTTGAACGGCAGAAGCTGCTCTGTTGGCCTGACCGGAAACATCATCTGCCGCAGCTTCCACAGCAACAGATGTTTGAAGCAGTTCGCCATTGGAACGATCAAGGCTATTCAAAGCAGCACCAACCTTGTCATCGAAGTTCGTAATCATCTCTTCCAACCGAAGCACCCGTGCATCCCTCAGCTCATTCTCCTGATGCTGCACTTCGCCAAGGCGAACGCGCTCAATAGCATTGTCACGAAATACGCTGACCGTGCGTGTCATCACCGCAATTTCATTTTTCCCACGAGCATCAGGCAATTGTATATCTGACTTTCCGCTTGCCAGAGCCTCCATGGCTTCCTGCAGACGCAGAAGAGGCCCCGATATTGATCGACCAATGAGAATTGCCATAAGAGATAGGCCAATCAACATTGCGACAATCACGGACCAGACAATAATGTCAGACATTTTCCGGATCGATTGCAGATCATCATGAGCTTTTTTTTGAGCCAACCGGGCCGCTTCATTCAAAGACGCAATATGCGGCGGGACAAGATCAAATAAGTTTCCAAGCAACTCGACCGATTTGGACTTGTCGGCTGTGGCCGCAGTGAAGGAATCAAAGGCCGTTCGGTAGGCAGCCATCTGAGAGCCAATATCATCCTTGATCTCATTTGGCAGATACGCCTTCTTCAAAAGCTTCTCAAACTGCGTGAATGTCTCTTCAAAGGTCGCTAGTGAGGCTTCATTCTGATCCAGAATGAACTCCTTTTCCGCCAACTGAACAGCCAATACGGCCCGAACCAACTTCTCAAAATCCGGCCCGCCACCAAAACTCATTTCCTTCTTCAAACGTGCTTGTGCGTCGCCTGCAGTTTGCGCCAAAACACCGCGAAGACCATCATTAGAGCCGTATCCAATCTTGCTCTGAATACCATCAAGCATCTCAAAGGCACCAGACGTTCCATCAAAGGTATCAAGGACATCCGCAATCTCTGCATCCAGTCCCATTGCTTCGCGATTGACAGATATCTCATCCACAATAGTGCGCGCATTCGAAAGCACTATCAAAAACTCGGGCAATGCCTCTTCGCTCGGGGACGCGAGGTAACCATTTTCAATCGAGCGCATGACACCGCCCTGCTCAATCAATCCGGACATCTTTTGGGAAAGATTGGCGCTGGCTTCAAATCTGGCAAAAGCTGCGGCAACCTGCTCCTGACTCCAGAAGAAAATCGCGCCGATGGCCAATAAGCCAACGACGGTAAGTCCGCTCAGGGACAGGATCCGGGCTTTTACCGATAAACTCGAAAAACCGAGGAAAGCAGATTGCGCTTTGGGCATCGTAGGTTTAACCGTCGCTGTTATCGAATAGATCAATTTCTTAAAATGATCGTCCACCACAAGGATTAACGAATAATAGACAATGAGAAATTAATCCAAATATCAGCAATTATTACATTACATCCCTCATCACTCATCAATTAAAGAAAAAACAGGGCGAGATCAAAGTATTGCGCAATTTTTTTACAATCGTGGCGCCAAGCTTATTTGTTCTCCTTTGGTCGACCGGCTTTATCGGTTCCAAATTGGGGGCTCCCTACGCAGAGCCAATGGTGTTTCTGAGCATCAGATTTGTGCTGGTACTGCCCTTACTCGCGCTCATTGCCTATTTAACCAAGTCACAATGGCCCAAGTCTACAGGCCTGATTGCGCACTGCATTGCCACCGGAATTCTGGTGCATGGCATTTACCTGGGAGGCGTATTCTGGGCGATAGATCAGGGAATGCCAGCCGGTGCCAGCTCGATCATTGTCGGACTACAACCGGTACTCACCACACTGGCTGCCGCATTGGTTTTGGGCGAACGTATTCTCATCAAACACTATGCAGGACTTGCCATCGGTGGCTTGGGACTGGCCCTTGTTCTGGAACCTCGATTGGGCCAGACAGGGTCCGGAATTGACCCTGCCACAATCACAGCCGTGCTTTTGGCGGTCGTTTCGATAAGCCTTGGGACCGTCTATCAAAAGAGGTATGTTCAGAAGACAAATTTGCTCGCGGCAACATTCTGGCAGTACATCGGCGCACTGCTGGTAACACTGCCTCTGGCTATGTTCGAAGATCTAACAGTAACCTGGTCTGGTGAGTTCATTTTCGCACTTTTCTGGCTGGCTTTTGTCCTGTCCATCGGAGCCATCATGCTGCTGATGCTGTTGATACGGCAAGGAGCCGTATCGGAAGTTGCTTCCCTGTTCTATTTGGTGCCTGTCGCCACAGCGATTGAAGGTTATTTTCTCTTCGGAGAAATATTGAATGCACAACAGATCATCGGCATGTCTTTGGTCGTTTGTGCCGTGTTGTTGATCCGGCTTCGTGTAAAGAAAGTCATGCCAACCTAACGGTCGCGATGCGTCAGGTTTCTTTGCCGAATGAGAGACGCGTTCAATTCGCCACCGAAGATAAAGACGAGCGAACATATATAAAGAAAAACCAATGCGGTCATGATGCCAGCAAGACCGCCGTATGTGGAAACGTAATTGGCGAAGCTTGCCAGATACTTTCCAAAAGAAACCCCAGCGATCATCCACAGCACGAGTGTTGCAAGGACCCCTGGCAACATCGCGAAGAAGTTTCGTCGGCCCGCAGGCAAAAGCCAATGCACCATCATGAGGCCGACCACCAGCAAAGATCCCGCCACTGCATAGCGTGCAATATCCAATGAAACCAAAACCTCTTCTGCTGCGGGCACCCACCTAATAACAGCAGCGATCACCAATGGGGCCAGCACAACCAGAAACGTATAGCTGATGAGGATCGCAGCTCCGAGAATCACAAGTCCCAGTGACTGAAGCCTTAGCAAAATGAACGAGCGAGTCTCACGCTGGCGATAGGCCCTGTTCAGCGCTGTTCGCATGGCCTCGATCCCGCTTGATGCAAACCAGAGCGCAGCCACGACACCAAAGGTCAGCACATCGCCGCGCGGAACAGTCAGAATCTGATGAACTTCCCGGACAACCGGCGCGGCAACTTGATCCGGCCAGGACGCGAACACCAAATCAGAGACCTGATCGGCGGCCCCCTCAAGCCCCAAAAAACCTGCTAGCGCAGCAATAAATATCAATAAAGGAAATATGGCCAATAGCCCGGAGAGCGCAACGTGACTGGCCATGGCAAAGCCATCATCCCGGTTCAGATGACCTAACGCATCCCGCAAGACCTGATAAAATGATCTGATAATGAGCTTGATTTCCATGTGGCAAATTCATTAACGCGAAGCCTCAAAAGGTCAAGCTGCAGTCAGCACAAAAGCCCTCTATGCGTCGAAAGGTTGAGAAATAACCCCTCGACAAACACCCTACCGCAACGCAACATAGCTGCAAGAATGTCGAGCTTTCGGCAACAAATGAAAAACGAGGTGCAAGAATGTCGACCGCAGCCATGCCGTCAAGCGAGCCAGAAGCCACACTCGCAGCACTGACAGCCAATGCCGTGACGACGCTGGACACACTTCTCGACAGCGCGTCCGCAAAGGTTCGCGCACGGGTTCTGGATGGTGAGCGGATCTCGTCCGCCCGGATGGAAGCTGAACAACGTGCCACCCATGGGTTGGCCTGGATGGCAACCTATGTGGAATCTCTTCGACAGCTTGATGCCTATGCAACGCGGCTGTCCGAACAAGGACGGTATGGCAAGCTTGAAGATCTGATTGTCCGTCTCGGATTCGGCGAGTATCTCGCTCAGATTTTCGGTGGCATTCCAATGAACCAGGGGGAGTTCGTCCGCCTGTCTGACCTCGGCTTTTCCAATGAAGAGGCTTCGAACTTCCGCACCAGCCAGATCGAGACCTTGATCGCTGAGGGCAATACCACAGACTCTCGATTGGCATTGTCAGAACTCATTCGCCACCAAGTCGGCCAGTCCACATTTGGTGACTGCGGCCTGGAGGACACATATGAGCAAATCCGTAACGAAATGCGTCGCTTTGCAGAAGGCAACGTAACCCCACACGCGCATCAATGGCATTTGAACAATGATTACATTCCTATGGAAGTCGTTTTGCAAATGGCAGAGCTCGGCGTTTTTGGCCTGACCATTCCCGAAGAATTCGGCGGTCTGGGGCTTGGCAAAGAATCCATGTGTGTGGTCTCGGAAGAATTGTCCCGCGCCTACATCGGCGTCGGTTCTCTGGGTACCCGCTCTGAAATTGCCGCTGAGCTTATCCTGTGCGGTGGTACGGACGAACAAAAGCAAAAATGGCTGCCACTGATAGCGTCTGGTGAAATCCTGCCGACCGCTGTCTTTACGGAACCCAACACCGGCTCAGACCTTGCCTCGCTAAAAACACGAGCCGTCAAAGATGGCGACACCTGGATGGTTCATGGCAACAAGACATGGATCACCCATCCTGTCCGCGCCGACGTCATGACCTTGCTGGTCCGCACCAATCCAGATGAGACTGGCTACAAGGGCCTGTCGATGTTTCTGGCGGAAAAGCCGCGCGGAACAGACGAAGAGCCGTTTCCAGCAGACGGCATGACCGGCGGCGAGATCGAGGTGCTCGGCTACCGTGGCATGAAAGAATACGAAATTGGCTTCGACGGTTTTGAGGTCAAGGCAGAAAACCTGCTTGGCGGGGAGGAGGGCCAAGGCTTCAAACAGTTGATGCAGACCTTCGAAGGCGCGCGGATCCAGACAGCGGCCCGCGCTTTGGGCGTCGCTCAATGCGCACTGGACCTGGGCCTGCGATATGCGGAAGATCGCATTCAGTTCGGCAAGCCCCTGATTGCCTTCCCCCGCGTATCAGACAAGCTCGCCATAATGGCTGCAGAATTGATGATTGCGCGTCAGCTGACATATTTCTCGGCTTGGGAAAAAGACTCCGGTCGTCGCTGCGATCTACAGGCAGGCATGGCCAAACTGCTTGGGGCCCGCGTTGCCTGGGCAGCTGCAGATAACGCCCTGCAAATTCACGGCGGCAACGGCTTCGCTCTGGAATACCCGATTTCACGGGTTCTGTGCGACGCGAGAATTCTAAATATCTTCGAGGGAGCAGGAGAAATTCAAGCCCAAGTCATTGCCCGTCGGATCCTGGAAACACGCGGGCTTGACTGAGCAACACAGCCCCCCAAAAGCGGACGGGATTGATTTCATAAGCATGCGGTCCCATCTTGAAGTTCATGAAACAACAGTTTGACGACATTGATTTTGACCCGGAAGAGCTTGGCTCCGAAGCTGAGCAGAAGGAATCTGTACGCCAGAAACTCATTCAGGCCAGCAGAAAAGCCGCCCGTCAGATCCCCTTCATGGAAGATGTCATCGCCGGATATTACTGTGCTTTAGATCCCAAAACGCCTGCGAAGGTGAGAGCTGCCGCTTTTGCGGCACTGGCCTATTTCGTCCTGCCGTTCGATGTCATTCCGGATTTCCTTTTAGGAATAGGCTTCGGTGATGATGCCGCGATCCTCATGTCGACCCTTGCCATGATGAAGGCCTATATTCGCCCGGAACATATAGAAGCCGCCAAAAAAGCATTGAACAACGGCGAATTGGGCGCTTAATCAACGACCACTATGCCAGCGGCCAGATGTCCTGCCGGCAATCAGCCAATAAACGCCTCCAGCCAGAAATCCGGCAGCGAGTGCGATCGTAGTGCCTGGCCGCACGGCTGCATCTGAAACATTCATATCAAACGTCCACATGCCAAGAGCAATCAAGCCACCAATTCCAACGTGATACACGACACTGCGCCAGCCAAACATTTCTGCCACCGTTATGGCAATGAACGCTGGCACCATGGCAAAACCACCCAAAACACTGGCAGTCACAAGCCCTGTCCCAACCATGACTGCCAACACCACCGGGTCACCGCCCTGCTGAGCGCCTTGAAAAAGCCCCCAGGCCAGAAAAAGCGCGGCACATATCAGCGCGGCCACGAACCCGACAGCATTCTTGAACAGCTGTAGTGCGAACTTGCCGCCGTTGACCATTGTATTTCGCCTTGGAACTGCCTGCCAGAGCAAGCGTTTGAAAACAACAGGACCTGTATAGTCAGGTTTCCTGGATCCGCATATGACACAATTTGCCTTGGCAACAGAGCCAATCCCAGCGAAAAACAGTCTTTCTGAAGGTAAGATAGCCGTCTCCAGCGTGATTCAGGTTGACTTTTGACCGTTTTCGGCGGATTTTTAGCCCCGTTCTTTCGCTGCGATGATGCAGCGCGTCCTTGGCGCTTGCGTACAGGACCGTTTGTGCATTATGCACAATATGAACAACGACTATATGTTCAACAACACAGGAGATTGCGACCATTCGCCGTCCGTTTCGCGCCCCGCCTCCAAGCAAGGATGGCCCGCGCACCAACCTAGAAATTCGCGTCCGCGAAATCCAGTTGATCGATCATGAAGGCTCCAACCACGGGGTTATCCTTACTGAGGATGCCATGGGGATCGCCATGGAAGCAGGACTGGATCTCGTTGAAATCCAACCGAACGCCCAGCCGCCGGTCTGTAAGATCATGGATTATGGTCGGCATAAATATCAGTCGCAGAAAAAAGCGGCCGAGGCTCGGAAGCGACAGAAAACCGTCGAGATCAAAGAGATCAAGATGCGCCCGAACATCGACACTCATGATTATGAAGTGAAGATGCGGAACATGATGCGCTTTTTCAATGACGGCGATAAAGTCAAGGTCACGCTCCGCTTCCGTGGTCGTGAAATGGCTCACCAAGACCTTGGCATGAAGTTGCTGCACAAGGTTCGGGACGAAACGGCCGAATTTACGAAGGTCGAATCGACGCCTCGCCTTGAAGGCCGCCAGATGGTGATGGTCCTCGCGCCGATTAAATAATCGCGCTGCGAACCACCTAATGGGACTCAAAACAAAACCCCGCCTTTTTGGCGGGGTTTTTTTATTGGGCTAAGACTTCAACGCAAGTCCAACCAGCTTAATTGTCTATAGAAGCCCAGCCGTCAGCTTTTTCCGAAGCAAAAAGGGCATCCAGGATCGCCATGTTTTGTACGGCATCTGCCGGACCATAAGGCAAATCGATCTCGCCCCGTGTGGCCCTGCCGAAAACGTCAATCAACTTTGCATATTGATCACTCGAGCCGATGGTTTCGGACTTTGCAGTCAAATCGGCAAACCCTGTTCCATCGTCTAGTCGGATCAGAACCTCTTCACTCTGCGGCGCATTGTAGGGGATCATGATTTCAAGCCGGGCTTTGGTGCCCACCAGATTGATCCGCTGATACGGAACCAACTGCGTCGAGACCGTGAAGTCCAACCTCCGACCTTGACCAAAATCCAGAAGGGCGCTGGACAAGCGGTCCGTGCCAAAATCAGGGTCGCGGTCGATCAACGACAAAACGCGTGTGGGCTCAGCTTCAAAGAAGTAACGCCCCGCTACCATCGGATAACAACCGATATCAAGCAGCGCACCGCCCCCAATATCCGCCTTATTGCGAATATTACCGGGGTCCGCGTTGAAGTAGCTAAAAAAGGACTGAATTGCGCGCAGCTCTCCAAGAGCGCCAGACCGAACTATCTCCCGAGCCCGGATCCACTGTGGATGCGCCCGGACCATAAAGCCTTCGGCGACAAGCTTGTCTTTCGGCAAATCCAAAAGCTGCCGCGCTTCGTCTGCAGAGAGCGCGATAGGTTTTTCGCACAGCACATGCTTGCCCGCCTCCACGGCCTGCACCGTCAATGGCACATGCATGTGGTTGGGAAGCGGATTATATATCGCATCAATATCAGGATCAGCCAGAAGTTCCTCGTAGGAGCCATAGGCTTTTTCAATCCCAAGCTCGGAGGCTGTCGATTTGGCGCGCCCCAAATCGCGAGAAGCGATTGCAGCAGCAATGCCGGTCTGTGATCGGGAAATACCCGGAATCACTTTCTCAAGGCCGATTTTCGCCGTTGAGAGAATGCCCCACCTGACGGAGCTTCGATCGTTTGCCATATCAGTGTCTCCCGTGACCATCCACCCTGAGGTTCGCTCCTCAGAAGACATCTGTCATCGCAACCCAGACGGAAGAAAGCAAGGTCACGGCACTTCAGCAGCGCAAGGGGATCCGGACCATCGAAGACAGCCCGGATATATCAAGTTCCTCAGAATTTAGTCGGCACATAGAGTTCGTCCGGCAGCACCTTGCGTTCATAATCGGGGTTTGAGCGTCGATCAGGCAACTTGATCGGCTCGTGCGGCACTTCTTCGTAAGGCAGCATGCTGAGCAGATGGCTGATGCAATTCAGTCGCGCCTGCTTCTTGTCATTGCCTTCAACGATAAACCAGGGCGCTTCGGGAATGTTGGTTCGCTCCAAGGTCTCTTCCTTGGCCTTGGTGTAATCCTCCCAACGCACACGCGATTCCAGATCCATAGGGCTCAGTTTCCACTGCTTCAGCGGATCGTGAATACGCATCAGAAAACGAAGCTGCTGCTCTTGGTCAGTGATCGAAAACCAGTATTTGACCAGAACGATGCCGGAGCGCACTAACATGCGTTCGAACTCAGGAACATCCCGGAAGAACTGCTCAACCTGATCAGCGGAGGCAAATTCCATGACCTGCTCCACGCCAGACCTGTTGTACCAGGAGCGGTCGAACAGAACCATTTCACCGGCTGCAGGAAGATGTGGCACGTAACGTTGGAAATACCACTGGCTCTTTTCCCGCTCCGTTGGGGCCGGCAAGGCGACAACGCGGGCAACACGTGGATTGAGCCGCTGGGTGATACGCTTGATAACGCCCCCTTTGCCTGCGGCATCGCGGCCTTCAAAAATCACGACGAGCTTTTGTCCAGTGTGCTGAACCCAATCCTGCAGCTTGACCAGTTCTGACTGCAAACGCAGCAATTCTTGGAAGTAGGTTTTACGGTCAATCTCAGACTTGTGTTTCAGATCGGAAATAAAGGCCAGGTCTTTGGCGATCAGATGATCGTCGAGTTCCATTTCCAACTCTTCATCCAGGCTATCTTGCCACTCTGCCTCGACCCAGGTCCGTGCACTGTCATCACTCATCTGATTGTCCTCTTCACTTCAAGTCGTCAGGCCTGAGCATAACGATGCTTTTCTGCTCTCTTGTGAAACTCTACTTGTTACAGTTTTTTGACACCCGGCTGCCAATCACTCCTTTCGCCTGGTCATTTGCCCTTTTGGGTCCTTTTCCAGTTGAAAATGAATGATCGTTCATTTATTTTCATTTTTGGAGGAACTTCTGTGTCACATCAAATCGCGACCCTTGCAGAGCGAAAGCCTGCAAAAAAGGGAACACAAACGGCCCATCGCGTTCGCAGAGCGGCATTGAAGCTGTTTGCCCGGCAAGGCTATGCCGCAGTGTCCATGCGTCAGATTGCAACAGAGGTCGGCGTCCAACCGGGTGCCCTCTACAACCATTTCTCTACCAAACAAGAAATCCTGAAAGATCTGATGCTGTCGCATATGCGCGACCTGCTGGAAGCATGGCAGGAACACGCCGCAAACACAGACAGGCCATCAGACCCTCTCGAGGCCTTCGTCACCTTCCATATCCGCCATCATTTGCAGCGTACCGAAGAGGTGTTCATCTCCTACATGGAGTTGCGCAATCTTGAGTCTCAGAATTTCTCTGAAGTAGAAGTCGAACGCCGCCGCTATGAGGCCATTCTAACCGCAATTTTAGAAGACGGTGTGAAACGCGGTGTGTACCGGATTAAGGAAACACGGGTCGCGACACGTGCGATCATTGCCATGTTGACCGGCATTCCGACCTGGTACCGCGAAAGCGGCATGCTCTCTGCAGAGCAAATCGAAGCAATTTATCTGGATATGGTGCACGGCAGTGTGTCTGCCATGCCTTTGTCCCCTGCAAGAAAGAACCGATGACATGACCATATTGAAATCGAACCTGTCATCACGCAGTGCGGAGTTTCAGGCCAACACAAAAGCCCATGAAGCCGCCTTGGATGACATTCGCGGCGCTGCAGAGGCAGCAGCTGGCGGCGGCGGTGAGGCTGCACGTGAGCGCCACATATCTCGCGGCAAGATCTTGCCAAGAGAGCGCGTCTCCCGCTTGCTCGATCCGGGTTCACCGTTTCTGGAAGTCGGCATGTTAACGGCGCACGACATGTATGAGGGGGCAGCTCCTGCTGCCGGTATCATCGCAGGCATTGGCCGCGTCGAAGGCCAGGAAGTCATGGTTCTGGCCAATGATGCGACGGTCAAAGGCGGCACCTATTATCCGCTGTCGGTCAAGAAGCATCTGCGCGCGCAGGAAATCGCAGAAGAAAACAACCTGCCGTGCGTCTACCTGGTCGATTCCGGTGGGGCCAATCTGCCGAACCAGGACGAGGTCTTCCCTGACAGGGATCATTTCGGTCGAATTTTCTACAATCAGGCCAATATGTCCGCCAAAGGCATTCCCCAGATAGCCGTTGTCATGGGATCCTGCACGGCTGGCGGGGCCTATGTCCCCGCCATGTCGGATGAGACAATTATCGTCAAAAACCAGGGCACGATTTTCCTGGCTGGCCCACCGCTGGTGAAGGCTGCCACTGGCGAAGAAGTCTCAGCAGAAGATCTCGGCGGCGGCGATGTTCATACCCGCCTGTCCGGTGTTGCCGATCATCTGGCCCGCGACGACGCCCACGCTCTGGCGTTGGCACGGCGCTCAATTTCAAACCTGAACAGAACCAAACAAACCGGGCTTGCCATTCAGGCTTCCGAAGAACCGCTGTATGATCCGGATGAGATCCTTGGCGTCGTCCCGGCGGATCTGAAAACACCCTACGATATCCGGGAAGTCATCGCCCGGACAGTTGATGGCTCCCGTTTCGACGAATTCAAAGCCCGCTATGGCACGACACTGGTGTGCGGCTTTGCCCATATCCACGGCATGCCCGTCGGCATCATCGCCAACAACGGTGTTCTGTTTTCTGAAAGTGCCGTCAAAGGCGCACACTTTGTCGAGCTTTGCTCACAGCGCAAGATCCCACTGGTGTTTCTGCAGAACATCACCGGCTTCATGGTCGGCCAGAAATACGAGGCAGGCGGCATCGCCAAGGATGGCGCTAAGCTTGTGACCGCTGTGGCAACGTCCAAAGTTCCCAAAATCACCATGCTGGTCGGCGGCTCCTTTGGTGCTGGCAACTACGGCATGTGTGGCCGCGCTTTCAGCCCGCGGTTCTTGTGGACCTGGCCAAACTCGCGCATCTCCGTTATGGGCGGGGAACAAGCCGCAGGCGTTTTGGCAACCGTCCGCCGTGATGGCATCGAACGAAAAGGCGGATCTTGGTCCGGCGATGAAGAGCAGGCCTTCAAGCGTCCAATCGTCAATCAGTTCGAAGAGCAGGGCCACCCGCTCTATGCCTCTGCAAGACTTTGGGATGATGGCATAGTTGATCCACGCAAGACACGTGACATCCTCGGCCTGTCGCTCTCCGCCTCCCTAAACGCTCCAATCGAAGACACGCGCTTCGGCCTGTTCCGGATGTGAGGAAAAGATAATGTTCAAGAAAATCCTCATTGCCAATCGCGGCGAAATCGCCTGCAGGGTCATGCAAACCGCCAAACGCCTCGGCATCAAAACCGTCGCGATCTACTCTGATGCGGACGCAAATTCCAAACATGTTGCGTTGGCAGACGAGGCCTATCGCATCGGCCCCGCGCCCGTTGCAGAAAGCTATCTCAAGATCGATGCGATCATCGAGATCTGCAAGCTCAGCGGCGCTGAGGCCGTTCATCCAGGCTATGGCTTCCTGTCCGAGAATCCGAATTTTGTCGATGCTCTGGACGCAGCAGGCATTACCTTCATTGGCCCGAGCGCATCAGCGATCCGCGCCATGGGTCTCAAGGACGCGGCCAAGACATTGATGGAAAAGGCTGGAGTGCCCGTCGTGCCCGGCTATCACCGCGACACGCAGGATCCGGGCTTCCTGCAAATCCAGGCTGGCAAGATCGGCTATCCGGTTCTGATCAAGGCACGCGCAGGTGGCGGCGGAAAAGGCATGCGCCGGGTTGATCGCCCGGAAGAGTTCATCACGGCGCTGCAGGCCGCCCAGCGCGAGGGCGAGGCCAGCTTCGACGATGGCCGGGTTCTCATCGAGAAATACGTCTCAAAGCCACGCCACATCGAAATTCAGGTATTTGGCGACAACCACGGCAACGCGGTTCACCTGTTTGAACGTGATTGCTCGCTTCAGCGCCGCCACCAGAAGGTCATAGAAGAAGCCCCGGCCCCCGATATGCCGGAGGACATGCGCCAAGCCATGGGCGAAGCTGCTGTCACAGCCGCCAAGGCAATTGGCTATTCCGGTGCTGGTACCATCGAATTCATTGTCGATGTTTCTGAAGGCCTGCGCGCAGACCGTTTCTTCTTCATGGAAATGAACACTCGGCTGCAAGTCGAACATCCTGTCACGGAAATGATCACTGGCGAAGACCTTGTGGCGTGGCAGCTGCAAGTCGCATTCGGTAAGCACTTGCCCAAAACACAAGAGCAGCTGACTTTCTCCGGCTGGTCATTTGAGGCGCGGCTCTATGCCGAGGATGCCCCAAAAGGCTTTCTTCCCGCCATCGGCACACTGTGTCATGTGTACTTTCCCGATGACATGGCCCGGATCGACAGCGGTGTGCGTACCGGTGATGAAATTTCGCCATTTTACGACCCGATGATCGCCAAGCTGATTGTGCATGGGCCAACACGCAAGATAGCACTCGCAAAGCTTCTGGCAGCGCTTGAGGCGACGCAAGTCGCAGGCTGCGTGACCAATGCCGCGTTTCTCGCCAGCCTCTGCCGCCACAAGGACTTCGCCAGCGGCGATGTCGACACTGGCTTGATCGAGCGTGATCTGGATAATCTGGTCAGGGAGCCCATCGCGCCCAATGAAGCAATCGCTCTGGCGGCATTGTCAGCCCTTGGCCTCATGGAGAAGCCCACCACCCAAGACCCTTGGAGCCAACTTGCGGGCTGGACCATGGGACCAGCCTCTCAGCAATATGCGCGGCTTGAAATCGCAGGCGATCTTCACGACATCGAAGTTCAATGCCTGGATCAAAAACACTTCAATGTCCGCATAAATGATGCTTCGGTCCAGCTCCACGTCGTGAAAGCGGAAGATGGGCATGTCACCTTTGACAGCGAAGGCCATCGCCAAAGTGCATCAGTGGCAAAGGATGGCGGATCAATAACCGTTTTCCTTGGCGGGCTCGCTCATAAATTCGGCCTGACCGACCACCTCGCCAATGATGACGAGCAATCCGGCAGCAGTGACCGTCTGATTGCGCCCATGCCTGGTCTGGTCAAACTCCTGAATGCCACAGCCGGTCAGGTCGTCGAAAAAGATCAACCGCTCATCATTTTGGAAGCCATGAAGATGGAGCACACGCTCAAGGCTCCCCGAGACGGCAAGATTGGCGAGGTCTTTGCAGCTGAAGGCGAACAGGTTCAAGACGGCACGACCCTCCTCATCATGGCGGAGGAAGAGGATGCTGCCTGAGGCAAAAACCTATGAAGCGATTCAACAGCGCTTCAAATGGCAGATCCCTGAGGTGTTCAACATCGGCGTTGCCATTTGCGACAACTGGGCCGCCAAAGACCCGGACCGGGAAGCCTTGATCTTCGCAGAGGAAGGCGGCGACACAAAAACTTTCAGCTACGCCGACTTGAAGAAGCTCTCAAATCAGCTGGCAAATCTGTTGCAAGCTGAGAGTGTAGAAGCTGGCGACCGGGTCGGCGTTCTCTTGCCACAAATGCCGGAAACCGCCTATGCTCATATCGCAGCGCTGAAACTCGGTGCGATCACCATTCCCCTTTTCACGCTCTTTGGTGACGAAGCACTCGCCTTTAGGCTAGGCAACTCCGGCGCGAAAGTCGTCGTGACCGATGCAAGCGGCGCTGAGAAGATTGCCCGCATTCGCCAAGAATTACCTGATCTTAAACTGGTTTTATGCACGGACGGCGAACAGTTCGGCGCCAAGGATTTGTCAACTGCGATCAGCAGCCAATCGGGTGATTTCACCCCGGTCGAAACCAAGGCAGACGATCCAGCTATCATTATATACACCTCCGGCACCACTGGTCAGCCGAAGGGAGCATTGCACGCGCATCGGGTCTTGCTCGGCCATCTGCCCGGCGTTGAAATGAGCCACGACTTTCTGGGCCAGCCGGGGGACCGTATCTGGACACCTGCCGACTGGGCCTGGATTGGTGGATTACTGGATGTTTTGATGCCCGCACTTCACCTCGGCGTCCCCGTCGTTGCCTGCAGATTCAAGAAATTTACGCCAGAAGCCGCCTTTGCCCTGCTGGAAGCGCAAAAAATCCGCAATGCCTTCCTGCCACCAACCGCTCTGAAGTTGATGCGTCAGGTGGACAGCCCGGAAGATCGCTGGACACTCGACATGCGCTCAATAGCCTCTGGCGGCGAGACCCTCGGGACAGAGTTGATATCCTGGGGCCGCAAGACATTTGGTCTGACGATCAATGAGTTCTATGGCCAGACCGAGTGCAACATGATCGTCTCCAGTTGCTCAGCCATCATGGAAGCACGGCCGGGTATCATGGGAAAGCCCGCTATTGGCCACACCGTCAATGTGGTCGATTTCGACGGCAATATTCTGCCAGATCACACCCTCGGCAATATCGCCGTGAAACGGCCAGACCCTGTCATGTTCCTCGGATATTGGAACAATCCATCGGCCACAAAAGAAAAGTTTGCCGGCGACTGGCTTTTGACCGGTGACACCGGAGAACGCGATGCAGAAGGCTGGATTCGCTTTGTCGGCAGAGACGATGATGTCATCACCTCGTCAGGCTACCGTATTGGCCCCGGCGAAATCGAAGATTGCCTGCTGAAACACCCGGCAGTCACGCTGGCTGGCGTTGTCGGCAAACCCGACCCGCAACGAACAGAAATCGTCAAAGCCTACATCGTGCTGGCAGCAGGCGTTCAGGCGACAGACGAGCTCTCGACTGAAATAGCCGCCTTCGTCAAGACACAGCTAGCTGCCCATGAATATCCGCGCGAAATCGCCTTCGTTGACAGCCTGCCCATGACAACAACAGGCAAAGTGATCCGCCGTGAGTTGCGCGCCATGGCAAATGACAATCCGGTCACCGGACAATGAGAGAAATACGATGAGCGACTTTGTCACCATCTTTGAAATGGGTCCGCGAGACGGACTGCAGAACGAGACTATCTTTGTCGAAACCACCGACAAGATCCGGCTGGTCGACATGTTATCAGACTGCGGCTTCCGGAAAATCGAGGCGGCCAGCTTTGTCAGCCCCAAATGGGTGCCACAAATGGCAGATGCGACCGAGGTCATGGAAGGCATTTATCGCCATCCGGCGGTGATCTACACTGCCCTGACGCCGAACGTAAAAGGCTATACGGCAGCCAAGAGAGCATCGACTGATGAAGTCGCTGTTTTCGGATCGGCATCGGAAGGCTTTTGCCAGAAAAACATCAACTGCTCCATCGACGATAGCATTGAACGGTTCAAGCCCCTCTTTGACAAGGCTCATAACGACGGCATTCCGGTACGCGGCTACATCTCCTGCATCACAGACTGCCCTTATGATGGTCCAACGTCGCCCGAAACAGTCGCCCGTGTCGCCAAAATGCTGTTCGATCTGGGATGCTATGAGATTTCCCTCGGCGACACGATTGGCGCAGCGACACCCGAAACTCTCACTTTGATGCTGGATGCGGTTCTTGCCGAGCTTCCTGCCAAATACCTTGCAGGTCACTATCACGACACCAAGGGCCGAGCCTTGGAAAACATAGAGATCAGCCTCGACAAAGGCCTCCGCGTCTTTGACGCCTCCATCGGAGGTTTGGGCGGTTGTCCTTACGCACCAGGCGCCAAGGGCAATGTTGCGACAGAAGCTGTTGCCAGCCTAATGGCGCGAAAAGGCTATGAGACCGGCCTCGACATGGACAAGTTGTTGGCCGTTGCCGAATTCGCACGGTCCTTGCGGAGTGCACAGACATGAGTTTCGAGACAATTTCCATCACGACCGATGAACGAGGCGTCTCGACCCTGACGCTTGATCGCGCAGACAAACATAACGCGCTCTCAGCGGTGATGATCGATGAGTTGACCGCAGCAGCAGCACAGCTTGCCAACGATCCAGCCGTACGGGTTGTCATTCTCACGGGATCCGGCGCCAGCTTCTGCGCAGGCGGGGACCTTGGCTGGATGCGAGAACAGTTTCATGCTGACCGGGCGACACGCATGGCAGAGGCCCGTAAACTCGCCAGAATGCTGAAGGCCTTGAACGAATTGCCCAAACCTCTCATTGCCCGTGTGCAGGGCCAGGCCTTTGGCGGCGGCATCGGAATGATGAGTGTCTGTGACACAGTCGTCGCAGTCGATAGCGCCAAATTCGGATTGACCGAAGTTCGCCTCGGGCTCATTCCCGCAACTATCAGTCCCTATGTGCTCGCCAGAATGGGGGAAGGAAATGCGCGGCGCGTTTTCATGTCCGCACGGCTTTTCGGAGCAGAAGAAGCCAAAGACCTTGGTCTGGTTGCACGGGTCACCGACATGAATGACCTTGATCAAGCGATTGAAGCCGAGATCAAACCCTACTTGTCCGCTGCACCTGCTGCCGTTGCAGCCAGCAAGGCCCTCGCCCGGTCTCTTGGTCCGGTGATTTCAGAAGATGTGATTGAAGATACCGTCAACAGACTGGCAGATACATGGGAAACGCCAGAAGCACAGGAAGGCATCTCCGCGTTTTTTAACAAGCGCAAGCCGAGCTGGGTGATCAAGAATTAAGACTTAAACCTGCTGCTCGCGATATTTGCGTACAGTCTCTGCAATTCGGGCTACATCAAGCGGCACGGTATCACTTCCTGTTCCAGTCTCTTTCCCGACCCCAGAACCTGTGCCACACCCGGTGACCGTTTCATCATCCTCAGGCTTGCGATACATCCGCTCTCGAACACGGCGGATTTTCTTGCGTTCTCGTTCGCTAATGCCTTCCGGCAACTCAACACCAGCACGATCCATCCCGATCAACACACGTTGAAGATCTGGAATACCTTCTGAGGGAACCAAAAACTCCGTGCCACTGTTGGCAATAAACACGAAAGTCTTGCTGTCCTCAGAACTACCAAGCATGGAAACCCGTTTACGACCATTCCCATCGAAAAGACCGGACAGCCAACCAAGTCCCCGGGCAAGATGCACTTGCCGAATACGCATGGCATTCAAGTCCGTATAGCGAACCCTGGCAGTCAAACCAAGTTGTGTGACTTCAAAGCCGTTGCCAAAAAACCGGACCCAGGATGTTTCACTTCGAACCGCAACCATGAAGAATACAATAGACAAGCTCGCCGGAAGCATCAGGATAAAAAACAGCCAAAATCCGGCCACGCCAGTGCTCATTCCGGCTCCCAACAGGGATGCAGAGAACAGCGGCACACCAACGCCAAATCCGATAGCATCTGTGACAAGGACACTCGGTTGTATAACAGGCCGAACCGCCCCATTGGGCATCTTGCTTTGCGGCAAGGCACAATACATTCCTATACCCGCAGCAATGCAAAGCGCACCACTCAACAATGTCATGAAAGTGGTCGCGCCAACGATCCCCAAGACAGCCAGAAACAGCGGTACGATGCGTCGTAACAATTCCAGTTTAGCCGAACGCCCCAAAACCTTCTCCACAGCCTGATTGCCAAGCGCTGAAAGTATGCGATCCGATCATAGGATGATGACTGAGGGCAAAGGTCAAGTCCAGCCTGGGGACGACGCTCCCCGCTTACATATATGAGACACCAAAGACCACATCTATTTGGCGATCAACACAACCATTTCTTAAAAAAGTAGAGAGAAAGCAAAGCCATCCGAATTTTGCCCGCTATCGCTTAACCAGATCTAGAAGCGGTTCGATGATTTCAGATCAGGAAGCTTTTTTATCTCTCTCCAGAAAGCTGAACAAATCACGGACTTTACCAAATTTTGGATCTTCCAATCCGAGCAACTTGTGCATTAAAGAATCGATATCAGACGAGTTGAAAGGTTTCTTCAAAAATCCATTGATACCAATGAAAGCCGCAGATCTTTCGAGATAGGTCGTGTCATTTGTTGACATCATGTAGATAGCCACTTTGCTGGACAACTCCCGGATCATACCGGCAAGTTCCAGCCCATCAATGTCCGGCATGTGAAAATCCGTAATCACGATCCTGAAGTCGCCTCTCCGAAGCTTCCGACGCGCTTCCTCAGCACTTCCAGCTTCGTCTACATCAAACTGGAAGCGACTTCCGTCCAAGGTCTTACGTGTCAGTTTTCGCATGGTTGCCGAATCATCCACGATCATAACTGGATAGACTTCGGTCATCGTCATGTATGCTGATACGATGTCGGCCACATCTTGTTTCGAGAACGGCTTTTGAAGGAAGTGATACGCACCGAAATCCTTCAATACTTTTTCATGGCCTCCGTCCATTTGACTCGATATCGCGATGGACAGGCATCCTTTTGACTGCGTCTCAGACATCGCAGCGACAACTTGGGAACCTGTTAGCCCTGGCATATTGATGTCGATAAATGCAAGATCGAACGGTTTCTTCCTCAAGGCATCAATAGCCTTTTGGCCGTCTTCCGAATTTTCAATTTCGAAATAGCGTTTTTCCTGATGAATGCGAATCCCCTGGTTCACCAATGCACGCACAGGACTGCTGTCGTCAGCAACCAGTGCCCGGATCATTTTGTGAGCCATCGGGGGATCTCCCTAAACCAAGTATATAAAAGCCGTTTAGATTAGGAAAATCACGAACCACTAAATATTTAGTAAAATCACCTAGCCATCTAAGTGATCAATTCTGAAAGTGATGCGCTTGACATCAAGTAAAATCTTGGCACAGCTGCCAATAAAACAAAGCCTTGCACCTCCAAGGAGGCGGAATTCGAACTGACAATCTAAATAGGAATATGGTGCCGCATAGGTGACTCGAACACCTGACCCCGTCATTACGAATGACGTGCTCTACCAACTGAGCTAATGCGGCATATCAGAGAACATAGTATGTACTCAAAACTGACGATCTCGACCATCAGGATGGGGCGCTAAATACCGGAGCCGAGAGCCAGATGCAAGAGCCTCTCGCAACTTGTTTAAAGGCAGATTCAAGTTGCTTTTCACAAAGACCACACGCCCTCACAACTCAATTGAAGAACCGAGGCCGTGTTGCCTTGCTGGTGTCTTTCTCTTCATCAAGCCCCGGATCATCTGGCAAGCGTGAGAACGGCACCTCGATAGGTTTCTTCAAAGCGCCCTCGGGCAAGGCCTCCTTTGAAGTGTCCGACGGTTCATTTTCCTTGCCAGCCTCTGATTTTTCCTCCGATGCAGACGCTTTTTCTTCAGTCTGCTTCACCCCGGAAACGGTAGTTCCTTGAGGTGTCGAATTGGCTGAAGTATCGTCCAGATCATGTGGGCGTATCGTATGCTGAACATCATCCGTCGTGCCTTCATAGCCGCTCGGCTGCGCAGGCTCAGAGCCGATTGCCGTGGAAGAAGATACGTGTTTGGAAACCGCAGCCTTGGACGGATCAATTTCAGTTTTCGAATCGACAGCAGCATCTTCGGACGTTTCATCAACGGTGGCAGACGCAGCCGGATCGCTTGTTGCAGTCTGAAAGGATGCCGAAGACACCGGCAGAGCAGGCGCATCAAACATGGCATCTTCAATCACAGGGCCTGGTTCTTCATCTCCAAAGCCTGACGGTGTTTTCCATTCGAATGCATCAAGTTTACCGCTTACGGGAGAGACTGCCTGCCATTCACGCGACACGACGCTGCCCGTCACCCAGGCCTTGTCGAGCGGAGCATGAACTGCACGGGACAGCCAATCACGCATGCGCCCCCGGTCCCCATGTTCAGCTTCTTCCAATTCGGCCATCAACAGGAAGGCTCCACGCACCGGTTCAGAACGAAGCACCTTCTTCAATTGCTCCCGCGCTTCGTCAAATTCGCGAGCTTCAATGGCCGAACGTGCCACTGCCATGGCTCCAATGGTCGTGTTGGACCGCAGGTTTGCAAGAGATTTTACCCTCTTCAGGCGATCAACAGCAGAATCTCCGCTACGCACGTGAGCGTAGGCATCAGCAAGATCCGGGTGCGGCATCACACGCCAAGTAGCCTCGATCACTTTAGAAGCCTTGCGGATCTCTCCTCTGCGGGTCGCCAAACGGGCAGTCACAACAGCAGCAGGAACAAGGTCAAGTGCCAACCCATGGGCTTCTTTGGCCAAAGAGAATGCCCGATCCGGCTCGCCATCTTCCAGGCTCTGCGCCAGAGCTGTCAGCACCACAGCCCTCTGGCGGCGATAAGCCTTCTTGTCCAGCATTTTGGCAGTGTAATTGCGCTCCAGCGTATTCAGCGCGTCTTCCCAATGGTTGGCCACGGCCTGATACCCAAGAACCGCCTTGCCAGCCCATTCCAGTCCAGGAGCTTCCTTGGCCGCTTCCTCAGCATAATGCCGTGCAGCAACAGGTTCCTGATGGCGCTCGGCTTCAATAAACAAGCCGTGCAATCCAAGCGCACGTGTCTGCTTTTTCTCAAGCATCTCTTCAAAGCGCTCGCGCGCTTCTTCGTCTTTTCCTGCAAGTTGTGCCGTTTGAGCAAGTAAGAGCTTGGCCGCAGGTTCACCTTTCAGGAGTTTATCAGCATCCAGACCATGCCTGCGCGCCATTTTTGCATTGCCGGTTCCAAGGGCTATCAACCCATCAGACAAGGCCTGATAGCCCTTATCCTTGCGCCGACGCTTAAAGAAACGGGCTGCAATTTTCGGGGATCGCAAAATGCTCAAGATGAGCCAGACCGCCAGCAAAAACAGAATGAGAACCAGGCCAGCCACCAAGCCAACAATGACCGGAGGCTTCTCCCAGACGTAGCCTTGCCAGCTTATGGACACGACCCCAGGCAGGTCTGCCATCCAGGCAAAGCCTAATGCAACAGCGAAGAGGATGGCAAAAAAGAACAGTACACGGATCATTCCGTTCGCTCCTTGGCTCAACCGGCTTAGCCCGGTCAATCACGGTCAGCCCACACACTTGCGGGCGGAAAATATCGAATCAGCTGTCTTTGCGCGACAAGGCTGCCAAAACTTCAGATGACGCAGCATCGGTCAGCTGATCAATCGCAACACGGGCCTTTGCCCGTCCGGCCCAATCAGCACCAACGCTCTTCGCTTCTGATGGCAGAAGCTCATAAGCCGTCAGGGCAGCACTCAGATCACCTTTTCCAACAGCAATCTCCATGCGTCTCAAAATCGCTTCGGGACCAGTTCCAGCCTCGTCACCAGGGCCGCGCACAGCGACAATCGATTTGGCACCTGCAAGCAGGCTGTCCAGCATGTCACCGGATCGTGCTGGCTCTGAGAACTTGGCAAACATCGCGCGCGCGACCTTTGGAAATTCTGCAATCAATACAGACACAGGTGCAACGCCGGTTTTGGCATGCGCTTCCAGAGCCGCAAGGTTTGTGTCCTTAGGCAGGCCTGCTTTCAGAGCCACCAATTCGGTTTCATATGGCCGCCCGGAGTCTACAGCTGATTTCAGCGCAGACACGGAAAGAGCACGGGCCGCCACTTCGCGGGCAGTGGCATCCCCCATGGTTGCCTCAACCGCAGCAAGGCGCTTGGACAATGAGTTCAATTCAGATTGAATTTTACCCAAGTCAGTCGTTTGCTTTTCACCATTGGTGCGAATGTCTGCAGAAAGTGTCGCCAGTGTCTCGCTTGCCCGAGCTTGGCTGTCAGCAAGGGTCTTCAGCGATACATCAGAGGACGAAACCGCCGTCTGGGCCGCCTTGGCCGTCGCCTCCACATTTGCAATACGCTTGGTCATGTCTGACATGCTGGAAGTCAGTGCTCCAAGATCACCACTTGGCTCACCACTAGCAGCCTTCATCTGTGCTGAAAGAGTCTCATAAGAAGATTTCAGCGTTGCAATCTCAGCCTGAACCGCGATGACAGACGTATCGGGTGCTGCACTCGCGAGCGCCTCAACCCGCTTTTGAAGGCTGTCCAACCGCTTGGAAGCGGCGGCACCTGCGCTCGCTTCACTCGCCAGATCACCCACGGTCTTCTCAAGGCCGGAAATTCGATTCAGTGCGGTCTTCACCTCGACGCCAACCCCTGCGGATTGTTCAGGCTGCAACTTCAACACACCGGCAACATGAAGGCCATAGGCGCCCGCAAGGACAACAAGGCCGCCAAAAACAGCGGAAGCCACTACACCGGCAACACCCACTCCGCCCTTGTCTGCAGCTGCTGGGGGCGATGAAAAAGTTTTAGATGCCCCCGGCGCAGCACTCTTTTCTGAGGAGCGCTTTGCTGCACTTGCCACCGACGGCTTTGGGTCCGAGCCCGCACTTGCACCTTTCCCGGAGGAAGCAGAAGTCGAAGGCCGCGCAGCCGAAGCTGTTGCAGCAGACCCAGATGGCGCCTGAGGTGGCCGGGATGTCGCAGCGCTTGGCGAAGACTTAGATGCCGCGCTCTCAGGCTTGGTATCAACCGGACCGGAAGCTGAAGATTTCGATTCGCTTTTCTGAGGCTTCAGATCAATTGTAACCGGGCGCTTTGAAGCAGCTCCTGCAGCAGATGTTGGCGTTGGCTTGGTCGCACCGGATGTCGCGCCCCCAGTTCCGGTCGTTCCAGCACCAGGTTTTTCCGCTGAAGGCTTGCTGCCAGGGGTGTCATTATCCGATGCCATATGCTGTCTCCTAACCGTCTGAATAGCGTTAGCCGCTCAGCCCATCACACTTACTATACACACCCGCTCGGGAAGCGGTAGCAAAACGGCAGAACGATTGCCGCACTGCAAGACTAACGACTCGCCCGCTTCGGTTAACACCGTCTTAAAGCGAGCTCGAACAGCGCCATTTCAGTTGGGTGCGATGCAATCTCAACGCAAGCCTCATCCGGCATCGGGCCCGCAGAACCCTCTGAAATGGCAACAACCCGCATACCGTGGAGAAGGTCAATGCGGCTAACCGCTTCCAACCTTGCAACCAAAGTTTCGGCAGTGCGTCGTGAATAAATCAACACCGCATCAACGCAATGAACCTCTAGAATTTGCAGCAGATCCATGTCGATATCAACGACCGGCTCCATCTGGTAAAGCTCGTTTAGAACACATGAAATTTGGGCCGTTTTGAGAAGTTCTTCAAGATCGCCGGCTCGGTCTTGCGCGGCCAAATAAAGCACCTGGCCGCCCGAATGACCTGAGACAATCTGGCGCGCCAGGTCAGCGACGTTCCCTTGGGCGGAAATGACGTCTTGAAAACCGGCGCCTTGCAAAACTTCGGCGCTTCTGTCGCCCACAGCATAGACAGGCAGGCTCGCCAGCAGATCTATCTGCTGATGACCGACCAGAATGTCTGCAACGCGCGCACTGGTAACCGCAAGAGCTGAGACACCCTCCAGATCAAACAATGGCGATGGTTTCTCCACCATACGCAACATCGGGGCTTGAAAGACCTCGTGCCCAAGCTCGCGCAACTTTTCAGCGCTGCGCGTGCATTCAGGTTCCGGTCGAGTGAGAAGAAACCGCACAATCTTCACTCAGTCAAAAAATTCGGCCCGGCCAGGGCCTTCAAAGCTTCACCAGCGTCACGGCCCAGAGCTTCCGCGTCGACGGCAAGACCTTCACGTTCAATGTCATGCACAATAGATCCGTCCGGTTTCAGGATTGTACCTTTGAGATGGAGCCGGTCTCCATCTAAGATAGCCAGCCCTCCAATCGGAGTACGGCAAGATCCGTCAAGAACAGCAAGGAACGAACGTTCGGCAACAATCCGCCGCTCTGTCCCCGGGTGGTGGATAGCGGCCAACATGCCGAGTGTGACCTCATCATCAATCCGGCTTTCAATGCAGTTTGCTCCCTGACCAACCGCTGGCAAAAACTGATCAGGCTCCAGGACACAGGTCACGACATCTTCCATGCCAAGCCGTTTCAATCCGGAATAAGCCAGCAAGGTCGCATCGACTTCACCTTCTCTCACGCGGCGCAAGCGTGTTCCAACATTACCGCGATACATCACAACGTCGATATCCGGCCTCAAATGTTTGATCATCGCCTGACGACGAAGAGAGCTGGACCCGATCACTGCGCCATGTGGCAAATCCTCCAGACGCTTCGCCTTGGGCGAGATAAAGGCATCACGCGGATCTTCACTTTCAATGATAGCGGTCAACGCAAGACCATCGGGCAAAACCGTAGGCATATCCTTGACGCAATGAACGGCCAGGTCGATCCGCCCATCCAACATTGCCTCTTCGATTTCCTTGGTGAAAAGCCCTTTGCCTCCCACTTCAGACAAGGGACGATCACGAATAATATCGCCAGAGGTCTTGATGACCTGAATTTCAAACGCCTCTTCGGGCATCCCATGGGCCGCCATCAGACGGGCGCGCACATCACGAGCTTGAACCAAAGCGAGCTCGCTGCCGCGTGTTCCAATGCGCAAAGGTTTCGTATGCAAGGATCTGCTTCCCAATGTTAGGCCCGTGTTTGGGCAATAAACGTGGCGACTTTTTCAACGCCAGATGATAGGCCGTTGTCTAACATTGGCCAATGCAGCACCAGCAATGATTTCTGATAATACCAAATGCGACACGCAGTCGCTGACAGTCCTGGGCATCGAAACCAGTTGCGACGAGACCGCAGCGTCGGTCGTTCGCGGTCCGGCGAACCGGAAAATCTTGTCAAATGTGATCCGATCTCAAATCGACGAGCATGTTGAATTTGGCGGAGTTGTGCCAGAAATCGCCGCACGCGCGCACATCGACGTTCTCGACCGGATCGTCAAAGACGCCATGAAAGATGCGAGCTGCGACTGGAATGACATAGACGCGGTAGCCGCAACGGCTGGTCCAGGCCTCATCGGCGGCGTGATCGTGGGCTTGATGACCGCAAAAGCTATCGCCATGGCCGCGGGCAAGCCGCTGATCGCCGTGAACCATCTGGAAGGCCATGCACTAACAGCCCGCCTGACGGATGATCTGGCGTTTCCTTTTCTGCTACTGTTGGTTTCCGGTGGGCACAGCCAATTCCTGCTGGTCAAAAATGTCGGCGATTATCAGCGCCTCGGCACCACCATAGATGATGCCATTGGCGAAGCTTTTGACAAGACTGCAAAGCTCCTCGGCCTACCATATCCTGGCGGTCCCGCTGTGGAACGCATGGCAAAGCAGGGCGACGTTACCCGCTTCAAGCTGCCGCGCCCCCTTCTGAACCGCCCTGGCCTTGACATGTCCTTTGCCGGTTTAAAGACAGCTCTACGCACTCAGGCAAAGAACCTCGAACCCATTGACGAGCAGACCGTCGCTGACTTATGCGCGGCCTTCCAGCGCGCCGTTGCAGATGTTCTTGCAAGTCGCACCAAAACGGCACTGGCTCTATTTGCAGAAAGTTATCCAGGTATCGCACCAACGATTGTGGTTGCCGGTGGTGTCGCAGCCAATCAGGAAATTCGCAGTGCACTGACCACTGCAGCAGATGAGGCAGGCGCGCGCTTCATTGCTCCTCCAATGCAATTGTGCACCGACAATGCCGCGATGATTGCATGGGCGGGAATCGAGCGCCTGCGCCTTGGACCGGTCGATGATATGAAAATAGCCCCCCGGCCCCGTTGGCCGCTGGATCAGACAGCTGGTAGTGTCCTGGGATCTGGCAAAAAGGGCGCTAAGGTTTAGGAACCTTCCATCCTGTACCAATGCGCGAAGTTGCGGTCTCCCACAAGCTTACGGTTTCACAGGCCTCGCGAACTTGCTAGGTAAGAGTGCTCCTGCCAACATCGGATTCGTACATGATCACCTACCACAAGGCCTATGTCTATCTCACCTGTGGCAGCAAATTGTTGGTATTCAATGAACCCGATTCGCCAGAACTCGGCCTTCAGGTTCCTGGTGGAACAATTGACCCCGGTGAAAGCTATTTGATTGGCGCGCAGCGGGAATTCATCGAAGAAACAGGCCTGACACTCGACACAGCCTTTGAGAATTTCACGGATCAAGACCTACCGTTCGAAGCCCTTGTGGCAGACCGAAAAGTGATCCCTCCAACGGATAGGCCCCTCAAGGGCCGGCACTTGCGGAAAATGTTCCACGCCTCAATAGCGCAGGCTCCGAAGGAAGAGTGGGAGCATTTTGAAATGACGCCAAGCAACGGTGGACCACCAATTCGCTTCCGGTTGTTCTGGATTGATCTATTTGGTCCCACAGCAAAAGATCCAGCGAGTTTCTTCGCCTGCTTCGGTGAACCACTGGATGCCTTGCGCGCTCGTATCGCTGGAGCCAAAACATGAGCCAAAAAATAAATAACATACAGAAAGTCGCAGTGCTTGGCGGCGGCGGATGGGGCACAGCGCTGGCTCTGACCGCTGCCCGGGCCGGTCGAGACGTGATCTTGTGGGCCCGCGACCCTGGGACCATATCGGACATTCGTTCACGGCAACAAAACCAACGTTATCTGCCCGGCATCACCTTTGATGAGGAATTGCTAGCCACAAACAACCTGGCCGAAACGGCGAACGCCGATGCCATCTTGCTCGTCACCCCAGCGCAATCAACCCGGGAAATGCTCAAGGCACTGGCCACAGTTGGCACATTCAAAGTCCCTGTGATTCTCTGTGCAAAGGGTATCGAGCGGAGCACCGGGAAGCTTTTGTCAGACGTGCTCATCGAAGAACTACCGCAAGCCATCCCTGCCGTACTCTCCGGACCAAGTTTCGCCGATGACGTTGCCAAAGGCCTGCCCACCGCCGTTACCGTCGCTTGCGAGAATAAGACTCTTGCCGAAGCGCTGACAACAGCCCTGGCAGCGCCAGCATTCCGGCCATACGCCTCTACAGATGTCATCGGTGCCCAGGTTGGTGGCGCGCTGAAAAACGTTCTGGCGATTGCCTGTGGTGCTGTAGTTGGCAGAAAACTTGGAGCCAGCGCACAAGCTGCATTAACCGCCAGAGGCTTTGCCGAGTTGACCCGATTGGGCGCAGCCATGGGCGCGCAACAGGAAACCCTTACAGGTCTGTCTGGCCTCGGGGATCTTGTACTTACCTGCTCTTCAGCACAATCGCGCAATTTCCGCTTCGGGGTGGAACTGGGCGAGGGTCAGAATGCCGCAGATCTGATCGCCGCAGGCGGAAAACTCGCAGAAGGCGCTCATTCGGCTAAAATTGCGGTGGAGCTTGGCAAGCAGCATGGAATCGAATTGCCAATTTGCGAAGCAGTAGCCGAAGTTGTTCAGGGCAGCTCGTCCATCGACAAAGCTCTGTCATCCCTAATGTCCCGCCCTCTGAAACACGAAGACGGTAAGCAGTAAACTGCCGTCACAGGTGCCACAACAATAAATTTATTGAGTTTTCCCAGTCCCAACCTTACTTTCCGCCTGAAATAGGAGCCATTCAATGCTTTACGCAATCATAACCAGTGACAAGCCTGGCGCACTTCAAATTCGCCTCGACAACCGCCCTGCCCACGTCGCATTTCTGAAAGGCTTGGGAGACACTCTTAAGGCAGCTGGCCCTTTCCTTGATGACGACGGGAATATGGCAGGATCTTTGGTGATTATCGAAGCTGCAAACCGCGACGAAGCTTTCGCAATTTCACAACAAGACCCTTACGTAGCCGCTGAGTTGTTCGAAACCGCCGAGATTCGCCCATGGAATTGGGTCATCAAGAACCCTGAGGCAAACTAAGTGCAGTACTGGCTGATCAAATCAGAACCCGACAAATGGTCTTGGGAACAACAAAAGGCCAAGGGTGAAGAGGGCGAACCTTGGGACGGGATCCGCAATTATCAGGCGCGCAACAACATGCGCGCCATGGGAATTGGCGACAAGGCTTTCTTCTACCACTCCAACATTGGCAAGGAAGTTGTCGGTGTTGTGGAGGTCTGCAGCGGCATTCATCCTGATCCCAAGACCGACGATCCGCGCTGGGAGTGCGTTGATTTCAAGGCTGTCTGCAGCATTCCCAAGCCCGTCACCTTGGCTGCTGTCAAGGCAGAGCCGAGCCTCGCGGACATGTCTCTCGTCACCTCCATGCGTTTGTCGGTTCAGCCTGTGAAGGAAGAAGAATGGGCAATTGTATGCCGCATGGGTGGATTGAAGGAACCGGCATGACTGCGCCGGTTCCAAATTGACGCTCATCACGGACCCAAAGGCTTTTATTCGGAAGGAAACCCGGATTAAACCGGTGCCTCACGCTGAAGAAATACGACTTCATCTGGCCGACGAAGCAATGGACCTTTGGCAAAAGACCGAAGATGAACTGGGAGCCTTGGGCCTACCGCCACCGTTCTGGGCTTTTGCTTGGGCCGGCGGCCAAGCCTTGGCGCGATACATACTAGACACCCCGGATATCGTTCGTGGCAAATCAGTTCTGGATTTTGCCAGCGGCTCTGGGCTCGTTGGCATCGCTGCCATGATGGCTGGCGCCAAATCCTGCCATGCTGTCGACATCGATCCTTTCGCGCTTGAAGCTGGACGATTGAATGCCCCCCTGAACAACGTCTCTGTCACATTTGAGCAGGCTGACATCACCGATAGACCGCTTCCGGATGTCAATGTCGTCTTTTGCGGCGACGTCTTCTACGACAAGACCATGGCGGACAAGGTTCTGAGCTTCATTGATAAGTTTTTGACGAACGGAACGCCGGTTTTCGTGGGCGACCCAGGCCGTTCTTATCTGCCGAACGAGCGCTTGCAACACATCGAAACCTACTTCGTGCCGGTTGTTGGAGCTCTTGAAGACGCCGAAATCAAGAAAACCAGCGTCTACAGCCTCATGCTCACGCCTGAACAGAAAATGCTCTAGATCCTGCACACACTCGAATTATTTCCGCTTTTTTCAACCTGTCGTGACTTTCCCTTTTAAACTATTGGAGTAGGTTGTGTGCAATGGGCTGATAGCCCGCTCCATCCCTATAAGTTCCTGTTCCCAAGGAGTTTTAAATGCCTATCGTCAATCGTCTCGCCGAGTTTCATGATGAGATCACAGCCTGGCGCAGAGATATCCACGAGAACCCGGAAATACTCTATGAGACTGTCCGCACGGCCGGAAAGGTTACAGAACTTCTGGAGAGTTTTGGCCTGGATGAAGTCATCACAGGCATTGGCCGAACCGGCGTTGTCGGCGTCATCAAGGGTAAAAACGGTGGCGCTGGCAAGACCATAGGCCTGCGTGCCGACATGGACGCGCTGCCGATTCATGAAATCACTGGCAAAGAATACGCCTCCAAGACAGAAGGCAAAATGCACGCCTGTGGTCACGATGGGCATACAGCAATGCTTCTCGGAGCAGCCAAGTATCTAGCCGAAACGCGGAATTTCGATGGCACGGTCGTTGTTATCTTCCAGCCTGCGGAAGAAGGCGGCGCGGGTGCCAAGGCCATGATCGACGATGGCTTGATGACTCGCTGGCACATCGATGAAGTCTACGGCATGCACAATCAGCCGGGCATGCCTGTAGGCGAATTTGGAATTGCCAAAGGCGCGATAATGGCAGCAACCGACGAATTTGCCGTCAAAATTAAAGGCCGTGGTGGCCATGCGGCAAAGCCCCATGAAACAATCGACCCAATCCTCGTCGGCTCTCAAATTGTGACGGCCCTGCAATCGATCGCGAGTCGAAACGCAGACCCGCTCAAGTCTGTCGTTGTCTCCGTGACAGTCTTCGAAGCTGGAAATGCATTTAACGTGATCCCGCAGGACGCAATCCTTCGCGGAACCGTTCGCACACTGGATGCAGAAGTCCGTTCGTTGGCCCAGGAGCGTTTCACCGCACTCACCACCTCTGTCGCAGAAGCCTTCGGTGCCACCGCGGAAATCGATTACATTCTCGGGTACCCTGTTGTCGTAAACCACGATGAGCAGACGGATTTCGCAGCTTCCATTGCCGAAGGCGTAGCCGAAAAAGGCAAGGTTGATACAGGCGTGCTGCCAATGATGGGCGGAGAAGATTTCGCTTACATGCTGGAAGAGCGCCCTGGCGCCTTCATTTTCGCCGGTAATGGCGACAGCGCGGGCCTCCATCACCCGCTATACGACTTCAATGACGATCTAATTCCGATTGGCTGCTCATATTGGGTCAAGCTTATCGAAACAGCATTGCCTGCTGCGGCCTGATGCGGCTATTCAGGAGCAAGGTGCAGGATACTCCTCACCTTGCTCCTGAAGGTAGGCCTTTCTCGACATGGTCCGTTTTGCAAGTAGCCGAATCTCCCTGATGACAGCCTATCTTCTGCTGGGAGCTGTCGTCGGCGTTTTCATCATTCATCCGCTCAATCTGATGGTGGTTTGGTGGGAACTGTCCCGCTTTTCCGAAACTGCACCCACCTTTGTGGAATTCATGCGCGCCCGTCTTTGGTTGCTCATAATCCCGCGGCATTTCGACATTGTCATTGCCTATTCAATGGTTGGCGCAATCGTTGGCCTCGCTTTCGGGCTCTTCACTCGAAACTACATGACCACCGCCAAGGCCTACCGATCCCTGCGCGAAGAACAAATCGCCTTCATTCCTGATTTTATCAGACAAGGGGAAACTGATCGGGTCGAGTTCAAATCTTCCATCCGCTGGGACATGAATGAAAACCGGATCAACCGCAGCCTTGAAAAAGTCATCGCCAAAACAATTGCGGGCTTCTTCAATGCAGAGGGTGGTTATCTGATCATCGGCATTAATGACGCTGGCGAACCACTGGGCCTTGATAAAGATCTCTCAACGCTCCGGCATCCTGATCTTGATAGTTTTGAGCGCACACTCAATGACATTGTCACAAAATCGCTAGGCGGCGACCTGTGCCCGTATATTCACACGGTATTCGCGAAAATCGAGGACAAGGACGTCGCGATGGTGATCATTAGGCCCGCTCCGCGAGCGGTTCACCTGGAAGAAGGCAAGTCGTCAATCTTCTATGTCCGAAGTGGCAACTCTACCCGTCAACTGGATGTCCGTGAAGCGCTTGATTATGCCCGCAGCCGCTGGACATGATGCTGCTCATAACGACCATTTCAACGATGCAGTACCGCCCTCTTTATTGAATACGAATGTATACAAAAATAATTTTATCAGATAGGCTGCGGGATAAAAGCTAACACGCTCAAACAGGTCCGACCTTAGGCCATGTCCTTTCTATCCGATCTTTTTCTGAGTGCGTTTCAATTGCCAGACGCCCTTTCGAGTGCAAGCGCCTTTCTTTTAATCACAATCAGCTTTGCAACATCGGCCCTGACTGCTGCATTAGGTCTGGGCGGAGGCATCGCTCTCCTCGCCATCATGGCATCCGTTATGCCAATCGGCGCCTTGATACCAGTGCATGGCGTGGTTCAGCTGGGCTCGAACACCGGTAGAGCTCTTGTACAAATCCGGCATCTCGACCGCACAATTCTGCTCTGGTTCACACTCGGGAGCATCCTGGGCGCCTGGATCGGTGGTAACATCGTCGTCGCCCTCCCCGATGCCCCGCTTAAAATGGGTCTCGCCTTTTTCATTCTCTGGTCGGTTTGGGCTCGAAAGCCAAAATTTGACAAATTGCCACGCTGGCTCTTGGCAAGCGGTGGCCTCGTTGCAACCTTTTTGACCATGTTCTTTGGCGCGACCGGTCCAGTGGTCGGTGCCCTGATTTCGTCAATTGTGCCTGATCGCCTAACTTTCGTGGCCACTCATGCAGCCTGCATGACCTTTCAACATTGCCTTAAGGTCATCGTCTTCGGGCTTCTTGGATTTGCATTTGCGCCATGGTTCGGCCTTCTTGCAGCAATGATTTTTACCGGCTTCCTCGGCACGCTGGCAGGAACACACGTGCTGGGACGGATGCCGGAGGCAATCTTCAAAAGGGGTTTCAAGCTCATCATGTCCCTGCTTGCTCTCAACCTTATCTGGCAGGCAGCCCGCGTATTTATGGCTTGATTGATCTTTTGCCTCACCATGATTGAACTCTTTGCAAGCGCCTCCGCCTTGTCAGAGAGCAGGAGAGGCGCTAACCCAAGATCCACACGCATTCTTCATCAAAAAGAACACACGGGACGGACACCCATGGCGACACATAATTTGCTTCTCTTGCCGGGCGACGGCATCGGTCCGGAAATCATGACCGAAGTGAAAAAGGTCATTTCCTGGTTCAATGCCCGTGGCGGCGATACATTTGAGACCGACGAAGGCCTCGCCGGCGGCTCTGCCTATGATGCTCATGGTCAGGCCATCTCAGATGGTGACATGGCCAAAGCCATGGCTTCTGACGCTGTTATTTTTGGTGCCGTTGGCGGCCCCAAGTGGGACAGCGTTCCTTATGATGTACGCCCGGAAGCTGGCCTTCTACGTCTGCGCAAGGACATGGAACTCTTCGCCAATCTCCGTCCTGCGATTTGTTACCCGGCACTCGCCGATGCCTCTTCACTCAAGAAAGAAATCATCGAAGGTCTCGACATTCTGATCCTTCGTGAGTTGACCGGCGGCGTCTACTTCGGTGAGCCCAAGGAAATCACGGACCTCGGCAACGGTCAGAAGCGCGGCGTTGATACGCAGGTCTATGACACCTACGAAATAGAACGCATCGCGAAAGCAGCATTTGAGCTGGCCCGCACACGTGATGGCAAAGTCACGTCAATGGAAAAGCGCAACGTCATGAAATCCGGCGTGCTCTGGAACGAAGTCGTGACCGCCACGCACAAGAATGGCTACGAAGACATTGAGCTTGAACATATGCTGGCAGATGCTGGTGGCATGCAGCTGGTGCGTTGGCCGAAGCAGTTCGACGTCATCGTGACCGACAATCTGTTCGGCGACATGCTGTCTGATGTGGCTGCCATGCTGACAGGTTCGCTGGGCATGTTGCCATCTGCCTCCCTCGGCGCGCAGGATGCCAAGACCGGCAAACGTAAAGCCTTGTACGAGCCAGTTCACGGTTCGGCACCGGACATCGCCGGCACTGGCGCTGCAAACCCGATTGCAATGATCGCATCGTTCGGAATGGCCCTGCGCTATTCGTTCGAACTTGCCGCCGAAGCAGACATGCTAGACAAGGCGATTGCGAATGCTCTGGACAAGGGATTGCGCACCAAAGACATCGCATTGGATGGCGACAAGACGATCACTACGGTCGAAATGGGCAACGCCATCATTGCCGAACTGGACGCACTGAGCGCCTGAACTTGAAAACATGAAGACGGTCGCCAGAGGTCTTGCACACTGGCGACCGTTTTCGTTTATAAGCTCTCCGCAGCAACCCAATTTAAAAGACGCGAAACAGGACAGCAGGACACTGGATCATGAGCGATAAAATCGAACCCTTTCTCGGGACATGGATCCTTGATGCCAGTGAGAACGACTTCGAACAAGGCGAAGCTCCCAAGAGCGCCACGCTGAAAATTGAAGACAATTTCGGAATGGCAATCTTTTCCATGAACACTGTTTCGGCCGATGGTGAAGTGACAAACGACAATTTCGAAGCCATGCCGGACGGACCGGAAGTCAAGCTCGGGAAGAGCGGCCTGGTCGATGCCATGCGCCTTGTCTTCGAAACAGATCAAAAGCTTGTATCCGAAGCCCGCCGCGGAGGATTGACCATCATGAAGGCAACCCGCGAACTCTCCGACGACGGCTGCACTTTGACCGTGACCCAAACGGTCCACCTTGTGGATGTCGACAGCTTCACAAATGTCTCGGTCTATCGCAGAGCGCAATGAACGAATTTGCTTGATATCACAGGAAAAACCGTGCCGCTTAGTGGCACGGTTCGACATATACAAGGCGGCAAATGACTGATTTCGGCGCTTCTGAAATAGAATCCAGCGCAAGAGCCTTGAGCCTCATTCTGCTTGTACCTTAGTCTTTCTCCCGTCAGACGTTTATCATAGCCGCTGACATCGTTTGGGAGGACGATATGCTCAAGAAACTACTATGCAGCACAGTTGCGACCCTCGCTATTACCTTCACCGGTGCAGCACTGGCCGAAACTGATTACTCAGGCGTGCTCGAGAAAATTAAACTGCCGCCAGGATTCAAAATCGCTGTCTTTGCCGAAATGCCCAAGGCGCGCTCCATTGAAGTGGTCAAACCAAATGGCGTTATCTTTGTTGGCTCGCGTCATGGGCATGTTTACTCCATGGTCGACAGCAACCGCGACGGAGTGGCCGACGAGGTCAGCGAACGGGTCAGCGGGCTGAATGTACCAAACGGCATTGCGGCTCAGGATTCTCAACTTTACGTCGCCCTGCAGGACAAGATCACCAAATGGCCTGTGCCTGCCGAATTTGATACATCCCTTCCTCTCCAGCCCTTGCTGCCAGTCAAGGAAGGCCTGAAAGACGAGTTCCTGCACGGCTGGCGCTATATTGGTTTCGGACCTGACCGGAAGCTCTATGTTGCACTCGGCGCGCCCTGCAATATCTGTGAGCTTGAGGATAACACTGGCAAGATCGCCCGGATGGATCCAGACGGTTCCAATTGGGAAATTGTCGCCAATGGCGTCCGAAATTCAGTTGGCTTTGACTGGCATCCAGTCACAGGAGAGCTTTGGTTCACCGACAATGGTGCCGACGGCATGGGAGATGACACACCACCAGACGAATTGAACCGGGTGACGAAAATCGGCCAACATTTCGGCTTCCCCTATCGAGGTGGCAAGGATACCAAACTCGCGGGCTATGAAGAAACTGATCCGCCGATGGAGGTCACACCGGCAGAGATCGAATTTCAGGCCCATTCGGCTAATCTCGGCATCGACTTCTACGAAGGCGAAATGTTCCCTGCCGAGTACAAAAACGATGCTTTTGTCGCCCAGCACGGCTCCTGGAACAGGACCACGCCCGTTGGCTACCGCATCATGCGCATTCGCTTCGATGAGGCTGGAAACGCTGTTGGCAAGGAAGTCTTTGCCGATGGCTGGCTGTCGAGCGGCTCTGCGGTCGGGCGTCCGGTCGACATCGAGGAAATGGCGGACGGGTCACTGCTGGTCTCTGACGACTTCGCCAATGTAGTCTACCGGATATCCTATGATCAGTAGACTACTTTGTGTAGGCGGGCTTTTGCTCGCCTGCTCGTTCCCATCACATGCTCAGGATGCAAAAGCTGGTCGCGACAAGGCGCGTATGTGCACGGTCTGCCATGGGGATCTTGGCATCGCAGTCGCGCCAAATGCGCCAAATCTTGCCGGTGAAAATGCAGCCTATATCGCCAATCAGCTGAAGGCTTTCAAGTCCGGCAAGCGCCAGCACGAACAAATGACGATCATCGCCAGCGGTCTGTCCAACGAGGATATCGCTGATTTGGCCAGCTGGTTTTCAAAGATCAAGATTGAGGCAACCGCGCCGGACCTCTGATCCAAACTTGACTAAAACAAAATGCAATGACTGCAACGCCCGGAAGCATTTCACCTCCGAGCGCTTTTCTAATTTTCAACCTTTGCGACGTGGCTCATGTTTCGTATCACCTCGCCCAGATTTTGGAACTCTCTCCAGAGTAGTCGTCGCGGGACGCATCTTCGTTTCTTTTACAGGAACGAATTTACCAGTAATAGAGTCTCGACCTACATCAAAAGTTTTTCTGTTACTCATTTAAAAATCCTATTTTAGTTTCGCTTTTGCCTTGGGAGGCAATATTACCTTACGTCGATTCGTTCGCAAGAACAATATGTAAACAAATAGTGTACAATACAGCATTTAAGTGAACTATGTTTCGTTTGAACAAACGAAAACGCCCGGACGCATTCAAGCATCCGGGCGTTCCCATAATCTGTCTTGGGAGGACCGTTCCTCGTTTAGTGCAGGCGAGACGCAGGGCCGAGGTTGATCAACAGGGTTTCACCCGGTGCATCGTCCACACCATCATTGTCTGTGACCAGAAACAGGCGCCCGTCAGATGTCACGGTCAGGCCTTCCGGCTTGTCCATGATCCAACCCTTGCCAGCGGCCAGTGCAGGAAGAATGTCCATCGCCATGTGCTTTTCCAGAACCGGAAGAGCTTCACCGTATTTCGCCGGTGTCACGCCCTCAAGAGACACAACAGTGATCTGCTTGATCGCCGCGTCTTCTCCGCCCTTGTTGTCACGCTCCAGAATTGCGAACTTTTCGCCACCCAGGGAAACGATCTCAGACAGACCAACCCAGCCACCAGCCGGGCTTGCAGGAGTTTCGAGCGGATAGTGAACAAAGCCCCAGGACTTATCGGCAGGATTGTAGATGCCGATTTTCGTCATGCCCTTTGGATCGTCTTTCCATTCGCGCTGAACTGCAACAGCAACCATTGGCTGACCGTCTTTTTCGAACTCAGCAACACCCTCGAGAGAAAAACGCTTGGCCTGTGCGACTAGAGCTACAGGAAGTGTGATTTCTTCCTCAACCTTACCCTCAGCAGAGACCTTCAGAAGGAAATGCTGCATTTCCTTTTTCGCGTTGCCTTCAGACGCAAGCCAGAAGCCGCCGTCCTTGGCAACCGAAATACCTTCAAGGTCGTATTTCTTCGCAGTGCCACCTGTCAGATCCACATGCGATACAATCTTCGCAGGCTTCTCGGACACATCGAGCGTGAAGATACGCGCTGCGTCGTAGAAACTGTCGCTGACGGCATAGAGCTTGTTGGCATCGGCAGGATCAGCAGCAAGACCGGAAAGAGCACCCCAACCGATTGGCGCGCGTGTTTCTGGGTCCGTGACAGAGACAACCATCGGATAAGAAGGAGCCTCAGCACCGAACTGGTAAAGCCCAACGTGTGCACGTACACCGTCTTCGTCTACTTCGTTGGCAACCGCAAGAAGGTCACGCTGTGGGATCGCCAGAAGGCCTTCAGGTCCAACATGCGTTGGCAGGAACTGGACGAACTCAGGTTCCGCTCCAGTGTCTTTGTAAACAGCAACAAAGTTTCCGCGCTCGGAGCTGACGAAAATCAGGGTTTCGCCACCAAACTCGCCAACTGTAACACCCTCAGGCTCGGTGCCCTTCTTGTGGGCGCGCTTTGCCGGGTAGTGACCATTGGCCATTCCAAGGTGTTCCATGGCGTTGCCACTGTCGAAGAGAACATCGCCCTTGGTGTTCCAGATCGTGAAACCGCGCGAACCACCTTTATAGTCGCCTTCATTTGCCGTGACAAAACGCTCGTCATCAATCCACGCCACCGCATCCGGTTCACGTGGCACATCCTTGAGCGAGCCGGAGGCGTCGCTCATACGTGCTTTTTTAACCGGGATGGCATCGATATCGGCCGTACCAGCTGAGAAATGGGCAGTGATTTTTCCGGAAGCCAGATCAACTATGGCAAGGTGATTGTTTTCCTGAAGGGTTACAACAGCCTGGTTCTTCGAGTTGATCGAAACAAACTCAGGCTCAGGGTCGGTGCCCCCAACTTCAGCGATACCCGTCATGTCGACGATGCGAACATTATCGCAATTGATCGGCTTGCCGTCAGCATCCAGATCGAAGATTGCCAGATGACCGGCAGGCATCTGCGGCAGAGCGCCGTCATTCAGGTCTTCATCGCGCTCGTTCTCGATCGCAATGGCAACGAACTTGCCATCAGGAGACACCGCAATGCTGTCCGGCTGACCCTTTGCGTCGCATTTTGCGGCAAGTCCCAGGCCTTCCAACTCAATCACGGCCATGTAGCCGGATGCATTCACGAAATCTGCGCTGGTGTTGACTCCGGCATAGGCAGCCTTGGAGCCAAAAGCAACGGATGTCGGCTCGCCGCCAAGGGCAACACGCCCCTTAGGCTTAATGTTGATTGGGTTCGTGGCATCCACAAACACAATCGCTTCACCTGGACTGTCAGTGAAGCCAAGCGTTCGGCCATCCTTGGAAGCTGAAATGATTTCAGCAACAGTCTCGGTCGCTGGATCAACGCCTTCGTCCAATGTTTTGTAAACTGGGTAGCTGTTGATACGCTCGAAAAACGATCCAGCTTCAGCGGCAAAAGCGCTGCCAAGGCTAAATGTGACAGCAAGGCTAATGCTAGCCAGGAAATGCTTGCGCAAGGTGGTCATAAAAATCCCCGAAGGTTAAGAAAACAGGTCGAATTCTGGCGCGAAACTAGGCCTGAGCGATGGACTTTCCATGACAGTCGCTTGAAGTTTTCATGACAGCCGCAAGCGGCGTTTACAAATCGAGCGCCCAGCAAATTCATCTTCCGTTCGATTTGCAATTAATCTGCCGTGAGCGCCCCGTAATTCCTTTGACACACAGCACAATTCGCCTTTCACTGATGACAACTGCACCGAAGAAATCCAGCAAGGTCGCGACTATGGGAAACATTCAAACTGCCACTTGCCGCCTCTCTATTCGATGACACAGGCTGCCGATTTCCCAATCGAAGAATATGAAGCCCGGCTGGAGCGCCTCCACAAGGCTATGAAGTCCGCGAAGATGGACGCCATATTGCTGACAACGGAAGCGGAAGTGCGATATTTCACCGGCTTTCGAACCCTGTTCTGGCTCAGCCCAACACGGCCCTGGTTCCTCGTGATCCCGGCAAACGCTGCTCCCATCGCCATTATCCCAGAAATAGGTACCCACGTCATGGCATCGACCTGGGTAAGCGATATTCGAACCTTCTCTTCGCCGCATGAAAACGATGACGGAGTGTCATTGCTCGTTGACGTGCTCAAAGACAAACCACGGATCGGGTTGCTGATGGGGCGGGAAACCACGCTCCGAATGCCTCTGAATGATTTCATGGTTTTGAAAGATAGTCTTCCAGCCAGCGAGTGGACCGATGCGACCGCTGCGGTCCAGTCTCTGCGGATGATCAAATCTGAGCGAGAAATCGCCCTCCTGTCTCAGATCTGCAGCATCGCCTCAGGAAGTTTCGAAAGAGCTGCGAGTTTCCTTCATAGAGGGCAAACTTTGAAAGAGGTGTTCCGGGCCTTCAAGATCGACCTTCTGGCCAGCGGTGCTGATGATGTACCCTATCTAGTGGGCGGAGCAGGCCCGGGCGGATACAATGATGTCATCTCGCCGCCAAGCGACAGACCACTAACGGACGGCAACGTCCTGATGCTTGATACTGGCGCAACGCTCAACGGCTATTTTTGCGACTTCGACCGAAACTACACAGTGGGGCCTGCCAGCGACGCCACACACAAAGCCTACGCAACCCTCCATAGAGCCATTGATGCGGCACTGGATATGGCCCGCCCCGGCGTGACTTGCGCAGACCTCTTCATGGTGATGGCGAATGCCATAGGTGGTTCAAAAAGCGATGTCGGACGATTTGGCCACGGCCTTGGCATGCAGCTGACGGAAGCGCCATCATTGATCGATTTCGACCGAACAATTCTTAAGGAAGGCATGGTGCTGACCCTTGAGCCCAGTATGGCGATTTCTGACGGAAAAATTATGGTCCACGAGGAAAACATCGTCATACGCGACGGCTCACCTGAGCTTCTGACACGTCGGGCGCCAACAGAAATTCCGATCCTAGTTTAAGGCAAATGGCATCGAACACAGGCCACAGCCAGCGCTTTGGCTTACCACCTGTTGACATCCAAGCTTTTCCGGGCAAAAAAGCACCACTCTTGACCACTGGAGCATAAGCATGGCTCGGCGCACTGCCGACATTTTGAAAAAGCAAACGACGGTTTCGACCGGCGGTGCTTTTGCCTGCGCAACCCCTGCCCCGACAACCACCGTCAAACCGACTACGACCACCACCGCCTAACGGTGCCGCTCGTCCCGCTCCCCGGGGATGGGGGGCGCTGACAGACCGGCTGGTTGAAAGACCGCAAAGCCGGGTGAGCGGGGAGACGGATGAGGAATTTCAAAATGGGTTACAAAATTGCAATCGCAGGCGCCACCGGCAATGTTGGCCGCGAAATGCTCGACATTCTGGATGAGCGCGGCTTCCCGGCTGACGAAGTCGTGGCACTGGCCTCTCGCCGCTCCCAGGGCACCGAAGTCTCGTTCGGCGATAAAACGCTGAAGGTTCAGGCAATGGAGAATTACGACTTCTCCGACACAGATATTTGTCTGATGTCCGCAGGCGGCACCGTTTCGAAGGAATGGTCTCCGAGGATTGCAGCCAAGGGCTGTGTTGTCATCGACAACTCATCCGCCTGGCGCTACGACTCGGACGTACCGCTGATCGTTCCTGAAGTGAATGCCGATGCGATCAAGGGCTTCAGCAAAAAGAACATCATCGCCAACCCGAACTGTTCAACCGCTCAGCTCGTTGTTGCGCTGAAGCCTTTGCATGATCACGCAAAGATCAAGCGCATCGTCGTATCGACCTATCAGTCAGTCTCCGGCGGTGGCAAAGAAGCCATGGAAGAGCTGTTCAACCAGACGCGCGCAGTGTTCGTGAACGATCCGATTGAGCCAGCCAAGTTCACAAAGCGGATCGCTTTCAACGTCATTCCGCATATCGATGATTTCATGGAAGACGGCTACACCAAGGAAGAATGGAAGGTGCTTGCCGAAACCAAGAAGATGCTCGACCCGGCAATCAAGGTGACCTGCACCGCCGTGCGTGTGCCAGTCTTCATCGGCCATTCCGAAAGCGTGAACATCGAATTTGAAAACGAAATCTCTGCCGAGGAAGCGCGGAACATCCTGCGTGAAGCGCCCGGCTGCCTCGTGATCGACAAGCACGAAGACGGCGGCTACATCACGCCTTACGAAAGCGCAGGCGAAGACGCGACCTATATTTCTCGTATCCGCGAAGATGCAACAGTCGAGAACGGCCTGAACATCTGGATCGTCTCGGACAACCTGCGCAAAGGTGCTGCTCTGAATACAGTTCAGATTGCAGAGGCCCTGATCAACCGTGGTCTGATCAAGCCGAAAAGTGAAGCTGCCTGAAGATCATTTTAACACAAGCGCGCCATGAGTTCGGCGCGCTTGTTCGCTTCTCTTTACATCATCATTTCAAGGAAGGATGCCGTATAGATGGCTTCCAATTCCCGCCTTTCCTTTCAAGACTTTGCAGCACAAACACCATCTGCTGGATTTAGCGACTGGTTGGCCGCAAACGCTGGCCCATCCTGGGCGGCTGCCACCGACCACCCTTTCACAAAGGCAATTGGCGACGATACGATGCCAACGGCAGCCTATGTGAGATACCTGATTGAAGACTATACCTTCGTCATCGATCTTTGCTCCACGCTTGGCTACCTGGTGGCCAAAGCGCCGTCCATGCAGTCAAAGGCAAAACTAAGCGCCTTTCTCGCACTGGTGACCTCTGAAGAAAACGACTATTTCGAACGCTCTTTTGCAGCTCTTGGTGTCCCCAAAGAGACTTATCAGACAGCCGCGCAAGGACCGGTTACACGCCAGTTTTCAGATCTGTTGCTGCAATCAGCTGGCAAGGGCACATACGCAGACGGCCTCGCCTGCCTGCTATGCGCCGAGTGGGTCTATCTCGTCTGGGGCCTGCGAGAAGCGCAAAAGCCACGACCAACCCATTTTTACCTCGCTGAATGGATCGACCTCCATGCGGTCCCAGGCTTTCAGGATTTCGTTGGCTGGCTACGTACCGAAATGGACAACACCGGCCCGGACCTGGATCCGGCAGCTCAAGACAGGCTCGCTGATTTATTTGAAAATATGTGCCGCCTAGAAGTCGCCTTTTTTGATGCTGCCTGGGCCGCACAAGACGGCAAATAGATCATTCAAATCCCGGCATGAACGGAAGGTCCGTCACACCAATATCAATTCCGGCTTGCGACAACAAAGTGCTGATCTGGCCGCGGTGATGGGTCTGATGATTGAAAAGATGGGTCACGCAGATCCAACGTGGACGGGTCCGCTCAACCTGATCACTGGAGCTGATCCAGACCAGATCACCCGCAAGCCACTCCTGGGTTAGCGAGTTCGCAAAGGCCACAATATCCTCGGCAATAGCCAGATGATGTCCGCGTAATTCCTCGAAGTCAGCGTAAAGATCAACGCCCATGCCCGCGACGGCGTAGTCAACTTCCGTAAATCGGCCCATCCAAGCCCTATCGCCAAACAAAATATGGTTCAACGTCGAGTGAACTGACTTGAAGAACGCACCGCGATCCTCCTTGCGCGCTGAATCATCCATTTTTGCAGCTGCAGCATAGAGCTTGACCGTCATCCATTGGTTATAGGACGCCAGTGTTTGGTAGAGTGCAGGATCAATCTGAGCCATCACGTTTTCTTTATCATCGAGAATTGGGACACCACGCGCAGCCATAGCCGAGTTGCCGCGCTTTTCAGGAGACCCATCATCCTGCGCTTCGCTACGCATTGTCAACGGAAGCATGGCAGCAAGCCAACCATCAGAAATTAGAAACTGAGACTCAATATTTACAGTAACTTGGCGGCTTCAAAATCGTATATCTGAAACAAAGACCAAAAAAAATTATGGCAGGAAAACTGAATACATCGCACTGCACAATATAAGTTGAATTTTCATCACCCATACCTTCACGCACATGACTGTTTAAAGCAAAACACCGACTAAGGTGGCACTCCCCACCCAGAGACCAAGTGATAATGTCCTATGGCGTTTACATTCGTGAGGAGGAAACATCATGAAAACTTGGACCAAGCCAGCCATGACCGCCGTAGAAGCCGGTTTTGAAGTGACCCGCTACATGCCTGCTGAAATCGGCACATGTAGCCGCAAGAAGTAATCTGAATTGAACACATGCACTCAAGGAGGTGCCCGGTGAAAATCAGGGTCCTCGGATCAGCGGCCGGCGGTGGATTTCCCCAGTGGAATTGCAACGCCCCACTCAGTCGCTCAGTGCGCGAAAAAAAGCCCGGCTTTCTCGTCCGCACACAGTCTTCAATGGCTGCCAGTGCGGATGGGCAAAGCTGGGTTGTTTTCAATGCATCCCCCGACATTCGTGAACAAATTGCAGCCACGCCAGACCTTCAGCCACACGCTGATGGTCCTCTGCGACATACACCCATCAAAGCCGTGGTACTGACCAACGCTGACGTTGACCACATTGCCGGTCTTCTGACGCTTCGAGAGCGTGAATCATTCATTCTTTACGCCACCAGCAGGGTACTCCAGACCCTGTCTGAAAACAGTATCTTTAATGTGCTGAACCCTGAAGTCGTTGAGCGGCGCGAACTCCCTTTGCAAGGTATTACAGAGTTAGAAGGCCCAGACGGACCGATTGGCTTATCTCTGGAGACATTCTCAGTCTCAGGAAAAGTGGCCTTGTTTCTGGAAAATGAAGCCGATGATAACTTCGGCACCGCCGATGGCGACACAATCGGAATCTCACTCAGGCAAACAAGCGCCCAAACCGCGAGCGAGCCAACAAAACCTGAAAAAGACAAAACGCTTTATTACGTGCCCGGCTGTGCTGGCGTTGATGACGCCTTGAGACACCGCATTTCTGGCGGTGCTTGCCTGATGTTCGACGGAACCGTCTTTCACGATACGGAAATGGCAGACACAGGCGTTGGCGCCAAAACCGGCAGCCGCATGGGCCATATGGCGATAAGCGGCAAAAACGGCACTCTGGCTGCACTCCAGGATGTTGCCCTTGGTCGGCGCATTTTCGTCCATATCAACAATACCAACCCCATTCTCGACCCAACGTCAGATGAAGCCAAAACAGTTGAGAATGCCGGTTGGGAAATCGGTTATGACGGCATGGAGTTATCGCTATGAATTCTGCCGCCTCAATGTCTGAAGGAGACACGACCAAGCAACGCGATACTCAAAGTGGCGTCAGACCGACTGCCGCTGATGAAATCCGCAAGGCTGGACGTCTGCTGCCCCCTGCAGGTCTCGAACAAGCCCTTCGTACTGCCGGTTTTGACCGCTATCACATCCATCATCCGTTCCATAAAATGATGAATGCCGGTGATCTGACCAAGGCACAAATGCAGGCCTGGGCGCTAAACCGATATTGCTATCAGGCAACCATCCCGAAGAAAGACGCAATCATTCTTTCGCGGTCCGAGGATCCGGAGTTTCGCCGAGAATGGCGCAAACGCATCATCGACCACGACGGTGAGGTGAATGGCGAAAAAGACGGCGGCATCAAGCGCTGGTTAAAGCTTGCCGAGGGATTGGGTCTAGACACGGACATGGTCCAATCTCGAAAATACGCATTGCCCGCGACCCATTTCGCGGTCGATGCCTATATCGATCTTGTCTCCAATTCCTCGCTTTTGGTGGCGGTCGCGTCTTCCCTGACAGAGCTGTTTTCGCCGGTGGCCATCGGCGAGCGGGTTCCCGCCATGCTGAACCGCTACGATTACATCACCGAAGACACGCTGGTCTATTTCAAGCCGCGTATGCATCAGGCCCCCCGCGATTCCGAACACGCGCTCGACCTGGTAACCCGCTGGGCCGACACGCCGGACAAACAGGCCGATGCGGTCGATGCCCTGCTGTCAAAATGCAACATCCTTTGGGCCATGCTGGATGCCTTGCATTTCGCCTATGTCGAGCCAGGTTTGATTGCACCAGGATCCTTCCGCCCGCCGGATGCCAAATAACATGATGAACCATGGACGAAGCCGCCTTCAGGTCACCAAGGACAGTTGCCCTTTTTTGCCGCCCCATGTGCATCTGCGATTTGACGACCTCCGCAGCAAATGGGTTGTCTTGGCGCCGGAAAAAGTGCTTTGGCCGGATGATATCAGCGTCGATATTCTCAACCTTTGCAATGGCCAGGCCACTGTCACTGAGATCGTTGACGGGTTGGCAAAAGACTATGACGCCCCCCAGGACCAGATCAGACCTGACGTTCTGGGTTTTCTGCAAGAGTGGTGCGACAAGCTGCTCATCCACTGTGAGGTGCGCCAATGACAACACCTCTTATTGGCCCACCCCTTGGCATTCTGGCAGAGCTGACCCACCGCTGCCCATTGCAATGCGGCTATTGCTCCAACCCTGTTGAGCTGCTCAAAGCCAACTGGGAACTCGGCACCAAAGCCTGGATCGACACGTTCGAACAGGCAGCGGACCTCGGCATTCTTCAGGTACATCTGTCGGGCGGCGAGCCAACCCTGCGCAAGGATCTGGACGAAATCATCGCCTGTCTCAGCCAGCGTGGCGTTTACACAAATTTGATCACGGCGGCGGTCACCCTGACCTTAGACAAGATTGCGGGCTATGCGGGGGCAGGCCTCGATCACGTGCAAGTCAGTTTTCAAGGCGCCCGGCCTGAAACAACTGAGCTTGTCGGCAACTACAAGAACGCCCATAAAAAAAAGCGACAGGCCGCAACCTGGGTGCGCGAACTTGGGTTGCCACTCACTATCAATGCGCCAATTCACAAGTTGAACATTCAGGAAGTCCCCGAATATGTTGATCTGGCATTGGAGCTTGGCGCAGAACGGCTCGAGATTGCCAATGTGCAATATTACGGTTGGGCCTATCTGAATCGCGCAGCTCTGTTACCTGACTATGATTCAGTCATGCGACAGGTCGATTATGTCGAAAAAATACGCGAAGAACTGACCGGCATACTCAACATCGATTTCGTCACGCCCGACTATTATGCGGACTATCCAAAACCCTGCATGGGCGGATGGGCCAGCGATGCATTCATGGTGACCCCAGAGGGACTGGCCTTGCCTTGCCATGCGGCCCAGTCAATCACGACCCTGTCCTTCGACAAGGTCACGGACAAACCACTCAAGGACATTTGGGAAACCTCAGAGGCCTTCAATCGCTATCGCGGCTTCGACTGGATGCCCGAACCCTGTCGGTCCTGCGAGCGCAAGGAAATAGACTTCGGTGGGTGCCGCTGCCAGGCATTTGCTATGACGGGCGACGCCGCAGCCACGGACCCGACCTGCATCAAGTCCCCGCATCACGCAACCCTACGTGATCTCCCACCAGCAGAGCCCATTCGCAAACGTGTAATGAGTAAAATGCCCGTATCGGCATAAAATCAGCCCTGCGGCTACTTGGACGCAACAGCTGCGTTTGCGACCTCAAAAGTCTGGGTACTTGGATCCATCACACGAAGCTCACCAGATCCAATGTCAAACCAGGCCCCGTGAATGGCCAGTTCTCCTGCCTCAACGAATTTGCTGACAAAGGGGAATGTCATCAGATTTTTCAAGGACTGGCGCACACCGGCATATTCCATGGCGAGCTGCGGATCATCCAATTTGTCGACCGGCATACAGGCCATGGAGATCGCAGCAGGCTCAAGGAGCTTGATCCATCGGCCGATGAAGTCGCCTTTGAGCGCAGGCGCATTTGCATTTTCCCGGAACGCTTGCACGCCGCCGCATTTGGCATGGCCCATCACGACGATGTGGTTCACATTGAGCGCTGTAACAGCATATTCAATCGCGGCGCTTGTGCCGTGCTGACCATTTGTTTCTTCGAAAGGCGGCACAAGATTAGCCACGTTGCGAAGAACAAAGAGCTCACCCGGCCCCGCATGGAAAATGCCTTCGGGCGTCACCCTGCTATCACAGCAGGAAATGACCATGGCTTTCGGTTCCTGGCCATAAATAGCCAGATGCTCATGCGTTTCCTTGTAGCGCACGAAGCCTTTTTCAACGTATTGGCCATAGCCGGTCAACAGACTTTCAGGGAACGTCAAAATTTGGCCTCCGTGATCAACAATTAAGAATGTTCAAGTGCTTATAGAAGAAACCAAACACCAATGCCAACAGGGGTTTAGAACCGTTCTATTCTCAGAATTTGACAATCAGTCACGCTAACCACACCAATATGTCGTTTCACGACTTTGAAAGCAGCATCAAGAAGATCCTCAAGCAGCTCCTCCCGGATGATACAGATGACGGCAACCATGCCGCCAGCACGAGACACCTGGCCTTCGCGGCTCCAACGGCCGGACCGCCCACTGCCACCCAGAACCGGCAACACCGTATAGCCAGTCACACCCGCCGCGTTCAAGGCGTCTGTAAGCCGTTGTTCCATAGGACTTTCGATGATGATCTCAACCCGCTTTGCATCGCTCGTTTCAATCATTTTATCCTCCCCACGCTGTGGCCATTGTCAGATATAGCGGAATACCGATTGTCAAATTGAAAGGAAAGGTAATCCCGAGTGACAAGGTCAGATAGATCGACGGGTTCGCTTCCGGTAAGGCAACCCGCATGGCAGCTGGAACCGCGATATAGGAAGCCGAGGCAGACAAGGTCATCAGCAACATAGCACCGCCGGGAGAAAGTCCCAGCAGCACCGCGACAACAAACCCGAACACCGATCCGACCAACGGCATGACCACACCAAAAAGCACAAGACCGGGTCGCAGTATATTACCGCTTGTTCGCAGACCTCGGCCGGCAACCAGCCCCATATCAAGCAAGAACAGGCAAAGCACACCTTTAAACGGCGAAACAATGAAACTCTCGATGTCAGCAAGGCCTTTGGGTCCCGTGATCAAGCCAATCACGAAGGAACCAATGAGAAGCACAATAGAACCGTTCAGGAAAATTTCCCGCCAGAAGCCACCCTCGGTACCTTGATCAGAAGTTTGACCACGAGTTGCAAGCCACAAGGCGGACAGGATCGCCGGGGCCTCCATGCCCGCAGCAACAGCCACCATATACCCTTCGGTCGCGATACCCTGACTTTGCAGAACAGACGTTGCCGCCACAAAGGTGACGATCGATATTGAGCCATAATGACCTGCCACCGCTGCCGCATCGACCCGGCTGAGGCCGGTCATGACCTTAAGAAGGCCAAAGGCAACAACTGGTAGAATAAACGAAAGCAGAAGCCCGGCGACCAAAGTCAGTACAAGACCACCATCCACCCCATGATCGCTGACGCTCACACCGCCCTTATAGCCAATGGCAAAGAGCAGGTAGATCGACATGGCTTTTGCAGCAGCCTCGGGAATGGACAGGTCCGAGCGCAACAGGGAAGCGACAAGGCCTAGAACGAAGAACAGGATAAGTGGCGACAGCAAATTAGCCGCAGCAAGGCCGAGAATTGTATCGAGCACGCCATACTTCCCAAAAAACTGACCGGATGGATAACTTCCGCATACAGGAAATTACTTATATGAGCTGACATACGAAAAACCCGAGAGCGCGGCAAGCCCACAAAACAGACCCTCGCTTTCGAGCGGTTGCCGTGCGTCGATCCATCAAGGATCGGTCGCTATCGCAGTTTGGTTCACGCGTATCCGATCAGGTCGAGACATTCAGGCGATGGGTTTCATCCTGACCACCGTGATCTTCATAGGCATGGCGCACTGTTTCAGCGGCTTGATAGTCTCGAGACTTGTATGGAATAGGCCCTGCCGGTTTAGATCTTTCAGGCTCGAGCACGTGCTGCGCCGCAGCCCGATAGGCCGCAACACCGTCCAGCAAATGATCTTCACGGTGATCGGCATCAACAAGAACGGCAGGTGCCTCACTGGGAGACCCTGTTTCAGTTTCATGACGCTGCGCGCGCGACTCATTCCTACTGTGCTCTTCCCGCTCCTGCTTCCGGCGTTCCGGATCCGGCGGGTATTCTGTCGCATGCGCCACGACGTTGGCCGCTGGGGGCCTTTCGATCGTCGTTGGCATAACGGCCTCCTGGCCTGCTTTCTGCGTAGCGGCCATTCTGGCCGCAACATCAAGAAGCGTGGCAAGAAAAAGTTAATAAAGCTTTACATTAAGTAAACATGTACCGCGGCTTCAAAAAAGCATCAAACAAAAAAAGAGCGGGCTTACGCCCGCTCTCTAAATTCATACCCTCAAAAAGGCTTATCCGGCAACCGCGCCTTTGTTGGCTGCACGGCTAACGCGCTTGCGGTCGTTTGGATCCAGAAGGAACTTCCTGAGACGAATGGATTCCGGTGTCACTTCAACCAGCTCATCATCTGCAATGTAGGACAGAGCAGCTTCCAGGCTCAGGCGGATAGGGGTTGTCAGCTTGACAGCATCATCCTTGCCCGAAGACCGCATGTTGGTGAGCTGCTTGCCCTTCAGAACGTTGACTTCAAGATCGTTGCCGCGTGTGTGCTCACCAACAATCATGCCCTGATACACCTTTGTGCCCGGTTCGATCATCATCGGACCACGGTCTTCAAGGTTGTAAAGCGCGAATGCAACAGCCTCACCATCGCCATTGGACAACAGAACACCAGTGTGACGTCCCTGGATTTGACCCTTGTGCGGTGCATAGCCATGGAACAAACGGTTGAAAATCGCAGACCCGCGTGTATCAGACATCAGCTCAGCCTGATACCCGATCAGACCACGTGTCGGTGCCAAGAACACCAGACGGCTGCGACCACCGCCGGAAGCACGCATTTCCAAAAGGTCAGCTTTGCGTTCCTGCAGCTTTTGAACAACCGCACCAGAGAATTCATCATCAACATCGATGATGACTTCTTCGATCGGCTCAAGCAACTTGCCGTCATCGTCTTTCTGGAACACGACGCGCGGACGACCAACACCAAGCTCAAAGCCTTCACGGCGCATGTTTTCGATCAAGATTGCGAGAAGCAATTCCCCGCGACCCGAAACGATGAATGCATCCGGCTCTGCAGTTTCTTCAATCTTCAGCGCGACGTTGCCTTCAGCTTCCTTCATCAAGCGCTCACGGATAACCCGTGATTGAACCTTGGAGCCTTCGTTACCAGCTAGCGGGCTGTTGTTAACGCGGAAAGTCATGGACAGCGTAGGCGGATCAATCGGCTGTGCCTGAATTGGAATAGTCACATCAGTCGCGCAGATGGTGTCAGCAACTGTTGCCTTGGTCAGACCTGCAATGGAGATGATATCGCCAGCATCGCCCTGTTCAATTGCAGTCCGCTCAAGACCACGGAAAGCCTGAATTTTGGAGATACGCCCCGTTTCAACCGTTTTGCCATCCCGCGACAGCGCCTTGACAGCCATGTTCGGTGTGGCTGTGCCAGCAGCAATACGGCCAGTCAAAATACGACCCAAGAACGGATCGGACTGGATCGTGGTTGCCAGCATCTTGAAGGAACCCTCCTCGGACGTCGGCTCTTCGACCTTTTCAATCACCATGTCCAACAATGGATCCATGTTATCCTGAGGTCCCTCTGGCTCAAGAGCCATCCATTCCTGCTTGGCAGATCCATACAGGACGGAGAAGTCGAGTTGTTCTTCGTTCGCATCCAGAGACGCGAAGAGATCAAAGACCTCATCAAGCACTTCGTCAGCACGCTGCTCTGGCTTGTCGATCTTGTTGATCGCGACGATTGGCTTAAGACCAAGCTTCAGAGCCTTGCCAAGAACGAACTTGGTCTGTGGCATTGGGCCTTCAGCGGCATCAACAAGCAAGATGACACCATCGACCATATGCAGAATACGCTCGACCTCACCGCCGAAATCGGCGTGACCGGGTGTATCAACGATGTTGATGCGTGTGTCTTTCCAGACCAGCGATGTCACCTTTGCCAGGATCGTAATCCCACGCTCACGCTCGATATCGTTGGAATCCATCATACGCTCTTCGGTCCGCTGGTTTTCGCGGAAAGCGCCGGACTGCTTCAGCAGAACGTCGATGAGGGTCGTTTTTCCATGATCGACGTGTGCGATGATGGCTATATTGCGCAGGTTCATTTCATGCTCCAAAAGACATGTGCGAGCCGAAATGGCTCGCAGCAGGTGTCTTGGCTTTCGCTGTGTGGAATTCAGCCTGATGGCCGAAATTTGGCCCTGTATAGTCTGAACATGGCTTATGTGCAATGCGAAGAGACACCTTGCATTTGACATGGTTAGCTTCGCACCCATATAGTAAGGAAACCTTACCATAAGAGACCCAGATGAAGCCTCCTATTTCAGGGGACGGTGTGACGCTCATGATCGTCGACATCGCCCGCCTGCTCCGCAAGCGTTTTGAGTTGGCTCTTAGCCAAGTAGACACTGGGTTGACCGTCGCTGAATCGCGAACGCTAGCATATGTTTGGCGGAATCCGGGGCTTCGCCAGACAATGCTGGCAGAACGCATGAATGTGGAGCCGATGACCCTGGTCGGGTATCTCGATTCACTGGAAACAGCAGGGCTGATCGCACGCACCATCGACCCGGCTGACCGACGTGCAAAGCAGATCACATTGACCGATGCTGCCGATGACATCCTGCAAAAAATTGATGTGGTGACGCTGAAAGTGCGCGCGGAAACTCTGGCTGGCATGACAGAAATGCAATGCGAAGATCTGGAACACCTGTTGGGATCAATGAAAGAGAACCTGCTCAATCGTGATCATGGGCGTTCCGAGAAATGATCACGCCAGCCAAAGCTCTCATGAGCCCGCGCCGCACAACGTTGATTGGAGCCGCCCTGGTGGCAATCGGCCCAATCACCATGGCGCTTTACACACCTGCGATGCCGACGCTGGCCACCGAATTCGGCACCACCGAATCTATGATCAAGCTGACGCTGACGGTCTATTTCATAGGTTTTGCCTTCACGCAATTGCTGTGCGGGCCGTTGACCGATGCATTTGGCAGAAAGCCGATCACCCTCATATTCCTGAGCCTCTACATGGTCTCGACTGTCATGGCGACACTTGCACCCGATGTCTCATCGATGATGATCGCACGCGGGCTTCAGGGCGTTGGAGCAGCAGTAGGGGTTGCTGTATCGCGGGCGATTGTCAGAGACCAATACACCGGTCAACAGTCCGCACGGATCATGAATACCATAGGAACCATGCTAGCTCTCGGTCCGGCGATTTCCCCGACACTCGGTGGGGTCATCCTTGATCTGTTCAGCTGGCATGAGATCTTCTTCTGCATGATCGTCTATGGTGCCGCGCTGATAGTCGCCGTTGTCATTTTTCAGCCCGAAACCAACGATCATCGGTCGATCGGAAACATTTATCCCTCCCGTCTTGCAACAAATTACATGACGCTGCTGAAGGACGTCCGATTTCTGCGCCCAAGCCTGCTGTTGGCCTTCACTCTTGGCAACATCTACGCCATGGCGACGGTTCAGCCATTCGTGCTGATCCATGAAGTCGGGCTAACCGCATCTCAATTCGGCGTTGGCATGATGGCGCAATCCCTCAGTTTCATTACAGGCACACTCATAACAGGACGTCTTCTCAAAACCCTTGATGCTATGAAAGTCCTGCCTTTCGGATTGGCAGGCATGGTCATCGCATCGCTGGTCATGGCGACATCCCTGCGTGTTTTCGAGCCAAGTTACCTTTCCGTTATGATCCCGGTCGGCATGTTCGCCTTTTCCGTTGCATTCATCCTGCCAGCGACATTTACCTCGGCCATGAGCGATTTCCCGCAAATCGCAGGCGCTGCATCAGCCATGATGGGCTTCCTCCAATTCGGCGGCGGCATTTTAGGCAGCCTCATCATTGCTGCCATCGGAGATCCTCTGCTTGGCATGGCAATCGTTATTCCCGCCATGCCAGTGTTCGGCGTCGCGCTGTATTTGCTCTTTGGCCTAAAGACACCAAAGGTGATCAAGCCAGCTGAGTAAGTCCTTTCGGACGGCGCAGCTTGAGCCCCGCCGTCTCGTATCAAATGCCGCCTAAAATCTGCTGATCAAGCACCGCGTACTGGGTCAAGCGTCACCTTGTGCAGTTCGACATCATCGCGATCCATTAGCCGAACAGTCAGCTGTTCGCTGACGCCATCAATATCGACAAGGCCAAAGAACTGCAGGCCCATGGTCGGTGGTAGGTTTGCACCTTGGTCCTGTGTCGGCGCCTTGACGTATTTCACTTCAGGGCCAAAAGTCATGTCCAGATCATTTGGGCCGAAGGTTCCGGCGTGAATTGGTCCCGAAACGAATTCCCAAAATGGCTTGAACTCCTGGAACTGGGCCTTGTCCGGATTGTAGTAATGCGCCGCCGTATAGTGAACATCGGCAGTCAGCCAGACAACATTGTCGATATCGGCCGCCTTGATGAAGCGCAAAAGATCAGCAAACTCAAGCTCGCGGCCCTTTGGTGCACCATTGTCGCCATTTGCGACGCCTTCCGCACCAGCTTGTTCTTTCCAATTATCCCAAACGATAAGGCCAATCGGCATATCGCAGGCAATTACCTTCCAGGTAGCTCTGGAATTTCCAAGTTCACGCTTCAACCAAGCCAGCTGCTGAGCTCCCAGAACCCGGGAAGTCGATGTCATCTCTGCCTCCATGCTCTCGCCATTCGGACCTCGGTAAGACCGCAAATCCAGGAAGAAAACATCAAGCAAGGGACCATAGGCGATCTTGCGATATACGCGCCCAGGCTCAGCGGGCGTATAACGGATCGGCGTCAGTTCATGAAAGGCTTGAGCCGCGCGTGCTGCCAAGACCTGAATATTTTTCTCGGTGTAACGATCATCAGCCGTCAAATCCTTGGACGATGACCAGTTGTTTACAACCTCATGATCATCCCACTGAAAGAATGTTGGAACCTCTGCATTAAAGGCAAGCAGGTTCTCGTCCATTAAATTGTATTTCCACTGACCGCGATATTCGTCCAGCGTCTCGGCAACCTTGGACTTTTCCTCAGTCACGACGTTCTTCCAGATCGTGCCGTCTTTCAGTTCAACCTCAGCCTGAATGGCGCCATCAGCGTAGATGGTGTCGCCGGAATGGATGAAGAAATCAGGCGAATGCTTTTGCATCGTTGCATAGGTTTTCATGCCGCCGCGCGCCGTATCGATCCCCCACCCCTGACCAGCCGTATCGCCAGACCAGGCAAATTTCACATTTCGGCGTGACCCTGGAGCCGTGCGAAACCGGCCTTTCACCGGCTCGGAAATCGCATTGGCATCATTCAAATCGGCAAACGCCACCCGGTAAAAAATTTCTTGATCGGACGGCAAGTTTTCCAAGAGACGCTTTGCAGCAAAGTCACTGTCCGGAAAAGCGTTAATCGGCGCGAGACGTGTTGGGTTTTCAAATGACCCGGTCGTATCATATTCCACAAGCATTTTAGCTGGGCGGTCTGTCCGCGCCCAAATCATCCCTGAATTGGCATCAACATCCCCTGACTGCAAGCCATGGGTGACAACCGGACGGGAAGACGCTCGGGAAATGCCAGGAAGGGCAAGACCGGAGGAAAAGGCAAGGCCCGTGGCAACGGACGAATTTAAGAAGCGACGACGAGACAACTGCGAAGACATACAAGGCTCCAGGGCTGAGGGAGAACACAATGCTACTCCCGTGGCTGCAGGGCCTACTTGCCTCAACTTTTTTGACAGACAAGTCGCAGTCTCATGACCACTTCCCGAATTTTTCATGACGCTTGTCAAAGCAACCGCCTTGACCCCAGCTCAGCAAAACGGCACACAGCCGATCACATGCAAAGGATCGCCTTGAACAATGCCGCGCTCATCCAGCTACACACTGCCAGACCTTGCCCGAACAGGCCGTCCTCACGTGATGGGCATTTTGAATATCACACCGGACAGCTTCTCCGATGGAGGCAGGCATAATACAGAGAAAGCCGCTCTGGATCATGCAGCGCAGATGATCGCAGAAGGGGCCGATATTCTCGACATTGGCGGAGAGAGTACACGCCCAGGTTCGGTGCCGCTCTCGCTGGAAGATGAGTGGACGCGCATTGCAACTGTTCTGACACCAATTGCCGAACTCGGCGTACCGATCTCCATCGACACCTACAAAGCTGGAATCGCCCATCGTGCTTGTGCCGAAGGCGCCGTGATCATCAATGATGTCTGGGGTCTGCAGAAAGATCCGCAAATGCCAGACACTGCAGCCGAGACCGGCGCTCATGTGATCATGATGCACAACCGGGAAACAGCAGATCAGAATATCGACATTCTGGCTGACATAGACCGCTGGTTCGAGCGTTCCATGGAACTGGCCGACCAGGCAGGCATCCCAAGAGACAAACAGATCCTAGATCCCGGGTTTGGCTTTGGCAAAACCATCGACCAGAATTTTCTCGTTCTGAATCGCCTCGACACCCTGAAGAAACACGGCCTGCCAATTCTGGCCGGAGCCTCCCGCAAGCGCATGATTGGTGCGGTTTTGAATGTAGAGACCGACGACCGGCTCTTTGGTTCCATGGCAGTCCATCTGCTGGCCATGCAGAAAGGCGCCGCCATCGTGCGTGCGCATGACGTTCGGCCCCATGTCGATGCAGCCTGCATTCTCGCTGCTACGACTTTGGAACACGCTGCACCGAAGGAAACCTCCAAATGATCTCCACCACCCGCGCAGCTCTAGGCCTTGGCTCCAATATGGGCGATCCCAAAGTCAACCTTGATGCCGCCATAGCCAAATTAAACATGAGCGACGGGATCAAAGTCCTTGCAAGCTCGTCAGGCTACAAAACCCCGCCTTGGGGGCCGGTGCCGCAAGACGACTATCGCAACATCTGCATCACAGTGGAAACGTCTCTCTCACCGCGTGATCTACTTGAACGCTGCCTCACAATCGAGCGGGAGCTTGGCCGGGTCCGCGACATTCGCTGGGGGCCACGTCTAATCGACATTGACGTGCTGATCTACGGCACTGAGACCGTCGACGAAGAAAATCTCACCATCCCGCACCCACGCATGGGCGAACGCGCCTTCGTGCTGGTGCCTCTTGCGGAGATCTGGCCTGATGCGCCATTAGGTGATGGCCGGACAGCAGAAGACACGCTTCTGACTTGCGAAGGGCAAAACGAGATCGTGAAACTCACTGACTGACGCTCGGTTTTCGCCGATCAGTTCAATAAATAGAGACTTGCATTCAACGTACTGGCAAACGCCACCCACAGCGCATAAGGCACAAAACAAAGCGCCGCTGTTCGGTCCGGTCCCCAAGTCATACGGATGAACACCAGGATCGTCACCAGCATCGCAAGCACGATTGCCAGTCCAAGCCCTAGATTATGCAGCCCGAAGACAACCGGGCTCCAGATGAAATTCAGCCCCATCTGAAGCGCCCAGACCGAAAAGACAGCGCTATGACCGGTGCGTGACCAGGTCCGCCATCCAGCAATTGCAATCAGGACATAAAGCGTCGTCCATGCAGGTCCAAACAGCCAGCCTGGCGGCGTAAATACAGGCTTTACAAGGCCGAGATACCAATCACCGGGCAGATTGTTCGCCCCAATCAAAAGACCTCCACCAACCACGGCAAAGACAAAAATCGCAAGACCAAACCAACGTTGCATGACTTAACTCTTTCGATTTGTTGATCACTGACGCAGCACAGGATTAGACGAACATCTGACTGGCTAGAAGCACACAAAAGCAAACTAGAAAGCAAAAAGGGCACCTGATGGCGCCCTTTAAATAGCTTTTATAAGGCTGAAATCAACCCAGACGATTGCGCTTGGCCAGTGTCCGAAGACGCAGAGCGTTCAGCTTGATGAAGCCCGCTGCATCTTTCTGATCATACGCGCCGTGATCGTCTTCGAACGTCACCAGCTCTTCAGCATAAAGCGAATAAGGTGATGCACGGCCAACAACCATTACATTGCCCTTGTAGAGCTTCAACTTAACGGTCCCGGTAACATGCTCCTGGCTCTTGTCGATCAAGGCCTGCAGCATTTCGCGCTCTGGCGAGAACCAGAAGCCGTTATAGATCAGCTCGGCGTAGCGCGGCATGATCTCATCCTTGAGATGCCCGGCACCACGATCCAGTGTGATGGATTCAATGGCACGGTGCGCCGTCAAAAGGATGGTTCCACCCGGCGTTTCATAAATGCCGCGGCTCTTCATGCCAACAAAACGGTTCTCGACCAGATCAAGACGCCCGATGCCATTGTCACGACCAAGGTCATTGAGCTTGGCAAACAACGTCGCCGGGGACAGCTTTTCGCCATTCAGCGAGACCATGTCACCCTTTTCAAAGCCAATTTCGATCTCGGTCACGACATCCGGAGCTGCTGTCGGATCTACTGTGCGCTGGAAAACATACTCTGGTGCTTCCTCGTTCGGATCTTCAAGGACTTTGCCTTCAGAAGACGAGTGCAGCATGTTCGCATCAACAGAAAACGGGGACTCGCCGCGCTTGTCTTTGGAAACCGGGATCTGATGCTGTTCGGCAAATTCAATCAGGTCTGTGCGGGACTTGAACGTCCAGTCACGCCAAGGTGCAATCACCTTGATGTCCGGGTTCAACGCGTAGGCAGCCAGTTCAAAGCGGACCTGATCATTGCCCTTGCCGGTTGCGCCATGAGCAATCGCATCAGCGCCGGTTTCTTCAGCAATTTCGATCAAGCGCTTTGAAATCAGCGGACGGGCGATCGATGTACCGAGCAAATAAACGCCTTCATAAACGGCGTTGGCCCGAAACATCGGGAACACGAAGTCCGTCATGAACTCTTCGCGCAGGTCATCAATATAGATTTCCTTGATGCCGAGCAGCTCAGCCTTCTGGCGCGCTGGCTCCAGCTCTTCGCCCTGTCCAAGGTCAGCGGTAAATGTCACCACTTCGCAGCCATATTCGGTCTGCAGCCATTTCAGGATAATGGAGGTGTCGAGGCCGCCAGAATAGGCAAGCACGACCTTTTTGATATCACCATGCGCCATGGAATGAAAATCCGTTCGAAGTTGTGTGTGGGAGCCGCTCTGCAGCCAAACGATATGCGGCGCAATTTAGCCGGTAAATAGCATAGTGCAAGACCCTGCCGTCACCTATCGCCCGCAGACATCCAAACCCATGCCAATCACAATGCTAACCCCGCACGGACCATAGCGAAAAAGGATATTCTGGCGCCATTTTGACAGCAGGAGTGAGACGACAGTGGAGCTCGGAATTATTTATCGGAAGCATCCCCCGGGACACCATAGCTGTTCAGGAACATGACAACCGTATCTTCGATGATCACCGCCATCTCCTCATGGGTAGACAATACCTCACCAAACAACTTGGGATAAAATCCCCTCGACTTGATAAGTCCCAAAAACTGCTCGGCTGCGACCCAAGTGTCTGGGATTCGCAAACGTCCGGCTTCAACAGCCGTATCGAAGAAGTTTTTCACGACCCGCACCATGTCCAGCCGTCGGTTCATATTGGCAGCAATATCAGGGTCACGGATAAGCTCGCCCATCATCATCCTGGCCAAACCCATCCCTTTCGGATCGGTTAGAAGCGCACCCTGCGCCAAGCCAAGCCTGACCAATTCATCGCGTATCGGCACATCAGGATTAAACGTTATGTCCAAGGACGATTGAACTTGATCTGCAAGGCAGTCGCTGATTGAACGGAATAGAACTTCTTTGCTTTCAAAATGATTGTAGACGGTCCTCTTGGAGACCTGAGCACGATCTGAAATGCGGTCCATACTTGCACCGGCAAAGCCTCGCTCCTGGAATTCGTCCATCGCGGCTTCAATAATCTGCTTGTTCTTCTGATCCGTCAGCGCCATCGTTAAATTCTTTCCCTCCCTGCACTTGATGCTTACGCATCAAACACTACGTAAACTTCTAAGTTTACTAAAACCCACCTAATAGGTGCATTCTAATTAATAACAACTATAATCTCATCCAATTACCCACTAGCCAGTTTATACTAGCCAAGGGAGATCTTCCAAGAATGTCTGTCACAATTACTTTAAACGGGTCAATGCTAAACATTGCTGCGGACCCTGAAACACCTCTTTTGTGGGTCCTTCGAGACGAACTCAAGATGACTGGCACTAAATTTGGTTGCGGCATCGCTCAATGCGGCGCCTGTACAGTCCATATGGACGGCGAACCAATCCGCTCCTGTCAAACTCTTCTGGAAGACGCAGAGGGAACAAACATCACGACCATCGAAGGCAACAACGGCAAGGCGGCCGAGGCGGTTCAAACTGCATGGGCCGAGTTGAATGTGCCTCAATGCGGCTATTGCCAATCCGGCCAAATCCTTGCGGCAACGGCACTCCTGAATGAAACGCCCAAGCCAACGAACGAAGATATCGATGAAGCCATGGACGGCAATGTCTGCCGATGCGCAACCTACGCCCGCATCCGCAAGGCGATCCACGTCGCTGCCGAAAAGATGGAGGCCTGATCCATGTTTCATCTCCTCGACGCTCCCCTTGAGGCAGCACGGCCGTCACGCCGTAACTTCCTGAAACTATCCGCAGGAGCACTCGGCGGCCTAATGCTCGCGCTTAGGATGCCAGGCACGGCCCAGGCAGCGAATCAGACCGGCGACCTTGCCCAGCCTTTCGTGCACATTCGCCCCGACAACAAAGTCATCGTGCTGATCAAGCATCTCGACAAGGGTCAAGGCACGGCCACCGGCCTTGCGACACTTGTTGCAGATGAACTGGATGCAGATGCAGCTCAGGTAGAGACCAACTTCGCCCCCGCAAACGTGGAACTCTACAAGAACCTTGCGTTCGGAGTGCAAGGGACTGGCGGGTCCACCGCCATGGCCAATTCCTTCATCCAATATCGCACAGCAGGAGCCGCCGCAAAAGCAATGCTGGTGGCCGCAGCCGCGCAGAAATGGGACGTTCTAGCTGGTGAGATCACCGTTTCCAAGGGGATCGTCAATCACACGAGCGGGCAATCTGCCAGCTTTGGCGAGCTCGCGGAATTGGCTGGAAGGCAAGACGTTCCCGCAAAACCGTCTCTGAAAACGCCTGCAGACTGGGTATATATCGGCAAATCGTTTCCCAGAGTGGACATGGCGGCCAAAACGACAGGCGCAGTCAGCCTCTACGGGATGGACCATCAGGCAGACAACATGCTGGTTGCGGTTCTGGCAAGGCCGCCGAAATTCGGTACAGTGCCAGCGAAAGTCGATGATGCGGAAGCGCGCAAGATCGAGGGCGTGGTCGATGTGGTCATGGTTCCGAGCGGCGTTGCCGTTCTGGCGACGACCACCTGGCCCGCCATCAAGGCCCGCGATCTTTTGAACATCACCTGGGACAACTCGAAAGCTGAACAGCGCGGCACGTCTGCAATGGCTGAAGAGCTGGCAGACATGACAGCGCAGACTGGCTTCACAGTGCCATCTGGCCACGGGGATGTGGAAGCTGCCCTCTCCAGCGCCGCCAAAGTCATTGAAATCGATTACGCATTCCCCTTCCTGGCCCATGCCCCCATGGAACCATTGGACATTACGGTGCTTTACGACGGTGAAAGCGCAACATTCTGGACGGGCTCACAGTTCCAGACCATCGACCAGATGGTCGCCGGCGGCGTACTTGGGCTCACACCCGATAAAGTCTCGATCAATACACTCTGGGCAGGAGGCTCCTTCGGCCGCAGGGCTCAGCCGGACAGTCACTACTTTGCCGAAGCGTCCCTGATCGCAAAAGCAAGACTGGATGCTGGCAATGCCCCACAGCCAATCAAGGTTGTCTGGACCCGCGAAGACGACATCAAGGGTGGTTACTACCGGCCCATGGTCGCTCACAAGGCCCGCGTTGGTTTCGACGAAGACGGCAATGTTCTGGGTTGGCTTCATCGAGTTGCCGCAAAGTCCATCATGACTGGCACTGCTTTCGAGCAGTATTCGGTCAAGGACGGCGTTGATTCAACAACAGTGGAAGGCATCGGAGAAATGCCATACGACCTCCCGGCATTCCAGGCAGAAGCGCACAACGCGGAAACCGCAGTGCCGGTGCTATGGTGGCGGTCTGTTGGCCATACGCACACGGGTTATGTAGCAGAAACCATGATAGACAGGTTGGCCAAGGAAGCAGGAGAAGACCCGCTGGCATACCGCCTGAAGCGCGTCAGAAATCCGCGCCTTGCAGGCGTTTTGAAGCTTGCTGCAGAAAAAGCCGATTGGGGCAAGCCACTTGCAGAAGGACGCTATCGCGGCATTGCCGCCGTGGAATCCTTTAAGTCCTATGTGGCAGAAGTCGCTGAAATCTCCTTCCGGGAAGACGGCACGGTCAAGATTGAGAAAGTCATCTGCGCCGTTGATTGCGGCATTCCAATCAACCCGGACAACATCCGAGCTCAGATGGAAGGCGGCATCGGCTATGGCCTGGGCGCGATCCTGCGCAACGAGATCACCATGACAGATGGCGTTGTTGATCAGGAAAACTTCGACACTTATCTGCCCCTTCGCATGACAGATATGCCGGAAATAGACGTGCACATCGTCGCATCGGAAGAAGCCCCGACAGGGGTCGGAGAACCTGGGACCCCTCCAATCGGTCCAGCCGTGGCAAACGCAATCGCCGCCGCCAAGGGCGAATGGATCACAGATCTGCCGATGTCGAAACACGACCTGGCTTAACTGCTCCCAAAATACAAAAGGCCGCCCAAGGGCGGCCTTATAAATTCAACAACAGCTAGTATCAGGCCCCTACAGCAATCGCGTCACGATCTTTCTTCCGCATCCGCTCGGAAGCCGATTTCAGCTGACCGCATGCGGCGAAGATATCACGGCCACGCGGCGTCCGGATCGGCGAGGCATAACCGGCGCGATTGACGATGTCGGAGAATTCCTCAATTCGCTCCCAATCAGAACATTCATATTCCGAACCCGGCCAGGGGTTAAACGGGATCAGATTGATTTTTGCAGGAATGCCTTTCAGCAAGCGCACAAGTTCCAGAGCATCTTTGTTGCTGTCATTGATCCCCTTCAGCATCACGTATTCGAACGTGATCCGCTTGGCATTCGACAAGCCCGGATAGTTGCGGCAGGCTTCCAGCAAATCCTTGAGCGGCCATTTTTTGTTGATTGGCACGAGGACATTACGCAGTTCGTCATTCACCGCATGAAGAGAAATCGCCAAACTGCAGCCGATTTCATCCCCTGTGCGGAAAATTTCAGGCACAACACCTGATGTCGACAGGGTAATCCGGCGCTTGGACAGGGACAGGCCGTCTCCGTCGGAGGCAATCAAAAGCGCTTTCTTGATGTTCTCAAAATTATACAGCGGCTCGCCCATGCCCATCATGACAACATTGGTCACAAGGCGACCTTCAGATGGCACGACAGTCCCCTGCGGCGTCGTGGCGTCCGGAAAATCGCCGAGACGATCACGCGCCAGCAGTATCTGAGATAGAATCTCTTCAGACGTCAGGTTTCTCACCAGCTTCTGGGTTCCAGTATGGCAGAAGGTACACGTCAATGTGCAGCCGACCTGCGAGGAGACGCAGAGCGTTCCACGGCCCTCTTCAGGGATATAAACCGTTTCCACCTCGACTGGACGCCCCGCGCCGCGCGGTGGAAACCTGAACAGCCACTTACGCGTGCCATCAACGGAAATCTGCTCATCGACGATTTCAGGACGTGCAAGCGAAAAAGTCTCGGCAAGCTTGGCCCTGAGATCCTTGGCAATGTTCGTCATATATGAAAAATCTGAAACGCCGCGCACATAAAGCCAATGCCAAAGTTGCGAGGCCCGCATCCGCCGCTGTCTCTCCGGCACACCAACCTCAGCCATGGCCGCTGCCAACTCTTCACGATTCAAGCCGATCAAAATCGGCATGTCTTCGCCCATAACAGGAGCAACCGCTTTGGCGGTCATGATTGTAGGCGCATTCGCATTATCGCGCGCGATGTCGAGCGTCATTGCCATTTTCTGGTCCGTTGTGTTTCTGCCCGTGAGCATAAATGCCGCTTCGAACTTCCGCGTCTCTCAATCCAGAAACGGCCTTGCGGGTGGCCCTGCAGGACACACACCTCTCGGCTATTTGGCCAAGTCTGGACCAGCCCGACAGTGTCGTGCTCAAGTCAAGGCGTGTCAAAACCACATAACCTGCGAAAAATCAAGTTTTTGGGGCGCATTGCCGATATGCACAAATGCAAAAAGGCCGGCGACAAGCCGACCTTTCAACATTCATTCTCTTATCCGGTTAGCGGCAAGCCGCTCCAGCTGTGTTGATAGCTGCCGTAACACCTGCCAAGGAGAACTTATAGGATGTCTGCGTACCACGGCCAGACTGCCCGCTCACGGACATTTCACGTCCGGCCTTCATCGCCGCAATCAACTGCGCTTCAGTGGCCGCATTTTCGACCCAGGCGCCATCATTCTTGGTGAACAGATTGAAAGTCTTGCCATCGATATTGACCGTCACAGTCGACCCTTCTTTCAGCGGATAACCAACAAGAAGGCTTGGCTCTGCCGTAACACCTTCGCTTGGTCGGCTCGACACGAAGAAGAAAACATCCCCATGATTTCTGTCGCCAGGCAACATTTGTGTTGGCTTTGTCAGCGCGTAGCAGACCTTCCCACTTCCGCTTGCGTGTGTATAGGCCGCCCAGTCCTTATGCTGCTTCAGCAACGTCGGGGTCTGTGCGAAAACCGCTGCACTCGAAAGAACAAGGCCGATAAAGGCCGCAATCAGCGTTTTTGCTTGCATCATCTCCACACCGTCTATGCTTGTGAACGTCTGTCACATTTTACTCAAATGCCTAATGGCATATAAACCTTGCCTTAATGATAATTTGAAGGCGGTTACGAAAGGGTTGAAGTTCCGAGATCATTTGCAAAATGACGCATTTTTTTATTTCGGCCTTCATCATGTGCACGCTGGGGGGATAAATCCGGCGACAGTATGGCGTCTTCACTTCCGAAATCCCCGGAACCTGCTAAGAAGATCAACAGAACAAGGAGTTCCTGTTTGGTTGGACAGCTGCAGCACTATTCAGATCTGATCGTCCAGGTCGCAAAGGACAAGGATAAATCCGCCTTTGCGGAGCTCTTTGATCACTTTGCGCCTCGCCTGAAAGGGTATCTGATGCAGCAAGGAGCAGATCAAGGCTCCGCTGAGGAAATCGCCCAAGAGGTGATGGTGACCCTATGGCGCAAGGCAGAGCTCTTCGATCCAAAGAAATCGTCCGCGAGCACATGGCTTTATCGAATTGCTCGAAACAGGCGCATCGACAGGCTCCGCAGACAAAGAACCGCTGAATTGAACCCGGACGAACCATTGCTACAACCGGCAAGCGTTCCCGATGTAACAGTTGAGATGGATGCCAGGCTGCGCGAACAACGTGTCCGATCTGCCCTTTCATCGCTGCCGGACGACCAGGTGAGCGTGATTAAGCTCGCGTTTTTCTCCGGCCTGTCCCACAGCCAGATCTCAGAGGAAACCGGCGTGCCGCTTGGAACGGTTAAATCCCGTATCCGTCTCGCCTTCGCCCGTCTGCGCCAAATCATCGAAGCCGACAGTTCGGTGGATGTGGACTAAACGATAGCGGAACAAATCTTTTTTATATTTCGCTTACTCGCCATGACCCGGCACGACGCGCCCCATTCGGGATATCGGCCCACCACTGACATGCTTTGGCCGTTCTTGAGTCGGACCACCTGCGGTCAGAGCACGATCAGCATATCGGCCAAGGGCCCGGTGCCGATCATAAAGAACAATAGCCCCTGCCATCGCAACATTGATGCAAAAATTGGTCGGGATCTTCACCACGTGATCGCATCGCTCCAGCATCGCTGGTGACAAGGATCCTCGCTCTGGACCCAACACGTAAGCCGCCTGCAGTGGATGGCCGAAACTTGGCAAATCAATCGCATCATCGGTCAGCTCAATTCCGACAACCTGACAGCCGCGCGGCAAATCCATGGTTTCAACGCTATCCCAGGAGAACAGCGGCAAGTGGCCGGGGCTTTTGGATGTATCGGATGCCGGCGCTTTACGCAGGTTTTGAGCAGCATCAACAGTAAAAAAGAAATTGGCACCAAAAGCATGTGCAGAGCGCATCAGATTTCCAAGGTTCATCCGTTTGGACAGCCCCTCCGCCCCGACTGCAAAATATCCGCGCATTGTTCTTGTCCTTCTTCAGCGGGCTCAACGAATGGCTCTTCTATCCGCCAAAGCGCCAAGACTTCAAGAGATCGGAACGCTCCAGTTTGTTAACCATGGCCATTCCCCCTCACAACCGGTCATGTTACCAACAAGCAAGTTTAACGAATACATTGATCTGAGAGACACACCCGTGAAAGCTTGCCTCTGTAAAAAACTAGGACAACCTTCTGATCTCGTTATCGAAAGCCTCCAGGGCCCAGTTCCGGGCGAAGGAGAAATTCTTGTTCGCGTCAAAGCCTGTGCTTTGAATTTTTTCGACACGCTGATCATTCAGGGCAAATATCAGAGCAAACCGGAACTTCCCTTTTCTCCAGGTGCAGAGTTTGCCGGCACGGTCGAATCCATAGGAGAAGGCATTGAGGCGGTTGCTGTCGGCGACCGGGTCATGGGCTATATCCGCTGGGGTGCAGCCCGCGAACTGGTGATCGCGACAGAAGATGAATTGATCAAACTGCCTGACAGTGTCTCCTTTGAGCAGGCTGCTGGATTGACCGTCACCTATGGCACCACCTTGCACGCTTTTCGCGATAGAGCTGCTCTGTCAGAAGGAGAGACTGTTGCGATCTTGGGTGCATCAGGTGGCGCAGGGCAAGCTGCAGTGGAAATCGCACTTCTGATGGGTGCAAAGGTCATTGCATGCGCCTCTTCTGAGGAAAAACTGGCCTTTGCGCGCAATCTCGGCGCACAGCGAACAGTCGATTATTCAAAAGAAGATCTGAAAAAAACTCTGAAAACCATGACCAATGGTGAAGGCGTCGATGTCGTCTATGACCCGGTCGGCGGCGACATGGCCGAGCAGGCCCTCAGGGCAACAACCTGGAAAGGCCGCTATCTGGTCATAGGCTTTGCAGCTGGCCAAATACCCAAAATTCCGCTCAACGTCGTGATGCTCAAGGGCTGTGATGTTCTCGGCATTTTCTGGAGTGAGGCGATTATCAGGGATCCGGACGGCCATCGGGAAAACATGACCCAGCTGCTGAGCTGGGTCGTTGAAGGCAAGTTGAAACCGAACATCCATGCGGTCTATCCGCTGGAAAAAATTGCAGAAGCCCTGTCGGAAATCTCAGAGCGCAAGGTGCAAGGAAAAGTCATTCTGACGCTATAAACAGATGCGTCAGAACGGAGAGCAAAATTGAGTCGCTTTTGGCTCAGACAGAAAACTCTGCAATGACCGGCGCGTGATCGGACGGCTTTTCCCAGCCACGGGCTTCACGTACGATACGTGTCCCACGTACATTTGTCCCGAGAGCTTCTGACACCCAGACATGATCAAGCCGTCGACCCTTGTCGGCTGCAGACCAGTCTTTGGCCCTGTAACTCCACCAAGTGTAGAGCTTTTCTTCCATCGGCGTGAACTGTCGCATGGCATCTATCCACCCGCCGGTCTTCCGAACGTTCTCGAACAAATCGACTTCAAGCGGCGTATGACTGACGACCTTCAAGAGCTTCTTGTGTGACCAGACATCATGTTCATACGGAGCGACATTAAGGTCACCGACAAGCACCGCCGGTTTGGCCGTCTCAGCGCCCTGCAGCCAGGCTTTCATTTCTGCAAAGAAATCGAGTTTATGTCCAAACTTCGGATTGATGTCACGGTCTGGTTCATCCCCGCCAGCAGGCACATAGAAATTATGAACCCGGACAGCACCCCCATTGAACGGCACATCAACGGCAATGTGACGGCTATCGCCCATTTCGCAGAATTCGCGCTTTTCCAAATTAGTAAGCGGCAGGCGAGAGATCGTCGCGACCCCGTGATAGCCTTTCTGCCCATTGATTTCGATGTGCTCATACCCGGCCTTGCGGAGCGGCGCGAAAGGGAAGTTCGCATCCGGACATTTGGTTTCCTGCAAGCACAGAACGTCAGGCTGCTCTTCTTCCAGGAACTTCTCGATAATCGGCATCCGCAACCGAACAGAGTTGATATTCCACGTGGCGATGGTCAGGCGGTCAGTCATCGAGAATTTGTCCTCAAAATGAATTCGCATCCCTCTTAAGGCAACAGGTCCGCAAGGTCCACAAATGCCTTTCAAGGCAGAGCTGCAACGCACGAATTCCGAAGCATTACCCGCAAACTGTGTCGTCAACTTAAAGCGCTGCATGGCAATTCTGCGATTTTCAGCTCCCCTTAAGTTCGAATTCAACGGCCAACACAGCGAAATTTACCCACATCTCATCCACATGCGGTCACACTTCCGTAATCTCCATGTTTCGTTAGGAAACATGCTCCATTTTGGTCCAATAAATTCGCGTCTTTTTAACCAAGCGAGATCCGCCGTGTTTCACATGCTCCGTCAGCTTTGCTCAATCGCCGGAGTTGCGCTCCTAACATCCTGCTCTCTGGCGGACTTTCCCGACCCCACTCCAGAAGACTATGCTATTCACGGCATCGATATCTCCAAGTACCAGGGCGATGTGGATTGGGTAAAAGCCAAAAAGGGTGGGGTTGAATTTGCCTGGATCAAGGCAACGGAAGGCGGCGATCACGCGGACCATCGGTTTCTCGACAATTGGTATGGTGCCAAGGCTGCAGGCGTTCCGCGCGGTGCTTATCACTTCTATTACTTCTGCAGACCGGTTGAAGAACAAGTTGATTGGGTGCTGAGAACCGTTCCGCTTGATCCCACCGCCTTGCCGCTGGTTCTAGACATGGAATGGAATGCCCACTCCAAGACATGCCAAAAGCGCCCACCACGGGCACAAATCGTCAGGGACATGAAACATTTCCTGGATGAAATCGAAAAATACTACGGCAAACGGCCGGTGATTTACTCCTCTGTCGACTTCCACCGGGACCGCATGGTCGGCGTCTTCAAAGATGAGCAATTCTGGTTGCGGTCGGTCGCCAATCATCCAAACAATATCTACGACGAGCGGAACGACTGGTATTTCTGGCAGTACACGGCGGAAGGCAGAGTTCCGGGTATTGATGGCAACGTTGATCGAAACGTCTTTTTCGGCAGCAGGTCCCAGTTCCGCGACTGGCTGAAGGGCGATCTGGACCGCTGACGTCCTAAGATTTTAATTCAGGAAAAGGCCCGCCGATCATTGTGCGTTCAGGGGGCCTTTTGTTTTCTCGGGCACGCACAAGTAACGCAGTCTGCTACTGTTGTTTCGGTGCGGCCATCACCAGCGACCAGAACACCTTGTGTTTTGCGCGAGGAGAATAAGCTGTCGCAATGCCGAGGCGCGTTGCCTTGCTGTCCAGCATCACCGCATTGTGCTTGGGCGAATCCCGCCAGCCGGAAAAAGCATTTGCCAGCGTCCGGTATCCGCCACTGACATTTTCAACCGCATAGGTTCCAGGTTCACCAATCGCAGCCATCCGCGCTGACAAAAGCTGATTTTTTGCAAGCGATGCCTTAACGGACCCAGCCTTGGCCATCGCCCGAGCCTGAGACAGCACTATAGCCCCAAGAGCCGGATCGACGGTGACAGGCCCGAGGCCATTGTTTGCCCGATATTGCGAAATCATCTGCGCCGCAACCTGTTGATCAACTTGGGCATCGACGACGGCCATGCTTTGATAAAAGACAGGAACAACGTCAGGAGTTTTTGGAAGACAACCTGCGGCCAGCAAGCAGGCAAACACGATGAAAACGGCCTTGAAACGGGTTATGTCCATAAAGTTCTCAATTATCCATCAGTTCTGTCGTTCGCCAGACCCGGAAGCGGAACGGCGTTATTCCCGCCCTGATTGTTAAAGCTGCCAGATCGGATGTTCAGATCACGTTGTGGGAACGGTATTTCAATTTTTGCCTCAGCCAGTTTCCGGAAGACCGCAAACCGAAGATCTGATCCCACTTCCAGAGCACGTTCTATATTCGGCAGGAAGCAACGCATCTCAAAATTGAGCGAGCTATCCCCGAAGTCCATGAAATAGACCTGCGGGGCCGGATAAGACATCACCCCAGGATGAGAGCTCGCGCAATCGCGTAAAATTTCCCGCACCTGCTCGGGATCGCTGTCATAGGAAACACCAACCGCAACGGTGATTCGACCCGTTGAGTTATTATGCATCCAGTTCGTCACAACATCGGAAATCAAACTTGAGTTCGGAATGATCACCGTCGACCTGTCGAACGTCTCAATTTCGGTTGCGCGAACATTTATCCGGCGAACATAGCCTTGATTCTCGCCTATAATGACCCAGTCACCGACCTTGATCGGGCGCTCAGCCAACACGACCAGCCCCGAGACAAAGTTGTTCACGATTCCTTGTAAGCCCAAACCGACACCAACGGACAAAGCCCCGGCCACGATCGCAATATTCTGCAAGTTCAAACCGGTGAAGGCCAGGGCGGCAAGACCGGCGATGATGTAGCCAACATATCCGAAGCCAGTCGTGACCGATGTCTGGAGGCCGATGTCCATCCTTGTCTTCGGCAGATATTTTTTCTCCAGCCAGCGCTGCGTCGCCTTCGTGGAAAACGCGATCACGGCAAACAACAAAACCGCGCCGACCACCGAGGACAAAGAGATGGCAGCGGAGCCAATCTGCATGCTTGAAAAAATCTTGTCAGCAAGTCCAAGAATATCACCGGTTGAATACCCCCATGGGACCAAAAGACCCATGACGACCAGCGCCAGCAAGCTGAGCTTCACCAGACCGCTCAGCAACACGCCGATCTGTTCCAACGTCGCCGACGGAAGGCCGAACGTGGCATGGAGAACCCGGCCTATCGGACGATCAAGAGAGAAACTGGGAGCGAGCCAGTGCTCAACAAACCGAAGCAGCAAGGACAGAGTGAAGAATGACAGCAAGGTCCAGATGATCTGGGCTGATACGAACCCGCCCAAACTGATGTAGCCGGCAAAAGGCGCGCAAAACGACACAAACGCGCCAACCCACATGAGTGGCTTCAACCACGGCCAGATGCCGCGAATGCTGATGTAATCCTCAGCATCCTCAGACGGGAAGGCCCTGGCGCTACGGAGAATCTGGATCGTGCAAAGAGACACACCGACAGACAGAATTCCAGTCATGGCCGCCCTCAGGAAGGTTACGTCCGAGAGGCTTCCAAAAAGAATGAAAAAGGCCAGAAAGATCGCATAAACACTCGCTGCAACGAACGAAAGCCGATAGGCGGTGCTGGCTTCTGCATCCCCGACTTCATCGATACGCCAATGCGGCAGGGACGGTGCAAACATTGCGCTCGACAAGCCAATGGTGAACGTCGCAAACAGAATCCCGCCGAATATTGCCTTCAAACCGTTATTGATCTGATCAGACGAAACCCCGAGCAGATTGACCGCAGAGTAAAAGAATACACCAACCACCAGCGGAGCCAGAACCGATGACAACACGATCAAGACCGCAGCTTTGGCCTTGAGCCCATTGTCTGGATCCGTGATGTCAGGATCCCGCGCTGCCTTGCCCAGCAACCAGCGCCTCAGGCGCCATATGAGGGGGATCGCCGCAAAGAAATACAAGGCCAGGCCCGGAACACCCAGAACGCCCAGCCGACCTTCGACCGTTGTCGCCCAGCCTCTCGCAAGCGTTTCAAGAGACACCAAAGCCGCTGAAAGGTCTGCAAAGGCGCGCGCCCACAGTTGGGCCGACAAAATACCGTCCGTCCGATGCAACATTTCAGCCCTCAGAGCCAATCGGCGTTGCTCTGAGATTCGGCTGCCCAGTTCCTGCGCTTGAAAGCCAACGACCTGCGCCTGCTTTGAAAGAGCTGTCATGGCCTGCTGGAGATTTTGGAACTTTTCACGCTGCGCCAGCAAACTGGCAGGCTCGTTCTGCTGCACTTCCGCAGGTGTCAGCTCGCTCAGGTTTCTGCCAACCGACTGCAGCGCCGGACGCAGGCTAGAGACGATTGCATCAGCGGACTCTTGAACGTTGAAAACGCGCTGCTCCAGCCCGTAAATGGTTGAAGCCGCCAGGTTTCCACGCGACACGGCCGCTTCAATCGTGTTCAACCGGGAAGACAGCCCGTCAATGCGGATCTGAAGCTGATCATATTCGCCCGAATCAATGAAAGTGTTAGGCGCAATCCCCAAAGTTGAAAAATCAGACTGTAGAGGACTGATATGGCTTTGTTTCGAGCCCCTCTCCGTGTCGGCAGGCGCCTCTATTTGGGTGGCGGTGGGCGATGGGATGATCTCACCGTCTTTACCCAGAACGCCAAAGTTCTCTTGTGCGACGGCAGGCACCACGAGGCACCCGGCCAGCAGAACAAAACAGACCGCTCTCGAAATACGTGCAAGTGCCATTGAGATTTGAATTTCCCCGGTTCGCGGCATGAGGCCCAGCGCCGCCCCCAGCATACAGGCTTTTGTTTAACTCTCCCCTAGCAATGCAGATCCGATAGACACGATCCATGTCCAAAAAAAGACCAACCCGCCGAGGCGGGTTGGTCAGGGTTGATTCTCAATAAAACTCAGGATTCTGAAGGCTTACAATTCAGCGTTCCGACGCTTCCAGCACATCTTCATAGGACCGCAGTCCGGTCGTTGGCGCATTCACCAGCACGGACATATTCCCCGGGGCGTGCTGGTTCTTCCACATCTTGGTGTGAGCCTTGGGAATTTGATCCCACGGAAAAACCTCGGACATATACGGATCGATCCGACGCTCAATCATCAACTTGTTGGCGGAGGACGCCTGCTTCAGATGCGCAAAATGTGAGCCCTGCAAACGCTTCTGATGCATCCACATGTAGCGAACATCGAACGTACAATTGAAGCCCGTGGTTCCAGCACAAATCACAACCATGCCACCCTTCTTGCAAATGAAGGTCGAGACCGGGAAGGTCGCCTCACCCGGATGCTCGAAGACGATGTCAACGTTATTGCCCTTGCCTGTGATGTCCCAGATCGCCTTGCCGAACTTGCGCACTTCCGCAAACCAGTCCGCATATTCAGGCGTATTTACCTTGGGCAATTTCCCCCAGCAGTTGAAGTCCTTGCGGTTGATCACGCCCTTGGCCCCAAGGCCCATGACAAATTCCCGCTTGTCCTCTTCCGAAATCACGCCAATCGCGTTGGCCCCGGCCGTGTTGATCAACTGGATCGCATAGGACCCCAGCCCGCCGGACGCGCCCCAGACCAGAACATTCTGCCCGGGCTTGAGTTCATGCGGGTGATGGCCAAACAGCATCCGATAAGCGGTCGCCAGTGTCAGCGTGTAGCAGGCGCTTTCTTCCCAGGTCAGATGCTTGGGACGTGGCATCAGCTGCTGTGCCTGAACCCGCGTGAACTGCGCAAAAGATCCGTCGTGGGTCTCATAGCCCCAGATGCGCTGGGACGGCGAGAACATCGGATCACCGCCGTTGCACTCTTCATCGTCGCCATCATCCTGATTACAATGAACAACGACCTCGTCGCCGACTTTCCAACGCTTCACCTTATCGCCAACGGCCCAGACAATGCCCGACGCATCAGAGCCGGCGATGTGATAATCAGCCTTGTGAACATCGAACGGACTGATCGGCTCACCAAGACCTGCCCAGATGCCGTTGTAGTTCACGCCAGCAGCCATCACGAGTACCAGAACTTCCTGGCTGTCCAGCTCCCAGGTCGGCACGACCTCAAGCTGCATCGCATCTTCTGGCGGGCCATGGCGCTCACGCCGAATGGTCCACGCATACATGTTCGCAGGAACATGGCCGAGCGGCGGAATTTCACCAAGCTCGTAAAGATCCTTCACCGGCGCTGACTCCAGTGTCCGATTGTCATTGGCCTCTGTCGTTCCCGTTGTCATCAATCCCTCCCACTTACGGCCACCCGCATAGGCATTTTGCTGGCCAATCACTCTCGCAACGCAAAAGAAAAATCCAAGCCGCCCACCATCATTGCGCAACTATCATGCGCAAACAACTCAAAATCTATACGACTATTGCTTAACTTGCCTTTTCGGCCAAGGAGCTTTTTGCATTGCATATAAACAGGCTTTTCAAGACCGTGAGAAAGCGGCATGGTTTCCGTTAAAGGAAGCAGAAAGCTGAAAAGTTGATCTGGATGTACCTGACCCGGTGCATGCCAGTGCAGGGAGGGAGATTCTCACCATGAGCAAGTCGGACACATCCGCGCCCAAGGCCAGCGCGCAAGAGCGCGACCGTCCATGGATTTTCCGCACTTATGCGGGTCACTCAAGCGCTTCTGATTCCAACAAGCTCTATCGCGCGAACCTTGCGAAAGGCCAGACAGGCCTGTCTGTTGCCTTCGATCTTCCGACCCAGACCGGCTATGACCCGGATGATCTCCTGGCCCGCGGAGAAGTTGGCAAGGTCGGCGTTCCTGTCTCCCATCTTGGCGATATGCGCGCCCTATTCCACGAGATTCCGCTGGAACGCATGAACACTTCCATGACCATCAATGCGACCGCCCCCTGGCTGCTGGCGCTGTATGTTGCCGCCGCTGATGAGCAGGGCGCAAACCGCATGGCCCTGTCCGGCACGACCCAGAATGACATCATTAAGGAATATCTGTCGCGCGGTACCTATGTGTTTCCGCCGGCGCCCTCCCTTCGGCTAACAACAGACGTCATCGCCTGGACCTATGCCAACATGCCGAAGTGGAACCCGATGAACGTCTGCTCCTATCATTTGCAGGAGGCAGGCGCGACGCCAGTTCAAGAGCTGTCCTATGCTCTGGCAACCGCTGTCGCAATTTTGGACAGCCTCAAGGCGAGTGGAAGCATTCCAGAGGCCGACTTTCCCAAAGCGGTCGGGCGGATTTCCTTCTTCGTCAATGCAGGCATGCGCTTCATCACCGAGATGTGCAAGATGCGCGCATTCACCGAATTATGGGATGAAATCTGCCGCGAACGGTATGGCGTTGAGGACGAAAAATACCGCCGCTTCCGCTATGGCGTTCAGGTCAATTCGCTAGGCCTGACGGAACAGCAGCCAGAAAACAATGTCTACCGGATCCTGATCGAAATGCTGGCCGTGGTGCTGTCAAAAAACGCCCGCGCCCGCGCCGTTCAGCTTCCCGCCTGGAACGAAGCCCTCGGTCTGCCCCGCCCATTTGATCAGCAATGGTCCCTGCGCATGCAGCAGATAGTCGCCTATGAGACGGACCTTCTGGAGTATGCGGACATCTTCGACGGATCTGCGGAAATCACCCGCAAGGTCGAGGCGCTGAAAGACGAAGCACGCGCGGAACTGGCCCACATTGACGATATGGGCGGAGCGGTCGCAGCGGTGGATTCCAGCTACATGAAGCGCAAGCTTGTCGAGGCCAATTCCGCCCGTCTCTCCGGCATTGAAACCGGCGACCAGACTGTTGTGGGTGTCAACTCCTGGACCGAAAGTGAGGCCTCGCCGCTGGAGGGCGGAGACGATGGCGGTATCCTGACGGTTTCAGAACATGTCGAGACAGAGGCAATCGAGAAGATGAAAGCCTGGCGGGAGGCGCGGGACCAGACACAGGTGGACACAGCCCTTCACGACCTCAAGCAGGCCGCCATCGAAGGCCGCAACATCATGGAGCCTTCCATTGCCGCCGCAAAGGCAGGCGTCACCACCGGCGAATGGGGCAGCATCCTGCGCGATGTCTTCGGCGAATACCGAGCCCCCACAGGCGTGGGCCAATCCGCCCGCGAAGACGCTGGCGATCTGTCTGCCGTCCGAGAAACCGTCGATGCTGTCTCCACCAAACTTGGGCGGCGGTTGAAATTCCTGGTCGGAAAACCCGGCCTGGACGGTCATTCCAACGGCGCGGAGCAGATTGCCGTGCGGGCGCGGGATTGCGGCATGGAAGTCGTCTATGAAGGCATTCGCCTGACCCCGGCCCAGATCGCCAACGCCGCCATCGAGGAAGACGTCCACGTCATTGGCTTATCGATCCTGTCCGGATCTCATCTGGCGCTGGTACGCGATGTTCTGGACCGCCTGCGCAGTGCCGGTGCACACGACATACCCCTTGTTGTGGGAGGTATTATTCCGGAAGAAGACGCCGCCAGCCTGGAAGCCCTGGGCGTCGCTGCCGTCTACACCCCCAAAGACTTTCAGCTCACCGAGATCATGGCCGATGTCGTTAGGATCGTCGCAGCCGGAACCGAAAAGGCGGCTTAGCGGGCTGTCCACCAACCTCAGCTCATGCACCATTATACTGCAGTCAATGCCATGAGTCGGCCCTCGCCGCGAAGACCAACTTTGCCATGAGCTGTCCTTCCATTTCGGCACGTAGCCCGACCACTCAGTTTGACAACTGGTATGATGAGGTAATAACACTTAAGCAGATCACGCCTCTCACCCGCATCAGGGACCTCGCAGCATGAAAAATCCTGAAGACAGTCTACCAGCCGGGGTGTTGGTGGCCTGGTATGGTGACGACTTCACCGGAGCTGCTGCGGTCATGGAGGTGCTTGCCTTCGCGGGTCTGCAAACAATGCTGTTCCTGCAGCCGCCGAGCGATGAGCAACTTGCGCGCTATCCGAACCTCAAGGGTGTCGGCGTCGCCTCGACTGCGCGAGCGCAATCGCCTGATTGGATGAGCAAGGAACTGCCGGAGGTCTTCTCCAAGTTGAAGGCTCTCAAGCCGCAAATCATACATTATAAAATTTGCTCAACCTTGGATTCCTCCCCGGAAGTTGGGTCCATCGGGCGTGCAATCGAGATCGGCGCAGACCATTTTGCCTCAGCTTTAGTGCCCGTTCTGGTCGCCGCCCCCCAGATGGGCCGATACCAGGTGTTTGGCCATCTTTTCGCTGCCATGGGAGACGAAATCTATAGGCTGGACCGCCACCCTGTCATGGCGCGCCATCCGGTGACCCCTATGGCTGAATCAGACGTTGCCCTGCACATTGCGAAGCAGTCAAACCGGCTGGACATCGGCCTGTTGACGGCAGAAAACCTGACCTCAGAGGCCCAAACTTTGCCAGCGGCAAAGCCAACCGAAACCGGTCGGATCGCGGCTGTGACGCTGGACTGTCTGGATGCTGCATCTGAAGCAAACGCGGGCCGGAGGATTTGGCAACAACGACAGGAAAACCGGTTTGTCGTTGGCTCCCAAGGCATTGAATATGCACTGGTCCGGCACTGGCAGGACAGTGGGCTGCTTACCGCTTCCACACCACCTCAAAGCATTGGCAGAGCTGACAAGATGGTCGTTGTCTCGGGGTCTGTATCGCCAACCACCGCTGGTCAGATCGCCTGGTCGCGCAACAACGGATTTGCCTGCATGGCATTTGATGCGGCAAGCGTCTGCGGTGGTGCCTCGGCAATCGAAGATGAGATCACCCGCGTGGTCGACGCGGCCTTGAGCGCATTGGCGCAAGGTCAAGCCACGCTGATCCACACCGCTGAAGGCCCGGATGATCCGGCAGTAGATCGCTTCACCCGCGAGGTGGCAAATTCAAACCTAAGTATGTCTGCCGCCAACCAGATGGTCGGCGAGGCGCTCGGGCAGATTCTTCATCGTGTTCTTGACCGCAGCGGTGCACGGCGCGCTGTTGTGTCGGGCGGCGACACGTCCGGTCACGCGACACGCCAGCTCGGCATCTTCGCGCTGTCGGCACTGGCCCCAACCATTCCCGGCGCGGCAATTTTCAAGGCACATGCCGACGGTCCAATGGATGGGCTGGAACTGGCACTCAAGGGCGGCCAGATGGGCAGCCATGATTATTTCGGCTGGGTCCGAGACGGAGGGGGAAGTCGATGAACCGGGTTCAGGCGACATATGACATCGAAACACCGGTCGGCGTAAGCCGGGCCGCAGCCGTTCTTGCTGGCGAACAATCCACCGGCACATTCGTGCGCCTTGCGGCAGAAACCGACGCCCTGCGCGAACGGTCCGCAGCACGGATCGAAAACATCACAATCACCGGCACATCTTCCAAGCCGTCCCTGCCGAGCAGAAAGACAGGCGATAACTTTGAGCGCGGCACGGTGACCATCAGCTGGTCGCTGGACAATTTCGGCGTGTCATTGCCCAATCTCCTGTCCACATTGGCAGGCAACCTGTTTGAACTCGCCGAACTCTCGGCAATACGGCTGGTCGACATCGATCTGCCCGCAGACTTCGCAAAGGCCCACCCCGGACCACAGTTCGGCGCGGATGGCACACGCAAGCTCATGGGTGGACACAAAGGGCCACTCATCGGCACCATCATCAAGCCCAGTGTCGGTCTGGGTCCAAGTGAAACGGCCAATCTGGTGCAGTCCCTTGTCGATGCGGGGATTGATTTCATAAAAGACGATGAACTGCAGGCCAACGGCCCGCATTGCCCCTTCGCAGAGCGCCTTGAAAAGGTGTCGCATGTCCTCAACCGGCATGCGGACAAAACCGGCAAGCGCGTGATGTACGCCTTCAACATCACCGATGAAATAGAACAGATGTGGCGCAATCTGGATCTGCTGGAAGCACACGGCGGAACCTGCGCCATGGTCTGCATGGCGTCGGTCGGACTACCGGGCCTCCGCGCAGTCAGAGATCGCAGCAAGATGGTCATTCATGGACACCGCGCTGGATGGGGTCTGTATTCACGTTCTCCGGACATCGGGATCAGTTTTACCGCCTGGCAAAAACTCTGGCGTCTGGCGGGAGCCGACCACCTTCACGTCAATGGATTGGCCAATAAGTTCACTGAAAGCGACGCGGTCGTGGCCCAATCAGCCAAATCCGTTCAACTGCCAATCTGTGGGACGGACAGCGACAATCTCGCACCGGCGCATCTCGCAATGCCGGTCTTTTCCTCCGGCCAGACGGTCTGGCAGATGGATCCGGCGCGCGGCCTGCTCGGCAATGACGACTTCATCTTCTGCGCAGGCGGCGGCATCATGAGCCATCCCAAAGGCCCCGGCGCTGGCGTCATCGCCCTGCAACAGGCGGCGGACGCAGCAAAGAACGGCATCGCCATTGAAACCTATGCCGCCAATGCACCTGAGCTTAAAATGGCCCTGGAGACGTTCAAGAAACCCGAAATTACCCTTTGAGATCCCAAACCTTCAGGTTTTCAAGGGCAACAGCTGCCTTCTCCCATCGTCGCTCTTGCACTTGTGCGGTGCTCCCGGCTTAATCGTTCAAAGAGCAGGCAGCGGGAGCAGGTCGTGAGCAAAACAAATCCGGGTAATTTCTTCGAGGATTTTCATGTTGGGCAGGTGATCCGTCACGCGACCCCGCGCACGGTGACATCCAGCGATGCGACCCTTTATACCGCGCTCTATGGCTCCCGCTTTGCAGTCCAGTCTTCAGATGATTTCGCTCATTCCCTTGGCTATGACCGCGCGCCGCTGGATGACCTGCTGGTGTTCCACATTGTCTTTGGCAAAACGGTTCCGGACATTTCCCTGAATGCGGTTGCGAACCTCGGCTATGCCGGTGGCAGGTTCCTGGCTCCAGTCTATCCGGGCGACACACTATCCGCCGTTTCCGAAATCATCGGCAAGAAAGAAAATTCCAACGGCACAACCGGTGTCGTTTATGTCCGCTCGACCGGCTACACCGCCGATGGCACCGAAGTTCTGGATTATGTCCGCTGGGTCATGGTCAACAAGCGGGATGCGGCCAGCCCCGCGCCAGACCCCGTGGTGCCGGAGCTTCCGGCCGCTCTTGATCCGCTGGTTTTGGGCAATGCAGCGCCCCTGCTTGATTTAGAAAACTGGGACAATGATCTTGCAGGCTCCCCTTTCCGGTTTGACCACTATGCCAAGGGCGAAAAAATAGATCATGTCGACGGAATGACCGTCGAAGAAGCCGAGCATCAGATCGCGACCCGCCTGTATCAAAACACAGCCAAAGTGCATTTTAATCAACACACTGAAGGCAAAGGGCGTTTCGGCAAACGCCTGATCTATGGCGGTCATGTGATTTCAATAGCCCGAGCGCTGTCTTTCAACGGTCTGGGCAATCTGTTTCACATCACAGGAATCAATGGCGGCAAACATGTCGCGCCGCTGTTTGCAGGCGATACGGTCTATGCTTGGTCAGAAGTGCTCGCCACCGCAGATCTGGAAGGCCGCACCGATGTCGGCGCACTGCGCCTCCGTCTTGTCGCCACCAAGAACCGCCCTTGTGCAGACTTCCCAATGAAATCCGCTGACGGAAAATATGAAGACGGTGTCCTGCTGGACTTCGACTATTGGGCCTTGATGCCGAAATAAGGTTCAGCACACAGCCTTCTTACCGTTTGGCCAGCGGATGCGCGCTTTCGACCAGTTCCTGCAAGCGCTCATCCAGGACATGGGTGTAAATCTGGGTCGTGGAAATATCCGCATGGCCCAGAAGCTGCTGAACGACCCGAAGATCTGCGCCGTTCTGCAAAAGATGTGAGGCAAAGGCATGGCGCAGCACATGAGGCGAGATCCCCTCCCGGTCTATGCCAGCTGCCCCCGCAAGGTCTTTCAGATCCCGCGCAAAGGCTTGCCTTGTAAAATGACCGCTGGCCCCGTGTGACGGGAACAGCCACGGACTGTTTTCATAGGCACCTTCAGCAGATCGCAGGCCAACATACTCACGCATGGCCGCCTGCGCTGCCTTGGACAGCGGAACCAGCCGCTCCTTGCCGCCTTTGCCCTTGATTTCAATCAGCCGCGCATCGCGCATAGCAGCGCTCACTGGCATTGCCACAAGCTCGGACACCCGCAAACCCGTCGCATAAAGCACTTCCAACAACGTATAGAGCCGTTGCGCCCGAAGCCGGGCCGGAGCCGTTTTATGGGACCGTTTGGTGTCCGCCTCGGCGATCGTAATCAACCGGTCCACATCCTCAACGGATAAAACCTTGGGCAGGCTCTGGCGTTTTTTAGGTGCGGACAGAACCCGGGTCGGGTCATCCTGGCGTTGACCTTCAGCATAAAGAAACTTGAAATATTGCTTGAGCGCTGACAACCGTCGCGCCTGTGAAGTTGCAGCAAAACCGCGCCCTGCCAGATCGCTCATATAGCCGGAGACATCATCTGCCGTTGCCGCCGAGGTCTGACCGGTGCCGAGAAATTGGGAAAAATCATCCAGATCCCGGCGATAACTCTCGAGCGTATTTTCAGCCGCGCCCCGTTCAGCCGCCAGCATTTCCAAAAAGGTCTCGCAAGAATAATCGAAGGCCAAATGACCTAACGGCCAAAGCCGTCCTTCTTGATGCGAACGGTGATTTCCCGCTCATTTGGTTCAACCCAATTCGCCAGCGCATAGACAGCACCATAGCCGAGCCCGCCTAGGATGATCAAAACAAGGATCAATCGGGTCAGGGTAGGCACGATTTAACGTCTCCATCAGCGAATCACGAGTGGCCAGTTTTCCCTGCCTGAAACAGGGACGCAACCCAGCTGATTGAGGTGTGTGCATCCAAACATGACGAAACATGACGTTTCTTTTTACAGGGCAGCTTTCTTTTTGAGGGAATGTGCTAAAAAGCCGCCATGAACCAACATAACGACCCTAAACATGAACCGACAACCGGCATGGATCAGCCCGCGATCATGAGTCCGGAAACACGGCTTGTCGAAGCTCTTGGCGATAGATCCATTGTCCTTGTCGGCATTATGGGCTGTGGCAAATCAACCGTCGGCCGCAGGCTTGCCCAAAAGCTTGGACTGACCTTTGCAGACGCAGATGCAGAAATCGAGCGCGCAGCCAATATGACCATCGCGGAAATCTTCGCGACCCATGGCGAACCTTATTTTCGCAGCGGAGAAGAGCGAGTGATCGCTCGTTTGCTCAAAAAAGGGCCCCAGGTTCTTGCGACCGGCGGCGGCGCTTTCATGAGCGAGGCGACTCGAAATGAAATTTCAGCACACGCCGTTTCGATCTGGCTCAAAGTCGATTTCGACACAGTCATGTCTCGCGTGCGAAAGAGAGCCAATCGCCCTCTCCTGCAAAACCCGGACCCCGAAGGCACCATGCGGGACCTGATGAAGACCCGACACCCTGTCTACGCCAAAGCAGACGCCACAGTTTATTCACGTGACGTTCCCCATGACGTGGTCATGAACCAGATCATCCAGGCCCTGACAGCCAAGGTCTTGTCCATGGCCCCTGAAACGGCGCGAACAAACGACATCTGAAGGCAGCACATGAACGACACCCATTCCTCTTCGGAAATTGAATCAGCACCGCTGCAGACGGTACATGTGAACCTTGGTTCCCGCAGTTATGATATCGCCATCGGCCGTGGCATTCTTCAGCAGACGGGCGAGCGCATTGCGGCGCTCAACCCCGGTGCACGGCTGGCGGTGATCACGGATGAGACAGTCGCAAAGTTGCACCTGGACGCCCTCAGCAGCAGCTTGAGCGCATCCGGGTTAGGGCACGTCTGCTTGAAAATCCCAGCCGGAGAAACCTCCAAGCGGTTCGAGATATTTGAACGTCTATGCGATGAAGTTCTGGAAGCGCGCCTGGAGCGCGGTGACATTGTTCTGGCTCTGGGCGGCGGCGTTGTTGGCGATCTCGCAGGTTTTGTGGCTGCGTGTGTGCGCCGTGGCATGAGCTTCATTCAGGTCCCGACGACCCTTCTGGCTCAAGTCGACAGTTCCGTTGGCGGCAAGACCGGCATTAACTCGCGACATGGCAAAAACCTGCTCGGGGCTTTCTACCAACCAGACCTGGTTCTGGCCGACACTGCCATCCTCGACACGCTGCAATTGCGCGACTTCCGAGCAGGCTACGCAGAAGTCGCCAAATACGGACTGCTTGGCGATGAACCTTTTTTCACTTGGCTTGAGGCCAACTGGAAAGCCGTATTCGCTGGCGGACCTGAGCGCGATGAAGCCGTAGCACGGTCCTGCCAGGCAAAAGCAGATGTCGTTGCAGAAGATGAGCATGAAGCAGGACGCCGCGCCCTGCTCAACCTTGGACACACATTTGGTCACGCTCTGGAATCCGTTGTGTCCTACGAGACAGAACGGCTGGTCCATGGCGAAGGCGTTTCCATCGGCATGATGCTGGCCCATGAGTTCTCACATAAATTGGGCCTGCTGTCAGAGCCGGATATGCACCGGGTCAAAAGCCATCTGAGCGAAGTCGGCCTGCCAACCCGGATTTCAGACATTCCAGGACAAATGCCGCCAGCTGAAACGCTGATGGACATCATTGCCCAGGACAAGAAAGTCAGCCGGGGCAATCTGACTTTCATCCTGACCAGAGGAATCGGTCAGGCATTTGTTGAAAAAGGCGTTGATCCCGCCCTCGTCCAAGACTTCCTGACGGAGAAACTAGCACAATGAGCACCGCAAACCTTTGGCTGGCGATTGGTGCAATCCTGGTCTTGCTGTTCCTGTCCGGGTTTTTCTCCGGGTCAGAAACCGCCTTAACGGCCGCATCGCGTGCCCGCATGCACCAGATGGCCAAGGGAGGCAACAAACGCGCCATGCTGGTTGCAAGGCTGATCGCAGCGCGTGAGCGCCTGATAGGCGCGCTTTTGCTGGGCAACAATCTGGTCAATATCCTGGCGTCTGCGCTGGCGACAACGGTCTTCATTAATCTTTTCGGACAGTCAGGAGTCGCACTGGCAACTCTTGTGATGACAGGCTTGGTCTTGATCTTTGCAGAGGTCCTTCCGAAAACCTGGGCAATTTCCAACCCGGAACGTTTCGCTCTGGCCGTATCACCCATCGTGCGCGTTCTGGTCGCGGTCTTCGCCCCAGTGGTGATTGGTGTTGAAATGATTGTACGGCTGATGCTGCGCATGGTTGGCATCAACGTCAATGACGACACCTCGATCCTGTCGGCCCATGAAGAATTGCGCGGCGCTGTAGATCTTCAGCATAAGGAAGGCGGTCTGGTGAAGGCCGAACGCGATCGGCTTGGCGGCTTGCTTGACCTTGCCCAGCTGGAAGTCTCCGACGTGATGATCCACCGTACCAACATGGTGGCCCTGAACGCGGATGACAGTCTGCCAACCCTTGTCGATGCCGCACTCGCTTCCCCCTACACACGTCTGCCGCTTTGGCGCGGCGAAACAGACAATTTCGTGGGAGTTTTGCACGCAAAGGATCTGCTTCGCGCTCTTCATGCAGCTGGCGGCGACAGCGAGAAGATTGATATAGATCAGATCATCACACCAACCTGGTTTGTGCCTGACACCACCACCTTGCAAGATCAGCTCAATGCATTCCTGCGGCATAAATCACATTTTGCGCTTGTCGTGGACGAGTATGGCGAAGTGATGGGTCTCGTCACACTGGAAGACATTCTGGAGGAAATTGTTGGCGAAATCGCCGATGAGCATGACGTGGAACTGGAAGGCCTTCGCCCCCAGGCCGACGGGTCCGTGATCGTCGAGGGCTCTGTTCCAATCCGGGATCTCAACCGCGCCACTGACTGGTCCATGCCAGATGACGAGGCCACGACGATTGCAGGACTTGTCATCCACGAAGCACGCATGATCCCGGAAGAGCGCCAGATCTTCACGTTCCATGGCTTCCGCTTCACTGTGCTCAAGCGAGATAAGAACAGAATTACCCACCTGCGCATCATGCCACTTGGCCAGAAAGCAAAACACGTAGCAGCAACCTCGACCACTCAGCCGGTCGTTGCAGCGCAGGCTCAGACATCTGCGCAATTACCAGAACACAGTTGATTGACAGTTTTGTCTGGCCGGGGTTGAAAGTCCGGCCAGACACATCAGATCAAGAAGTGCCGTGTTGGCGCGCGGCACGTGGATCTGTATCTTCAGGAGCCCGAACTTCAATCGCCAGGGCATGAACGGTAGTGGCAAGTTCTGTTGCCAGTGCATCATTGATGGCCCGGTGGCGCGCCACACGGCTCATTCCCGAGAAGGCTTCGGCAACAATACGCACACGAAAATGTGTTTCTCCGCCTTCGCGCCAGCCGCCATGACCCTTGTGCTTGTCGGACTCGTCGATGATATCAAGCGAGGCAGGCGCAAACGCCCGAGTCAGCTTTATCGTAATGGTTTCTTGCATACTCATGAAAGCCATGTCACCCAGTCACAAGGGTCTCGTCAAGATGGATCAGAGACCTTGATCTTCACTTCGAACGCCCCCAAAACAAGTTAATAAGGGCCTTAAATTGTCTTAATCCGCAATTAGCGTCCATCAGCCCACAATTTGCTTCATTACAAAGCTTGTTCCCGCCCTCAGCACCGATCATAATCCGCTCATGAAACTGGACTCAAAAATATTCGACAGCATCCGCGCAAAGCGTGGAAAGGGAGCCGTGAAGGAGGACAAAGATCAGTCCTGCGAGCATCCTGGCTGCACACGCCCCGGCGTTCACAAGGCTCCCAAAGGCCGTGATCGGGAAGGCGAATATTTTCGCTTTTGCGTTGATCATGTTCGGGAATACAACAAGTCTTACAATTATTTTTCTGGCATGCAGGACGATGACGTCCGCAGCTATCAGAAAGATTCCCTGACAGGTCATCGACCGACATGGCAAATGGGTGTCAACAAAGAGGCCGGCCAAGGGCCTGACGGCATTGACCCTAGTGCCAATCCGCGCCCGACCACATCAAGGCGCGGCGGTGCGGCAAGACAACCACGCCAAAGAAAATTGCTGGCACTTGAAAAGCGATCCCTTGATACGCTCAATTTGGGGCCAACTGCCCGTGGCGATGCGATCAAAGCGCGCTATAAAGAACTTGTGAAATTAAACCATCCGGACGCCAATGGCGGTGATCGTTCTTCCGAGGACCGCCTGCGCGAAATCATTCAGGCGTATAACGTCCTGAAGAAAGCCGGTTTCTGTTAGCCTGCACCTTCCATGCGGGCACTTTCCCAATGACCCCGCCCGGCACGCCGAGGCAGCGGAGGAAAAATGACTGAGATGACGAACGCGGCTGCGAGCACGCCAGATACTAAAGTTTCTGTGGAAGAGGTTTTCGGTTTCAAGTCCGACCTCATGGTGCCCGCATTCTCAACTCCGTCCGAGCATGTCCCGGAAGCAGATCCAGATTACCTGTTCGACCGAGCCACCACCCTGGCTATTCTTGCAGGTTTTGCACACAATCGCCGCGTGATGGTCACGGGTTACCACGGTACGGGCAAGTCGACCCACATTGAACAGGTCGCATCGCGCCTCAACTGGCCGTGTATACGTGTAAACCTCGACAGCCACATTTCGCGGATCGATCTGGTCGGCAAAGATGCCATCGTTCTGAAGGACGGCAAGCAGATTACCGAATTCAAGGACGGGATTCTGCCCTGGGCTTACCAGAACAACGTTGCTCTTGTTTTTGATGAGTATGACGCGGGCCGCCCCGACGTGATGTTCGTTATCCAGCGTATTCTGGAATCCTCGGGTCGACTGACCTTGCTCGATCAGTCACGCGTTATCCGACCTCACCCTGCTTTCCGCCTATTTGCAACGGCAAACACGGTTGGTCTCGGCGATACGTCAGGCCTCTATCACGGCACGCAGCAGATCAACCAGGCCCAGATGGACCGCTGGTCAATCGTCTGCACACTCAACTATCTGCCTCACGACAATGAGGTCGATATCGTCTTGTCCAAGGCAAAGCACTATCAAGGTGCAGAAGGTCGCGCGATCGTGTCCAAAATGGTCCGCCTCGCCGACATGACCCGGAATGCCTTCGTCAATGGCGATCTTTCAACCGTCATGAGTCCACGAACAGTAATCACCTGGGCAGAAAATGCAGAAATCTTCGGCGACGTTGGTTTCTCTTTCCGCCTGACGTTCCTCAACAAGTGCGATGACATGGAACAGGCGCTTGTCGCTGAATTCTATCAGCGCTGCTTCGGCGAGGAACTGCCGGAATCCTCCGTCAACGTCGTAATGAGCTGAGGACTTCATGGCAGGGCTGGGTAGCAATTCCAATCCGGGTGGCTCAACGCCGCTTTCAACGGAACCGTTCAAGCAGTCAGTCACCGGCACGATTCGTGCAATTGCAGGTGAGCCAGAGCTGGAGGTCATCTTCTCAGGTGATCGCCCCGGCTTGTCCGGAGGAGTTGCCCGCCTGCCAGAGCCGTCACGCAAGCTAACAGCAAACGAGGTCGCTATCACGCGCGGGCTCGGCGATTCCATGGCGCTCAAGCGGGCCTGCCACGACGCGAAAATCCACAGCAGAAGGGCGCCAACGGGCCCCGAAGCACGGGCCATTTTCGAGGCCGTCGAACAAGCAAGGTGCGACGCTGTAGGCTCCCTGCGCATGGAAGGCGTTGCAGGCAATATCTCTGCAATGCTGGACGATCGCTACAGAAAAGCCAATGCACCGGAAATCGTCAGCCGTGAAGAAGCGCCTTTGCAGGATGCTGTGGCTCTGATTGTACGTGAACGCCTCACCGGCGCACCACCGCCTGTCAGTGCTACCAAACTGGTCGATATGTGGCGTGGCTGGATTGAGGAAAAAGCCTCCGAGGATCTGGACCAACTAACAACCCGCGTCGAGGATCAGGAGAGCTTTGCCAAACAGATCCACCAGCTTCTAACCTCCTTAGATATGGCCGACGAGATTGGCGATCAGGATCAGGACGAAGACCCTGATCAAAGTGAGGACGACGGCAACAACGACGAAGCTGAATCCGGCGGTGAAAACGAAGAAGATGGCGGCGAACAGGAAGCCGCTCCCCAGGAAATGGAAATGTCCGGGGAACAGCAGGATGCAGGTGAGCAGGACGCTGCTGACAGCGAAATGGACGATTTTTCAGAAGATGACATGGCCGACGCCTCGGAAGATTCCGGGGACAGCGAACGTCGTGACATGCCGCTATCAAACCGTCCGCCGGTATCTGATTATAAAATGTTTACCGAACAGTTCGATGAAACCATCACCGCTGAAGAGCTGTGTGACATGGCAGAACTGGACCGGCTCCGCGGCTTCCTCGACAAACAGCTGACACATCTGCAAGGTGCCGTCGCACGGCTGGCCAACCGCCTGCAGCGAAAACTGATGGCTCAGCAGAACCGGTCCTGGGACTTTGATCTGGAGGAGGGCATTCTGGACACAGCGCGCCTGACCCGCGCCGTCACCGACCCCATGGCACCGCTCGCTTTCAAACAGGAAAGCGACACAAATTTCCGCGACACGGTCGTGACCTTGCTGCTGGACAATTCCGGATCAATGCGCGGTCGCCCGATCACAGTGGCTGCCACTTGCGCCGACATTCTGGCCCGTACGCTTGAGCGCTGCGGCGTGAAGGTAGAGATCCTTGGCTTCACAACAAAAGCCTGGAAAGGCGGTCAGTCCCGCGAAGCCTGGCTGGCCGAAGGCAAACCGGCAACGCCCGGACGCCTCAATGATCTGCGCCATATCATCTACAAGTCTGCCGACGCACCATGGCGTCGTTCACGCAGAAACCTTGGCCTGATGATGCGCGAAGGTCTGCTCAAGGAAAACATCGACGGCGAAGCGCTGAACTGGGCACACGAGCGGCTTCTGGGCCGTACGGAACAACGGCGGATCCTGATGATGATCTCCGATGGAGCTCCGGTCGACGATTGCACATTGTCCGTCAACCCGGGCAATTATCTGGAACGGCATCTGCGCCATGTCATCGATGAGATTGAAAACAGATCTCCCGTTGAACTGATCGCCATCGGTATCGGCCATGACGTGACACGCTACTACAAACGCGCTGTGACGATTGTTGATGCCGAAGAGCTTGCAGGAGCAATGACGGACCAGTTGGCCGACCTGTTCGACGATGAAGTTCAGCATGCAGCAGGCAAAGGACGTGGCGGTCGCTCTGGCCGTAAACGGGCAGGCGGGCGACGCTGATGGCAAGGAGCGGGTTTGGTAAGCTTGCTGCCTCTGCCCTCTTCTGCGGCCTCACACTGCTCAACAGCAGCATTGTGTTCGGCAGCGACACCGTCATCTTGAGCGACGCCACGCCGGTCCAGGTCAGAACGAAACAATTCGATAATTTCCGCATTGGACGTAACACTCGAACATTCGGGCGAGTGACCTTTCTCGGAGGCCTGGAGCTGATTTCACCTGATCGCAATGTCGGGGGATTGTCCGGACTTTTGAGCCTGGATCATGGCAATGAAATATTGGCCGTGACGGACAATGGTCTCTGGTTTTCAGCCAGTCTGGAACAAGATTCGGACAGCCGTCCCCTTGGAATTGAAAACGCGCGGTATACCCCGCTCCTGAACGCCAAAGGCAAGACACTTCGGGCCAGTTGGAAACACGATACCGAAGCCATTACCCTCGATGGTGACAGCATTCTGGTCTCGGCGGAGCGGGCGAATGCAATCTTTCGGTTTCCCTGGCCTCTGGCAACCGGCAAGGAGCGGATGCTCGAAGAGCTGCCAGTGTCAGAGCAAATCCGCAACTTGCGCTCGACCAAGGGCCTGGAAGCCATGGCGATGGCACCGGAAGGCACACCGCTCAGCGGCACGTTACTGGCCGTCGCAGAGCGCGGGCCAAGCGGCAGTGATGAATTGCCCGGGTTCTTGCTGAAAGGGGGCAAACAAAAGACTTTCAGCATTCTGCGGTCAGAGCGTTTTGATGCAACGGACGCCGCCTTCCTGCCCTCCGGCGACCTGCTGCTACTGGAGCGCCGCTTCAATCTGCGTGACCTCGTCGGTATGCGGATCAGGCAATTCACTGCAGACAGCATCAGACAGTCTGCACGGCTCAAAGGCAAAGTGCTTCTGGAAGCTGATTACGGCGATCAGATCGACAATATGGAAGGGCTCTCAGTCCATATCGACACAAACGGCTCAACCATCCTGACCCTTCTATCGGATAACAACCGGTCGCTTCTACAGCGAACTCTGCTGCTAAGATTTAAGTTGGACGCCTCATCCCCCAACGACTAAAAGCACGCCAATCTTGCGCTAATTCTTCTTTTAACTTCAAATTCCCAAGGAACTCACGATGAAATTTTCACTCTTCATTCGAGGGTTTTTCCTTTTACCAGCCCTCACTCTCGGCGCTTGCCAGTCGACTTCAGGGCCCTCCGCTGGCAGCTATGAAGCATTGAAAGCTCAAGGCTATAAAATCGGCTCACTCACAAGCAGCCGTGGCGGTGCTCAGGGCTGGTACATGACCGACACCGAAGGCAGATATTTTTGCAATACAAGCTTCAATATCGTTGAATATGCCCCCGGAAAAGTTGGGGTCAGGACTTCATCAGGAAGGTACATCAGCATTGATGTTGAAGCCTACAAAGAATATGGCGGTTACGACGACTTTGAGGCACCAAAACTGACGAATTTGAAAGCCGGTCGAGTAAGGCCTCAAGACGTGGGAAGTTGCAAACGTGTATTAACCTAAGCAGAGGTGAGAATGTCTTGACCAAGCCAGCGCACAGTCACCTGAAGCCTTTTGCTTCACCTCCGCCTTTTCTGCGGGTAGCATCAGCGGCCCTTGCTTTTTGTGCACTCTATTCGGCTCCACTTGCGCAAGCAGAAGCCCTGAAATACGGAACCACAAAGTTGGCGCAAAACAGCACCGAAAAATGGGACATCCCCATAAAACGCAGCACAAACGAGAATTCACCATCTACTGACAAAGCCAAGCCCTGCTCGAACCAAACGCAGGTTTTCATCGGAGGCAATGTCCAGATGACATTCGGGAATGGGGGTGGCAGATCCAGCTCCTCCCAGCCAAACGGGGTTGTTCCAAGGGCAGACCAACGGGATCAAGGCAAAGCGAACCACCTTCTCTATGACAGCTGCCAGTAAATAGGGCGCGCGTAGAAGGGTTATTCAGAGTAGCATGCTCCGAGAGCCTAGCTAAGTAGGCCCCTCAGATAGTTTAGACAATGCGCGCTGTAGGCTGCTCTGCTGTGCCGCAAATCTTATCAGATGACCCACATCGAGCTGCAACGAACTCCTTGCCGAACAGCATTTTGATTCTTGATCTAGCCCTGAGCCAACGAACCAGGCCACCACGACAGCGGTGACGGACATAAAAAAGGCACCAACGCGGCGCCTCTCAAAAGTCTTATCCGATATAGACTCAAATTTTCAGGCAGCCGCTTGCGCTTCCTTGCTGAAAAGGCCGACCACCATCCGATACGGCACAAGCAAAGCCACGGCGACCAGGATCTTCACAACAAAGTCCCCAACCGCAAGCGAGGTCCAGAGCGGCACATCTGTTCCAACTCCCAGGAACGGGACCGGAAACGCCAGGGAGCCATCATCCATGCCAAAGCCTGTATCGATGAACGCAAAAGCTGCCGAAAAGGCGATACCAAAAAACAGCACCGTATCAACAACCGATCCCAACAGGGAGGAAACAATAGGTCCCTTCCACCACACAGCTCGGCGCAAGCGATCAAAAATCGTCACATCAAGCAGCTGGGCGACCAGGAAAGCAGCACCAGAGGCGATTGCGATTCGCGGTGTCGCCAGCCAGATCGACAAGATCACAGCAATGACAAATCCGACGAGCACGACGATACGGGCCGAATTGGCGCCAAATCGTCGATTGGTCAGATCCGTCACCAGAAAGGCTGCTGGATAGGTAAAGGCCCCCCAGGTCAGCAGATCTGCGAGGTTGATTCCCCCGAGGACCAATTGAACAGGGTATTGCACCAGAAAGTTGGAGGCCACAACGACAGACGCCATCGCAAATATGGCGATGGCGAGTCGGGCCACGGAAGAACTCCGGGAAACCGTCATATCTATTTACCCTTGAAGGGAAATTTTAAGCAGCAACCGCAGCTGCGGCAGCAGCCTGCTGGCGCTTGATGCTTGCCTTGATGCGACGAGCCTTCACAGAAAGCTGATCGGTAGATGCTTTCAACAGATATGCATCCAGGCCACCGCGATGCTCAACAGAGCGCAGGGCATGAGCACAAATGCGAAGCTGGAAAGTTTCGCCCAATGTATCGCTCAACAGGGAGATAACGCACAGGTTCGGCAGGAACCGGCGGCGTGAACGGTTGTTGGCGTGGGAAACATTGTTACCCGTCATTACGTCCTTACCGGAAATCTCGCAACGGCGTGCCATGATATCACCTTTTTATCTTTTGGCCGGCCAACGAACTGACCCGGCGATTACGTCCGGAAGGGAGCGGACCAAAGGCCCGGCTACACATGTCCGGCTTTTTACGGAAAAAGTTGGCCTACTATACTGGCCGTACACACGATCGTCAAGGCTTCACAACGTTTGGAACGCGATTCCGTGGTTTTCCCGAACTCAAACGTGCTACGTTAACCACTGAGTTACCATACGCGAGAACAATTGCCATATCTATTCTGAGTGATTTGCAAAATCATCGTTTCACCGGAAGGGCAGCGCGGGGGCGCAGGATCGTCGCCAACACCGGCGACGTGGAGGTTTGGAAGTGTCTGGTTTGAAAATATTCGGTCGACTATCGGCCACGACGTGCCTTGTCGGCATTCTTGTGCTGGCCAGCTCCATGCTGAGCGCACCAGCCTCCGCGAAGACAAGCAGTGTTGGCGGCCTCTACAACATTTCCATTGCCGGGTTCACCGTCGGCCGCGGTAGTCTGTCTCTGGCGCTTCAGGGTAACGCCTATTCGGCCAAAGTATCCATCGAGCCGGCGGGAGTCGGTACCTTGTTCACGACGGGCAAAGGCGGCGCTGAGGCTTCTGGCTGGCTCGTTGGCTCAAAAGTCGTGCCGTCAAATTATCAAATGGCGTCACACGCCGCTGATCGCGATTTTTATGTCGCGTTGAAACAGGGCTCCGGGCACATTCGCAAAATGGAGGTCACCCCCCAGTTCAAGCCAAACAAAGAACGTATCAAGATCACCGGTAAGCATCGCAAGAATGCCATGGATCCGTTGAGCGCCGCGCTGATGCCGGTTCGCTCCGGTAAGGAGGCGCTCGGTCCAGAAGCCTGCAAACGCAAGCTGCCGATCTTCGACGGCTGGACCAGATTCGACATCAAGCTCAGCTACAAGGGCACTCGCGAGGTCTCAGGCAAGGGCTACGACGGCCCTGTGGTGGTCTGCAAGGCTCAGTGGGTGCCTGTAGCTGGCCACCGCCCTTCCAAGGCCTCAGTCAAGCATATGGCAAAAGCCAGCATGGAAGCCTGGTTCGCACCAGCCGGGCGCGATGATGTGCTCATTCCATACCGGATCTCAATCGACACGACCACAGGGCGTTTGGTGGTTCAGGCGTCAAAATTGAAGATTGACGGCAGTGACCAAGATCGCGCTGCACGATAATTTACGGCATTTACGAGAGCCTTCAGCAGACGACTCGCTCTTGCGCCAGTCTGCTTCTCTTGATAGAGCCAATTAACAAAGGCAGGGTGACGCCAGCGACACTCTCCACTTCATGACAGCCAACAGGCCCGCGCCTTGCTCCCGAGGCTTCCGGCAGCTGCTTGTTCCAGGTATACGAGTACATGCACAGCTATTTGGATTTTGAAAAACCCGTCGCCGACATTGAAGGCAAGATCCAGGAACTCCGCGCCCTTGCGGCCGGCGGAGAATCCGTCAACGTCGAAGATGAGATTGGACGACTGAATACCAAGTCGTCACAGACGCTGAAAGATCTCTATGCCAAACTGACCCCATGGCAGAAAACCATGGTGGCACGGCATCCGGATCGTCCACATGCAGCCGATTATCTGGCAGGCCTGATCGAAGACTTCACGCCACTCGCTGGCGATAGAAATTTTGCAGAAGATCATGCGCTCATTGCTGGTCTTGGCAAATTCCGGGGACAGTCCGTTGCGATCCTGGCTCAGGAAAAGGGATCTGACACTCAAGCCCGCCTGAAACACAATTTTGGAATGGCCCGGCCTGAAGGCTATCGCAAGGCCGTTCGCATCATGGACATGGCCGAGCGTTTCAAGTTGCCAGTGATTTCGCTCGTTGACACGGCTGGTGCATATCCGGGTATCGGCGCGGAAGAACGCGGTCAGGCTGAAGCAATTGCGCGATCCACAGACAAGGGCCTTGGCTTGGGCACTCCATCCGTGTCCGTCGTGATCGGCGAAGGCGGGTCTGGTGGCGCCATAGCGATTGCCGCAGCCAGCAAGGTTCTGATGCTGCAACATGCCATCTATTCAGTAATATCGCCTGAAGGCGCGGCCTCAATTCTGTGGCGCGACAGTGCCAAAGCCCAGGATGCCGCCACCAACATGAAGATCACCGCACAGGATCTCCTACAGTTTGGTGTCATCGATGGGATCATTGAAGAACCGGTCGGCGGAGCACACAGAGCGCGCGAAATCGTGATCGATCGCGCTGGTACTGCCATTGAAGCCGAGCTTTCTAGCATGGCGAATATGAGCGCCGACGAAATTCGCAAGCAGCGCCGGGAGAAGTTCATCTCGATCGGTAGAACTTTGCCCTAAGGGACGGCATCAATTCACGCAACCGTGTACGGGAGTGCTCCAAAGGCGCTCCCGTTTGCCGTTGTTTGGCCTGATTTCGCTGGCAGGTCATGACGATGATGAGTGGCGCTTTTGCTGTGCGGATCCAAACAAATGCTGGCGGTATCCTCACTAAAAAGTAACATCCCATAAACCATAAATGCCTAGTTTAATGGCAAGCGCATCTATCGCGATAAACTCCATAAGGTGCATCTGCACCCTGGATGACAAGAAGTTTTTGGAACGATTTCATGGTCGAATGGCAAACTCCAATCGCATCCTCCACACTTTGGAAGCGCCTCTCGTCCCCTTCCGTGCGTAAGATCGGCGGAGCTTTGCTCTTGGCGGGCATCCTGGCCGGGTGCCAAGCTGATGAGCTGGGCTATGGGCCAAAAGCCAAACGTCCGGTCTCCAGCGACATCAAACGGAAAATCACCGACCTCAACATGAGTTCGAGCTCTCCAATCCTGATCCGAATCTTCAAGGAAGAGAACTCTCTCGAAGTCTGGAAACAAAAGCGGAATGGTCGCTTCGCGCTTCTGGAAGAGTTTGAGATATGTAAATGGTCCGGCAAGCTTGGGCCAAAATTCAAGGAAGGTGATCGGCAAGCGCCTGAAGGGTTTTACCAGATCACACCCGGTCTTATGAACCCGAACTCCAGCTATCATCTGGCCTTCAACCTTGGTTACCCGAACAAATACGACCGCTCACACAACCGCACAGGAACACACCTAATGGTCCATGGCGCGTGTTCATCACGCGGCTGCTACGCCATGACAGACCAGCAGGTTCAAGACATCTATGCGCTCGCACGCGACAGTTTCTCAGGCGGTCAGCGCTCCTTCCAGGTACAGGCCTTTCCGTTTCACATGACGCCTGAAAACATGGCCAAGCATCATGACAGTGAACATCTCGATTTCTGGCGCATGCTGAAAACCGGCTACGACCACTTCGAATTGACACAGGTTCCACCGGAAGTTTCGGTTTGCGAAAAGAAATATATCTTTGACGCGACGCCGCTGGTGAAGGGTGTTCCGTTCCGCGCCTCGGCCAAATGCCCGGCCTATGAGGTTTCGCCTCGCTTGCAGCAGCTGGTCGACCAAAAGCAGCGCAAGGACGAGGAAAAATATCAGCAAATCGTCGCCAAGATGGAAGCAAAAGAAGAGCGCAAAAAGCGTTGGGAAGAGAAGAAAACCAAAATCGCGAGTGTGATTGGCACAGACAGTGAAACGCCTGAAGCAACGATTGATCAAGCAACTGCAGCCACGGGTGCTGCGGTATCGGTCACTCCAGCAGCGGCTCCAGGAGCTATAACACCGCAGCCTGGAACGACAATCACAACGGCCTTTACACCGCAAAAACCTGAAGTTGGCACAACCAAATCATTCTTCAAACGATGGGTGCCATTCGGCGCGAAGGCTCAAGACGACACACCATCTCCCGGTGTCGGGGAAATCGCAACCGAGATCAGTCCGGCAGCCAAGCCTTAGGGGGCGGACGCTAGCCAATTACAAATAAATTGACTAACGCCAGCCTCACGCCCAGATCGCGATCCGGAGTCCACGTACATCTCGAGTGAAGGACTTCGGAAACGGCTCAGCCTCACCAAATTGAATACGCCCAGCAATCAAACTGTTGGCCGCAGCATCCAAAAGATCATCGCGCCCTGCCCCCCGCGGTGGTTTTTGATCCAGAAACGCCTGATCGAAGCCGTACGAGACCAGAAGGTCCCGACGTTGATTCAGCCCAGGAGCATTGGCCCGGCCCTTGATCTTCTTGGGCAGGCTCATTTCTGCTTCACCATTTAACCGCCAGAACGCCAGCTCCGGATGGACCTCAAAAACACGAGATTCCATATCGGGATGCATGACCGCATCAATCTCGCGGATTTTCGGAAACAGATAAAATGCCTGTTTGGAGATTTTCCTGGGAGGCTCCGACGTCTTCAAGGAAATCTCGCAGGCATCCCGATAGTCTTCGGTGTAAACCGCAGCGCGGGATGGAACGGAAAACACCGACGATTGCCTCTGCCCCAGCAAAGGACGAACCGACTTTTCAGGGGCCCGCCCCCCTGCACCAACGCGTTCAGGCAAACCGATCGGCATATCGACTGCGATCACCTGCGCAGGAGGATCAAATTTCAGAAGATCAGGGAACTCGGCAAATACATGCAGGCGCGTCGCTGCGGGGTCTTTCAAGTTCCGGAAAACTGCGATCCAACCAGCTTTGCAACCATCAACACCGGCAACCCAAAGGTCCATTGGCTCAGGCACGGCCCGCCGTTTCCATCACCCGGCGGCTCGACACAAGCGCCATTGGACGGCCAAGGGTCATCTGTTCTTCAGCAAACAGCAGTTCATCCGCGCCTTTTTTCACGCTTCTGGCGACCATTTCAAAGGTCGATCCAGCCGCTCGAACAAGGGCCTCTTCCTCGCTCATTCCCTCTAGCAAGCGCGCCAGAAACAGGCCGGACATCAAATCGCCAGTGCCATTGGGCGGATTGGCCACGGCAGCATGTTCGGCCACCAATGCGCTGCGCGGTGTAACAAGGAGGTTGGCAATCGAATTGCGCCGCATAGCTGGCGACGAGGTAACGAGCACCCGCTCATTTCCAAGCGACCGCGCTGCAGACAAGGCCTTGAGTTCAGTAGACACATCCCGCCCGCTGAGCCAGCCAAGCTCAAAACAATTCGGCGTTACAATATCGGCCAGCGGCACCAAATCATCCCGGATCGCTTCAGCTGTAGACTTGGGCACATAAAGCCCGCTACGTTCTGCACTGAAATGATCCCCCATCACAGGATCACAGACATACAGCGCTTCAGGTGAGGCCGCTTTTACAGCCCGGATCAGCTTTGCAATCGGGCCGGACTGGTCACTTTTTCCCAGATAACCGGTAACCACAGCCCCAATTTCAGACAGCTTTGGTGAACCTGCAAGATCATCAACAATTGCCGAAAAGTCTGTCGGATCCGCCGTGATCCGGGTCGCAACCCCATGGCCCGGATGCCAGGGCAACAGCACCGTTGGCAAAAACCAGACAGGGTATCCCAGCCGCTCAAGAGCAAAAACAAGGCCCCGCCCGCTGATTCCACCGCGCACCACCTGTGAGGTAATCACAAGAATGGCAGGCTTGGCGCTGTCCTGAGGACCGGGCATCGATGTCATGGAACTCTTTCGTCAGGCAAGATCGGCAGAGGAAGGGCTTGAAGCCCCTTTACCGTAACGGTTTTCGATATAATCGAGCACCATTTTCTTGAAATCATCGGCAATATCATCACCGCGCAGGGTCAAGACTTTTTCGCCATCTACAAAAACCGGCGCAGAGGGCGTTTCGCCAGTCCCAGGCAAGGAAATTCCGATATCCGCATGTTTGGATTCGCCAGGCCCATTCACAATACAGCCCATGACCGCAACGTTCAGGCCTTCGACACCAGGATACTGCTCACGCCAGGACGGCATGGACGCACGGATGTGCCCCTCAATGTCGCTGGCCAGCTCCTGGAATACGGTGGAGGTCGTGCGGCCACAGCCCGGACAAGCCGCGACCACGGGAACAAAAGCCCGGAAGCCCATCACCTGCAGAAGCTCTTGCGCCACCTGAACTTCACGCGTCCGATCACCGCCAGGCTCAGGCGTCAGGGACACGCGAATGGTATCGCCAATGCCTTGCTGCAACAAAATGCCCATGGACGCTGCCGAGGAGACAATCCCCTTGCTGCCCATCCCTGCCTCGGTCAGCCCCAGATGCAGCGCGTAATCGCAGCGCTGCGCCAGATCCGCATAAACTGCAATCAGGTCCTGCACCTGGCTGACCTTGGCCGACAGGATAATCTTGTCCCGGCTCATGCCCAGCGCTTCAGCCCGTTCTCCGGAAAGAAGTCCGGACTGGATGATCGCTTCACGCATCACTGCAGATGCAGAAATCGGTTTTTCACTGGCAGCGTTCTCATCCATCAGCTTGGTCAGAAGCTCCTGATCAAGCGATCCCCAGTTGACCCCAATGCGTACTGGCTTGTCGTGCTTCTGTGCAAGATCGATAATTTGAGAAAACTGCGTGTCGCGCTTGGCCTTGAACCCAACGTTGCCCGGATTGATCCGGTATTTGTCGAGAGCTGCAGCGCAATCAGGATAATCAGTCAGCAGCTTGTGGCCGATATAGTGGAAATCGCCGACCAGCGGCACATCGACACCAATTCGGTCTAGGCGTTCGCGAATGCGCGCCACCTGTGCAGCCGCTTCCGGCCGGTCCACCGTGATACGCACGATTTCCGAACCTGCCTTCGCAAGCGCTGCGACCTGCGCCACGGTGGCATCTGCATCAGCAGTATCGGTGTTCGTCATGGACTGCACGACCACAGGCGTATCACCGCCAACCGTGACGTTGCCGACCTTCACCGGGATAGACCGCCTGCGCGGCATTTGCTTTGCAAAATTGTCGATCATGAGCCGTTTTGTTTCGCTACCATTAGCCTTGCATATGAGGCGGACTGTTGCCCCATTCAAGCTGTTACAGCCTGATTAGTCCGCAAACGGCAAAAGGGCAATGCCACAGCCTGATCAGAGTGAAATGACACTGCGTTCACCCCTCGTTAAAGTAGCAATGCGTATGTAGGAGCATCACCTGAGAAACCCAATTTAAGTAGGGTAGCCTCACCTTGATACTTTAAATTTTCCCAGAAAGGCCATTCTGTGTTCAAACGCATTATCCGTGACTCCTTCACCCTCGTTTTTGGAAATTTGGAAACCGTCTTCAAGGCCTGCGGAGCCTGGTTTGTCATCCAATTTGTCTTGATCATTGCGACCCAGATGACGATTGGTGGATCGGGAGAATTCAGCGCTGCAACGGTCACCGAGGAACAGCTGCTCACGCCAGCGGGTTTGATCATCGCCCTGCTGACAATAGCTTTTGGCTTTGTGTCCTCAGCTTCCATAGCCGTTGCCTGGCACCGGTTTGGCTTGCTTGGCGACCAACCAGGCCTCATTCATCTGACCGTCGGCCCGACAGAAGGGCGGTTCATCGTTAAAAGCATTCTGATCGTACTCATAGCCGGAGCGGTTTTGAGTGTGATTGGCATCGTTTCAGGTCTTCTGGCCGCCCTGGTTGGCTCCTCATACCTCTTCATAATTCTTTGGGTGTTGGCATGCATTTTCTTCCTGCCGTATTTCATGCGCCTGAATCTGGTACTGCCAGCCGTCGCAATCGAGCGACCGGTTGGGTTCAAGGACGCTTACGAGTTGGGCGAAGGTCTGGGCTGGGGAATGGTTGGCGCTGCACTGGTCTTATCTCTGCCCTTCATCGTCATCAACATGGGGCTGCAGTTCCTTCTGGGCCTTGCCGAAGGCGGACTGCCGCTGATCCTGATCCAGTTCAAGGTGCTGATCCTGAACCTGCTGCTGCAGATCATCGTCACCATCCTGGGCATATCGGTGATCACCGCCGGATACCGGATCGCGATGGAACGGGCGAACGGGCGAACGGCCAGCTAAATTACTGACAAACATTCGGCTTGATCGAATTTCAGCCTCTACAAAACGAGGCTGGAATTCCTATCTTGAACTTACTGCCAGAAAGCGATCAGACTGACAAACGCCCGACCAAAATTGCGCTTCAGGAGATTTTGAAAGTGTTCATCACGCTGCTGGAGCGCTCCTTGGCCTTGGCGATGGCTCATCAAGGCACCCTGTTTCGCACTGGATGGGCCTATATTCTGGTCTTGGCTGCGCTGAATTTCGCGCTTGGCTCTGCCCTGACACCAAGCAGCGGTTTTACCACAGTCTCCTACATGACCGAACCGGTTGCCGAAGCTGATCAGGGTGGTCTGCGACTTCTGGCTCTCTTGGCCAATGGTCTGATCGGCTTTTCAATCGCAATTGCTTACGTGCGACGTATCCTGATCGACGCACGCGACTTCCCCCTCCTACTGTCCAGGCGAGCTCTGAACGTCATTGTCAATCAGATCGTTCTTTCCCTGATCGGCCTGATCGCCCTGATCCCCCTGGCCATTCTCTCCGCTCTTCTGACCATGATCACCGGCGGGTTGGGCTTTCTCTTGCTCCTGACCGCGCCGTTCATTTCCCTGATGGTGGTCCAGAAGTTTTCAGTCATTCTGCCCGCGACAGCAGTAGATGACCCAATGACATGGAAAGACAGCTGGCGTGCCACGCGCGGGCTTGGCTGGCCGATGGCATTTTCAGCACTGGTCATGAGCCTGCTCGCGGGCAGCCTTGTCGGCCTCTGGTATCTGCTGCTCGCTGGTATGGGCGCGCTCACCACAGGCGATCCTGTGTTGGAACAAATCCGTTCAACCCTTTTTCCCATGGGCTCGACGTTGTTGATCGTTTGGGTTTTCGCCAGTCTGCACGCCACCTTCTATGGCCTGATACGCGAGCGCTTTGCCGCACGCCTGGGATTGACGCCCGAAACCTATGAAAAGGCGGACACAAGCCATGAAGCTGCGCGACAAAAAGCAGACCGCGCACTCGCTGCCGTTCGCAAAATGACAAAAAAGTAATCGGCGACATCCTTGCCGTCATTTTATTGCGGCAATATCTATGTTGCAGTGCAATCAAATTCTATTCAATGATGGAAATTCAATAAAGGAAAGCACATGCCAATGCTCACCGGTAAAACTGCTGTCATCACAGGTTCCACATCGGGAATTGGTCTGGGCTGTGCTCGCGCCTTCGCCGCAGAGGGCGCCAATGTGGTCATCAACGGACTTGGTGATGCAACTGAGATCGAAGCCACCCGCGCTGCTGTTGAAAAAGACTTCGGTGTTCGCTGTGTCTATTCCGCTGCCAACATGCTGAAGCCTGACGAAATCACCACGATGATTGAAAACGCCGAACATGAATTTGGCTCAGTCGACATTCTCGTCAACAATGCTGGCATCCAGCATGTCGCACCGATCGATGAGTTCCCGGTGAGCACGTGGGATGCGATCATTGCAATCAACCTTACGGCTGCCTTTCATTCCATCCGTGCAGCCCTGCCCGGCATGAAGAAACGCGGTTGGGGCCGTATCATCAACACGGCTTCTGCCCATGCGCTGGTCGCATCACCCTATAAGGCTGCCTATGTGGCAGCCAAACACGGTATCGCAGGCCTGACCAAGACAGTTGCCCTGGAAGTTGCCGAGCAGGGCATCACCGTCAACGCGATCTGTCCTGGTTACGTTTGGACACCACTGGTTGAGGCTCAAATTCCAGATACCGCCAAAGCACGCGGCATGACGGAAGAAGAAGTCAAACAGGACGTGATGCTCAAGGGACAACCGACCAAGCAATTCGTCACAGTAGATCAGGTTGCCGGCTTTACAGTGTTCCTGTGCAGCGACCCGGCGACATCTATTACCGGTTCAATTCTACCAATAGATGGCGGCTGGACCGCTCAGTAACACCAACAGCTTTCAGCTCATTGCCCTAGATCAGGAAGATACACCATGGCCTCCAAAACACCCAAGCGAATTAACCTGGCGCTCCAGGGTGGGGGAGCCCATGGTGCATTCACCTGGGGCGTGATCGATTGGCTTCTGGAAGACAACCATTTCCAGATTGACGGCATGACAGGAACCTCCGCTGGCGCCATGAATGCCGTCGTGATGGCAAGCGGCTATCAGGAAGGCGGCTCTGATGGCGCGAGGGAAAAGCTGGAGCAGTTCTGGCGGGCGGTCAGCAAACAGTCGTTCCTGAGCCCGATCAAGAGATCACCCATCGATGTTGTCATGGGACAATGGAGCCTGGATTTCTCGCCCAGCTATCTCGCGTTTGACTTGATCTCCCGGTTTTCCTCGCCCTATGAATTCAACCCTCTCAACATCAATCCTCTACGTGATTTGGTAGAGAAGATCGTCGACTTCGAAAAGGTTCGAAGCTGCACCGAGCTGAAGCTTTATGTGGCGGCAACCAACGTTTACTCAGGCAAAATAAGGGTCTTCAGTGAGCAAGAAGTCACTCTGGATGCCGTGATGGCCTCAGCCTGCCTTCCTCACATGTTTCAGGCCGTAGAAATCGATGGCGAACCCTATTGGGATGGCGGCTACATGGGCAACCCTCCCCTGTTCCCCCTGTTCTACTCGACCGGCACATCTGACGTTGTTCTCATACAGATCAATCCAATTGAACGGCGGGAGACACCCAAAACAGCCCGAGAAATCCTCAATCGTCTTAATGAGATCACCTTCAATTCAACGCTGCTGCGTGAGATGCGGGCCGTTGATTTTGTCAGCAGATTGATCGAAGAAGGCAAGCTGTCGAATGATGACTATCGGAAAATCCACCTCCACCGCATTGCCGGAGAAGAACTCAAACCTCTTCAGGCGTCTTCAAAAGTGAATGCGGAATGGGCCTTTTTATCCGAACTGAAGGAGATGGGTCGGCGCGCTGCAGAAACTTGGGTCGAAGAAAACTTCGAAACAATCGGGAAGAATTCGACAATAGATCTGCGCGGCGAGTTCAGCTAACGCGCGCAGTTACCCTTGCTCCGGCGCTCAACAATCTCTCCACCGAAGCCGTCTGCGACCTTCATCGTTAACGCCTCATTATGGGCCGTCGCAGGCCGCCTTGCAAAATGCGAGGCACGAGTGGTTAGCAAAGCCTGAACGCAGTCAGCATCGTGATTTTTGAACCTGCTCAAACACAAGATATTGTGCCCCGACACACAAAACCAAACTGGCAAGCCTCTTGCGTATAGAGGGTATGCTGATTGTAAGGTTGTGCGTCGTCAGCAATAGTGGATGGAAGAAATAGGCAACTGCGACCCCGCCTGTTTCTTCCCTCCAACCCTTTTTCCAATTCTCAGATTTAAAGACACCAGAGCGCTTCGCCTCCCCGGATGGAACCCGAAAGCGACCTACGTGCACCTGTGAAGACAACCGCATAAAGCGGCTCCAGGGTTCGGATGTATTGACCAAATCTCCATAAGGTTTTTTGCCGTTTGAACTATCTGGCAGAAATTCGACAGACAGTTACCGTAAGTTCGGATTTTTGATGCAGATTGCCTTTATAAAAGGGCATCACGCGCATACATATCAGGTAGCGAGATAGACAAGGATCGGTCCATGTATTCTATTTTCAACAACGGAACATCAGCACTTGCCTTAGGTCTTGGTCTAACGCTCCTGCCGCTCCTTGTCGCCGGTCCCGTTGCTGCGCAGAGCGCTGACGAAATCATTCAACAAAAGGGCTGCGAAGGCTGCGATCTACGGCTTAGAGAACTCCGTATGCTGAATTTCGAAGGTGCCAACTTCAACAAGTCCATCTTGCGTGAAACGGACATGAAAACTGTCCAGCTGCCTGGTAGCAGCTTTATAGATGCAGACCTGAGACGCGCGGAGCTGGAGCGCACCAACTTTGAAGGCAGCGATTTCAGCAATGCATCCATGCGGGCAGTCGATTTGGAAAAGGCAACCTTGTCTGGTGCCGTCTTCAAAGGCGCAGACCTGCGCGATGCCGATTTCAATGAGACAACCCTCAAAGGAACGGACTTTTCGCAAACAGACATGCGAAATGCCAGTTTGATTCGGTCTGACGCATCCGGTGCCAATTTTCATCAAGCCAAAATGGACCAGGTCGACCTTGAGCGGACCAATCTCAGTGGAGCGGATTTCTCTCAAGCCCGCCTGAAACACTCTGATCTCGACAGGGTTGTCGCACGCGGCACCAATTTCGAAGGTGCGGATTTAACCGGCGTCCGCCTCTCGAGTGCAGACTTGAGCAATGCAAATCTCAAGGGAGCGGACCTGACCGGTGCATTGCTGCGACACACACACCTGCCAGGCGCGGACCTCTCCGGCGTCTCTGGCCTGTCTGCAGACCGGATTGTTGGGGCTTGCGGAGATGAGAAAACGCTTCTGCCTTACGGCATCACCCTGGAGCCCTGCAGCTAAGTCCCTGCACGGGTTCTGCTGCCAGATAGATAACAGTCCGGTAGTGAATAGCTGGCCTTCCAGACATGCTTCAGTAATTACGAATGAGCAGAGCAAGACAATAAAAAAGCGCGCCAAATCGGCGCGCTTTTTGAGTCAGAATATCCGATTAATCTAAAACAGATCGAAAGAGAACTTGTAGCTAACGCCCACGCCGATGCTGAACTGGTTCTCAGAACCTTGATCGGTAATCGGGCTATCCGCAGCATCTCCAATCAAACGATCATAATCTGCCTGCAGATGGAGACGTGTCTTTTCGGTCCAGTCATAACTGACCCGCGCCGCCATGCCGACAGACTTAAAGCCTGCATTGGTTTTATGAGTGGCCAGCTTGCCACCGCTGGCAGCCGACTCAGCAGAGGTCACACCGAAATATGTGTCCATATACTCGCCAGACGCAAACCCTGCCCGAGGACCGATGCTGAGCTCAAACCGTTCAGCCGGATAAAAGATCCCATCCAGCCCAAGCTGTCCAACCTGCCCGGTATGGCCGTTGATGCCCTGACGCACTTCAGCAAAAACGCGAAAACGCTCGGACCGATAGCCAGCACCCAGACCAAGCTCCAAGGCCCAATCTACATCTTTCGTGCCAGTCAGGTCCTTGTTGTCCTTAGAGCTACGCTCCCCGACAAAACCAAAAGACGGGAAAAAGAAGATACCTGAGCGTACCCGGCCATCAACCACCTGCCCCGCGCCAGGAACATAGAACCGGCCAACGCTGATAATTGGAAAAGGAGCAAACAGGTAAGAATCCGAGGACGCATACTTTGGCTTGAGGATCCCGCCAATTCCAAGATCGATCACATACTGTTTCTGAGGAAGTTGTGTTTCGGAAGAAACATCCTGAGCCGATACACTTGTTGCCGCGAAGCCTGTGAGAACCGCAAGTGCCAGGGGCTTGAAAACTGAAATCATGCTAAAGCCTGCATCCCGAATTTTACTGAATTGACAAAACCTTATCACAGCAAATGCCAAGAATCCTTATTCCCCTCATTTTTTTATCAATTTTGGCCGTCGTGACGTAATTTTGTCGCACCAAAATTCACCATTAAAACAAAGCTTCAAAAGCTTCACCTTGCAGTTAGGGGAAGGGAAAGCTACATGAATTGCACAATATGACCTCTGACAGGCCACAGGCGATTTCCGATGCAAGCAATCCTCGACGTAGTTCTCCTGATTTTGAACCTCTACACCTACGTGATCATCGCAAGTGCCATCTTCTCATGGCTCTATGCATTCAACATCGTGAACTCAAGCAATCAGTTCATCGCAACCATCGGTCAGACACTCTACAACCTGACTGAACCGGCCCTGCGCCCGATCCGTCGCATCATGCCGAACCTTGGCGGCGTCGATCTTTCGCCCATCGCCTTGTTGCTCAGCATTTTCCTGATCCAGAACATCATCATCAAATACATCTATCCGAACGTATTTTAAGGTTCAGCTTTAACGCTGACGCCGCTCCGTTCTGAGAAACACAAAAACGCGCTCAAAGCCATGATGCCTTGAGCGCGTTTTTAGTTTTGGTTTCATAGGGTTCGGACCCAATTCAGTCGTCCAGCGAGCGCGCTTCTTCAGCCAGCATGATCGGAATGCCGTTTCGAATAGGGTAGGCAAGCTTGGCCGCACGAGACACGAGTTCCTGACGCTTTGGATCATATTCCAGCGTCGTTTTTGTCATCGGACAGACCAGCAACTCCAGAAGTTTACGGTCAACCTTGCGTTCGGTTGGCTGCACAGTTTCAGTATCGGCCATGCCGAAAACTCCATTATTGTAGGGTGGTCCCACCACCGTCACTGCCATGTGTTCGGGCCAGGTCCATCTCCGTGATAGCTATCAGGGTCTCAGCCCGTATTTTGAGATCCCGCGCTTCCAGAAGCGCCTGTTTCTCCTGCGGCCCATACGGACACATCATACAAAGCGCATTGACCAGAATTTCTGTTTCCGCTTCGGAAACACTCTCCCAATCCGCTTCCAGATTGTTCGCATCCAGATAATCCCGCAGCGCTTTCAACAAGCCAAGACGATCAACCTCTTCCTCACCAAGACCTGACTGAAGATCATGTGCAAAGGCGGCATAGTCGCATTCGATCTGCCGAAACTCGGTGATCGTATCCAGCTCGCGTCCAACGGCAAAACGCATAACACCCTGGAGGGTAATTTGATAACGACCGTCGCCAGATTCCTGAAAACTTGTCAGCCTTCCAACACAGCCTATGCTCGACAACGCCGGAACATCTGCATCTTCTGACGAGATATCAAGATTTGGCTGAACCATGCCAATCAGCCGGTTCCCTGACAAAGCCGCATCAATCATATCGATGTAGCGCGGCTCAAAGATATTCAGCGGCAGCTGCGTCCGCGGCAACAGCAAGGCTCCCGACAATGGAAACACAGGCAGGACCGGAGGCAGATCCGCAATCATCTCATAGATGGCATTCCCCGCCTGCATTCTCTTAATCCTCTTTACTCATTCATAATATCGCCGAAGGCCTACGCTTTAATTGTGGCGCAAGCCTTGTCCGGTCAAGAGAACAGCACTGCAGACAGTTTACGCCGGCCATAATTCGTTGCAGGTTCTTTGCCGCCCCAGGCTTCAAAAAACTGCAGCAACTGCTTGCGCGCACCGTCTTCATTCCATTCCCGGTCACGGCGAATAATTTCGATCAGCTGATCAACAGCCGCTGTCTTGTCTCCTGCACCATTCAATCCAAGTGCCAGATCAAAGCGGGCCTGATGATCAAGAGGATCTTTCTCGATGCGGTCTTGAAACTCAGCCAGATCTCCCAATGCTGCCGCTTGCTCGGCAAGATCAACCGCCGCCTTGACCGCGACATAGGCTGGATCAGTATGGTGTTCTTCCGCAACCATTTGCAGCGCCTGCTTTGCGCGGTCAATGTCATCCGCACCAAGATAGCATTGGGCAAGGCCGCAAATGGCACGCACGTTATGCGGCTCTGCCTGCATCACGGCGCCGAACATTTGAGCTGCCTGACCCCAATCTTTTTCCAAAACAAGGGCATCGCCCTGTTCCAGCAGGGCATCGGCCTGACTGACAGGCGCAGCACCACCCACCTTTTCGATAAAGGCCTTCACTTCACTGTCGGTCTTTGCGCCCATAAACCCATCCACCGGCTGCCCGTCCTTGAAGACAACAACCGCCGGAATGGACTGAATGCCGAGCTGTCCGGCAATCTCCGGATTTTCATCGATATTCATCTTGACGAGCTTGACCGCCCCACCGGCAGCTTTCACCGCACCTTCAATCACCGGGGTAAGTTGCTTGCACGGACCACACCAAGGCGCCCAAAAGTCGACCAGAACAGGCTGGCTTCGGGAAGCCTCCATAACGTCTTGCATAAAACTCTTGGTCGTTGCGTCCTTTATAAGGCTGTCGCTTCCGGAACCCGCGCCGCCACCAAGACTGCCACTCATACTGCCGCCGAAACTGGCACCGACCTGGCTACCGCCAACCTGACCGCCCATTGAATAATTGTCTGTGCTCATTTTACGTTGCCTCTAAATATCTGGCGTATCTATTCAAGTCGGCGTGCGCAATCTCGCCCAACAAGCGCTCACCATTTGCTTCTAACATGGCGTTGTCTGCACTGAATTACAAACCTGCTTCGATGGCTTGCGTGCTGACAGCCAGAACTTGCGGTGTGTGTCCACATGCCCTGGCAAATACCAACAGGTCCTCTCTTGAAATCGAGGTCGTGGCATCATTGAGAAGGGGATGATAATTCAGCACCGCATGCTCCATCATCGCCGCATCAAAAACGGGCGTAACCCGAAGCACCTCCCGATCGTTGATCAACGCAAAAGGCGTGACCGAACCCGGCGCGACACCAAGCACTTCCATCAAGAGATCCGCATTGCCGAAGGACACACGCCCCTGCGCTCCTATGACGTGATGTATCTTCTTCAGGTCGATCACAGCGTCATGCAAGGCAACCACAAGAAAGAGCCGTCCCTTCTTGTCCTTCAGAAACAGGTTCTTAGTATGCCCGCCCTCAATCTGCTCATGAAGGTCGCCAGATTCCGAAACCGTGAAAACGGGCTGATGATCATGGGTCGTGACTTTAATTTCGTGGCTATGAAAAAAGCCCATCAGGTCATTACGGCTGGCTGGCATAAAAACTTCCCTGTTTCCGGACATCATTTGCCTGATCTAGCCAGAATTCACCTTGAAGCTCAAGATCGATACACCCTGCCAAGTGACAGAATTCTTTGATTTTATAACAATTTAACCAACGCCTTATCCACAATCGGTGTGCATAAGAATTTAGCTGTAATTTGTCTGTTGCAATCCGTCTCGCCATAGTCCATATACTGCGCACCTCGCCGACAAAGGCTGCTGACAAGCGCCCTGGTCGAGCATAAAATGCGGGTGTAGCTCAGGGGTAGAGCACAACCTTGCCAAGGTTGGGGTCGAGGGTTCGAATCCCTTCGCCCGCTCCAAATTTCGCCGAATGGCGCTAAAGCCGATGATCTGAAGATCGTCGGCTTTTTTGGTTTTAAACCCATCGAGAATTATATTTGCCTCTTTACCTGCCCATTCTTCCCGGCAAAAATACTTAGGAAACAAACTGGGCAAGTCACTCAAATCGAGCGCCGCACATAAGCCCTGTGGGAGAGGCATTTCATGAACGTATTTAAACGGCCGATTTCTTTGATAATTGTTTGTTTTTGGTTTTGCTTCTGGTTGCTAAATGCACTGGACAAAGTGCTCGCCCGTCAGGACATCGGCTCTTTCCATTGGTGGGGCAATCATCGGATCGAGAAGTTTTCGATGTATTTCGAACGCCTTTCCATCGACATAGCGCATGTTTTTCCCACGCTTGTTTTTGCCGGTCTTGTCGAGCTGGCCGTCGCACTGCCCTTTTTCTTTGCCGCGATCAAACTGGCTCAGGGCAAACAGGGGGCCGCACGCCTTGCAGATAAGGCAATTGGCCTCTCCCTCTTAGTTTTCATCGGCTTCACGGTCTTCGACATTATCGTTGGCGATAGGGCGGAGCTTCTTGAGCATTCCACCTACATAGGAGTTTTGCTGGTTTCATTCCTTGCTGTCACAGCAGAAACCTTCCTCGACCACTTGCACCGACTGGGTAAAGAGAAAGAAGGCTGACCAGAAATGCGAAAATACCTGAGCAGAAAACACTTTGCCTTCACCGTACCGATGGTATGGCGTAAAGCCTGTACTCTTTAACCATGACCTCGACACCCTGCCCTTGCGGCTCCAATCACGCCTTTGATGAGTGTTGCGCCCCCTATCTGACGGGCGCCGCCTTGCCGAAGACAGCAGAAAGCCTCATGCGCTCCCGGTATAGCGCTTATGTCCGACAAAATATTGACTACCTGAAAGACACACTCTGGCCGAAGTTCCAGCCGTCTTTTGATTTCCCAGCTACAGCCAAATGGGCAGCGGAAAGCCACTGGACAGAGCTCAAAATCCTGAACACGTCGGACGGCACCGAACAGGACCGAGATGGAACTGTGTTGTTCGAGGCAAAATTCCTATCCGCCGGAAGCCTGCACACCCATCGCGAGCTCAGCCGCTTTCGCAAGAAGTCCGGCCGCTGGTATTATCTCGAGGCAGTAGAAGGCCGACAAGGCGCCGGTTTCGTTGCCATTTAGGGATTCCTAACCGTGAATATGGGCATGAATACCGAGGCCAGCACCCGACGGCCATCGCTTCCTTCAAGACCGATAAAACAAAATTCGGACAGTGCATGGCGGGAACCTCTTGAAAGCAAGCAGCGCGTTTTCATCAACCCGCGGCCTCTTTTCCTGACACGACGCAATCAGACCTTCACCCGTTCGGATTTAGGATCATAAAACGGCTTCAAGGAAGCTTCCGCCTTAAACCGGACCCCAGCCACTTCGATCTCATAGGACGAGCTGAGAACCTGCTGAACGTCTTCACCGGTGCAAGGCACATAGCCGAGCCCGATTGCGCTACCAAGGGCATGCCCATAGCTACCGCTGGTGAGGAAGCTGACCACCTCACCGTCTCTGAGGATAGGCTCTGCATGATAAAGCAGTGGTTCCGGGTCGCCCAGGCGGAACTGGATCAGCCTCCTATCCAGCCCTGCATCACGCTTGCGCAACACCGCCTCCCGGCCAATGAAGTCCGTCTTGTCCCTCTTCACCGCAAACCCAAGTCCCGCCTCCAGGACATGATCTTCGCAGGTGATATCGTGACCAAAGTGCCGGAAGCCTTTTTCGATCCGGCAGGAGTCCATCATATGCATGCCGCACAGCTTGGCGTTCATTTCCTGTCCTGCTGCATGAAGCACTTCGAAGACATGGGCCGCCATATCCGCTGAGACATAGACCTCCCATCCCAATTCGCCAACATAGGTGACCCGGTGCACCCGAGCCAGGGCCATACCGACCTCGACCTCCTGTGCCGTGCCGAAAGGATTCTTGGCATTGGTGAAGTCGTTCGGGGACACGGCTTGCAAAAGCTTGCGCGAGTTGGGGCCCATCACGGCCAGCACGGCTTCGCCAGCAGTGACGTCAGTGATCACAACACGGAAGTCGCCAATGTGTCGGCGCATCCAGGTTTCATCTGCCAAGCAGGTCGCAGCCGGAGTGACAACCAGATAGGCGGCTTCCGAAAGGCGAGTGACCGTGACATCCGCTTCGATACCGCCGCGCTGATTAAGCAGTTGTGTGTATACGATCTTGCCAATCGGGACCGAATAATCACCGCCGCCAACATAGTTCAAGAAGGCTTCAGCATCCGGGCCTTCAACACGGATCTTGCCGAAAGACGACATGTCGTAGATGCCGACGTTCTCACGCACAGCCATATGTTCGCGCGCCGCATTTTCAAACCAGTTCTGGCGCTTCCAGCTGTATTGGTACTCTCGCTCCTGACCTTCATCCGCGAACCAGTTCGCCCTTTCCCAACCGGCCAGCTCACCGAAGACTGCGCCATGAGATTTCAGATGCTCATGCAGCGGTGTTCGCCGAATGCCGCGGGCAGTCGCCTTTTGCCGATAGGGGAAATGGTCAGCATACAGAAGCCCCAGCGTTTCTTTCGAGCGCTCGAACAGATATTGTCGATTGCCCTGAAACGGCTGCATACGCGATATGTCGACATCGCCAAGGTCGAACGGTTTCTCACCGGCCTCCATCCATTCGGCCAGCGCCATGCCCGCGCCTCCCGCCGACTGAATGCCGATGGAATTGAACCCTGCCGCAACCCAGAAATTGTCGGTCTCTGGCGTCAGCCCGAGATGATAGGCATCGTCCGGAGTAAAACTTTCTGGTCCATTGAAAAACGTATGAATGCCGACCTCAGCCAGCATCGGCATCCGGTTCACAGCCTTTTCAAGAATTGGCTCGAAATGGTCGAAATCTTCCTGCAGCTGATCGAATTCAAAGCTCTCTGGAATGCCGGACATGCCCCAGGGCTTGGCATTGGGCTCAAACGCCCCGAGCAACATCTTGCCAGCGTCCTCCTTGTAGTAGGCGCATTCATCAGGAACCCGGAGAACCGGCAAACGTCCAAGGTTCGGAACCGTATCGGAGACTATGTAGAAGTGTTCACATGCATGCAGCGGAACATTCGCGCCTGCCATGCGGCCTAGCTCATGCCCCCACATGCCACCGCAGTTGACGACATGATCGCACTCGATGACGCCGGTTCCTTCCAACGTTTGCCATTCAACGCCTGAGACACGACGCCCATCCTTGCGCAACCCGGTGACCTTAACCCGTTCCAGTACTTGCGCGCCGCGCATGCGTGCGCCTTTGGCCAATGCCAAGGCAATGTTGCCTGGATCTCCCTGACCATCACGCGGCAAATAAACACCAGCTTTGACACCGTCGATGTTGAGACGCTCATAACGGGATTTGACTTCTTCCGGAGAAATCTCCTCCACCTCAACTCCAAAGGCACGCGCCATAGAGGCCTGGCGGAAAATCTCTTCCTGGCGTTCATCAGTCAGCGCGACTGTGATTGAGCCGGTGCGCCGAAACCCTGTCGCCACGTCTGTCTCGGCTTCCAGATCGCCATAAAGCTCCTGACTGTATTTTGCCAGACGGGTCATGTTTTCCGTGGCACGCAATTGCGCGATCAGGCCCGCTGCATGCCAGGTCGTTCCGGATGTCAGCTGCTTGCGTTCAAGCAGTACGACATCTGTCCAGCCTTTCTTGGCCAAATGATAGGCGACTGAACACCCAATGATGCCACCGCCAATAATGACAACACGGGCCTTCGATGGAGGAAGGGACATAAGCAGCTCCTTTGGAACAGGTGTCAGTAGACCGGCGGTGAAATGACCCAGACGGCGACTGCGGGATCGGCATAGGGATTGGCCCATCGATAGGCTGTGCCGCGAATGCGAAAACTGTCACCAGTCTCAACTGTGAATGCCTCGTCGTTGATCCAGATATCGAGCTTTCCGGACACCAGGTAGGCAACCTCCTGAGTTGGCCGGGAAATGGCTTCCTGGAGGCATGCACCAGGCTGGAAGGTCGAGTGGATCATTTCAAAGCTGTCAGTTAGATCTGGCGAGATAAGCGTCTCGACCAAGCCTGCCTCGCGCTCCCCAATGATCCGTCTTGCGGCGGAGCGTACAATCAGACCTTGCTCGATTTCCGGCGCGTCTGCACTTCCGAAAAACAGGGAAAGCTGAACACCCAGAATGTCGGCGATGGCACGCAGATCAGACATCCGCGGGGTCGAAATATCCCGTTCCACCTGCGACAGCCATCCAACAGACTTGCCCAAGCTTTGAGCAAGCGCGTCCAGTGTCATTTTACGTGCCGTTCGAAGGGCCCGAATGTCCTCACCCAAAGTGCTCTTACCCGCCATCACGCCCCCTAAATGAAAATTTATAGTAATTTTTCACGAGATGATGAAAAAATCAATCTATTTTTCATGGCAACCAAGTCAGACAATCGCCTCCAAACAAACGTGCCCTTAATCCTGAATGAAATGAGGCCGCGGTGAGGAGATCCTCGATCTTGTCTTGCGGCCCCGTCACCCTGGCATCGACGATATCGAGCACCTGCTCGGCCCACCAACACGATTGGTCAGCGCCTTGCCGCTCTGCCTTGAGTGTTCGCTCACTTCGCCTGAATGTCATAGACCATTTGGAGAACCATACGCCGTGGCAATAAGGGCACCAGCCAATTCAGCATGAAACGCATTTTGGGATCATTTATGACCCGCAGCTTGCCCTTGAGCATCGCGTCATAACCAAACTTTGCGACACTCTCAGGGGTCGCTCCGAATTTTGTCTTTTCGATATGGCCCATGGCCGCCACTTCTGCGAACTCCGTCTTCACGAACCCCGGTTCAAGTGCCGTCACCGTTACACCACTTGGCCGCCACTCATAATCAAGAGCAGGTGACAGACTGCTGACAAAAGCTTTTGTTGCAAAGTATGTCGCCTGCAGCGGACCAGGCTGATAGGCCGCCGTGGAGCTGACATTCAGAACCTTCCCCCGACCTCGGGCAACCATGTCTTTTCCAACCAAATGGCAGAGCGTGACCAACGCGCTGATGTTCAAATCAATCATGCCCTGATCAGCCGTGATATCACGGTCCAGAAATTTTCCGTGTCCGCCAAAACCTGCATTATTGATCAAAATTTCAATTGTCTGTTCTTTGGTCGCCTCGTAGAGAGCCACAGCACCGCCCTCTGCAGCCAGATCCAAAGCCACCGTTTTAACCTTCACATTGTGCGCAGCTTCTAGCTCGGCTTTCAGCGAAATCAATTCTGCCTCTCGCCGCGCGGTAATGATCAGATCACCACCCATGTGTGCGTGATAACGCGCCAATTCTCGGCCTATTCCCGAGGACGCACCGGTGATCAAGGCTGTATTGGACATCTGCCTTCTCCATAAAGTCAATGAATGTTGACATTAATATGAATACCCACCCAGAAATGTCAATGCTTGTTGACATTATCTCTTGCGGTTATGATCCAAAGACATGGGAAATGCAGACATCACCCGCGACAAGCTGATTGCGGCGGCAACACAAACGTTCTGGGAACAGGGCTATTCCAACACATCACTGCGGAGGATTGCTCTGGCGGCTTCGGTGGATGTCGCTCTGATATCAAGATATTTTGGCGGCAAGCTCGGGCTGTTTAAAGCAACGTTGACGACAGCCTTTGAGTGGCCAGAACTGGTCTCGCCGGACAATGACCCCATCGAAGTGGTGATCAACAAATATGCCAACCCGGCATCTGACGCCCATCAAACATCAGTCATCCGGATGATTGTCATGAACGCCAATGACCCTCAGGTGGGGGAGCTGGTGCGACAAACCTTGCGCGATACCTTGCTCGATCCATTAGAAGCCCGGATGGGCGGCCCGAAGGCCTCCGAGCGACTGGCCATGTTTATAGCCGTCGTAATTGGAGCCTCAATGGTGCGCCAGTCCTTGCAATTGCCTGGAATGGCTACTGCTGAGCCAGACCTATATGCACGGCAACTGCGCCACTTGATCGAAGCAGCACTAAATTTCAGAGAAGATCCAGCGGATCTGTAACCCTTTTCCACGCTCGCTATGGAAGCCGTCGCCTTCCAAAGCACGGTCAGGCCACAGCACGACGCGACGTCAATGTGACACGTTGTGTAGACACGCAAAACGAGTATAAAGCTCACGATCATAGAGCGTGCAGATTTGACCCAAACTCATGATCTGATATAGCTCATACAAATTACAAACTTACCAGACAAGTCGTAGCTTGGAATTGAAAAAGTGGCAAATCTCCCTCGAAGTTCCAGTAAAAGATCACTGGTCGATAAAGTCTGTGAAACGCTCCGGCAACAAATCAAAGATGGCCAATATAGCACCGGGGATCGCCTTCCCAGCGAGGCTGGCCTCACAGCCGAATTTTCAGTGAGCAGAACTGTGGTACGCGAGGCAATAGCCACCCTGCGCGCTGACGGACTGGTTGAACCAAAACAAGGCGCCGGCGTTTTTGTTCTTCAACCCAGCGAATCTGGCAGCCTGCCTTTTCGGAAAATAGATCCAGAACGCGTCTCATCGATGATCGATTTTCTGGAGCTGAGAACAGCGGTTGAGACGGAAGCGGCAGGACTTGCTGCACAGCGCCGCTCTCCCTCTCAAGAAGAAGCAATCATCCAGGCTCATCGCAAGATACTCAAGCTCGCATCCCAAGGGCTGTTTACTGCCGATGCGGACTTTGAGCTCCATCTCGCCATCGCCGAGGCAACAAACAATCCGCGCTTCGGGGATTTTCTTCAACTCACTGGACCAGACGTGATCCCTCGGCGGGGCCTGACACCGACCACGGCGAACCCTGATATGCAGGCATATCTCGAGATCCTGAACCATGAACATGAGCTGATCGTCACTGCAATCATCAATGGCGATGAAACCTCAGCGCGGGAGGCAATGAGATCCCACCTGAAGGGTAGCCAGAGCCGCTATCGCAAGCTGCTCCGCCAATCCGAATCCCAATAAAAAGGAACCCGACGCCATGTTGAAAAGCATCGGGTTCCTTTTAAGGTTAGGGTTCTGACCCTAATCGGCAATTAACCAAGGAAAACTTGGTCATTGCCTTTCAAGTCTTCAGGTAGAAGATCGACTGGGATTCCCTGATAACAGACAGGGCGCAGAAAACGGCGAATAGACATCGTGCCCACCGACGTTGCTCCGAAATTGGTCGAGGCTGGATAAGGTCCGCCGTGCACCATTGTGTCACTGACCTCCACTCCGGTCGGGAATGCATTTGCCAACACACGTCCAGCCTTACGCTCCAGAACCGGCATGAGCTTTCGCCCATGCTCGAAATCACCCTCATCCAGATGCAATGTACAGGTGAGCTGCCCTTTCAGACTTTGAGCAACACTTAGCATTTCCTCAAATCCCGAGACGCGTACAACCAGGCCCAATGGCCCAAAGACTTCCTCGCCAAGCACCTCATTGGCAAGCCAATTTGAGCCACTTGTTGAAAAGAGATAAGGCGTCGCATTGCGAAGATCACATGTGGACGTCAGCAACTCCTGTACCCCAGAGGTGCCGGCGACCTGATCACGGCCAGCTCGATAAGCCTCGGCAATACCGTCCGTCAGCATTGTTTGGGTTTGAGAAGGGTCAAGTGCAGCTTTTGCAGCGTCGACAAATGCATCAGCTTCAGGACCATCAATCACCACGGCAATACCCGGATTGGTGCAAAACTGCCCAGCCCCCATGGTCAATGAGCCAGCCCAGCCCTTGCCCATATCGTCAGGACGGTTTTTGACCGCCTCAGGCAGCAAGAACATTGGATTGACCGAACCCAACTCACCAAAGAAAGGAATAGGCTCTTCACGCGAGGCACATAGATCAAACAACGCCCGTCCACCGGCCAGCGAACCGGTAAATCCAACGGCCTTGATCAAGGGGTGCGTGACAAGCGCCTGTCCAGTCTCGCGTGTTCCACCTTGAACCAGAGAAAAGACACCAGGATGGACACCGCAAGTCTTGATAGCAGCATCAACGGCCTGTGCCACAAGCTCGCCAACTCCCGGGTGAGCCGAATGCCCCTTTACAACAACGGGGCAGCCCGCCGCCAAAGCAGCAGCCGTATCTCCACCTGCCGTAGAGAACGCAAGAGGGAAGTTGGAAGCCCCAAACACAGCAACCGGGCCAATCGGGCGCTGGATCATGCGCAGATCTGGACGCGGCAAAGGCTGACGATCTGGCAGAGCCTCATCGTGGCGACGGTCGAGATAATCCCCATCTTCGATGTGACTTGCAAACAGTCGCAATTGGCCGGTTGTTCGCCCACGTTCGCCGTTCAAACGAGCTTCCGGCAGTCCCGTTTCCGCGGTTCCGATCTCTGTAATCGCTTCACCGCGGGCTTCGATTTCATCGGCAATCGCAGTCAGAAAGACTGCACGCTCTGCCCGCGTGGAATAACCGTAACTCAGAAAGGCCTCTTCGGCAGCAGTCACGGCAGCATCGATATGTGCAGGTGTTCCAACTGCATACTTCAAAGGCTCGCCACGCGAAGGTGAACTGGGAAACTCAGTGTCTCCTGACACCCAATTGCCTGCGATCAGATGTTTACCGGTCAATGTGCTCATGAAGTCCTCAATGTCGTCTTCGAAGAAATTGCAGACAGCCAACCACTGGCCATCGACTGATTGATAAGGGCACGTTCCGCCTGTTGTGCGATCAACGCTATGGCACGGAGGAGGTACCACCCTTGCCGGTTTTCGACTGCCGAACCACCATAATGTAGAAAAAGAAAGCGGTCAGAGCGAGGAAAAACAAGCTGTCTGGATGGGTCAGAAAGACCGTCGGATCATTGTCATTCAAGGACAGGGATCGCCGCAGATATTGCTCAAGATCCGGCCCCAATATGTAGCCGAGCAAGAGCGACACAGTCGGGTAGCCGTTGCGGCGCATGAAGAACGCCAAAACACCGAATGCAATTGCAAGTGACATCTGGAAGATCGAGAACGTCGCGACATAACTTCCCACAAGCGCAACAACAGAAATGGACGCATAGAGAAGACCGCGCGGAATTGAGACAATCCGAACGAACCACGGCCCCAACAAGAACAGGGTCAGGGGGATCAGGATCAAGGCACTGACAAAGAGCGACGCAAACATCGGCGCGATCAGATCGGCCTGGTTCTCAAGAAGCCGAGGCCCCGGCTGCAGGCCATTGATAATCAAGACACCAAGCACGACCGCTGTGGTCGGGTCTCCGGGGATCCCGAACATCAGCATTGGAACGAACGCCCCACCACACATGGAGTTGTTTGCGGATTCCGCAGCAGCAATGCCTTCACGGCTGCCTTTGCCATATTCTTCCGGCTTTTTCGACCCGCGCTTGGCATCTGCATATGCGACAAAGGCTGCCATGGAACCACCGGCTCCCGGCAAAACGCCAATCCCGTAGCCAATCAGCGCGCTCTTCACGTAAGTAAACAAGCCAATTTCGCGCACCTCGGACCACTTGGGCAGGAAGTCGCGTCGCCGTATGGTCGGCATGTTGGCAGGCACTTCGCCCTCACCGCTGGATCTGACAGAATACATTTGCGCTTGAAGAAGCACTTCGCAAATCGCGAATGTCCCGATAATGATCGGCATCATGTCGATGCCCTCGACCAGAACTTCGGTTCCAAAGTTGATACGCGGGATCGGCTGCATGACATCAATACCGATGGTCGCAACCATGATTCCAAGCATTGTTGCAACAATGCCTTTGCTCAGCTCGGCCCGCTCCACAATGATGATCACCACCAGTGCGAACAACACCAGGGAAAACTTGCCGGGGGTTTGAATGAGCAGGGATGCTTGAGAGGCAAGCGGCATCAAACAGATCAGCAACAATGCTCCTATGCTGCCGCCAATCATGGACCCCAGAGCAGCATGGCCCAATGCGTTGGCACCTTTGCCCTTCCGCATCAAGCTGTTGCCTTCGATTGCAGTCATCATAGAAGATGGGGCACCGGGGATATTGATCGTAGTCGCCGTGATACTGCCTGCATACATGCCAGACATAAAAATAGACGCACACATAACCAGAGCAGGCACGACATCGATGCTGTAGGTCACCGGCAAAAGTAGTGCGATGGCCAGAACCGACGTGAGACCTGGCATGGCCCCAAAGAAAGCTCCAATAAAGAAGCCAAGCACCATGAACCCGAGAACATCAGGCCGCGCCAACACGGCGAACCCCTGAAGAACCTCCATGAAGAACTGCATCACAAGATCCCTGGAATGACAGGCAAGCGAATATCGAACGCCACACCGAACAACAGATAAAAGACGAATGTCACAGCAGCGGCATAGAGCAACATGAACACCGGCCGCTCCCGCTCAAAGCCAAAGACACCGAACAAACAGAGAGAGAAGATAAAGGTCGAAATCGCATAGCCGAGCATTTCGAACAGAGCGACATAGCCGATGGTCACGACAACAACGATCGCGGGTCGAACCAGCGACTGAGATTGCCCGACATCATCGCTGTTACGTGTCTCTTTCCATAGAATTCTAAGCAGACAGATGTAGGTCAATCCAGCGGCAAGGAATGGCATAAACCGGGGGCCGACCAAACCTTCACTAAATTGAACTCTGATCTGATAGGTGGCGACCAGATAGGCTGTCGTCAAAACCATCAAAAAGAGCGGAAAGCCACAACGAGCCAACGTAACTCTGGCATTTTGCATCTCAGCCATTCCTTGCTGCAAAAGCGAAGTGCCAGCGAAACGCTGGCACTTCTATATAGCTTGTCAAAGGTGTTCTATTTGGAGATCACACCGCGCGCCACCAAATCATCCATCTGCTTGAACAGCACTTCAGATGTTTCTTCCGACCATCCCGTGACATCGGCAGAGCCAATCCAGTCCGGCGTAACACCGACATTTGCAACCCAAGTCTGGAACTCTTCGCCATCGAGCGCTGCCTTATACGCGCCTTCAATCTTGGCCACGACATCGTCAGGTGTCCGGGCTGGCACAGCTAGAACGATAAAGCTGCCCATACGAACATCAAGCCCTTCATCAGCAGCGGATGGCACAGTTTCATAAGTTGGATTCCGAGTGCCGGAGAATTCCATCAAACCGCGTGCATCCCCGCCCTGAATTAGGCCTGCCAAATCGCCCAGGCTGGTCGCGACAACAGCCACTTCGCCATTCAGGATCGCTTCTTTTTGCAAAGCAGCACCGCCGGGATAAGCGATCAGGTTGAATGTAACACCCGTTTCTTCCTGCAATTGAAGAAGAGCCAAATGCGTGCGTGAGCCAATGTTCTGAATGCCGACCTTGACCTTTCCTGGGTTCGCTTTCGCGTCTGCAATAAGGTCCTTGACCGTTTCGTAAGGAGCGTCCTTGGAAACGATAAGCGCATCAGGTTCACTGGTCACCCGGGCAATCAGCTTCAGCTTGTCCATTTTGTAGCTCGGCAAAAGACCCTGCCACGGCACTGTGATCACGCTATCATAGGTCAGCGCACCAATCGTGTACCCATCGGGCTTGGCCTTCATGACCTTGGCAATGCCAGTCGCACTGATGCCGCCCTCGATGTTCTCAACATACATTGAGGCACCAATGGATTTCTCAGCGATCTGGGTAAGCTTGCGAACAATGCCGTCCGTCCCGCCGCCAGCGCCCCAAGGCACAACAACGCGAATATCCCTCGCTGGGTATTCAGCGAAAGCGCTTCCAGGGGCCGTAAAGCCGAACGAAGCTGCAGCAGCCAACACAAGAGCCAATTTTTTCAACATAATAACCTCCCATTACGAATTATTTCTGATACGTGGCGTGCCACGCACCATGGTTATGAAACGGCACTTACCGGAACCTCAGCTCACGCTGACTTTCTCAACAAGTGTCCGGAGCATTTCAACTTCTTCCTCGCTCAGATCCGTCAGAGGCGGACGCACTGGCCCTGGCTTGAAGCCAGCAATGCCAACACCTGCCTTGATTGCAGAAACCGCATAACCGGCCTGCCGATCACGGATCTTTGCGAAAGGAAAGAAAAAGTCTTCAAGTATGGTCTGAACAGTTTTCCGATCACCGCCGCGCAGAGCATTGAAAAATCGCAAGGCAAGATCAGGAACGAAATTGAAGACCGCTGACGAATATGTGGTCACACCGGCGCCATACAGCGCTTCGGCATAGAGCTCATGGGTCGGCATACCGCCCACATAGCAAAGCCGATCACCCAGCGTCGCGGTAATTTCGCGAACAAGGTCAACTTTTCCAGTACCGTCTTTGAATCCGATCAGGTTCGGACATTCATCAACAAGGCGCTTCAAGGTCTCAACACCGAGAACACTGTTGTCACGGTTGTAGACCATCACACCAAGCCCGGTGGATGCACAGACTGCTTTAACATGGCGATACAGACCTTCCTGAGGCCCGGTGATCAGGTAGTTGGGTAGCAAAAGAAGACCATCAGCCCCGGCTTTTTCTGCTCTTGCAGCAATGTCCTTCGCCAGTTCAGTGCCATAACCACACCCGGAAATAATCGGGACATCGCCAGCAGCTTCCTTGGCAGCCTTGACGACACTGCCAACTTCAGCCGGAGACATCGAGAAAAACTCGCCAGTCCCGCCAGCTGCGAACAAGGCAGCCGCATCAAACCGGGCAAGCCATTCAACATGAGACTGATAGCTGTCCAATTCCAGGGAGCCATCTTCGCGAAAATGCGTCACCGGGAATGAAAGGAGGCCAGAAGAAATTTTGGTTTTGAGTTGCTCAGGGGTCATCACTGCTACCTTTTCAATTCACCAATTCATATGATAAGAAGGCCAACAAAGTCAACAAGTTATAATACAGCCCAAAAAGCACACATTCTTAAGAGCGCCAGATAACAATTAAACAGCTGATATAATTCATTAATTTAAAGAAAATCATTTAAAATGCACGATATATAGAGGACCATAAAACCACCCTATCTTATGAAAAAACCAAGGAAATAAACCAGATAAATTAAATTCAACAGACAACTTTAATGATCACAAAAAGCACGATCCGATAGCATTCATCAAGCCCCCCAACAACCGGAAACAAAGATCAATTCACTGGCTTCACCGGCTTGTAAGGAACAAATCCAGATCGCCCCGTTCAGCCAATTTGGGAGGCCAATCCTCTGCGCTAGAAAATTGTATAATTTTCCGGTCCCTACTTCCTAGCGGCGGAGGCAGGGACCGGTGCGAACTGCATCTGCGAAGGGAGGCCTCCTTCAATATCCGCAATGCGGCGACGCAGTTCGGAAAGGTCCGTCATAGTTCTGGAACCTTCTGCACAACAGAACCTGTTTTCAGGCATCTGTTATTTTGTTCTATATTTGTTCTTGTAAATTCCGGAGCTGAGCCTCAGAGTCAAGAGGCAAAATAGCAACTCAGGCAGAGACAGAAATCGGCTTCAATTCAAACATTCCCAAACGAGACTTTGATATCCAGGAAAACAACGCATGCAGCAATCAGAAAAAAGCCACAGAATCTTAAACCCCTCATGTCAGAATTACGCAGGTTTTGATCTGGGGACATGTACGATTGCGGCTTCTGACGAGAACATGGACACAACGCTTGCAGCGGTATGATGCTTGGCACCCCCTTGCCGCACTACTGGATCGCGCGCTGATTCTCATTAGTGGGGGCGCATCGCGCATGGCCCTGTCCACATTCGCCATAAGGGTTTTGGGTGCTGGCCTCGCCTATCTGTCGCAGATTTTGCTTGCCCGATGGATGGGAGCCCATGAATACGGCATCTATTCAGTCGCCTGGACCGTCATCATCGTGCTCGGTGTCTTCGCCTGTATCGGGTTTTCATCCTCGCCCAACCGCTTCATCCCGCAATATGACAAAACCGGCGACCTGCCACGCCTGCGCGGTTTTCTACTGACCAGTCGCCTCAGTGCGCTTGTTGCAGCAACGGTTCTGGCGGGATTTGGCATGCTGGGGGTCTGGCTGCTGCGCCAAACCATCGAACCCTTCTACGTCTGGCCGCTGATCATCATTCTGACGGCCTTGCCACTGTTTGCCCTTGGCGGCGTGCAGGACGGCATTGCCCGCAGTTATGACTGGCCATCTCTGGCCATGCTGCCAACCTATATCTGGCGACCGCTTGTGATCATCGGACTGGTTCTCGGACTGATTTTGAGCGGAGAACCTGCCACCGCAATGACCGCTGCAGCCGCAGCGGTTATCGCAACATGGCTCGTTGCCATCTATCAGGTCATTGCGCTCAAACGACGCCTTGCCAACAAGGTCCAGCCGGGGCCACGGAAGATCGAGTTGTCAGGATGGCTGGCGATATCCTTGCCCATGTTGATGGTCGAGGGCTTCCTCCAGCTGATCACCAGCGCTGATGTCATCATGGTCAGCTTCTGGCACTCTCCTGAGGAAGTCGCCGTTTATTTCGCCGCGTCCAAGACACTCGCCCTGGTGCATTTCGTCTATTTTGCAGTCCGCGCCGCCTCGGCCCACCGGTTCTCAGGCTTCGTCCATTCAAATGACCAAACTGGCCTGGAAAACTACGTCAGACAGGCAACCATCTGGACGTTCTGGCCATCCCTCACCGCAGGCATCGGCCTTCTTCTGGTCGCCCCGCTGCTTCTGAGCCTCTTTGGCGCGGGCTTTGGGGCCGGATACCCCTTGATCGCCGTGCTACTGGTCGGGGTTCTGGCCCGTTCATCCGTCGGCCCGATTGATGCCCTCTTGACCATGAGCGGACACCAGAAAAGCTGCGCCCTCATATACTCTGCAACCTTCGCCGCCAATGTCCTGCTTAATCTTCTGCTGATCCCGAAGTTCGGACTGATGGGGGCGGCCATCGCCACCAGTGCCTCGATCATCTTTGAAGCCACCTGCCTGAGCATTACAGCGCACCGCAAGCTTCAAATCCGCACCTTCATCTTGTTTTCGAAAGCCGACAACAAGGGATCGACCAGGTGAGCGGGTTTCAAACGGCCCCAGATCCACAAGGCAGCGCCAGAGACAATGTGGACGGCGATGAGCCGACAGATCCAAACAACCTTGAAACGCTGACCCTGGATTCGGATAGCGCAGAGAACCATTGGAACGCCTGGCATCGCCTTGCATTAAAAAGCCTGGATCCAAACCCCTTTTTCGGGCCTGAGTTTCTCGTCCCGTTTCTGCGCAACATGAACCAGACCAACGTCAGTCTCTATGTCATTCGATCAAGAAAAACCGGCCACTGGCTGATGGCGGCTCCCATGGCCTCTCGCAAGTTAGGGCTCTTCGTACCGGCGGCAACAAGCCTTGCGACCGAATATGGCCCGCTCGGCGTACCTCTTCTCTCGCCACAAGCGCCAGCCCCAACCATCCCTGCATTCTTGTCACTGGCCAACAAGGCAACCGGCAAGCCTCTGATCGCGTTCCCTTACATGCCTCTGGACAGCCACACAGCACAAGCTCTTCAGGCAGCGCCCGGCTGGACAGCGCGCATTGGATCCCAATCTCATAGGGCCGCTCACGGCAATGAACTGGAAGGGGAAGAACAATTTTCCAGAGCCTACAGTGGCAAACGACGCAAGGAGCTGTCCCGCCTTCTTCGGCGCTTGTCAGCCCATGGCGAAGTCACGTTCGAAAGCCACATTGGCACGGACGCGCTGGATCAATTTGAGAGATTTCTAGACCTCGAAGCCTCCGGCTGGAAAGGCAAACGAGGCAGCGCCCTGCTCAGCCAAAACAGCACAGCCTGTTTCGCCCGTGACATGATCACCGGACGTGAAGCCTCCAACGGCATTCGCATTGATGCCCTCCGTGTTGCAGGTCAGCCCATTGCCATGCTGCTGATTATGCTGGAAGCCGATCAGGCCTTTTCCTGGAAGATTGCCTATGATCAGGACTTCTCGCGTTATTCGCCTGGAGCGCACATCACCTTGTTTGCATTCGAGCGAAATTTGAGCGATCCAACAATCATCAGCGCAGATTCTCTCGCCATACCCGGGCATCCGATGATCGAACCGCTGTGGCGTGGGCGCTTGCGGTATGGCACACTGTTTTGCGCCAAATCAGTCTCTGGCCGCCTGCTGCAAGCTGCCGCAAAATACGACCAGTCCCTGGAGCAAGATATCCGCAAGATCGCCCGCAAAATCCTGCGACGGCCCAGCTAAAACACAATCCACCTTACACAGGCTGATCGGTTTCATCCTGCGCCCTTTCGCGCAGCTTCCGACGAATGACCTTGCCGGTTGTCGTCATCGGCAGATCTGGAACAAATTCGATCTCGCGCGGATATTCATGCGCTGACAGCCTCTGGCGAACATAGGCGCGAATTTCCCCTTCCAGATCCGCATCCGCAACAATGCCGGGCTTTACAACCACATAGGCTTTGACGATCTCCGTTCTGAGCGGATCCGGCTTGCCTATGGCTGCCGACAAGGCGACCGCAGGATGGGTCAAAAGGCAATCTTCGATCTCGCCCGGCCCGATCCGGTAACTTGCCGACGTGATGACATCATCATCCCTGCCAACGAAATGAACATAACCGTCTGCATCCATCAGCCCCTGATCGCCCGTAACCATCCAGTCGCCAATGAATTTGTCTGCCGTGGCCTCCGGATTGTCCCAATAAGTCAGGAACATCACCGGGTCAGGCCACTTCACCGCAATCTGACCGAGGCTCTCCGGTGGCAACACATTGCCCTCACCATCAATAATCGCAACCTCATGCCCCGGGATTGGCTTGCCGATGGCCCCAGATCTGGACACGTCTGCACTCTTGCAAGATCCAAGCACCGCGTTGCATTCGGTCTGCCCGTAGAACTCATTGACGTTAAAACCAAATTCTTCGGAGAACCAATCATAGGTCTCTCGCCCAAGCGCTTCACCAGCCGATCCAACGCTGCGCAATTTCAGATCATAGCGACTTGCCGGACTGTCGACAGACCGCAACATTTTCAAGGCGGTCGGTGGAATGAAGGCATTTCGGACCCCTTCATCCTGCATCACCTGAAAGGCGCGCTCCGGATCGAACTTTTTGAATCCGAAGGACACCACCGGCACGCCAAAGTGCAGCGCCGGAAACAGCGCATTGAGCAATCCGCCCGCCCAGGCCCAGTCAGACGGCGTCCAGAACAAATCACCCGCCTTCGGCATGAAGTTCTGCGACATCTGGATGCCGGGCAGATGACCGAGCAAAACCCGGTGGCCATGCAAAACACCCTTTGGCTGCCCCGTCGTGCCAGAGGTGTAGATCATCATCGCCGGATCATCCGGCGACGTCAGCAGTGTCTGGAAACGATCAGAACCCTGCTCAAGAAGTGCGTTGAAATCATCGACCTGGCTGTCCGGCCCATCAATCGAAATCACCAGCTGAAGTCCCGGCACCGCATCCCTGATCTGGCTGAGCTTGGCAAGACCCGCAGCATCCGTCACAAGCGCCTTGGCGCCGGAATTCGACAGTCGGTACTTGAGCGCCTCCAGCCCGAAGAGCGCAGCCAGCGGCACGGCGACAGCGCCAAGCTTGTAAGTCGCAAGATGGGCAATCGCTGTCTCAGGTGCCTGTGGCAACAGCAAAGCCACCCGATCTCCCCGGCTGATGCCCTTTGCCTTCAACGCATTGGCAAAGCGATTGGCAGCACCGCAAAGCGCACCAAAACTCCAGTCCTCGGAAGGCCCGTCTTCACGCACATGACGAATGGCCAGACGATCCGGCTGCTGCAGCGCCCAACGATCACAGACGCTCTGCGCGATGTTGTAGGTCTCCGGGATCTGCCAACGAAAATTGGCAAGGAGCGCTTCATAATTGCCAGCTTGCTCAAGCATGCATGATCCGTCACTAAGGGAAATGGAGCCGGAGCCTAGCTCCACTCGTGCTGCAGCGCAATAGAGCCCGATTGAGAGCAATCCCCAAACCTCAACCGCACTCGTTCTCTCTCAAGCAGGCTTTTCTCCAAACACAGCAAGACCACTTCAAATTTCCCTTTCCTTTTCGCTTCATCCTGTTAGAAGGCCGCACTTGCCATAAGGGCAAAACACCGGTCGCAGCCCACCCGGTGGCAGTCGTTTGAGGATCTCCTCATCGGCTCACGCGAAAACAAGGGACCAAAATGAAAACACTAGTCATCTGCTCTGGCGGACTGGATTCCGTCACGCTTGCGCATAAGGTTGCACGCGAAAATGAACTCATCGGCCTTGTCTCTTTCGACTATGGCCAACGGCACAAGAAGGAACTGGCCTACGCCAGAACCTGCGCCGAGACCCTGAAGACCGACTATACGCTGATCGATATTGCCAATGTCGGCCAACAGCTTTCCGGCTCGGCGCTGACTGACGATGTGGATGTACCGGACGGCCATTATGCCGAGGACAGCATGAAGGCCACGGTGGTTCCGAACCGCAACGCCATCATGATGGCCATCGCATTCGGCATTGCCTCATCGCGCGGGGCAGAAGCTGTTGCAGCGGCAGTCCATGGCGGCGATCACTTCATCTATCCGGACTGCAGGCCAGGCTTCGTTGAGGCTTTTGAGACCATGCAACGCCACGCGCTTGAAGGCATGGGCGACATCCGCTTCTACGCGCCATTCGTCCATAAGACCAAGGCTGACATCGCCGCTGAGGGCCTGCGCCTTGGTATCGATTTCACCCAGACCTGGTCTTGCTACAAGGGCGGCGAAAGCCACTGCGGCCGCTGCGGCACATGCGTCGAACGGCGTGAGGCCTTCCATCTGGCTGGCAACCCGGACCCGACCCTCTATGAGGACACAGAATTCTGGAAGGCGGCCTGCAATGTTTAGCATCTTCAAGGAATTCCACTTCTCTGCCTCGCATCAGCTCTTTGGTTTGGCGGAGGACCATCCCTGCTCACGCCTGCATGGCCACAATTATGTGGTCGAGGTAGAGCTGCAGTCTGACACGCTGGACAGCACAGGCTTCGTTCGGGACTACCGGGAATTGAGCGCCTTCAAGGCCTATGTGGATGACACACTCGATCACCGGCACCTGAATGATGTCCTCGGCGATGAGTGCGTCACCGCCGAACGGTTGGCCAAACATTTCCATGACTGGTGCAAGGCCCGCTGGCCCGAGATCTCGGCAGTCCGCGTCAAGGAAACGCCAAAGACCTGCGCAGAGTACCGGCCATGAGCGCCCCATCTCTGCAGGCAAAGACCCCGGTAACATCGAACAACAGCCCAATCCGCATCAGCGAAATCTTTGGCCCGACCATTCAGGGCGAAGGGTTTCTGGTCGGCAAACCTACTGTCTTTGTGCGCACCGGTGGCTGTGACTATCGCTGCTCCTGGTGCGACACCCTGCACGCAGTCGACAGCGAATACCGACACAGCTGGGCTCCCATGACGGCCTCGGCCATCATGATGCAGGTCGAAGCCTTGTCCGGTGGCACGCCTTTGACAATATCACTGTCCGGAGGAAATCCGGCGATCCAGCCGCTCAGCGAATTGATCGCCCTTGGCAAGGAAAACGGCTATCGCTTCGCTCTGGAAACACAGGGCAGCCTTGCAAAAGACTGGTTTGCAGACCTCGACGTTCTGACGCTGAGCCCAAAACCACCCTCCAGCGGCATGAAAACCGACTGGGACGCCCTATATGACTGCATTCGGCTTGCAGGTCAGGACACAGACATCGTGCTGAAAGTCGTTGTCTTCGATGACGAAGACTACGCCTACGCCCGCGAGGTCGCAGACAGACATCCTGATTTGCCCATGTACCTGCAGCCCGGCAATCACACGCCCCCGCCAGCTGAAGATGACAAGGCTGAAAGCACTCTGGCTCAAATCGACCTTGATGGCATCATGGTGCGCATGCGCTGGCTGATCGACAAGGTATCGAACGACCGGTGGTTTGACGCCACCGTTCTGCCGCAGCTTCACACCCTGATCTGGGGCAACCTTCGCGGAGTTTAGACCCATGACCGACAAAAGCATTTACGAAAACCTGACCCAGCTCGGCGGAGCAACAGAACTGCCGCAAACCCCTGAAGAGGCGGTTCTGGAGCGGGTGCCAAATCCGCAGGCCGGCACTGGCTATCTGGTGCGCTTCACCGCACCGGAATTCACCTCGCTGTGCCCGATCACAGGCGCACCGGACTTCGCTCATCTGATGATCGACTATGTGCCGGATCAATGGCTTGTAGAGAGCAAGTCCCTGAAATTGTTCCTCGGCTCGTTTCGGAACCACGGCGCATTTCATGAAGATTGCACCGTCTCCATCGCCAAGCGGATCGCAGACCTTCTGGAGCCAAAATGGCTCCGCATCGGCGGCTATTGGTACCCGCGCGGCGGCATTCCCATCGACGTCTTTTACCAGACCGGCCCACAGCCAGCAGACGTCTGGATCCCGGAACAAGGCGTGCAGCCCTATCGAGGTCGCGGCTAGGACTGCCGCACTAGAAAATCATAATGATCGAGGCCCCGACCACCGCGAGTGCAGCGCCGAAAAGAGCCTGCGGGCGCGGTGGTCGCCGCTCCTTGAGCCACAGGACGGGAAGCACGAAAACCGGCGAGAGCGAGCCCAGCACCGCCGCCAACCCGGCAGGGAGATTGGCAAAGGCATAGAGCAGCAGGGACGATGCCACCACATAGCCGATGAAGCCCGGGAGAATGGTCCGCGCCAACAGCATCGTCGTAAGATCTGCATCAGACCTGAATGCTTTCGCAGGCCATAGACCGATCACCGAAATCAACAGTGCCGCGCCCAGCAGGCGTACGGCAGAGACCGCCAAAGGCTCTGTTCCGGACAGCAACATTGGTTTGACGACCAGATAGCCAAACCCCTGCAAGGCGGCAGCCCCAGCCCCCAAAAGAACAACCGGCAACAAACCGCCGCTCATCCGTTCACTTTCGACAGATGGATCATTGCCGTAGAAAATGGCCAAGCCAATTCCGGCCAGCACAAAAACTGCACCGGCAATGTCTCCAGGCTGCAGCACCTCCCCAAGCCAGAGATACGCCATCGCAGCAACAAGCGGTGCTTTCAGGCACAACAACAGCTCGGTACGCCGCGGTCCGCCTCGCCGCAAACATTCAATCATCGCCAGATTGCCGAGAAAAATCCCCAAGCCAATGTTCAACACAAATGCAGGCCAGGCCTGCCAGTCAACGCTCTGCCAATACCCCAGAGCCGAACACAACAGCGCAACGATTGCAGAACATGCGATCAGCTGGATACGCGTAAACTCAAATGCGCCAAGGGCCCGCGCAGGGGCTTGTGCCAGAACAATACCCGTCGCCCAACCAAACGATGCGACAAGCGACGCCAGAACCGGGAGAAAAACAATCATGACAATCACATTTCGCTACATTTTCAATAGCAATAATTCGCTACAAAAAAGATAGCAAGAGAAATCATGCTTTCGAAAAGCTGTGCAGGAACACCCATACGCGGACCAAACCCGGTACGCCGTTCCGCAGAACTTACCGATGACGCTACGTTTTGATGATGATAGATTGTCAAAAAGACCTGACAGCACGGTGAGGATCCTATGCGCCTAATCATGATCGCCTTTCTTGGACATATGGCCGTTCTAAGCAGCTCGGCCTTCGCTGCGACCTGCGGCAATGGACCGAACGGATTTGATGCCTGGCGTCAGGCGTTCATCAAGGAAGCGCCGAAACACGGCATCAAGGAACGCGTCGCGCGCAATGCGCTGAAAAACGTCAAATACAATTCAAAAGTCATCCGGCTGGAACGCAATCAAAAATCCTTCAAGCTCAGCTTTGAACAGTTTTATGCAAAGCGCGTCAACAACGCCATGATCCGGCGCGGCCAGAAACTTGGGCAAACCTATGCCCGCATCTTCAAAAAGGTCGAAAAGAAATACGGCGTTCCTACCCCGATACTTCTGGCGATCTGGGGCCTGGAAACCAATTACGGCGGATTTTCCGGTAAAATGCCGGTGATCCAGTCTTTGGCCACGCTAGCCTATGACTGCCGCCGCTCGCAATTCTTCACCAACGAACTGGTCGCAGCTCTGACCATCGTCCAGCGGCGCGACATGGCTCCCGAGGAAATGCGCGGCGCTTGGGCCGGCGAAATCGGCCAGACCCAGTTTCTGGCATCGTCCTATGTCAAATACGCTGTCGATTATGACCGAAACGGCCGCGCTGACCTGATCCGGTCCATACTTGATGTTCTGGCTTCAACAGCCAATTATCTTGCCAAACACGGCTGGCGCAAAGGCCAACCATGGGGACCAGGCACCGCAAACTACAAGGTGCTGAAAAAATGGAACAAGGCCAGCGTCTACGTCCAGACCATATCCGTCATGGCTGAAAAAATCGGCAGCTGAGATCAACTCGCCCCCAGAACCACAACCTGGGCTCCGACTTCGACCCGGCCATACAGATCGATGATGTCCTGCTGCCACATGCGGATACAGCCACTTGAGGCATTGGTGCCGATGCTGTTCGGCGCGTTGGTGCCGTGGATCCGGTACAGCGTGTCCCGGCCGTTCTGATAGAGATAAAGACCACGTGCGCCGATCGGGTTGCGCGGACCGCCTGCCTGACCGTCCCGGTATTTCTCAAGGTGTGGCTCACGGGCAATCATTTCTGCAGGTGGGAACCACTTGGGCCACTCCCGCTTGAAGCCGATTTTGGCCTCGCCATTCCAGGCAAACCCGGCCCGCCCGACACCGATCCCGTAGCGCATGGCCCGCCCGCGTGACTGGATCAGATACAGAAACTTCTTGGCCGGGTCGACCACGATGGTCCCCGCCGGATAGCGCGTCGAATAATAGACCGACTGCCTGAGAAACTGCTCATCAAAGTCCTGATACTGAATACCCGGCAACGAAAACCCGCCATCTGTGACTGGCGCATAGGCCAAGGCATAATCCGGTTTTCCAGCCGAAAGAAAGCCCCATCCAGCTGGCAGCCGCGCAGGTCTGCGGCTCCCGCAAGCTGCCAAAAGAAGCGGAAGACCCACGACAAAACTGCGGCGGCTTATCGTAGATGTCATACCAGGCACCTCATATCGGCTCTCAAAGAACCCTCGGGCAGGCTCCGCCAAAGTGTTTGGCCGAGCATGAAAACGGAAAACGCAACAAGGCAGACATAAGCAAGCCTCGAAAAATAACGTTGCGTCATTAGCAACACATTTATGGTAAACAGAAGGTGAATTTGAGCAGCCCTGCCAACATTTGACCCCATATTCAGGACCGCATCACAACATACGCACTTGATCAGCGAACGTGAGCCGATGATCACAGAGCAAGGGGCTAGGAAGCCAGATTTACAGGATTCCAGCAGACCGCCCCCATCGCTGGGCCTAACGTCGTTTGCCGCGAAACTCGGGGGTCTTGTTTCCGCGAGGCCCGGATTCAGTTACGCTGTTCCCCCGGTTTTCCTCGGCAAGTTTTCGCCATCGGGCAAGGCGCTCCGGGTCGAGGGTTCCAGCCGCAACCGCAGCCTGAACCGCACACCCCGGCTCTTGCGTGTGGCTGCAATCCCGGAATCGACACTGCGGCGCAAGTTCCATGATCTCCGAGAACAAGATGTCCAGACCTATCCCCACATCGCCCACATGCAGTGTCCGCATTCCGGGCGTATCAATCACCCAGCCACCACCGATGATGGGATGAAGCGAACGCGACGTTGTGGTGTGGCGTCCCTTGTCGTCACCCTTGCGAATACCGCCTGTCGGTTGCGCCGTCTCGGACGACTTGGCCGCAAGGGTGTTCAGCAGAGTTGATTTGCCGACCCCAGAGGATCCGACAAGCGCAACGGTTTGCCCAGCCCCGCACCAAGGCGCCAGGGCGGTCATCGCCTCGTCTGATTTCGCATTCACCGCAACGACGTCAAGATCGCGCTGAAGCTCTGCAGCCTTTTGCAGAAACGGCGACACATCAGCCGTTTGATCGGCCTTGGTCAGGACAACCACCGGGGTCGTTCCGGCCTCGTTGGCCAGAACCAGATAGCGCTCCAACCGGGCGTGATTGAAATCTTCGTTGCAGGACGTAACGATGAAGAGCGTATCCACATTCGCGGCGATCAATTGCGACGTACGTGCACCCTCGGTCTGACGCTGCAGCAGGGTATGCCGTTCCAGCAGGCGCACGAGCAGGTGCGTTCGCGGCTCCGTCAGCACCCAGTCCCCCACGGCAAAATACGCTGTGTTCGTCTTGGGCGGAAGCCGCAGCTTGACCGGGCCAGCCACAGATTGAGCCGTCATCCGGGACCGATGAACCGTCGCGACACGCACCGGGACCAAACCCGTTTCGTCGGACCCGATCTGATCGTCAAAAAACTCGGACCAACCGAGGTCGACAAGGGACAGGGTGGAATGATTGATTGAATGATACACAGGGCCTACATGCCCACTCCTTCCGCAAGGTGCAAGACTTTCCGGAGGGAATGGAGAATTCGGATCGATAAAACTGGATCCGCAGGCGTTAAGGCAGGCGTGACATCGCCGTCGAAACGATCCCAACGGGCAGTCGGCTGCTATATCCGGTTTCAACCCGCTGACCTTTGCCGCAGAGTGGATTGGATCCCCGAACAAGTCGGGGATGACCTCTGAGTATGAGGCAATCCCTTAGCCTCCCGGTCCGTCCTCATCCCATGGCTTGATCGCTTTCGACCTTGGGGAATCCTCACCGATACCCGCCCGCAGTCGAAAAGCCTGACCGGTGACACTATCACAAAGTGAATACCGCAAGATCCCCCGGTAATCCCCCCTAAAATTAGTGGTGTTCAAAAGTAGAATTTTCTCGGCAAGATATCTGAGGAGATTTTTGATGAAGAACGGACGATACAGCGACGCACAGATCATGGCGGTGTTGAGGCAGGCGGA